>CAYZBH010000062.1:8551-20444 GCA_964476605.1 uncultured Thermoanaerobaculia bacterium | reverse complement strand
TTCGAGCGCTCCGAGACCGTCTGCAGGCGGCCGGTGCCGTCGACGTGGGTGACGGCCGGGATCTCGGCGCGCTTCTCGGGGCGGATCGGATAGACCTTCAGCATGAAGGGGTCCGGGTAGTCGAGCGTGAACCAGTCGCCCACCCGCTCCTCCAGGAGCGACGGCGCGAAGGGGCGGAACGACTCGCGCCGCTTGATCTTGAGGTTCAAGATGTCCTTCATGTCGGCACGGCGCGGGTCGGCGACGATCGATCGGTTGCCGAGCGCCCGCGGCCCCCATTCCGAGCGTCCCTGGTACCAGCCGACGACCTCGCCGCGCGCGATCGATCGCGCCGTCTCGCGGCAGAGCGTGGCGTCGTCGGGAGCGGCCGCGACCTCGATCGTCGACCCCTCGTGCTGGTATCTGCCGTCGCGCCCCTCGGAGCCCGAGAGACCGACCGCGATCGCGAAGCGCACTTCGTTCTCCTCGTACGCGGGGCCCCACGACGAGTGCACCATCTCCCAGCCGTCGCGCGGCGCCCCGCCGAGACCGTGGTGCGCCCAGAGCGCGGCGCCGAGCGCCGTCCCGGCGTCCCCCGCCGCGGGCTGGATCCAGACCTCCGCGATGTCGGTGTTGGCGAAGAGCCTGCCGTTGGCGAGCGAGTTGAGCGCGCAGCCCCCGGCGAGCACCAGCCGTTTCGATCCGGTGAGCGCGAGGGCCCGCCGGACGAGCGCGAAGAAGCGCTCCTCGTAGACCCTCTGCATCGAGGCCGCGAGGTCCTCGTGGCGCTGCTCGAGCGGGTCCTCCTTCTTCCGTCCCGGCCCCAGCAGCGCCTCGAGCTTCGGCGTGAAGAGGATCCCCTGCGACGGCGATCCGCCCTCCCACGTCATGTCGACCCCTTCCGCCAGGTGCCGAAAGTAGGAGAGATCGAGCCGGAAGGTCCCGTCGGGCCGCGAGGGAACGAGCTTCGCGACCTCGGCCGCGAACCGGGGCTCGCCGTAGGCCGCGAGCCCCATCACCTTGTACTCGTCGCCGAAGTTGGGGAACCCGAGGTACTGCGTCATCGCCGAATAGAAGAGCCCGAGCGAGTGCGGGAAGCAGACGCGGTCGAGCACCTCGAGCGTCTCGCCGCGGCCGCGCGCGATCATCGTCGAGACGAAGTCGCCGAAGCCGTCGACCGAGAGGCAGGCCGCCTCCTCGAAGGGGGAAGGGTAGAAGGCCGACGCCAGGTGCGCGACGTGATGCTCGACCGGCACGACCCGCGGCTCGGCGAGCTTGAACGTCCTCCCGAGCCGCTTCGCGAGCGCTTCGATCTGGGTCAGGTTCCGAACGCGCGAGGCGGCGCGAGGGAGACTGCGGGGGTGCGTGAGAGCGAGCCACGCCTTGCGCGCGAGATAAGCGCGCGGCCGCCGCGCCACCGCGAAGGCGTGAATCTCGCGGGGATCCCCACCCAACTCCTCGACAGACCAGCGCAGCGCCTGCTCCGGGTAGCCGGCCCAGTGTTTGATCCGCTTGAAGCGCTCCTCTTCCACGGCAGCCACCAAGCGACCCTCGTCGATCGCCGCCGCCGAAGCATCCGCGTGATAGGCCGAGAGGCCCACGATCTTCCGGCTCATCCCTTCCCCTCTCTCCCCCGTCCCGCCTTCGCTCTCCGGCCGGCGAGCTCCATCGCGATCGACCACTCGGCGATCGCCCGCTCGCCGGCGTAGATCCACCCCGCCCGCCCGTCGAGCAGCCCGCCTTTCACGAGCAGGCACCAGAGCGGCACGAGCCACGGGGCGATCCACCCCGTGCGCCGCAACCGGTCCGCCCAACCGAGCTCGCCGGGCCGCGCCGCGAGGAGCTTCTCGGCCTCCTCGGGAGCGTAGCGCGCCTGACCGGCGAGGAAGCGGGCGCGCGGCTTGCGGTCGTCGTGCAGGACCGGATGCCGCAGCCGCTCGGTCGACCCCCCGCTCGTCAGCCGATGGGCATGCCCGTCCCCCACGAAGCGTGCCCCCTCGCGGCGCGCGAGCACGACGCGCGGCGGATAGAGCGACGAGCGGATCGGCCGCCCCTCGATGCAGTAGACGAAGCGCGCCTCGTAGGCGCCGGTCCCCTCCCCGGGCGCGAGCCGCGCGAGCTCGTCGACGAGCGCGCCGGTCAGCACGTGGTCGGCGTCGAGCGAGAGCACCCACGGCGTGTCGATCCCGGTCTCGCGCAGCCCGAACTCCGCCTGCGGCGCGAAGCCGTCGAAACGGCGCGTGAAGAGCGCGACCCGCGGATCGCGCCGCAGCCACTCGACCGTGCCGTCGCTCGACCCGCTGTCGACCACGACGATCCGCTTCGCCCAGGCGAGCGGCGCGAGCGTGCGCTCGAGATTGGGCATCTCGTCGAAGGTGAGGAGGAGAGGGGTGATGGCGTCGAGAGCGCTTGCCATGGTCAGGCCGCCTCGTCGCGATCGAGAACTCCGGCAGGTCGATCCCCGCGGCCGAGCACCCAAGCGTACGCAGCGAGCATGCGGGTCGCAGTCGCGGAAAGGGAGTGCTCGCGCTCCACGAAGGCTCGACCGCGCAGTCCCATCGCTTCGATCGCCTCGTCGCTCGCCTCGAGGAGCTCCGCGAGTCCCTGCGCGAGATCCGTCGGCGAGGGCTCGACGTGCCACCCGCAGCGCTCACTCGCGAGCGCGCTCCAGGGCGTTCCTGTCGTCGCGACCACCGGCGTACCGCAGGCGAGTGCCTCGGCGACCACCAGACCATAGTTCTCGCTCCGGCTCGGGAGCACCAGGGCACGCACGCCTCGCAGTAGCTCCAGCTTCTCGCTCCCGCGAACCGGCCCCAGGTAGCGCGCGCCCGGGAGGCTTCGCGCGGCGAGCTCGCGCCGCAGCCAGGCCACGTGCCGCTCCTCGCCGGGTCCCGCGAGCAGGAGCTCGGGGACGTCCCGGCGTGCCCCCGCGACGAGGCGCCAAGCGTCGAGCAGGAGATCGATTCCCTTGATCGGATGGATGCGGCCGAGGAAAAGCACTCCCGCGCGAGGCGACGTCCGGCCGCGGCCGGCGGCGGCTTCGGGTGGGCAGAGGACCGTCGTGTCGACGCCGTTGCCGATCACGGCGATCGGCGCCGCGATCCCCGCTGCCCGAACCTGTCGCGCTTCCTCTGGGCTGGTCGCGTGGACGAGGGCGGCGCCGCGCAGGTGCCGCCCGTCGAGCAGTAGCCAGGCGGCACGTTTCCGCCAACGGCTCGAAGCGAGAGCGCGCGACGCCAACATCCCTCGCGGGCTGACGACGAACGGGACCCCCTGGCGTCGGGCCGCGCGCGCGCTCGCCCAGTTGGGGTGAAGCCAGATGCCATGGCCGTGCAGGAGGTCCGCCGAACCGGCGAGCGCGCGAAGCTCGCGCCCGAGCGACAAGCCGACGTGCGCCGCGGCGTAGGGCCCGAGCCTGACGTAGAGGACCTTCGCTACCGCTTCGAGCGCCCGCACGGCATCGGAGACTTCTCCCGCTCCGGTGACGAGCGTGACCTCGGCGCCAGCCGCGACCAACGCGCGGCAGAGCGCCGGTACGCTCTCGCTCGGTCCTCCCTTACCCGGCGCGAGCCGAGCCACTGTATGGACGACGCGCATCAACCCCTCGCTCCCGGCGCCACGCCGCCCGGACGCGGGAGCCTGAGCGGGTCGACCGCTCGGCGGCGCAGCAGCGGGTCCACGATCGGAAGCCCCCAGCGTATCCACGCGGCAAAGACGAGGAAGGTGGTGAGTACTCCGCCCACGAGCTTGACGCTGTAGATCTCGAACTGATTGGCGCCCATCAGCACCGCGACGGCAGCCGCGAAGCGGTAGATCACGGCCGTCGACAACGACAGAAAGGTCCGATACATGAGCCCCCAGGCGAGACCGACGAGGAAGATCGGGACCATCATTCCCCAGGGACCAAAGTCGATGTAACTCTCGGCGAAGTAGCCGAGACTGATCGACGTCCCTTCGGCGCCCGAAGCGAGCCCGAGCCCGGTGTACTTCATCGTGAGCTCGGAGTCCGAGAGGAGAATCGGCTTCTCCGGGAAGAAGAGCCGAGGCTTGAGGACGTGCTCGATCGCCGCCCGCCAGAGAGCGCCCTCCTCGTAGGGGATCCGCGAAGGGACGTTGAGCGCGACCATTGCGAAGAAGTCGACGTAGGCCATGCGCTCGGCCAGGAGCTCGAGTCCGCCTGCGAGCGCCGGCCGGTCGATGTCGAGCAGCATCGAGAGCATGTGGTCGGCGCGCTCGAAGAACTCGGTGCGCACGACCTGCGAGCGCTCCCCTTGGCTCACATAGGTCCGGTAGTCGCCGCGCACCGTCATCCAGAGGACGCCGAGCGCCATCACGGCTCCAACGAAGCCGGCGACCGTCGCGGCGTTGCGGACGCCGAACTTGGGCCGCGCCGTGAGGTAGGCGATCAATAGCGCGAAGAAGATCTCCTTGAACGCGGAGAAGAAGCCGGTGAACCCGAAGACGATCTCCAGCGCCACGGCGAAGGCCAGGAGATCGTAGCGCCGGCGCCGTGTGAGGGCGCCGTAGGCGAAGAGGAAGAAGAAGAACCAGCGTAGGTCGGCGATGGCGAGGAGGCTCTGGGTAAGACCGGAAACGCTCCAAGCGACCGCGTGGATGACCTCCTTGCCGGCGAAGAAGAGGACGTAAAGGGCCCACATCCGCTCGAGCGAGAAGCTCCGGAGCTCGGCGCCCACCTCGCGCGGATCGGCCGGAGCGAGGCCCAGCGTGGCGACCCGCATGCCGGCGGCCAAGGCGAGCAGCCCCGCGAGGCTCAGCCAGATCGCGAGCTCGGTGCGGGCAAAGAACCCGAGGCTCGCGACCTGAACGCCCAGGATATTCGCGTGGAAGATCTTCATCGAAACCTGCAGCCACTGGTAGGAAACCGCGAAGAGGAGCACCGGCGGCTCGGCCGCCCGCCAGGTGAGCGGCAGGACCACCGCAAGGGTTCCGAAGGCCGCCGCCGTGAGGCCTGGGTTGGGCGAGAGCGAGGCCGCCCCCGCCGCCGCCAGGAACGGCATCGCCCAGGGGAGGACGAGCCGGAGACGGGATCTAGGCGCCCGAGCTCGCGCGCTCATAGAGCTCGATCAGTCGCTCTTCGAACTGGGGAATGCCGATGCGTGCGAGCGAGGTCCGCGCCCCAGCCCCATGCGCAGCGACCAGGCTGGGACGGAGAAGGTACTCGCGGCAAGCATCCTCGAGGGAGTCGACGTCCTTGCCACGGCTGACGCGCCCGTCGATCCCGTCGAGCACGATCTCCGGGAGCCCCCCGCTCGGGAAGACGATCGACGGCACGCCCTGCTGCTTCGCCTCCAGTACCGTCAATCCGAGTGCCTCCTCGCAGATCGATGGACAGAGATGGACGTCGATGCCCTGGAAGAAGGACTCGACGTCGTCGAGATAACCCGCGAAGCGGATCCGATCCTGCAACTCAGCTTCCTGAACGCGCTCGATCTGGGCGGCGGCGAACTTGGGCTCCGAATCGAGACCGCCCACGAGGTCGAATCGGGCCTCCGGGTACTCCCGACAGAGCCGCAAGGCCGCCTCGACGATGAGCGCCACACCCTTCTCCTCCGTGATCTGGCCCACGTAGCCGAAACGAAGCCCCGGACCCCGTTCGCGGGGAGACTCGTTCGCGGCCCTTCGTCCCGGGCGCGTAGGCGGACGATTGTAGAGGAGATGCGTCTTTTCCTCGACCCGCGCGAGCGCGTGCAGTCGTTCGCAGACGAAGCGTGAAATGCAGATGAAGAGCGTGACCCGCCGCCCGACGACATGTCGCCAGAAGAATCGGAACGCCGCCCGGTGGCGGGGAGGCGAATCGCCGAGCCGATAGACGATCGGGACCCGGGTCGCGAGGAGGGCGGGGGCGAAGTCGACGAACCAGGTGAGGTTGCCGACGTGGATCACCGACGGCCGAAACCGGCGCAGAATCCGCGCCAGATCGAAGGAGCCACGCACGATCGCGCGCAGCCGCCGCCACCAGCCCCTGACCCCGATGCCGCGATCGAACCGCTCCGCGAAGGTCGCGGTCGTCCAGCGGAAGCCCCGCGCGTCGAGCTCGGGCTGGATCTTGACGTGACCCCACTCCGGATGCGTCACGAAGAGGACGTCCCAGCCGGATTTCCGCAAGACCTCCATGTCGTCGATGTTGCCGCGCTCGTGCCCGTAGAGAGGCACGCTCCCGAAGAGCACCAAGACCCTCCGAGCTGTGTTCATCGCTCCCTCGCCTTCTCGAGAGCGCGCGCCAGCGCGGTCTCGACTCCCGACGCCGCAGCGGCCACCGAATAGCGGTCGATTCGTTCCCGAACCCGCGGCGAGCGCTCGCCGGCCGAAGCGAGGGTCCTCTCCACGGCCGCCGCGAGCCCGGCGCGGTCCCCGACGGCGAAGCACTCACCCGTCTCGCCGGGCAAGGCCAGATCGGGAGCGCATCCGACCGCCTCCGAGACCGCGACCGGGAGCCCACAGGCCATGGCCTCGTTGACCACCAGCCCCCAGGTCTCGCTCTCGGAAGGCAGAACGAGCAGGTCGGCGGCGGCGTAGAGCGCGGGCAGTGCGCCCTGGTTTCGGAAGCCGAGAAAGTGGGCGGGGACGCCGAGGGCGCGCGCGAGCTCGCCGAGGTCGCCTTCGAGCGGCCCGCTCCCCACGAAGACCGCGACCGCTCCGGTCCCACGGGAGCGCATCAGCGCCGCCGCCTGCAGCAGATCGGCCGGGCGCTTGGTGGCGGTCAGCTTTCCGACGAAGAGCAGGATTCGCGCGTTGCCAACGCCCCCGGTCCAGCGATCGCGCCAGGCCCGGCTCTCGGGGGCGTCGAGCCGCGCTCGCTCGCGGAACCAGGCGTTGTCCACGCAGTGCGGGGAGAACACCATTCGCTCGGGCCTCGCTCCCGCGGCCAAGAGATACTCGCGATTCCGCTGGCCGACGTAGAGCAGCGCCGCGAACTGGCGCACCACGAGCCGCCGCGCGAGGCTCCCGATCAGGCGACGCCGCGAACCGCGCCGAGAACCGAGAGTCGAATCGCCGCGCACCATCACCGAAACGCCGAGGCGTCGGCATTCGCGGATCGCCTGCCAGTACGACTTGAGGTACCAGCCGTTCACGAGGAAGGCGTCGAAGCCGCCGGCCGCGATCCGCGCGACAATCGCCGGCGTGTCGCACCCCGCGTAGCGGGAGACGTCGGGCCGCCGGGAGACGTTCGGGAGAAACTCGTGCCGGTAGCCCGAGAACAGGTCGACGTCCCACTCGAACTCGACCCCGAAGTCGGCGCGCGCCTGGTCGGCCGCGCCTTGACGATGCGCGAAGTAGACGTCGAGCTCGAACCGGCGCGCGAGCTCGCGGAAGAGCGGCGCCTGATACTGGATGGGATGGCTCGCGAGGATGCCAAGGCGCTTCATCGTCCGAGGCCCCTTGGTCCTTCCGTCGCGAGGCGGGAGAAGACTGCTGCGAAGCGCTCGGCCACCGCCGGCGCCAGGTAGGGCGCGAGCGTCGCGCGATTCGCGGGCGGAACAGCCGCCGGCGACGTCAGGAGGCGCTCGAGCGCCGCGGCGATCTCCTCGACCCGAGTCGCGACCGGCGCGCCGTCTCCGAAAGTGACCAGGAGCGCCCCGCCTGCATCGCGCACGATCCGGCAGACCGACGAGGCCTCGTGGAAGAGAGCGAGGACCGGCGGCCCGGCGAGAAGCGCGGGGTAGATCTTCGACGCCGTGTAGTGCGGCTCGTCCGAGCCGAGCGCCAGGATCCCCCGAGAGCTCGAGAGAATACCGAGCGCTTCGAGGTAGGGAACGCGCCGCGGGATCTCGGCCACGAGATCGGCAACGCCCGCTGCGTGGGCCAAAGGAAGCACGCGCTCGGGCCCGCCAGCCGGCTGGTTCGACGTGCCGACGAAGTCGAGGCGCAGCTGCCGGGCGAGCTCGGGACGAAGGGCGCGCAGGAGAGCGACGGCGGCGAAGAGGGCGCGCACCGTTCCCTCCGCCCGCGGGAGCAGCGTCCCGACGTAGCTCAACTGCAGCACTTGCGCCTCGCGCGCGCCCCCCGCCGCGGCCTCCACTCTCTTCACGCCCTCGAAGTCGGCCGGGTCTCCGCCGATCGGGATCTCGCTGCAGCGCGTCGGGTCGATCGCCGGGTGGCGCTCCAAGATTTCCTCGTAGGTGCCGCGCGAGACGGCGGTGATCCAGTCGACGCCGCGCAGCGCCCGAGGCTCCAGGAGCGTCGCGAGGCGGTGACTCAACCCGCCCTTCGACCGCCGGCGTAGCGTCGCGCCCCAACGCGAGACCCACGGGTCCTGATAGTCGAGGACTACGGGAACGCCGAAGAGGCGCCGTACGCCTGCACCCAGGAGAGCCGTGTAGTAGGGGCCGACGGTGATCAGGACGGCGTCAACGCCGCCGCGGCGAAGCTCCGTGCGGAGCGCTCCTCGCAGCGTCGCGAACCCGCGCAAGCTCAGGTCCCCGACGCCGACGGCGCGCGCTAGCGCCCGCGGTAGCGCCCCCACCTTGACGACCCTCGTTCCCGCCGGCACGAGCCGCGCGAGGCCAGGATCGAGCGGTTCTTGGTGGTGTCGCTCGTCGACGCAGAGGACGACCGGATCCCACCCCAAGGCCGGAAGGTGCCGCGCGAGGAGGCGCGCCCGGTGGACCCCGGCGAGCGTCGAGGGAGGGAAGTAGGGGGAGACGACGAGAACCCGTCGCCGCTCAGCCGAGCCGCTCACTCGTCACCTTCGTCGCGCGTTCTTCCGGTAGGAAGAGGACGTTCTCCTCGCCGGGGACTTCGATGGTCTCGCCGGTGAACGATCGGCAGCCGTAACCCTGCTCAGCCATCCAGCGCGTCAGCTCCTTCGGGCTCGACCCGAGAGCGCGCAGTGGGTCGGGATGCACGGCGCAGGCGACTCGGGGCCGGGCCCGCGCCAGCAGCGACCGCGCGCCTCGCAACACCTCGAGCTCCGCGCCTTCGACGTCGATCTTGAGGACCCTTGGCGAGAGATCGGAGGCGTCCGTCAGGGAGTCGAGAGTGAGGCGCGCGACGCGCATGCTTCGGCCTCCGGGAATCCGATAGGCGATCGAGTTGGCGCAGGCGCCCGGATCGGTCGCGCTGCCGCGCACCGTGATCTCGCCTTCCCCAACCGCGCTCGCGGCAAGCGCCGCGATCACCCTGACGTTGGTGACACGGTTCATCGCGAGATGACGTGTAAGGAGCCGCGCGGTCGGCGGTGAGGCCTCGATCGCCATCACCCGCCCGCTCTCTCCGACCCGGCGGCTCGCGAGCAGGGAGAAGAACCCGACGTGCGCCCCGACGTCGATGAAGGAGTCTCCCGGCGCGAGCTCCGAGGAGAGCCAGCGCATGAGCTCGGGTTCGTAGCGATCGAGCCCCCAGCCAACGAAGGCCGGATGCACCCGGAACTCGTCGCCAGTCGCAAGATGTACGCCTACACCGCGCCGCAGGAGGAGACCCGAGACGGCGTAGATCGGGCGCCGCAACGACGACCAGAGAGCGCCCGCGCCCGGCGACGAGCGGCGCCGCGCGCGCCACCATTCGGCGAAGCGCTCGGCGCGCGACGAATCGCTCATCGCCACGCCCCCTCGACCGACGCGAGAAAGCGTTCCTTCTCGAGGTCCCAGCAGTAGCGCTCCCGCGCCAGTCGCCACGCCTCCGACCGTGCGACAGCGAGCCGGTCTCGGTTCAAGAGCAGCTCATCGAGGGCAACGGCGAGCGATGCGGCGTCGGCCACCTCGAACGTGCTCGCCGCGCTGCCCAGCTCGGCCGCGAGCGCCGCCTGCGCAGGCGTCGCCGACACGACAGCGGGAACCCCCGCGAGGAGGTAGGTGAAGATCTTGTTCGACAAGGCCAAGCGACTATTCGCCGTGTCGCCTCCCTCACCCCCGAGACCGATCGAATGGAGCGCCGCCTCGCGGACCAGGGACGAGGGTCGCGCGGGAGGAAGTAGGCGAAGTCGAGCGTCGACGCCCTCACTTCGAGCCAGCGTGCGCAGTTCGTCGGCATAACCGGGGGCCGGGTTTCCTCGCAGGACGAGGGTAGGCGCGCTCCGCGCGAGCGGGAGCGCTCGCACGGCGCACTCGACGCCGCGTCCAGGCCCGATCGTCTGCGAGAACCAATAGACCGTTGGACTTCGATCGTCGATCGGCGCCACGGGAGCCGTTGGCGCTTGAGCGAGCGGGAAGACGTTGAGCACCACAGTCGGCTCCGGAATCCCGTAGGCCTCCACCATGGCGCGCGCGATCCCCGGCGAGGAGGCCGTGCGATACGCGCAGGCTGGGAGCCAGCTCCCCTCGATCGCGCGCACCAAGCGTCGCTGCCGCGCGTGCGCGGCGTCTTCGGGCAACTCGCCGAGGTGGAAGTCCTCGGCGTCGAAACCGAGCCGGCCGCCGTGCCGGCGCGCGGCTCGTCCTGCTGCGGGTAGCGCCGCGAGATTGTGCGCGATATAGAGGTCGGCCCGGACGCTGCCGACCAGACGGCGGAGCGACGGCGCCGCGGGGTGGAAGGCTCCTTCCGCGAGCCGCCCCTCCCCGCCGAACGCGCGCCAGAGTAGCGCCTGGAGGCGGCGCCCGAAACCCCGGGCCAAGCGACCGGCTCGCGGGGCGAGCGGACCGAAGACGACCCGGCGCACAGGCCAGGGGCGCGCTTCGAATTCGCGATCGGCCTCGTCGGCCCACGGGAGGAAACGAGCGGCGACCACCGTCACCCGGAACCCCGCCTCGTGAAGGGCATCGGCCTCCTTGACCAGCCGCGGATTGGTCGCGAGATGGCCGGGCGTCACCAGGCAGACGTGGCGCGGCTCAGCTCGCACGCCGTTCCCCTCGTGCCTTCGCACGCTCGAGCTCGCGCTCGTAGAGCCCCTCGTAGGCGGCGATCACCGCGGCGTCGCTGAACTTCGCCTCGAATCGCTGGCGACAGGCTCCTCGCTCGATCTCGACCAAGCGGCCGATCGCCTCGATCAGCTCCTCGAGCGAGCGACAGACGAAACCGCTCGTGCCGTGCTCCACGACCTCGGGCACCGCGCCGCGCGCCGAGCCCACGACCGGCGTGCCGCAGGCGAGCGCCTCCGCCATCACGATGCCGAAGGGCTCCTCCCACTCGACCGGCATGAGCAGCGCCGCGGCTTCGCCGAGCAGCCGGTTCTTGCCCGCGTCGTCGACCGGTCCGACATAGCGGATCCGCTCCCCGTCGACGTGCGGGAGCACCTCGGACTCGAAGTAGCTCCGGTGACCCTCGGGGACGTTCCCGGCGATGACCAACGATCGCCCTGCGCCGCGCGCCACCGCGATCGCGGTGTGCACACCCTTGATCCGCTCCACCCGGCCGAGAAAGACGAGTGGCGCGTCGGAGGGCACTCGAGCTCGGTACGCGTACCGGTCCGCCGGCGCGCCGTTGTAGACGGTCGCCCAACGGCCGAGAGCGTTCACGTCGCGCCGGAGCGCGTCGCTGCACGCCGTGAAGAGGAGAGAGCCCCTCGAGAGGCGCGCGCCCAACCGCACCGATCGCGCGGTAACCTCGCGCTGGTAGCTCTGCAGCTTCGGCAGCGCGAGGGGAAGTATCGGCAGGAGCGCGGCGAGCCGGCCGAAGCTGTGGACCAGATCGAATCGCCCCGCGCGCCGCACGAGGCCCGATGCCACTTGAGCCAGCTCCCGCAGCCGCGCGGCATGCGTGAAATGCGGGGGAACGCCGTACGGAACGAGCTCGCAGTCGACTCGAGAGCCGGGGGCCGCGAACAGCGTGACGTGGTGTCCACGGCGCTCGAGACCCGCCACGAGCATCGCGATCACGCGCTCGATGCCACCGTAGGTCTCGGGGGGCACCGGCAGGTAGGGGTCCGCGACGAGACCGATCCTCACCGGTTTCCCCCAGCGCGATGTCCCGAGCTCCGAGCCATCAAGACCGTCCCGACATCCTTTGAAGCCGGCGCGCG
>CAYZBH010000062.1:0-8451 GCA_964476605.1 uncultured Thermoanaerobaculia bacterium | reverse complement strand
GTCCCGAGCTCCGAGCCATCAAGACCGTCCCGACATCCTTTGAAGCCGGCGCGCGAGCTTCCAGCCCACGATTCTCGAGACGCCACGGAAGAGCGGTCCTCCCCCCGGACGGAGCCGCACGGGATGAAGGGCGCGGGCACGACCGAGAGCATGATTCGCGATGTCCGGAGCGTAGGGGTAGCAGGCGTGCGCCACCACCTGCCAGACCACGGCGCAAGCGCGGCGCGTGCGCTCCGAGCGCTCGCGTTCCAGGAGGTAGATCTCGCAGAGCTCCGCCACCAGGAACTGAGACTCCCACGCGGCACGCGACTTGCGCCCCGAGAGGCTACCGGCAACGCCGGAGCGATAGAAGCATCGCGCGCCCGGCGTGAAGAGCACCTGGCTCGCACCGAGCAGGGCGCGCGTGAAGTACTCGCCATCGTTGTTGAGCGTCAGGTGCTCGTTCCAGGGGCCGATCGAGTCCACCACGGCGCGGGGCAGGAGCCACATCGCCGGGAAGAGCATGCCGCCCCCCGCCGACCAGCTCGCCACCAGCCAGCTCACCGGATCGAGGTCGCGCCAGGCCGCGTCGGCCACGAAGGCCGCCTCGCCCGGGTCCTCCCGAAACCTCGCCCACTCCGCCATTGCGATCGCGTCGCGGCGCGCGCCCAGGCGTTCCACCTGGAGCGCGATCTTCTCGGGCGCCAGGAGGTCGTCGGCGTCGAGGTATTGGACGAGCTCGCCCTGCGCCACCGCGAGCGCCCGGTTGAAGGCCGCCGACTGGCCCCGGTTCCCCTGGCGAATCACGGTGACGCCAGACTGCTCGTAGCTCTGGAGGCGTTCCGCCGTCCCGTCCGTCGAGCCGTCGTCGACCACGACGACCTCGAGCGGCCGGTAGGTCTGGGCGAGCACCGAGTCGAGGGTCGCGGCGACCCAGCGCTCGGCGTTGTAGCAGGGGATCAGGACCGAGACGAGCGGCCCGCTCGCGCTCACGCGGAGGACCTCCGCAAGTGCGGCTTGAGAAACCTGATGAGCCGTTCGCGAAGTCGCAGCGCGGCGCGCACGTCGAGCGCGCAGAGGGCGCGAAAGAGGCGGCTCGAGGGAGCCGAGCGCCGGCCCGCGAGAGATACCGCGAGCGACGCCGAAGCGTCCGCGGTCGGCCAGTCCAGATGCGTTGCCGCCCCTGCCGCTACGATCCAGCAGCGCGCCGCGATCTCCGTGGCGTAGCGTCCACTCGTCGCCGCAGCAACCTTCCGCATCACCTGGAGGTGGGCGCGCAGGCAGCGCACCGGATTCGAGGCCGACATCGAGGCGCGCTGGATGAAGTTGACGATGCCGATCTCGGGATCGGCCGCGAAGGAGAGCCCGGCGAGCGCCAGGCGGCAATGCATCGCAACGTCCTCGTTGTAGAGGACCTCCGGATCCAGGTCATAGCCACCCGCCGCGAGGAAGCGTTCGCGGCGATAGAGACCGACGATCGAGGTCACCTTGACGCGCACCACGAAGGAGATCGGGTCACGCCGAAGATCCGCGGCGTCGAACCGCCGCACGGCGATGAGCGCACCGGTCGCGGCGTCCCGCTCCTCCCAGCCGAAGAGCACGACGTCCGGCGCGTCCTGCTTCATCCAGCGTCGCGCCGCCGCCGCGAAGCCCGGCTTCAACGCGTCGTCGGCATCGTGAAAGTGAACCCATTCGCAGGTCGTCCGCGCGGCGAGCTCGTTCTTGCCGAACGAACAGCCACGATTGACCTCGCCGCGGACCACCCGCGCGCCGTGGGCGCGGGCGACTTCCGCGGTCGCATCCGAGGATGCGTCATCGTAGACCCAGACCTCGTCGAAAGGCTCGCTCTGCGCCTCGGCGCTCGCGAGCAGTCGCGGCAGATGGCCGGTCGCGTTGTAAGCCGGGATCAGCAGCGCGAGGCGCTCGCGAGTCACCGGAAGCCCGCCTTCGCCAGGACTCGCCGCCCGGCGTGCCGGAGAATGCCCGCGAGCGGGAGCTGGTGGAGGAGCTCCAGAGGCTCCCGCCCGCTCGAACCGGGGCTGAAGAGCTCTTCGAGCCAGCTCGCTCTCGTCGGTCGGGGGCCCTCGCTCCGCACCAACTCGTAGCGGGCGAGGCGCTGCTCCGCGACGCGTGCCGGGTCGAGCGCGACGAGGACCGTCTCGCGAGCCGCGCCACCGATCGCGGTGCGTTCGGCGGCGGTCGCGGAAGCCACCCTGCGCAAGGCGGTGGCGAGCTCTTCCGCGTCCTCCGCGGGCACGACGAAGCCGTTGCGGCCATCCTCGACGAGATCGGCGGCACCGGCCCCTGTCGAGACGATCACCGGCGTCGCCGCCGCCATCGCCTCGACGACAGTGAAGTTGAAGACGTCCCAGCAGGACGGAACGACGGCGAACGCGGCACGTCGCTGGCGCTTCGCCACCTCGGACGGCGGCAGGGCACCGACGGGGAGGAGCGACCGGCCCCAGACCTCCGGATACCGGTGCTTCAACGTCGTGCTGAAGGAGCCCCCTTGCAGTCCTTCGCTGGTGTCGCGCCCGATCCACTCCACTCGCGGCGCCTCCGCGCCGAGCAATGTGAGCGCTGCACACAGTGTCTCGGTCCCCTTCCATTTCTGGATGCGTCCGACCGCCACCCCGCCGGAGCGCGGCTCCTCTCCGGCTGGCCCAGGGGCGAGCGCGGGGGGGATCACCCGGACGTCATGGCCGCAGAGCTCACGCCAGTCCGCGGCGTTCGCGGCGCTGTAGGTCTGGAGCTCCTCGGCGAGGGGCAGCGCGTTCGCCTCGAGGAGGCGCGCGACGAGGCCCATCAGCGCTTGACCACGTTGCGGATCCCGGCGATCGATCTGCCCGATGCTGCCGTGGAGCTGCACCACGAGGGGTGGCCGCTCACGCGCTGCGAGCCAAGGGAGCGCCAGGAGCCCCCAGTCGGTCGTCTCGACGACGTCGAAACCAGCGCCGCCGCCAGCGAGGTCGCGCAGGGCGAGGCCCGCCGCGAGATGGCGCCGGAGCTCCGGCAGCCCCTCGAGCGGGCTCGCCTCCGCCGCGCGGCGGCGCAGGCTCTCGAGGGGCAAGTACCGCACGCGGACTCCGTCGTGAAAGTGGCCCTCCGCGGACGCCGTGACTCCGCTACCGACCAGGACGGTGACCTCGTGGCCGCGGCGCACGAGCTCCGGCAGGAGCCAACGATAGAAAGTGATCAGCCCGCCGCCGGTTTGTGGGAGGTACTCGGGGAGAACATAGAGCAATCTCATGGTGTGCCGGCCTTCGCCGCCCCCTCGACCACCCGCAGACGCACCAGACGCGCCGCTCGCTCCCCCCAGGGGAGGTAGCCGAGGAGCTCGGCGAGCCCCCGGGCAAAGAGGAAGCGCATCGCCAAGGCATAGGTCAACGAGAAGAGCCCGATGCCGGTCGCCACCTCGAGGAAGCCCTGGTTCATCTTACCGAGCAGAGCGCCCCCGGACAGCGCTACGCCCGTGGCAACTGACACGCCGAAGAGCGCCGGACCGAGCGCGCCGAGGAGGCCCGCGCCGTCCAACCCTCCACCCCGGAACAGCCACGTCACCATGAGCCCCGCCCCGACCGCCTCGGCGAGGGCCAGGAGAGCAACGTAGGGAGCGATCCCCAGCGGCAGCCCGAAGGCGAGCGCCCCGAGACCCAGGAAGAGAACCAGGAAGTCCTGATGAAAGCAGCGCCGGTGCTCGGCCGCCGCCAGGAGCGTCATGTAGATAGTGAGGGCGAGCGCGCGCGTCAGGCTCTCCAACATGGCAACCGGGAGGAGCGGGATCACGGCGTCCCACTTCTCGCCGTAGACGAGCCGCACGACCGGCCCGGCGTAGAGGGCGAGCAGTGCTGCCACCGGCGTAACCACCCACGCGACGCCGCGCAGCATCAGGCCCGCGGCGCGGCGAAATCCCGAGGACCGCGCTTCATGGCGCGTGAGGACGGGGTAGACGTTGGCAACGAGCTGCGAGGCGATTCCGGCGCAGAACAAGTTCCCGAGCCCCAGGGCCCGCCCCAGATAGCCGAGCGACGAAAAGCCGGCCAGGCGCACCACGAGCGTGCTCTGCGCGAGGTCTCGCAGGCCGTTGAGCCCGCCCGAACCAATGCGCGCGAGCGCGAAGCGAACAGTCGGTCGGTAGCGATCGCGATCGAACTCCCAGCGCGGTCTGAAGTGGCCCCTTCGGAAGAAGTCCCATCCGAAGGGCAAGGAGAGGAGCAGGGGCGGCAGCACGAGCGCCAACACCCCCGCGCCGGCGAGGGCCAAGCCGAGAGAAGCCACCGCGACGATCACTAATCCGGCCCCGAGAAGCACGCGTTGGCGCCGAAACTCCAGCCGCCGTTCGAGCAGGCGCGCCCAGAGCTCGCCCGGGAGCTCGATCAGGAGCCCGAGTGATGCCAAGTGCATCAGCGGTGCGATGGAGCTGTAGGTGTCCGAATGCCGCAGGACGATAGCCGCGAGGTTCACCAACACGAAGAGCGCGGCCTGAATGGCGACGCCCGCGGTGAAGTGATCCTGCACGTGCACGTCTTCGTCGCGGCGGACCTGCAACACGTGGGAAAAGAAGGTCTTCGCCGACGCGAGGGCGAAGAACCCGGTGACGCTCGCAAGGAGTCCCCAGCGGCCGTAGTCGCCCGGCTCGAGGATCCGTACCAGCACCAGCATGACCCCGAACTGCAGGAGGTCGCGGAAGACCTTGAAGCCCGCTCCCCAGAGCAGCGCCTCGCGCGTCTTCTGTCTCAGCCCCAAAGAAGGACCCCAGCGTGGGCCCCGCCCGAGAGCCCCTCAGGCGCGGACGACATCCGGAGCCCGCAGGACGCCGCGCGTATCGACGACCAGGCGCGCATGCCGGTGCACGAGATCGTAGTCGACTCCGTCGTGATCCGTGACGATCACCACCGCGTCGTGACCGCGCAACGTCGCTTCGTCCAGCGTCAGGCTCGGACGGCCGGCGAGCTGCAGGTGGCGGCGCGTGCGCGGAATCTCGCTCACGAATGGGTCGTGAAAATCGACCACGGCGCCCGCGCTCGCCAGCAACTCGAGGAGCTCGAGGGCCGGGCTCTCCCGCGTGTCGTCGATGTTGCGCTTGTACGCAAGCCCGAGCAGGAGGATCCGGCTCCCGCGCAGCGCCATGCCACGGTCGTTCAACCCCTCTTGGAGCTTCCCGATCACGAACTCCGGCATTCGAGCGTTGATCTCGCCGGCGAGCTCGATGAAGCGTGGCGTGACGCCGTATTCCCGCGCCTTCCAGGAGAGATAGAACGGGTCCACGGGAATGCAGTGGCCCCCCCATCCGGGTCCGGGATCGAATCGCATGAAACCGAAGGGCTTGGTGGACGCGGCGTCGAGCACCTCCCAGATATCGATGCCCATGCGCTCGTAGACCATCTTGAGCTCGTTGACGAGCGCGATGTTGACCGCGCGAAAGGTGTTCTCCAGGATCTTCGCGGCCTCGGCGACGCGCGGTCTCGAGACGCGACGGACGCTCCGGACGGCGCACTCGTAGAGCGTCGCCGCAAGCTCGGTCGCCTCCGGTCCGATGCCGCCCACCAAGCGTGGAATCTCTCGTGTGCCGAACGTCGGATTGCCCGGGTCCTCCCGCTCGGGGGAGAAGGCGAGAAAATACTCCAAGCCGCAAACCAGCCCGGAGCGATCGAGAATCTCGCGCCCCAGCTCCTCGGTGGTGCCGGGGTAGGTTGTCGACTCGAGCACGACCAGCTGCCCCGGGCGTAGCCGCTCGACGATCGCCTCGAGCGTGCCGCGGACGAAGCTCATGTCCGGCTCCCTCTGGGGGGTGAGCGGCGTCGGGACGCAGATCAAGATCGCGTCCGGCTCACCCAACCGTTCGAGGTCGCTGGTGACTTCCAGTCCCAGCTCCGCAACCGCATTGGCGATGCGCGACGACGGAATGTGGCGCAAGTAGGACTCGCCGCACCTCAGGCGCTCCGGCTTCGCGGGGTCGGCGTCGAAACCGAGAACGGAGATGCCACTCTCCGCGAAGGTCAGGGCTACCGGCAGTCCAACGTAGCCCAGGCCGACGACGCCGACTTTCACGGCCCGGTTCTCGATCAACGAGCGTAGCGCTAGAACCTGGGAACCCCGATTCATCGGCTCTTCCTTTCCGATCCCAACCTGGAGTGGCTGCGCCCGCTAGCCCGATGCCACGCGGTCTCAGCGGCGGAACCAGAGTGAGGGAGGCGTTGAACGCCCGACTGGCACCCTGGCTCCTCACAGCATTTCACCCGGAGCTGCGGCTCGCACCGGCGGCACACGTAGGATCGCGACCTTCCGCTCTTCTTCCTACCTGTCTCAAGGCGGCTATCCTATCGGAGGGCACTTCCTCGCCGCTTCTCCCCGTGCGGCCGTCTCGGGGTGTCGCTACGCGGGTTTCGATTCATCCCATCCGGGGAGGCCGAGTCTCAGGACGGACCTTCGAGCTCACCGACAACCAGAGCGGCCCGGCGCGACCTTCCGTCCAGGCCCAAGGCCTGGTCTCGACCCCCGCGACGGCCAGGATCGCCGCGGCGGCAACGGATTCCACCCGCTGACCAGCGGCGGCCAGCTCCACGTCGACGTGGTAATGCCCCGGCCGAAGCACGACGCCGGCAGCGCCAAGCTGGACCGATCCTCCCCCCGACTGCAATATGGGCTCGAGGTCGCCGGGGATAGTGACAAGACCGAGCACGGCGCGCCCCAAGTGATCAGAGACCGTGACGCAAAGGTCGAGCGCCCGGGGACGATAATCGCTCACGCCCGCTATCTCGACGACGACCGTCAGCGCACGCTCCGCCTCCTCACCAAGGGTCGCCGCCACATGCCAGATGTGCTCCCCCCGCAACCCGCCTTCGGCAGGCGCAAGCCGCGGGTCTGTCCCAAGGTACCTGGCGATTACCTCGTGCGGCGATCCCTTTCGCTCGACGCGACCCCCGCGGAGAAGCACCGCGCGACCGCAGAGCGCCTGCACCGCCGTGAGATTGTGACTCACGAAGAGCACCGTACGCCCGCGCCGGGCCGAAACTTCCTCTAGCTTCCCGAGACACCGCTTCTGAAACTCCGCATCCCCTACCGCGAGCACTTCGTCGACCACCAGAATTTCGGGCTCCAGATGCGCGGCAACGGCGAAGGCCAGGCGAACGTACATGCCGGAGGAGTAGCGTTTGACCGGCGTGTCGAGGAACCTCTCGATCTCGGCGAAGGCGACGATCTCGTCGAAGCGTTTGCGAATCTCGGCGCGGGTCATGCCGAGGATGGCGCCGTTCAGGAAGATGTTCTCGCGCCCCGAGAGCTCGGGGTGAAAGCCGGTGCCGACCTCGAGCAGGCTCGCGACGCGGCCCTTGAGGGTGACTCGACCCGCCGAAGGCTCGGTGATGCGAGAGAGGATCTTGAGGAGCGTCGACTTCCCCGCGCCGTTGCGGCCGATGATGCCGAGCACCTCGCCCCGTTTCACCTCGAACGAGACATCCTTGAGCGCCCAGACCTCCTCGAGCTCGTCCCCCTCGATCACCGCCCGGCCGTGCGCGAGGTCCGAGGCCTTGCGGAGAAACGTTCTCGCCCCGCGGGCGATCACGTCGCGGAGCGCCGTGTAGCGCTCGCGCTGGGCCTGATGGCCGATGACGTACTTCTTGCCGAGCCCTTCGGCGCGGATCAGGACGTCGTCCATCTCAGATCAGGTCCGCGAAAGTCCGCTCGGTGGCGCGGAAGCGGCGGACGCCGAGCCAGAGGAAGAAGGCGACGATGGCGAGGCTCACCCAGAAGCCGGGCCAGTAGATGCCGCTCTCGCCTCCCAGGATCGACCAGCGGAAGCCGTCGATGATGCCGACCAGGGGATTGAGGCTGTAGAGCAGGCGCCACTTCTCCGGCACCACGCCGCTCGAGAAGCCGACCGGCGAGACGTAGAGCCCGATTTGCACCAGGAAAGGGATCACCACCCGGAAGTCGCGGTACTTGATGTTGAGCGCGGTGACCCAGAGGCCCGGGCCGAGACTCGCCAGGAGCGCCAGGAGCACGAAGAGAGGCAGCAGGAGGATTCGCCACCCGGGGACGAAGCGGTACCAGACCATCAGACCGGCGAGGATCGCGAGGCTCACCAGGAAGTCGACGAGCGCGGCGACGATCGTCGCCACCGGCACGATCATGCGCGGAAAATAGACCTTGCCGATGAGATTGGCGTTCGCCACCATGCTCTCGGCGGCGCCGGTGAGCGCGGCCGAAAAGAGCGACCAGGGGAGCAACCCCGCGAAGACCAGCAGCGGATAGGGCGCCCGCCCGTCGCTCGGGAGGCCCGCGAGGCGGCCGAAGACGACCGTGAAGATGACCATCGTGAGGAAGGGGCGGAGGATCGCCCAGGCGACGCCGATCACCGTCTGCTTGTAGCGCACCGCGACGTCGCGCCAGGCGAGCACCGAGAAGAGCTCCCGGTAGCGCCAGAGGTCGCGCCAGTAGTGCTCGTCGGCGCGTCCTGGCTCGAGGACGAGG
>CAYZBH010000061.1:0-20490 GCA_964476605.1 uncultured Thermoanaerobaculia bacterium | reverse complement strand
GTCAGGCTCTGGCTCAAACGGAGACATTCCAGGTGCTCTCCGTCAACACGACCGGATGCAACAGCGGTGAGTTCGGCATGACCGTCGAGCGGGCCAATCTCGACGGTGGCACCTACACGGTCCACACCGTCGTGACGGTCGAGAACCTCATCTACATGAACGAGGCGGCCACGATCTCGATCAACGGCCAGTCGGGTTGGAATGTATTCGACAACTTCTCCTACGGATCCGTTCCGAACCCCGGGACCTATCCCATTCCGGCCGGGCATCAGATGCGGCTCGATTTCACCCTCGAGCGCCCGATGGGCACGCCGCTCTACGACTGGCTGCTGATCGTCGACGGATGCGACACCGGCAACATCATCTACAACGGCCCGCCCGAGGACTACGCGGCGACGCCGCTCGCCATCCCAGCTCTTTCGCCCGCCGGGATCTCGGCGCTCGCCCTGGCGCTCGCGGCGCTGGCCGTCCTCTCGCTGCGGCGGCGCGCGACGCGGAGCTGAAGCCGAAGTTCCTCGACGCGCCACGGGCGGCTCTCGCGAGCCGCCCGTTTCGTCTTCGGAGAAGCGATGTAGGCCCAGCGCCGGGGGCTTTGGAGAGGGCGGCCGGCAGTGGGCCGTTCCCGCCGGTCAGGCTTCGCCCGGCTGGCGGAGCGGCACGACGAGCCAGAGCACCAGATAGACGACGATGCCCGGAAAGGCCACCGAGAGGATCGAGCCGACGACGTAGACGACCCGGAGCACCGTCGGGTCGAGCCCGAAGAACTCGGCGAGGCCGCCGACGACGCCGGCGACCATGCGGTGTTCGGTGGAGCGACGCAGGCTGCGGGACATGGCTTCGACCCCTCCTTCGCGAGGTACTACGGCGAACTGGAGGCGCCGGTTTCGCCGCCCGGCACCGGCGGATCTCCTGCCGCGTCGCTCTCCGGCTCGCGCCGCTCTTCGACCAGCACCTCGAACTTGCGCTCCGGCTCGAGCTGGCGCTGCAGCTCGAGGAGCCCGGCCCGCATCATGGCGCGGCCGGTGCCGCGTCCGTAGCGGCGGCGCTGGCGCCTTCCTTCGAGGAGCACGAGGACCACGAAGAGAACGAGGAGCGCGACGAGGATTCCGGAGCCGCTCACGAGCGCGCGAGAAACTCGAGCAGCAGCGGCGTCACCGTCTCGGGTCGCTCGAGGTTCGGGAGATGCCCGGCTCCCGAAATCGTCGCGCGCCGTGCGCCCGGAATCCCCGCGGCGAGAGCCCGCGCGATCCCCTGGAAGTCCTCGGTGTCACGCTCGCCGACCAGGACGAGCGTCGGTGCCGCGACGTCGTTCAGGCGCTGCGCGAGCACGGGCTTCAGCGAGCGTGCGGGGTCGCGCTCGAGCCAATGCCAGCCCGAGTAGTCGGCGACCATCTGGCGGAGCCGAGGGGCCGCGAAGGCGTTCTCGAGCGCTGGACCGAAGAGCGGCGAGGCCAACCAACGGGCACGCGCCGCGTCGAGACCTCGATCGGCGGCGAGACCGCAGATCTCGACGTGCTCGCCGCGAAACGCCTCGCCGTAGGCGAAGCCCGGCAGCAGCGAGTCGAGCATCGCGAGCCGTTCCACCCTACCGGGCGCGAGCAAGGTCGCTCCCAGCGCCACTGCGCCCCCCAAGGAGAGACCAACGAGTGCGGCACGATCGAATCCCAGGTGATCGAGGAGCGCCAGCAGATCCTCGCTGTGGTTGTAAGGGCCCGCTGCGGGTGTCGAGCGGCCGAAGCCCCGGAGGTCGTAGCGCACCAGGGTGTGGCGCGCCGCGAGCGCCTCGAGCTGCGGCTCCCAGAGCCGTACGTCGAGGCTGAAACCGTGACCGCAAACGACCGGCGGTCCTTCACCGTCGATCTCGAACCGCAGCTCCCCCCCGGCGATGGGTGCCATCCCCGTTACCCGCTGGCTCATGAGCCTCCTCCCTTCTTCGGACTCCGTGCCGCGCGCGCCTCCCGGCGGCGGCGCGCGAACTCGTCGAGGCGCTCGCGCAGACGCTGCTCGAAGCCGGCTCCGCCAGGCCGATAGAAGACCGTCCCCTGGAGCGCGTCCGGGAGACAGTCGAGCCCTCCCACGCCCTCCGCGCTGTCGGGCGCGTAGACGTAGTCGCGACCGTAGCCGAGATCCTCCATCAGACGTGTCGGCGCGTTGCGGATCGCGAGCGGCACCGGCTCGGCCGGGCGGTCCGCGATCGCCTTCCGCACCGCGCCCCAGGCACGGTACGCGGCGACGCTCTTCGGAGCGAGCGCCAGGTAGAGCGCCACTTGCGCGAGCGCGAGATCCCCTTCGGGGCTCCCCAGCCGCTCGTACGCCTGCCAGCCGGCGAGCGCCTGCTCGACGGCGCGCGGATCGGCGAGCCCGACGTCCTCGACGGCGAAACGGACCATGCGGCGCGCCACGTAGTCGGCGTCCTCCCCCGCTTCCAGCATCCGGCCGAGCCAGTAGATCGCCGCGTCGGGATCGCTCTCGCGCAGCGACTTGTGGAGCGCCGAGATGAGGTTGAAGTGCTCCTCCCCCGACTTGTCGTAGAGCAGCACCTTGCGCTGCGCGAGGCGGCGGACTTCGGCCGCGTCCACCGCGTCCCGTCTCCCGGAAACCGCGTCCGCGACCACCGCTTCGAGCAGCACGAGCGCCCGGCGGGCGTCGCCCGAGGCGAGCTGGGCGATCGCCGCGAGCGCCTCGGCGTCGAGGGAGACCCCCGCGTCGCCGAGCCCGCGCTCCCGGTCCTCGAGTGCCCGGTGGAGGAGCCCCGCGAGCGCCTCGACCGGGAGCGCCTGCAGCACCACGACGCGGCAGCGGGAGAGAAGCGCCGCGTTGAGCTCGAAGGAGGGGTTCTCGGTCGTGGCCCCGACGAGCACGATGTCGCCGCGCTCCACGTAAGGGAGAAACGCGTCCTGCTGGGCGCGATTGAAGCGGTGGATCTCGTCGACGAAGAGCAGCGTCCGGCGCCCCGCGGCGGCACGCATCCGTTCGGCGTCCGCCATCACCTCCTTGATCTCCTTGATCCCCGAAGTGACCGCTGAGAAGGGGACGAAGCGGCTCTGGGTCGATTCCGCGATCAGCCGTGCGAGGGTCGTCTTGCCGCTGCCGGGCGGCCCCCAGAAGACGAGCGAGGGGACGCGGTCCGCCGTCATCGCGAGCCGCAGAAACCCACGCGGGCCGATGACTTCGTCCTGGCCGACGACCTCGTCGAGCGTCCGCGGGCGCATCCGCTCGGGGAGCGGCGACGCGGCATCCGCCGCCGGTCTCTGCCGGCTCTTCCGGCCGGGGCTTTCGGCATCGTCGAACAACGTGGCTGCCACGTGGCGATTCTTTCACCAGCCGGCCCACCCGACCGGAATTCGGGGCGCCACCCACCCGGATGGCGCTCCCGGGAGGTGCTAAAACTACCCTCTCGGGGGAGCCAACCGAGGTCCGCGACCGGAGGGGGGGACGATGGCGGCGGGATTGGATCGAGAGACGCTGGAGCTCACTCTGGAAGCGCTGCGCGACTTCGCCAGCGAACGGCTGCCCGACGCGACCCTGCTCGAGCTCGACGCGAAAGACGAGTTCCCCGTGGAGGTCGTGCGAGCGATGTGCGGCGGCGAGCTCGGGGTGCAGCTCCTCTTCATCCCAGAGGAGTACGGTGGGATGGGGGGCGGCGCCTACGACGTCTATCGCGTCTGCGAGGCGCTCGCCGGCGTCGACCTGGGCGTCGCGACGGGAGTCCTCGCGACCTTTCTGGGGAGCGATCCGATTCACTTCGGCGGCACCGACGCGCAGAAGCGGCGCTTCCTGGGCGCGATCGCCGAGCAGGGGCTGCTCATGGCCTACGGCGCGACCGAGCCCGAGGCGGGGAGCGACCTGGGGGCTCTCCGCACCGTCGCGACGCCGGTTCCCGGGGAGGACGGCACGCCCGTCGCCTACCGCATCACCGGCAGCAAGCAGTGGATCTCCAACGGCGGCTTCGCCGATCTCTACTCGGTGCTCGCGCAGACGCCGGGAGGCCCGTCCTGGTTCGTGGTCGACGCGGGCACCCCCGGCCTCTCGCACGGCAAGCCCGAGGACAAGCACGGCATCCGCGCCAGCAACACCGCGGCCGTCCACCTCGACGGCGTCGAGGTCGAAGCCGACCGCCTGGTGGGAGGGGTCGAGGGGCAGGGTCTGCTCCAGGCCCAGGTGGTCTTCGGCTACACGCGACTCATGGTGGCGGCGTTCGGGCTCGGGGCCGGGTGGGCGGCTCTGGACCGCGCCATTCCCTACTCCGTGGAACGCGTCCAGGCCGGCGGACCGCTCTCCGAAAAGCAGGGATACACCCACAAGCTGATCGTCCCGCACGCGGTCGCGCTCGAAACGGCGCGCTCCTACATCGAGGAGACCGCGGAACGGATCGACGCCGGCGAAGGGAGCCTCAACACCGAAGGTGCGATCGCCAAGTACCTGGCGAGCGAGGCCGGAAACCGCGCCGCCGAGGCCGCCATCCAGGCGCTCGGCGGCTACGGCTACACGCGCGAGTACATGGTCGAGAAGATCAAGCGGGACGTGCGCATCACGACCATCTACGAGGGAACCTCCGAGATCCTCGAGATGACGATCGCCCGCGACCGCTGGCAGGCGCACCTGAAGACGCGGGGACAGCACTACCACGAAGAGGCCCGGCGCGTGGGCGAGCTCGCCGCTCGCCAGCCGCGGATCGGCGCCCAGGGCGCCGCGCTCGCGCTCGGGGCGCTCGCCGACCTCGCCGAGGCCTGGCGCGTAGGCCGCCTGACACGCCATCAGCACCTTCTCTTCCGGCTCGGAGAGCTGATCGCCAAGGTCGAAGGCGCCGCGGCCCTCGTGCGCCGCGCGGCGCGCGCCGCCGACGGGAAGTGGCACCAGAAGGGGAACCGGCGCTTCGCCGCGCCCGTGTTGGCGGCGATGGCCCGGATCGCGGCGCGCGGTGCGGCGCTCGACCTCGCGAGCGAGGGCCTGCGCTGGTCGATCGGCGCCTCGGGAGTCGCGAGCGGCGAGGAGCGCGCCTTCGCCGATCGTCTGCGGCTCCCCGCGATCCTCGGCACCCAGGAAGGCCTCGTCGACGATCTCGGCGCCGTCGCCGACGCCCTCTACGGTCGCGGCTCCTCTCCTCCCTCCGCTTCCTAGACGCTCGACCGCCGCGTCGTCCCCTCCGGGCGGCGCGGCCTCGTGGAGACCCTTCATGTCCGACACCAAGCACAAAGCGATCGCGATCGTGGGTCTGGGCGCCGTTCTGCCCGATGCTCCCGACGTTTCCACGTTCTGGTCGAATCTCCGGCAGGGGCGCTATTCGATCTCGGAGACCCCCGCCGATCGGTGGGACGCCGCGGCCTACTACGACCCCGACCCCAAGGCTCCGGACCGCACCTACTCGAAGATCGGCGGCTGGGTCCGCGACTGGGCCTGGGATCCGATCGCCTGGAAGCTGCCGATCCCCCCGCGCGTCGCCGAGCAGATGGATCGCACCCAGCGCTGGTCGGTCGTGGCCGCGCGCCAAGCGCTCGCCGACTACGGCTATCCCGAGCGGCGGCTCGACGCCGAGCGCACCGCCGTCGTGCTCGGCAACGCCATGGGTGGGGACCGGCACTACATCACCGCCTGCCGCCTCCTCTTCCCGGAGTACGCGCGAGAGCTCGCCGGCTCCCCCAGCCTGCGCGCTCTCCCCGCCGAGGTGCGCGAGGCGATCGAGCGCGAGTTCCGCGCCGGCGTCGCCGACCGCTTCCCGGACATCACCGAAGACACGATGCCGGGCGAGCTCGCCAACATCATCGCCGGCCGCATCGCCAACCTCTTCAACTTCCACGGACCGAACTACGTCTGCGACGCCGCCTGCGCCTCGGCCATGGCCGCCATCGGCGCCGCCATCGAAGGGCTCGAGCAGGGGGACTACGACGCGGTCCTGACCGGCGGCATCGACGCCAACATGAGCCCGTCGACCTTCATCAAGTTCTGCAAGATCGGCGCGCTCTCGGCGACCGGCACCCGCCCCTACGCCGACGGCGCCGACGGCTTCGTCATGGGCGAAGGCGCCGCGGTCTTCCTGCTCAAGCGGCTGGCCGACGCGGAACGCGACGGCGACCGCGTCTACGCGGTGCTGCGCGGCGTCGGCGGCTCCTCCGACGGCCGCGGCAAGGGCATCACCGCACCCAACCCGATCGGCCAGCGCCTCGCGGTCGAGCGCGGCTGGGCGAGCGCCGGCGTCTCGCCCGCGTCGGTGGCGCTCATCGAAGGACACGGAACCTCGACCAAGGTCGGCGACATCGCCGAGGTCGAGAGCCTGCACGCGGTTTTCGGGAGCCTCGGTCTCGCGCCCGGCTCCGTCCCGCTCGGCTCGGTGAAATCGAACATCGGCCACCTCAAGGGCGCGGCCGGCGCCGCCGGCATCCTCAAGGCGGCGCTCGCGCTGCACCACCGGGAGATCCCGCCCTCGCTCCACTCCGAACGCCCCAACCCGGAGATCGATTTCTCGCGCTCGGTCTTCCGCGTGCAACGCGAGCTCGGACCCTTCGCGCGACGCAACGGCGAGCCGCGCCGCGTCGGCGTGTCGGCCTTCGGATTCGGCGGCACCAACTTCCACGTCGTCCTCGAAGAGTGGGAGCCCGGCCGGCTCACCGCGCGCGAGCCCCTCGTCTCCGTCACCGCCACTCCTGCCGCGGCGGCAACTGCACCGAAAACACCGCTGCGCGGCGCGCTGCTCCTCGGCGCGCGCGACGAGGTGGAGCTCGCGACCCGCCTGCGCGAGGTGGCGGCGGAAGCCGAGACGGGCCGGATCCCGACCCCTCGCCCCCCATCAGCGGGCGATCTCGCGGCGCCGCTCCGCCTGACGATCGACCACGGCTCGCCCGGCGAGCTCGCCGCCCGCGCCGGCAAGGCGCTCAAGGCGCTCGCCGGCGAGCGCAGCGGCGCCTGGCGTGTCCTGCAGGCGCAGGGGATCTTCCGCGGCGCGGGAGAACCCGCCACAGTGGCCTTCCTCTACACCGGCCAGGGCTCGCAGTACGTGAACATGCTGGCCGACCTCAGGCAGCGGGAGCCGATCGTCGCGGAGACCTTCGCCGAGGCCGACGCGGTCATGGCGCCCATCCTCGGCCGGCCGCTCAGCGAGATCGTCTTCGCCCCGGAGGGCGATGCCTCGGCGTTCGCGGCGGCCGAAGAGGATCTCCGACAGACCGCCATCACGCAGCCGGCGGTGCTCACCGTCGACGTCGCCCTTACCCGCATGCTCGCCGCCTACGGCGTGAATCCCGACTTCGTCATGGGGCACAGCCTGGGTGAGTACGGAGCGCTCGTCGCTTCCGGAGCGCTCTCCTTCGCCGAGGCGCTCGAAGCGGTCTCGGCGCGCGGCCAGGAGATGACCAAGCTGTCGGTGGACGATCCGGGCCGGATGGTCGCCGTCTTCGGTCCGCTCGAGGAGATCGAAGCGACCCTCGCGACGCTCCCGGGCTACGCCGTCGTGGCCAACATCAATTCCCGCTCGCAGGCGGTCGTCGGCGGGGAAACGGAAGCGGTCGAACGCGCTGCCGCGCGCTTCTCGGAGCTCGGCTTCGACTGTCGCTTCCTCCCCGTTTCGCACGCCTTCCACACCCGCATCGTGGCGCCGGCGAGCGAGCCGCTGCGGCGCATGCTCGGCCGGCTCCGCCTCGCGCCGCCCCGCGTGCCGATCGTCTCCAACGCCACCGGCGAGCTCTACCCGAGCGGACCGGACGTCCTGCCGCAGATGATCGACCTCCTGGCCCGCCAGATCGCCGAGCCGGTGCAGTTCGTGCGCGGCCTCGAGACGCTCTGGGCGGCCGGAGCGCGGGTCTTCGTCGAAGTGGGACCGAAGCGCGCCTTGCAAGGATTCGTCGAGGACGTCCTCGGTGGACGCGAGGGCCTGCTCTCGCTCTCCACCAACCAGCCGAAGGCGGGCGACGTGGCCTCGCTCAACCTCGCCCTCTGCGGTCTCTACGCGGCGGGACGCGGCACCGCCGCGGTCGCCCCCGAGCCCGCGGCTCCTCCGGCGGTCTCGATCGATCCTCCGCCGGTCGCGGTGGCCCCACCGCCCCCGACACCTCCCGACGCCGCACCTCTTCCGGTGCCGGCGTCCGGAGCGGCTCCCGACACCTTGCACGAGCTCGGCCGCCTCTTCGCGGACTTCCTCGAGCGGGGCTTCGAGGTCTACCGGCGCGGCGGCGCGACGCCCTCGTCCGCGGAGCGGACCGAGCCGCCCGTGGTGGTCACGGGCGCCGCCCTCGGCCTGCCCGGCACCGAGCGCGTCTTCGACGACGCAAACCTCGGCCGCCTCCTCTCGGGCGAGCAGCTGATCGCTCCGGTCCCGGAACGCATCCGGCGCGAGATGGCGGAGAAGCGCGTCACGCGCCTGGTCAAGAGCGATCTCGGCGGGCCGCGCTTCGAGCTCATCGACTCGACCGACGAGGTGATCAAGCTGGCGGCGCGCGCCGGCGACTTCGACCCCGCGCGCGACTTCGGCTGGCCCGCCGACCGCATCGCGGCCTGCGACCGCACGACGCTCCTCGCCATGGGCGCCGGGATCGACGCGCTGCGCGACGCCGGCATCCCCCTCGTACGCCGCTACAAGACGACCTCCACCGGCGGCCGCCTGCCGGAGAGATGGGCTCTCCCCGAAGAGCTCTCCGACACGACGGGGGTCATCTTCGCCTCCGCCTTCCCCGGCTACGATCAGCTCGTCGGCCAACTCGAGACCTTCGAGCGCGATCGCGCCCGGCGCGCCCGCCTCGCGGAGCTCCGGGAGCTTCGAGCCACCGCGTCCGGCGCCCAGGCCACCGAGCTCGAGCGCCGGATCGCCGACGCCCTGCGCGAGCGCGAGGCTGCACCCTTCGCCTTCGACCGCCGCTTCCTCTTCCAGGTGCTCGCCATGGGGCACTCGCAGTTCGCCGAGGCGATCGGCGCGCGCGGTCCCAACATCCAGATCAACTCCGCCTGCGCCTCGACGACGCAGGCCTTCGCCGTTGCCTCCGACTGGATCCGCGCCGGTCGCTGCGAACGCGTCGTGATCATCGCCGCCGACGACATCACCAGCGACCGCCTCCTGGGCTGGTTCGCCTCCGGGTTCCTCGCCACCGGCGCCGCGGCCACCGACGCGCGCGTCGAAGATGCCGCCCTCCCCTTCGACCGCCGGCGCCACGGCATGCTGATCGGCATGGGCGCCGCCGCGGCAGTGCTCGAGAGCGGCGAGGCGGCGAGGCGCCGGGGCCTCGCGCCGATCTGCAACGTGCTCGGTACCGTCTCGGCCAACAGCGCCTTCCACGGCACGCGGCTCGACGTCTCCCACATCGGCCAGGTCATGGAGCAACTGGTCTCGCAAGTCGAGCGACGCTGGGGGCTCGACCGGCATGCGATCGCCCGCGAGCTCATCTTCGTGTCGCACGAGACCTACACGCCGGCCCGCGGGGGCAGCGCGCAAGCGGAGGTCGACGCGCTGCGCCGCGTCTTCGGCGCCTCCGCGGACTCCATCGTGATCGCCAACACCAAGGGGTACACCGGACATCCGATGGGCGTGGGCATCGAGGACGTGCTCGCCGTCAAGTCGCTGGAGACTGGCCTGGTCCCTCCGGTGCCGAACATCCGGGAGATCGATCCCGAGCTGGGCGCGCTCCACATCTCGCGCGGCGGCCCGCACGCCGTCCGCTACGCGCTCCGCCTGGGCGCCGGCTTCGGCTCGCAAATCAGCATGACGCTGCTCGCCTGGAATCCGACGGCCGACGGGCGGCGGCGTTCCCCCGCGGAGCTCGGCTATGCCTACCGCATCAGCGATCCCGCGACCTGGCAGAGCTGGCTGGCGCGCGCCGCCGGCGAGCCCGCGCCGGCGCTCGAAGTCGCGACGCGCACCCTGCGCTTCGTCGATCGCGGCGCGCCGCGCGCCGCGGCGGCGCCGGAGACCCACGCGGCGCAACCGGCCGCCGTGGCGAACGCGCCGGTGCCGCCCGTGCCGGCGCCTGTCGCCGTCGACGAAGTGCGCGAGCGGGTGCTCGCGCTGGTCGCCGAGAAGACCGGCTATCCGCGCGAGATGCTGGCGATGGACCTCGACCTCGAGGCCGACCTCGGGATCGACACGGTCAAGCAGGCCGAGCTCTTCGCCGCGGTGCGCGACGCCTACGGAATTCCGCGCGACCCCGATCTCAAGCTGAAGGACTTCCCCACCCTCGCGAAGACCGTCGAGTTCGTCTACGACCGGCGCCCCGATCTGCGCCCCGCGACCGAAGCGTTGTCACCGACCGCGCCGCAGGCGTTGTCCGCGCAGCGAGCCCAGGCTCCGACCGCGGTGCCCGCCGCCGAGGACGCGGTCACCGCGACGGTGCTCGCCCTGGTCGCCGAGAAGACCGGCTACCCGCGCGAGATGCTCGACCTCGACCTCGATCTCGAGGCCGATCTGGGCGTCGACACCGTCAAGCAGGCCGAGCTCTTCGCCGCGGTGCGCGAGCGCTTCGGCATCGAGCGCGACCCCGACCTGAAGCTCAAGGACTTCCCGACCCTCGCGAAGACGATCGAGTTCGTCTACTCGCGGCGGCCGGATCTGCGGCCGGCTCCCGGCGTCGCCGTGGCGCCGGCTTCCCCGCCCCCTCCGGCAGCGAGCACCTCCGCGCCGGCAACGACTGTGGGCTCCGGTGCGGTTCATCCGGCCGATGAAGTGCTCGAGGCGCTGCTCGCGCTAGTGGCCGACAAGACCGGTTATCCGCGCGAGATGCTCGACCTGGATCTCGACCTCGAGTCCGACCTCGGCATCGACACCGTCAAACAGGCAGAGATCTTCGCCGCGGTGCGCGAGCGCTACGGCATCGAGCGCGACCCGAGCCTGAAGCTCAAAGAGTTCAACACCCTCGCCAAGACGCTCGCGTGGGTCCGCGAGCGACGGCCCGATCTCGCGCCCGGAGCGGTCCCCGTGGAGACCGAGCCGCCGGCGACGGTCGCCGAGACGACGTCCGCAGCGAGCGAGCTGCCGCCGCTCCGCCGTCGCGTGCCGACGCCGATCGCGCGGCCCGACCTGGCGCTCATGGCGCCGACCGGGGTCGCGCTCGCGGCCGGCGAGCGCGTGATCGTCGCGACCGACGGGGGTGGCGCCGCGGAGGCGTTGATGGCCGCGTTGCGTGCCCGTGGCGTCGAGCCGCTCCGGCTGCAGGGCGCGCCCGAGGCCAGCGAAGTCGACCGCCGCCTCGCGGCGTGGCTCGGCGAGGGACCGATTCGTGGCGTCTTCTGGCTCCCTGCCCTCGATCCGGTCGATGCCATCGACGCCCTCGACCTCGCGCGGTGGCGCGAGGCGCTCCGGCGGCGCGTCAAGCTCTTCGCCGCGGCCCTCCGCCCGCTCGAGGCGGCGCTCGCCACGCGCGGCTGTTTCGTCGTCTCCGCGACGCGGCTGGGCGGCGCCTTCGGGCTCGATTCGGAGGGAGCCAGCGAGCCGCTCGGCGGGGCCGTCGCCGGCTTCACCAAGGCGATCGCCCGGGAGCATCCGGCGGCCTGCGTCAAGGTGGTCGACTTCGAGGCGGCCGCCACCGCGAACGAGATCGCCGAAGCTCTGATCGACGAGTCCCTCCGCGATGCCGGCGCTCTCGAGGTGGGCCGCCGAGGCGGACTGCGTCTCGGAGTCGGTCTGCTCGATCAGCCGGCTCCGGAACCCGACGACGCGCTACGCCTCGGCGCAGAGTCCGTCTTCGTGGTCACCGGCGCGGCGGGCAGCATCGTCTCCGCGATCCTGCGGGATCTCGCGCGCTCCGGCGGGAGCTTCCATCTCCTCGACCTCGCTCCGGCACCCGATCCGGCGGACCCGGACCTCGCCCGCTTCGTCTCCGATCGCGACGGTCTCAAGCGCGACCTCGCGGCGCGCCTGACGGCGCGGGGCGAGCGCGCGACCCCGGTGCTCGTCGAGCGCGAGCTCGCGGCCATCGAGCGGCGGAGCGAGGCGCTCGCGGCGATGGCCGAGATCTCGGCGCACGGCGGTCGGGCGATCTATCACCAGGCCGACCTCCGCGACTCCGACGCGGTCGCCGCGGCGCTCGCGGGCGTCCGCGCCGAAGCCGGCCGGGTCGACGTCCTCCTGCACGCCGCCGGACTCGAGGTGAGCCACCGCCTCGCGGCGAAGTCGGCGGAGGAGTTCGATCGGGTCTTCGACGTGAAGGCCGACGGCTGGTTCAACCTGCTCGCGGCGCTTCGCGGCGTGCCGATCGGCTCGGCGGTCGTCTTCTCCTCGATCGCCGGGCGCTTCGGCAACGCCGGCCAGACCGACTACGCGGCAGCGAACGAATTGCTCGCGAAGTCCGTCGCGCACCTGCCTCGGCTCCGCCCGGGGACGCGCGGCTTGGTTCTCGATTGGACCGGCTGGGAAGGAATCGGCATGGCGAGCCGGGGATCGATTCCCCAACTCCTGGCCGCGGCGGGCATCGACCTGCTCCCCGCCGCGCAGGGGATTCCCCTCGTGCGGCGCGAGCTCGAGTCGGTCCGGGATCGCGTCGAGATCGTGGTGGCGCACCGGCTAGGCTCACTGCTCGACGCGCGCGCTCCGCTCGGCGGTCTCGCGCCGGGCGCGTTCGCGGAGCGCCTCGCCACGGCCGGTCCGATGATCGGCCGGGTGACCACCTGGGAGGGGGACGGCGGCCTGCTCGTCGAGACGACGCTCGACCCGAACGCGGAGCCGTTTCTCGACCACCACCGCATCGACGGCACCGCGGTCCTTCCCGGCGTCATGGGTCTCGAGGCCTTCGTCGCCGCCGCGACGCTGCCGTTCGTCGATCGCCCGACGCTCGCGATCGAGGACGTCACGTTCCTGGCACCCGTCAAGTTCTTCCGCGACGAGCCGAGGACGCTCGAGGTCCGCTGTACCTTCCGTCCCGAGGGCGAGGCGCTCCTCGCCTCCTGCACGCTCGCTTCGGAGCGGCGGCTCGCGGGGGGCGCCGAGACTCAACGCACCGTGCACTTCACCGGCGTCGTGCGGCTCGGCGCGGCCGGCAGCGCCCAGCCGGAGCTCCAGCTCCCGCCGGCGCCGCGCGAAGCGCTCGGCGCTCCGGAGAATGGTGGCGGGATCGAGGCGGAGGCGATCTACCGCGTCTTCTTCCACGGCCCCGCCTATCGCGTTCTGCGCCGCGTGGCGCGCCAGGGCGAGTGGCTCGTCGGGGAAGCCCCTCGCGACTTGCCGGCCGAGGCCCACCGAGTCACCCGGACGCTGCCGCGGGCGGTCGAGGCCGCCTTCCAGACGCTCGGGGTCGGCGAGATCGCCCGGCGGGGCGTGCTCGCGCTGCCCGCGCGGTTCGAGCGTCTCACCTTCGGCGCGGAAGCCGGGGGGCGGGCCGGCGGTTGGCGGATCGCGGCGCGCGACGGCGACGAGGCGGCCGCGGGAGGCGAGGCGTACGTGCTCGACCGCTGGGGGCTTCCGATCGTCCGGCTCTCCGGCTACCGCACGGTCGATCTCGAAGCCGGCGTCGATCGCGACGCGCTCGACGCCTGGCGCTCCGTCGCGACGGTCGTCTCGTGAGCGACCCCGACGCGAGCGGCCGCTCCGGTCGCAAGCTCGCGGCGCTCGTCGGCCGAGCCCCGGGCGCCCCGCCGCGCTACTACGGATCGTTCGAGATCCTCTTCGGCAGCCGGAGCGAGCCCATCCTCTGCGTCGCGCCCCCGCGCGCGCTCCCAGCCGCCCTTCGCGAGGAGCTCGCGACGCGCGCCGAGGCGCTCTCGGCGGAGCCGGGGGGCCAAGCCGGCTGGGGCACCGTGGAGCTCGATCTCGACAGCGGCGAAAGGCTCATCGCGGTCGCCTTCGCGTCCGGAGCGGCCCGCGGAACGGAGACCCTCGAGGCTCTCGGGGGAATCGATCTCGAAGCCGAAGGGCGGCGCCTCGCCGGCGGCGGCTCGCCCGCCCCACCCATGCTCGAGGGTACGGCGCTCTCGCTCGCGCTCTCGGCGGTCGCTTCCTCGGAGCCCGGGGCGGAGCGCGCCACGATCACCGCGCTGCGTCTGCCGTGGGGCTCGAACGTCTCGGTTCATCCCCGGTGCGCCGAGGGAGATCCGTTGCCCCCCGCCGATCAACCGGAGGTGCTCCGCATCACCGCCCGGGGAACCGACTTCGCCGGCGCGCTCGCGACCCTGCGCACCGCGCTCACCCGGACCTACGTCCAGGTCGACGGCGGCGCCACCGACAAGGCTGCGCTCCTCGGCCTGCTCGACCGACTCGAGGCCGGCGAAACGCCGTTCGACGCGGCCGGGCTGGCGCTCGCCCTGGAGGACGGAGCGCTCGCCTCCGAGCAGGGGGCCGAGGCGGCGCTCGTCGCGGCGGCGATCCTCACCTACGAGGCGCGGGTCGCGGAGGCGGTGCGGCGCTTCTTCGAGCTCGCCCAGCGCGGGCGCCCCGAGGCGTTCGCCGTGACCGACACGCGGGTCGCGCTCCACCGGCGGGGCGAGACCTACCTGTGCGACGTCTCCAAGCTCGCCCCACGGCGATTCCGCGTGTCGGTCGACGGACAGTCGCTCGAGGCCGGATTCGCCCAAGGAGCGGCCGGGCGCGGCACGCTCTCGCTCGCCGGCCGCAAGCATGCTCTCGCGATCCAGAGCCGCCGCGACGGCCATCAGGTCGAGGTGGACGGCGTCCCCCATCTGCTGACCGGCGATCCCGGCAGCACCGTTCGCGCCTCCATGCCGGGCATCGTTTCCGCTCTCGCCGTCGCCACGGGCGACAGCGTCACGCCGGGCGATCCGTTGGTGACGCTCGAGTCGATGAAGCTCGAGACCGTCCTCGCGGCGGATCGGGCCGGCCTCGTGCGCCGGGTGATGGTGCGCAAGTACTCTCAGGTCGGCGCCGGCGAGCCTCTGTTGGTGCTCGACCCCCCCGTCTCCCCCGTCGCGAGCGCGAAACGCGGCCCCCGCCTTTCGCTCGCGGCGCTCGCCGGGAGCGCGTCGCCTCGTGCGTCGCGACCCGGCGAACCGGCCCTCCTCGACGCGCTCCGGCTGGTGCTCGGCTACGACATCGACGTCGGCGACCTCGCCGCGGCGCTCGCGTCGGCACCGCGCGAGAGCGACCCGGCGCGCGAGGCGGTGGTGTTGGGAGCCTACCTGGACGTGGCGAGCCTCTTCCGCCCGCTGCCGACCGCCGACTTCGGCGACGACTGGCGGCGCAGCGTCGAGGAGTACCTCTTCACCTACCTGCGCGACCCCGCGGCGCGCGGCGCCGGGCTTCCCTCCCCTTTTCTCGAGAAGCTGCGGCGCGCGCTCGCGCATTACGGCGTCGCCGAGCTCACGCCCGGACCGGCGCTCTCGGAGGCGCTCTTCCGCCTCGCCCTCGCCCATCGTCGCCAGGCGGACCACGCCGCGCCCATGTTGACGCTGCTCGAGCGCTGGCTCGAGCGGGGCCCGACCGGAGCGGACGGCGCGCGCGAGGTGGAGCTCCTCGACCGGTTGATCGCCGAGACCCGCGATCGCGAGCCGACCCTCCACGACCTGGCGCGCGAAGTGCGCCATCGCTGCTTCGAGCGCCCGACGCTTCTCGCGAGCAACGCCCGCGGCTACCTCGACGCCTCCCGTCACTACACTTACCTCGCGACCTCGACGCGACCCTCCGAGCGCGCCGCGAGCATCGATGCGCTCGTCGACTTCCCCCTTCCCCTCCACGAGTGGCTCTCGGAGAGACTGCTCACCGCTCCGGCTCCGGCACGGCTCGCGATTCTCGAAGTCATGGTGCGGCGCTACTATCGGATCCGGGAGATCCCGAGCGTCGCGGCGGCCGAGCCGGGCGCCGATCTCCTGCTCGCGGACTATCGACACGAGGACCACCCGGTGCGCCTGATCGCCGGCTGGGCCCTCGGGGAAGACGTCGACGCAGCGCTCGGGCGTCTCGCCGCGCTCGCCGCCCGACCCGGGAACGCGGAGCGCGAGGTGGTCGTGGATCTCTACCTCTGGACGCCCGAGAGCGACCCGCCGGACCGCGCCGCCGCCTGGCTCGGCGAGCGGCTCGCGAGCGCGACGACGCCGCCCTGGCTCGCCCGCGTGGCCTTCGCGCTCGCCGGACACGACCAGGTCCGCCACTTCACCTTCCGGCGCGACACGAACGGCGCCTTCGCCGAGGAGACGCTGGTGCGCGGCCTCCATCCCATGATCGCGCAGCGCCTCCAACTCTGGCGGCTCTCCAACTTCCGGCTCGAGCGCCTCGACTCGCCGGACGAGATCCACGTGCTACGCGGCGTCGCGCGCGACAACGCCGCCGACGAGCGTCTCTTCGTGCTCGGCGAGGTGCGCGATCTGACGCCGGTGCGCGACGCGACCGGCCGCGTGGTGGAGCTCCCCCAGGTCGAGCACCTCTTCCTGCAGGCGGCGGCCGCGGTCCGGCGCTTCCAGGTGCGGCGCCTCGCGGAGGATCGCCTGCACTGGAACCGGATCGTCCTCTATCTCTGGCCCCCCCTGCGCCTCGAACCGCAGGAGATGCGCGCCATCGTGGCGCGCTTGGCGCCCCAGACGAGCGGCCTGGGGCTCGAGAAGGTCGTCGTGCACGGCCGCAGCGCGGACGCCGCGAGCGGCGGCCTCGCGGACTGGATCCTCGAGATTTCGAACCCGAGCGCCGGCGCGCCCATCGCCCGCTTCCGCAAGCCCTCGCAGCAGCCCCTGCAGCCCCTCGGCGACTACGCGCAGAAGGTTGTCGACATGCGGCGGCGGGGCCTCACTTACCCCTACGAGATCCTGCACCTGCTGGCGCCCGAGGAGAGCACGGAGGCGGAGAGGCCAGCGGGCGACTTCGTGGAGCACGACCTCGACGACGCGGGAGCGCTCGTCCCGGTGGAGCGCGATCCCGGGGAGAACCGGGCGAACGTCGTGGTGGGCGTGGTGCGCAATTTCACCGCCCGCTATCCCGAGGGCATGACGCGGGTCGTGCTGCTCGGCGACGCCTCGCGCGGCATGGGCGCGCTCGCGGAGCCCGAGTGCCGGCGAATTCTCGGGGCGCTCGACCTCGCCGACCGGCTCGGCGTGCCGCTCGAGTGGTTCGCGTTGTCGGCCGGCGCCCGCATCGCGATGGACAGCGGCACCGAGAACATGGACTGGATCGCGCGCGTTCTGCGCCGGCTGGTCGAGCTCACGCAGCGGGGGCTCGAAGTCAACGTCATCGTCGACGGCATCGCCGTCGGCGCCCAGCCCTACTGGAACGCCGAGGCGACGATGCTCATGCACACGCGCGGCATCCTGGTGATGACGCCGGGCGCTTCGATGGTGCTCACGGGGAAACGCGCGCTCGATTTCTCGGGGGGCGTCTCGGCGGAGGACAATCTCGGCATCGGCGGCTACCAACGCATCATGGGGCCGAACGGCCAGGCGCAGTACTTCGCCGGCGATCTCGGAGAGGCCTGCCGTGTCCTGCTCGCCCACTACGAGCACACCTACGTCGCGCCCGGCGAGCGTTTCCCCCGACCGGCTCCGACCTCGGATCCGCGCGATCGCGACGTCCGCGAGTCCCCGGCGAGCGGGGGCGGCTTCACCAGTCTCGACGAGGTCTTCTCGGACGCCACGAATCCCGGGCGCAAACGCCCCTTCTCGATCCGCAGCGTCATGGCGGCGGTGGCCGATCGCGACCACCCGCCCCTCGAGCGCTGGTACGGATGGCGGGACGCCGAAATCGGCGTCGTCTGGGACGCCCACGTCGGCGGTCACAGCGTGGCGATGCTCGGGTTCGAATCCCAGCCCCTGCCGCGCCTCGGCTGGGTGCCCGCCTACGGCCCCGACGTCTGGACGGCCGGCACGCTGTTTCCGCAGGCCTCGCGGAAGATCGCGCGCGCCATCAATGCCGCTTCCGGGAACCGGCCGCTCGTCGTGCTCGCCAACCTCTCCGGCTTCGACGGCTCACCCGAGTCGATGCGCAACTGGCAGCTCGAGTACGGCGCCGAGATCGGCCGCGCGGTGGTGAATTTCCGAGGCCCGATCGTCTTCGTCGTGGTCTCGCGCTATCACGGCGGCGCCTTCGTGGTCTTCTCGGCGACGCTCCACGACAACATGCAGGTGGCGGCGCTCAGCGGGACGTATGCGTCGGTGATCGGCGGCGCCCCCGCCGCGGCGGTGGTCTTCGCGCGCGACGTCGAGAAACGAACCCGGCGCGACGGCCGCGTGGCGCAGCTCGAGCGTGGCCTCGCCGATCCCCGGACCGCGGACCGCGCCGCGCTGCGCCGGCGCCTGGACGAGCTCCTCGAGGAAGTGAGGTCCGAGAAGCTGGGGGAGGTCGCGGCGGAGTACGACCGCGTGCACGACATCGCGCGCGCGCGTCGCGTCGGATCGGTGGGCGAGATCATCCCACCCGCCCGTCTGCGACCCTGGGTGATCGAGGCCCTGGAGCGGGGGATCGCGCGCGAACGCTCCGGGGCGCCCGCTCGAACGCCGGACGGCGGCGTCGCTTGAGCTGGGGCTACCGACTCGTCGCGGCGAGCGAGACCCCCGCGGGCGACCTCTGGTTGAGCCCCGCGGAGGCCCGGCTCCTCGAGCGGCTCACGGTGGAGAATCGCCGGCTCGAGTGGCTGAGCGGGCGCTGGGCGGCCAAGGAGGCTCTCGCCGCCTGGCTCGGCCTCGGACCGGAGCTCGCCGAGCGCCGCCGGATCGAGGTCCTGCCCGGCGTCGAACGCGCACCCCACCCACTCCTCGACGAGCAGCCCGCTCCCGCCGCCCTCTCCCTCTCGCATCGCGCCGGACGCGCCCTCGCGCTGGTCGGCGCGCCGGAGCTCGCGCTCGGTTGCGATCTCGAGCGCACCGAGCCGCGGAGCCGACTCTTCGTCCACGAGTACTTCACCGAGGCCGAGGCCGAGCGGCTCGCCGCCACTTCGCCAGCGACCCACGATCTGATGGCGAACCTGGTCTGGAGCGCCAAGGAGAGCGCGCTCAAGTTGCTGTTGAAGGGACTCTCCGTGCCGACGCGAACCGTCGAAGTGGAGGCGTCGCCCCCGGCGCCGGCGCGAGACGGCTGGTCGGCCCTCGCGGTCGCGCACCTGCCAGGCGTCGAGCGCTTCACGGGTTGGTGGCGGAGGCACGACGATCTCGTGCTCACCGTCCTCTCGCACCCCCCGTTGCCGCCGCCGCCCGCGCTCTAGCCCGGGCGCCCTAGCCCGATCGCGGCAGGGCGGCCCAGGCGACGGTCGCGCCGGAAGCGGCCCGGAAGAGCTGATCGAGCCGGTAGATCTTGGCACCGCGTCCGAAGTCGAGGCAGAGATCGGCCGGATCGAGAACGCCGGCGGTCCCCGCGTCCGCGTAGAGCACCACGATGCGCCCGCCCGCCTGCAGGAGGTCGCCCGGCAGGAGCTCCCGCCCCCAGGTGAGCCCGCTCGCCGCGAGCTCGATCTCCCGCCACCGCAGCTGCCCCGCTTCGGTGCCGGCCGCTTCGAGGTGGCCGCGCAACGCGCCGCGGCGATCGAACGCCAGGCCCCCTTCGATCCACCGCCGCCGTGCGCTGTCGAGCGCCGAATCCGCCGGAGGGGCGGCAGCGCCGGATCCCGGGCTCCCCCCGGCGGCGCTCGTGAGCTCGATCTCGGTGAGGCCGTAGAGGCGCGACAGCACCGCGAGGGGCGGCGGCAGCGTCGCCACGACGCCGGTCACCGTCCCCGGCCGCGCGAGCTCCGCGTTGGCGCCGGCGGAACCCGCGCGCGCCCGCGGCGTGAGCGCCTCGTCCCCGTCGAAGAGCTCGATGCGCACCGCGTAGCGCTGCGAACCGAAGGGGAGCGGACGTAGCGGCGAGTCCGCGTCGAGCTGGACGTTCTTCGGGTCGATCCTCCCCTCGACGCTCCACCCCTCGCCCCAGCCTGGCTGGAAGTTCTCGTTCAGGCGGAACCGCTCGAGATCCTCGGGAGTCGACACCTCGAGAAAGGGAGCGAAGCCCTCGACGGTGAACCAGCGTACCCTCGCCACGAGATCCCCGGGCCACCGGCGCAGCCTCTCGGCCGGGATCTCGACGCCGCCGAGCCGCAGAGCGCTCGCCTCGGTGAAGTAGACGGTCTCGCCGGTGAAGGTCTCGGCTTCCAGCACCGCGCGCAGGCGGAAGGGCGTTCCGGCCGCGATCTCGAAGCGCCCGTCAGAAGGCGGCTGGTCGCCGAACTCCACCGCCACGAAGGCGGCGCGCGGCCGCGGTCCGATCCGCTGCTTCACGGCCGGCGCCCAGCGCAAGGCCACGAGCAGGAGCATCACGGCGCCGACGATCCACCAGACGCGCTTCGACTCCCGTTCCATGGCGCGATTCTAGAGCGGCGCGAGGCCGCGCGGCTGCTAGGATCGCGGCCTGACGGCAGCTTCGCCGCACACCGCTAGGAGCCTCCCGGCATGACACAGCGCGCCCAGAAGTCCCGTTTCCTCGCCGGCCGACGCATCGATCCCCGTCCCCTCACCGGGAACGAGCCGGTCTGGCAGGCGATCGAACAGGCCTTCACCTCCTACAACGCGGGGCGCCTTCGCGAGGGGTGTCAGCTGCTCGCCGGCAAGATGCTCCGCCCCGACGTGACGGTCGGCATGAGCCTCACCGGCGCGCTCACACCCGCCGGCTACGGCAAGTCC
>CAYZBH010000060.1:16527-20663 GCA_964476605.1 uncultured Thermoanaerobaculia bacterium | reverse complement strand
AGCACGGCGCCGTTGATGAAGATGTTCTCGCGCCCCGAGATCTCGGGGTGGAAGCCCGCGCCGAGCTCGATCAGCGCCGCCACTCGTCCCGTGGTTTCGAGGCTTCCCGCGCTCGGTCGCAGGATGCCCGCCACCAGCTTGAGCAGCGTCGACTTGCCGGAGCCGTTCCCGCCGACGATGCCGAAGGCGCTGCCGGCGGGCACCTCGAAGGAGACGGCGTCGAGCGCCGGGATGAGGTCGTCGCCCGCGATCGCCGGCCCGCCGCGGCGGCCGAGCAGCGCGCTCTTGAGCGTGCGCAGCCTCAGCCCCGGAGCCGTCCGTCGGAAGCTCTTGGAGATGCCCGTGGCGCGGATCGCCCAGCTCACAGGGCCTCGACCAGCGAATCGCGCAGGCGATCGAAGATCCAGCAGCCGACGCCCCAGAAGATCACCGCCACCAGGAGCATCTCGAGCCAGAGCGCCGGGGCAGGGAATCGGCCCGCGAAGAGAGCCTCCTGGTAGGCGAGCGTGAAGGGGGTGATCGGGTTGAGCCGCACCAGCCTGCGGAGGACCGGCACCGAGATCGCCGAGAGCGGATAGAGCACCGGCGTCAGGAAGAAGAGGAGGGTGAGCAGCGAGGTCAAGAGATCGCGAACGTCCTTGAAGTGCGCCTGCAACGCGCCGAGCGCGAGCGCCGCGCCCGCCGTCACCGGGAGCTCCAGCAGCACGATGGCGGGCAGGGCGAGCGCCCCCCAACCGCCGACCGGGTGCCCGAGCCAGCGGCCGATCGCGAGCCCCGCCGCCAGCACCGGCAGGGCGAACAGCAGGTGCACCAGATTCGACAGCACCGAGACCATCGGCAGCAGCTCGGCCGGGAAGACGGCGCGCCGGATCAGGCCGGCGCTCGCCACCAGCGAGATCGCCCCCTCGGTGAGCGAGCTCTGGACCCAGATCCAGGGGAAGAGACCGCAGACCAGGAAGAGGGCGTAGGGATCCGCTCCTGGCGCGCGCGGCTTGAAGACGAGATCGAAGACGAAGGTATAGACCGCCAGCAGCAGCAGCGGCTGCGCGAGCGACCAGAGGAATCCGAGGGCGGAGCCGCGATAGCGCGCCTTGAGCTCGCGCGCCACCAGCGCGTAGAGCAGCCCGCGGTGCCGCGCGATGCGGCGGGCGATCGAGAGCAGCGGGGGCCTCAGCTGCCCTGTTGCAGCTCGCGGAGCTGGCGCTCGATCTCCTGCATCTTGCGCCGCGCCTCCTCGAGCGCCTTCTGCCGCTCCTTCTCGACGTCGACCGCGTGCCCCTCGCGCACGACGTAGACGTGCGGGAACTTCTGCACGTCCCCCTTCTCGTCGAACTGGAAGGTCCCGGTCACCCCGGGGTACTCGTGGATGCTGCGCATCCCCTTCCAGAAGGAGGAGGCGGTCTTGCCCCCCTGGCGGAGCGCCTCGGCGAGCACCATCATGGCGTCGTAGCCGTGCGCCGCGTAGAGGTCGGGCGCGGCGCCGTACTTGGCGGTGTAGGCGGCGGCGAAGCTCTTGACGTGGTCGGGGGACTTCTCGTCGATGTCGAACGCCGACTGGGTGAAGAGCACCCCTTCCGCCGCCGGGCCCGTCTTCTGGATGCCGTCGGCGGTGGCGAACGAGGAGGTCGTGAGGATGTAGCCGGCGAATCCCTCCGAGCGCAGCTGCGGAATGATCATCGCGAGCTCGTTGGCGTAGGCGGCGACGTAGGCGGCATCGGGCTTGAGGGTCGCGACCCGGTCGACGAGGGCCAGGAAATCGGTGGTGTTGGCCGGGAACTCGATCAGCTCGAGCACCTGGCCCCCCTTCTTCTTGAACTCCTCGTCGAAGACCTGCTGGATGCCCTTGGCGTAGGTCTCCTGCTTGGCGAGGATGACCGCCGTCTTCACCTTGAGGGTGTCGAAGGCGTACTTCGCCATCACCGTCCCCTCGGCGAAGTCGGACGGGAAGACGCGGAAGAAGTTCGACGAGATCCCCGTCAGCTGGGGCTGCGACGCCGAGGGCGAGAGCAGCACCTGGTTCGCCTGGTCGGCGATCTTGACCATGGCGAGCGCCTCGGCGCTGGTGACGCCTCCGATCGCGGCGAGCGCCCCGTCGTCGAAGACCTTGTCGAGCTCGCGCGCCGCCTGCTGCGGGTCGCTCGCCGAATCGGCGATCGTCACTTCGATCTTCCCGTACGCCGGGTTCTTGCGGATCTCCTCGTAGGCGAGGTCGATGCCCTTGCGAATCGATTCCCCGTAGACCTTCGCGGGGCCCGAGAGCGGCAGCACCGCGCCGAACTTCACGGCGCTCTTGCCACAGCCGAGGAGCGCAGGGAGCAGGATCAGACCGATCAGCTGACACGTCTTGCGTTTCATGGATTTCGACCTCTCGAAAAGGGCGCTCCGAAGAGCTTTGTAACCCACGCCCCGGGGAGAGTCAAGTAGAATGCCCCGCGATGGCCGCGACGCGCAAGCTCACGGTGCGGTGCCCCGATTGCGGCAGCGACCTCACGGTCGACGCCGCGACCGGCGAGGTCCTCGCGCACCGCAAGCCCAAGGAGCCACTCGCCGGCGGCAAGGATTTCGACTCCCTGCTCGCCGGGCTCGACGCCGAGAAGGCGCGCGCCGAGGAGCTGTTCGAGCGCGAAAAGGCCGCGATGGCCGACCGCGAGCGCCTGCTCGAGGAGAAGTTCCAGGAGGCGCTCAAGCGGGCCGAAGAGGAGCCGGACGACGGTCCTCCCAAGCGCCCCTGGGACCTCGACTAGGCGCCCTGCCGCCGCCTTGCCGCGGCGCGGCTAGAGCTCGAACCCCAAGTTGTAGGCGAAGCGCCCGCGCTGCACGAGCAACAGCACGCCGCCGCGATCGACCCCCCGCAGGACCTCGCGCCCCAGGACCTCGGGATCCGAGATCTCCTGCCCGTTGGCGCCCAGCAGCAGGTCGCCCGGCCGGAGACCCTTGCGGTCCGCCGCCGACCCCCGCTCGACGTCGACGATCGAGAGCCGTCCTCGCGAGGCCTCGACCGTGATGCCGACCGCGCGCGCGAGCAGGCTCAAGCCGAGACCCTGCGACGGCCGCGCCGCGGCGACGACGTACTTCAGGGTCTCCCTGCCGCGCCTGAGCTCGATCTTGAGCGGCGTGCCGGCGCCGACCGACGAGAAGGCGGTGGTCAGGTCCTCGCGCGCCGCGAGCGGCCGGTCTTCGATCGCCACCAGGACGTCCCCCGCGACGATCCCGGCGCGCGCGGCCGGCGACCCGTCGTAGACGCGTTCGACGAGGACGCCGCGCGCCAGCGGCAGCTGCTGGCTGGCCGCGAGCTCGCGATCCACGGTCTCCGTCCTGAGACCCAGCCAGAGCGGCTGCAGCTCCCCGAAGCGGAGCAGGTCGGAGACCGCGCGCGCCGCGCGGTCGGCGGGGATCGCGAAGCCGATGCCCGAAGCGCCGCGGATGATGGCGGTGTTGATGCCCACCACCCGGCCGGTGAGGTCGACCAGCGGACCGCCCGAGTTGCCCGGATTGATCGACGCGTCGGTTTGCAGGAAATCGGTGTAGGTCGCGAGCCCCTCTTCCGACCGCACCGTGCGTCCGCGCGCCGAGAGCACGCCCGTGGTGACCGTGTGGGAGAGGCCGAACGGGTTGCCGATCGCGATCACCGTCTCCCCCATGAGCAGGTCGGAGCTCTGGCCGAGCGGGGTCGCCGGCAGCCCCCGCGCGTTCACCTTCAGGACCGCGAGATCGGCGTCGCGGTCCGAACCGAGGACGGTCGCCTCGAGCTCGCGGCCGTCGAGCGTCGTCACCACGATGCGGGAGGCCCCCTCGATGACGTGCGCGTTGGTGACCACGATGCCGGAGGCATCGATGATCAGGCCCGAGCCGAGCGATTGGGTGCGCCGGGCGCCGCCGCCGAAGAAGTCGCCGAAGAAGGGATCGACCTCGCGCACGATCGATTCGGCCGAGATGTTGACGACGGAAGGGGAGACGCGCTCCACCGCCACGACCACCGGTGTGCGCCGCGGATCGGAGCCTTGCGCGGCGGTCCGGTCGACGCCCGCGACCAGCGCGGCGACGACGAGGAGCGCCGAAAGGGCGTTTCTCTTGCTCATGCGCTCCTGCGGGAGCACGCCGCATGCCGCGCCAACTCGGCGCGCTCGGCGGCCGGT
>CAYZBH010000060.1:0-16427 GCA_964476605.1 uncultured Thermoanaerobaculia bacterium | reverse complement strand
CGGCGACGCCAGCCGGAAGCGCCCGCCGGGTCGATCAGGCCGTAGCCGCGCGCCACGAGCTGCCACCAGAAGACGCGCTCCACGGTGCCGGTGCCGAGCGCCGCCAGGTAGAAGCGCACGAGGTAGTCGGCCTGCGTCCCCTCGTCCACCGCAACGCTCCGCCCGGCGGGGGAGTGCGGCCCTTCGCGCAGCGGCCAGTTGACCTCGGTGATCCACTGGCGGCGGGCGCCGATCGAGCGCGAGGTCTCGGCGATCGCGGCGAGCAGCGTCACCTTGTCCACGGTGTCGAAGCCGAGCTGCCGGTTCTCCGGCGCCCCGCGCCGGTCGACGTAGAGGAGCGAAGCGAGGGCGTCGAAGCGGAGCCCCGGCTGCGGCAGATTGACGAGCGCCGCGGTGACGTGCGCCTCGAAGTCGATCACCGCCGGGCCCGCGAGCTCGACCTCGCCCAGGCCGCGCAGGATCCCGGCGGCGTCGGCCGCGAGCGCCAGATACTCCTCGTAGCGCCAGACCCCCCACTTGCTGCGGTTGACCGCCTGGCCGATCTGGAAGCGCCGTCCGTAGGGGAGGAAGCGGCGCCCGAGCTCCGCCACCGCGCGCCGCCAGCGCTCGCGATCGCGCACCAGCTCGCGCAGCTGAGGCAGCGCGAAGGTCAGCTCCAGGCCGCGTCCGGCGAGCGAGCGAGCGAGCGCCTCCTCCGCCGCGTGCTCCTCCTGCCAGGGGTGGAGCCGCAGCAGGACCTGGCGCACTCCGAGGTCGTCGACCGCCGCGAGCAGCGCCGCCGGGTCTTCGGTCGAGGGGCGAAGCGCCACGCCGGCGCCGGGCCAGTCGAAGGGAGCGCCCGGGTGGGCGCGGGCGAGCTCCCGATAGCGCCTCCGGACGCGGGGCACCGCGCCCGCCAGGGCCACCAGGCCGCTCACCTGCGCGGGCAGGTCCGCGAAACGCACCCGGACGCGCTCGAGGCGGCCGGCGTGCGAGTGCGGCTGGTCCGAGAGGTGGTCCCAGACGCTCTTGTCGCGGGCCGATGCGCCCACGGGCGGCGGCGGGATGTGGGCGTGGGTCCCGCGCGGCACCAGCCAGCGCTTGAGCCGCTCGCGGGCGGCTCCGAGGCCGTTCTTGAGGCGGTGCTTGGCGGCGAAGCGGCGGCGGGCGCGCTCGTAGATCGCGCGCCCCCGCGGCGGAACCGTCTCGCCCTCGAAATAGACCGCGAGGAGCCGCTCGCGATCAGCGGCCCGCTCGAGCGGCAACCGGCAGAGGTCGAGCATCCGCTCGCGCGGGCTGACGCGCGGCTGCCGCCGGCAGCGGTTGAGGTCGAGCAGCGCGACATCGGCGATCTCCTCCGGGCGAGCCCCGGGCGCCACCAGGAGGTTCCCGATCGACAGATCGCGATGGTAGAAGCCGGCGTCGTGGAGCCGCCGCGCCAAGCGGGCGATGGCGGCGAGGAGCACCGCGCCGTCGATCCCGGGAAACTCTTCGCCGTCCCGCCCCGCGTTCCGCGCCCGGAGGAAGTAGCGCGCCTCGACGCGCCCGACGAGGCGCTCCGAGGCGTAGATCGCGACCCCCGCGGGATCCTCGCTCTCGGCCACCAGGAGCGGCGCCGGCGTCGAGATGCCCGCCGCCGCCAAGGCGCGGGCCATCGCGAAGCTGCGAGCCGCCTTCCCCTGGCCGCGGCGCCGCCGCCCCCGCTCACGCCACGAGTCCCCGCGAAACTGCTTGACCGCGACCTCGAGCTCGCCGTCGGGCACCTCGAGCCGGGCGGCGTAGATGTAGTTGCGCCCCCAGTGCAGCGTCTCGGTCGCGCAGCCGGCGTCGAGCAGGTGGCGAGCGGCCGCCACGAGGTCGGCGCCGGCCAAGCGCTCCGCCGCCTCTCCTCGGAACCCCGGCCAGGCGAAGGGGATCGGGGTCACATTTCGAGGATATCGAAGCTCGACGGGTGGAGCTTGGCGTCGGCCTGCACGATCACCGCGAAGCCGAGCTCGCGCTCGAGCTCCTCGAGAATGGCGCGCTCCTCGCGCTGGAGCGCCTTCGCGACGTCCGGGTGAACGCGCAGCAGGAGCTGCTTCGAGCTCACCGTGCCGGCCATCTTGAGCACCGCGCGGCGCAGCGACAGGCAGATCGTCGCCACCGATTGGATGCGGCCGCTCCCCTCGCAGTGGGGACAGGTCTGGGTGAGCAGGCGCTCGAGGTTGGCGCGCGATCGCTTGCGCGTGATCTCGACCAGGCCGAACTCGGAGATCGAGAGCACCTTGTACTTGGCGCGGTCCTTCTTGAGCTCCGTCTCGAGCGCCGCGAAGACGCGCTCGCGGTGCGCGCGGTCGGTCATGTCGATCAGGTCGAGCACGATGATCCCGCCCAGGTCGCGCAGCCGGATCTGTCGCACCACCTCTTCGACCGCCTCGAGGTTGGTGGCGAGCGCCGTCTCCTCGAGGCTCCGCGTGCCGACGTAGCGCCCCGTGTTGACGTCGATCGCGACCAGCGCCTCGGTCGGGTTGATGACCAAGTAGCCGCCGGACTTGAGCCAGACCTTGGGCTTGAGCGCCGCCTCGAGCTCGCGCTCGATGCCGAAGCGCTCGAAGAGCCCTCGCTCCTCGCGGTCGAGGCGCACGCGCGAGACGAGCGCCGGCTGCACTTGGTCGAGGAACTCGACGATGCGCGTGTAGGTCGTCTGGCCGTCGACCCAGAGGACGGTGAACTCGCTCGAGAAGAGGTCGCGCACCACGCGCAGCGCGAGGTCCAGGTCCTGATGCACGAGGCTCGGCGCGGCGGCGCTCTCGGCGCGCCTGCGGACCCCTTCCCAGAGCTGCTCGAGATAGGCGATGTCGGCGCGGAACTCCTCGCCGCTCTTCCCCTCGCCGGCGGTCCGCACGATGATTCCTCCCGCGGCCCGGGGCAACCCCTCCAGGAGCTCTCGCAGCCGCTGGCGCTCCGCCTCGTCCTCGATGCGCCGCGAGACGCCGACGTGCGAGACGGTGGGAAGGAGGACCAGGAAGCGCCCGGGCAACGTCACCTGCGTGGTGACGCGCGCCCCCTTGTTCGGCAGCGGGTCCTTCGTGACCTGGACGAGGAGCTCCTGCCCGACCCGCAGCAGCGAGTCGATGGACGGCTCGCTCCAGGCCGCCTCCGCCGCGCCCTCGTCCTCGCCTCCGCCGGTGCCGTTGCCCTCGCCGGCGCCGAGCTCCGCGTCCTCGTCGGCGCGCCCGGGATCGATGACGTCAGCGACGTAGAGGAAGGCGTCCCGTTCGAGCCCGATGTCGACGAAGGCGGCCTGCATGCCCGGAAGGACGCGGGAGACGCGCCCCTGGTAGACGTTGCCGACCACGCCGCGGTGATGGCGTCGCTCGAGGAAGACCTCGGTCAGTCGGTCCTCCTCGAGCACCGCGATCCGCGTCTCGTGCGGATCGCTCTCGACCAGCATCTTGTGCGCCACGGCGGCTCCTCTCCGGCGGGAATCTTAGCGGTTCACGAAGCGGCGGAAGTCGACGCCGAGGATGAGCCCGAGCGCCACGAAATTGATCAGGGTGAACGAGCCGCCGTAGGAGAGGAAGGGGAGCGGAATGCCGGTGATCGGCACGAGGCCGATCACCATGGCCGAGTTGTAGAGGACGTGGAAGGCGGTCACCGCCGCGAGGCCCACCACGAGCAGGATGCCGGCGCGGTCGCGGGCGCGCATCGCCACCGCCGCCGCGTTCCAGAGGAAGACCGCGTAGAGCGCCAGCACCGTCGCCACGCCAACGAAACCCCACTCCTCGGCGAGCACCGCCAGGATGAAGTCGGTGTGACGCGCCGGCAGGAAGCGCAGCTGGCTCTGCGTCCCCTGCAGGTAGCCCTTGCCAGCGATCTCCCCGGAGCCCACCGCGATCTTCGACTGCCGCACCTGATACCCGGCGCCCAGCGGATCGCGGTCGGGGGCGAGGAAGGTGAGGACGCGCTCGCGTTGATAGGGCTTCATGCCGAAGCTCCAGACCAGGGAGCCCAGCAGCAGCGCCGCGGCGAGGGTCCCGGCGAGGACGCGCCAGCCGACACCCGCCACCAGCAGCATGGCGGCGGCCATCGGCACGAACATCGCGGCTCCTCCGAGATCGGGCTCCAAGGCCACCAGCGCCATCGGCAGCAGCACCAGGGCGACGCCGCCCGCGATCTGCGTCAAGGGGAGCGCGCGCGTCGACGGGGCGGCGAGGAAGCGTGCGAGATAGAGCGTCGTCACCAACTTCGCGAACTCCGACGGCTGCAGCCCCACCGAGCCCAGCCGGAACCACCCTTGCGCTCCTCCCGCCTCGTGCCCCACCAGCAGGACGAGGGCCAGGGCGAGCAGGCTCACGACGTAGAGCGGCAGCGAGAAGCCGAGCAGCGTGTGGTAGTCGAAGCCGAAGGCGACGACCATGGCGACCAGACCGACGCCCAACCAGACCAGCTGGCGCGCGAAGTAGTCCCCGGCTCCCTCCGCCGAGGCGCTGTGCACGGTGAGGAGCCCCACCGCCGAGAGCACCAACGCCGCCGCGAGCAGCCCCCAGCGCACCCGCACCAGGTCGCCCAGGCGCGGGCGCGTGTCAGGAAGCGGCAGGGGCGGGGTGATCGGGCCGGTAGAGCTTCTCATAGAGAGCGCGGGCGATCGGTGCGGCGGTGCGCGACCCCTGGCCACCGTGCTCGACGAAGACGACGATGACGACCGCCGGCCGGTCGAAGGGAGCGAAGGAGGCGAACCAGGCGTGGTTGCGCTCCTGGTAGGGGCGGTCGCTGGTGTCCTCGTACGCTTCGTGCGCCACCACCTGGGAGGTGCCGGTCTTGCCCGCCACAGCGACCCAGGGCACCGCCGCCGCGGCGCCGGTGCCCTGCGCGTTGACCACTTTCCAGAGCCCCCGGCGGACCGTCGCGAGCACGTCCGGGGAGAGGCCCAGAGGGCGCGGCGCCGGCACGCTCGCGTCGCGCGCCAGGTGCGGGGTCACCAGCGCGCCGCCGTTCGCGATGGCGGACATGAGGACGGCCATCTGGAGCGGCGTCGCGAGCAGCGCGCCCTGACCGATCGCCACCGAGATCGTCTCGCCAGGGTACCAGGGGCGCTTGCGCGCCCGCTCGCTCCAACCCGGGTCGGGCACCAGGCCAGTCGCCTCCCCCTCGATGTCGATGCCCGTCGGCACGCCGAGATCGAAGAGGCGCGCGTAGCGCGCGATGCGCTCGATGCCGAGCTTCTGCCCGAGCTGGTAGAAGTAGACATCGCAGGAGTTCTGGAGGGCCGACTCGAGGTTCATCCACCCGTGTCCACCCGCCTTCCAGCAGTGGAAGGGGCGACCGTAGAAGGTCTTCGCACCGTTGCAGAAGAACCCGTCCTCGGGCGTGATCACCCCCTCGGCCAGCCCCGCCACGGCGAGCACCACCTTGAACACCGAGCCCGGCGGATAGGCGCTCTGGAGCGCGCGGTTCTGGAGCGGCAGCAGCGGATCCTGGACGAGCTCGCGCCATTCCGCGATCGCGAGGCGGCGCGCGAAGAGATTGGGATCGTACGATGGGGAGGAGACGAGCGCGCGGATGGCGCCGTCGCGCGGATCCAGGGCGACGATCGCTCCCGCGCGCCCGTCGAGCTGCCGCTCGGCCTCCTGTTGCAGCTCGCCGTCGAGGGTGAGCGTCAGTGCCTCGCCCGGACGCCCCACCTCGCGTCCCAGCTCCGCCACCGGCGCTCCCCGGCTGTCGACCACCACGACGCGCTCCCCATCGGCGCCACGCAAACTCCGGTCGTAGGTCCGCTCGACGCCGCGCCGCCCCACCCAATCGCCGGACTTGAGGCCGCGGTCGCCGCGCCCCAGCTCGTCGGGCCGCGCCTCGCCCAGGTAGCCCAACGCATGCGCCGCGTAGCGGCCGGCACGGTAGAGACGCCGGTGCGAGACGTCGATGACGAACTCGGGGTGGTCGAGCTGCTCGACCTCGAAGCGCGCGACCTGCTCGAGCCCGAGCCCCTCGGCGAGGAGGACCGGCTGATAGGCGGGCACCCCGCGATAGCGGGCGAGGAGGGCGTCGAGCTCCTCCTCGGGGCGTCCGAGGATGGGCGCCGCGAAGGCGAGGCTCGCCGGGAGCTCGCGGGTGCGGCTCCGGTCGAGCAACAGGTTGTAGCTCGGCAGGTTCTCGACCAGGACCCGTCCCTCGCGGTCGAAGATCGTCCCGCGCGGCGCCTTGATCGCGAGCGTACGCCGGCGGTTGTTCTCCGCGAGGTCGCGGTAGTAGCTCCCCTTGACCACCTGCACGAACCAGAAGGCCGAGGCGATCCCCGCGAGCACGATCCCCACCACCCCCGAGAGGATCCGCACCCTGCCGACCAGCGCGTCCCGGTGTTCTCCGACTCGCATCCCCTCGACTCTATTACCGCCGCCCGGCCCCGCGAGCAAGCCCCCCGGGGCGCCCTCCCGCGCCGCTCAGTCCGGCAGCTTGAGCTTGGAGCTGCGGCTGCCGCGCCAGAAGCGGTAGCGGCGGGCGAGCGCGGAGGCGGCGCTGGTCCAGGCGAGACCCAGGAGCGCGGTGGTTCCGACCTTGATCGCGAGCCAGCGCGGATCGGGGAGCTCGACCTGATCGCGGAAGAGGAGCGCGAGCCCGGCGAGGATCGCTTGCTGGGCGGCGGAACCGGCCGCGAAGAGAGCCGTCATGCCGGAGGCGCGCTGCACGACGAGCTGCTGCGCGGCGCGCGCCGTGCCGTACCCCACGATCGTGTTGGCGAGCCCGAAGAGACCGAAGGGGCCGCCGGAGAGGGCGTCCGAGACCCAGCCGCAGGCGAGCCCCGCGAACATGCCCGCGAGCGGGCCGCCGAAGCGCGCTTCGAGCACCACGACCAGCAGGAAGAGATCCACCGCCTGCGGGAATCTCGGCCAGAGCGCCGTGCCGACGAAGTGCAGAAGTGCCGCGGCCGCGAGGGCTCCGGCGAACCTAGCGAAGCGCATGCGCTCCCTCCCCGGCGGAGAGCTCGGCGGGGGGGGTGTCCCCCTCGAGCAGGTAGACGAAGGCGAGGCGGGAGAAGTCGACCGCGGGGCGCACCAGGATGCGGTGGAAGACCTCGCTGCCCGGCTCCACGGCCACCACGGTGCCGACCGGGATGCCGCGCGGATAGACGCCGTCGATGCCGGAGGTCAGCACGGCGTCGCCGTTCTCGACCTCGGCCTGGCGCGGCACGAAGTCGATCGTCAGCTCGCCGGGACGCGAGCCGCGCAGGACGCCCTGACGGCGCGAAGCCGAGAGCTGAACGCCCACCGAGGCCGCGCGGTCGGTGATGAGCTGCACCTTGGCGTAGCCGCCCGCGACCGCGACGACGCGCCCCACCAGCCCCGCGTCGCCGAGCACCGGCTCGTTGCGCCGCACCGCGCCGTCCCCGACGTAGATGACGAGCGAGCGGAGCCAGGAACCGTAATCGGCGAAGACGACCTCCGCCACCCGGAGCGCGGCGGCGGGGCGCCGCACGAGCTGCTCGGCGCGCGCCAGCTGCTCGATCTCCTGCTCCAACCCGTCCAGTCTGAGCTCGCGCCGCCGGAGCTCCAGGAGCTCCTGCTTCAGGCGCCGGTTCTCGCGCTCCAGCTCGCCGTGCGACCGCCACGCCTCGCCGAGTCCGGCGACGCCGCGCTCCGCCCCTTCCACGAGACGGGCTACCGGCCCCAGGCCCCGGAGCAGCGTTCCCTCGAGCAGGCTCCCGGCGCCCCCACGGTCGGGCGTCTGCGCCGCCAGGAAGAAGAACTGGCCCACCACCAGCAGCAGGAAGAGCCAACGGATGCGGCGCGGAGTCACGGGCGGCCGCCGGCGCGCACCGGGGCTAGCGGATCGAGACCTTGCGCAGGAGGTTCATGTCCTCGAGCACGCGCCCGGTGCCGAGCACGACGCAGGCGAGCGGATCCTCCGCCTGGACGACGGGCAGGCCGGTCTCCGAACGGATGCGTTCGTCGAGCGAACGCAGGAGGGCGCCCCCTCCCGAGAGCACGATGCCCTTGTCCATGATGTCGGCCGAGAGCTCGGGGGGCGTCCGCTCGAGCGCCATGCGCACCGCGTCGACGATCACGTTGACGGTCTCGGCGAGCGCCTCGCGGATCTCCTCGTCGGAGATCGTGAGCTCTTTCGGGATCCCCTCCACCAGATCGCGTCCCTTGATCACCATGGTGAGGCGCTCCTTGAGCGGGAACGCCGATCCGATCTCGCACTTGATGAGCTCGGCGGTGCGCTCGCCGATCAGCAGATTGTACTTGCGCTTGAGGTAGTTGATGATCGCCTCGTCCATCTCGTTGCCGGCGACCCGCACCGAGCGCGAGTAGACGATCCCCGACAGCGAGATCACCGCGATGTCGGTGGTGCCGCCACCGATGTCGACGATCATGTTGCCCGAGGGCTCGGTGATCGGCAGCCCGGCGCCGATCGCCGCCATCATCGCCTGCTCGACGAGATAGACCTCCGAGGCGCCGGCCTTCTGCGCCGAGTCGCGCACCGCCCGCTTCTCGACTTGCGTGATCTCACCCGGCACGCCGATGACGATGCGCGGATGGACGTACATCTTGCGTCCGTGCGCCTTCTTGATGAAGTAGTCGAGCATGCGCTCGGTGACTTCGAAATCGGCGATCACGCCGTCCTTCATCGGCCGGATGGACTCGATGTTGCCCGGCGTGCGGCCCAACATCTCCTTCGCCTCGGCGCCCACCGCCTCGATCCGGTTGTTGAGCTTGTTGATGACCACGATCGACGGCTCGCGGACGACGATCCCGCGGTTGCGCGCGTAGACGAGCGTGTTCGCGGTTCCGAGGTCGATCGCGAGATCGTTCGAGAAATAGCGGAGGATGGAGCCCAAGGCCATAGCGTCCCTTCTTTGCGAAGTCTCTGCGTCCGCTCGCCGCGTCCGCGTCTACAGGGTCTCGACGAACACGCGCTGACGCAAGGCGGCTTCGTTGCCGGAGGTGTCCATCGCCTTGATCTCGAGCAGGCTCCAGCCCTCGGTGGTCAGCAGGACCGTCTTGGTGAAGGTGCCGTTGGCCGCCACCGCCACCGGCTCACCGTTGAGCCGGACGGTCGCGCCGGCCTCGGTGCGCCCCACGACGATGAAGATGTTGCCATACGCCTGCACCTCGTCGATCACCAGCTGCGGCGGCGTCTTGTCCCCGCGCTCGCCCGGCCGTTCGCCGGCGAGCACGCGGAAGGTCCAGGGCGCGCTCCAGGGGCCTTGCAGCCCATCGCGGCCGATCGCCGCCACCCGCCATTCGAAGGTGCCCTCCCCCTTGAGGCCCAGGGTCGCTTCGGTCTTGGTGCGCGAGGCGACGTCGATCACGTTGTCGACGAACAGGCGGTTGCGCGAGACCTGGAGGGCATAGCGCGCCGCGCCGGCGACGGGAGCCCAGCCGAGCACCAGACTTCGTCCGGCATCGAGCATCTCCTCGTGATTGTCCGCCGGCCGCTCCATGTCCGGAGCCTGCGGCAGGCGGCTCGGCTGGGAGAGCAGGTCGCCCACCTGCGTGACCTGTTGCAGCTCGCCCACCTGCTTGCGCTGACCACCTTGCGACGCCACGTCCACCGCGCCCCGGTAGGCGACGAAACGCCCGGTCGAGGAGGCGCGATCGTAGGAGACCACGACGTCGGACTCGCGGCCCACGTGCGCCTCGGAGCGCGGCGTCGTCACCCGGGAGCCGCGTTGCGCCGTGTTGAGATTGACCCAACCGTACTCCATGGCGATGGTCTGGGTGCCGGAGCCGCCGCTGCCCTGGCCCCGCGTCACCAGGAAGAGGGTGTTCGGCCGCACGGTATAGAGGGTGCCGTCGAGGAAGACGATTTCGGCCGAGCCGTTGATCGAGGTCTTCACGTAGTCGCCCGATTGCAAGACGACGCGGCTTCTCGCCTCCTCCCACTCCCCGCGCTCGCCGCGCCGGTACTCGACGCCCCCCTGCACCGCGATGAACTGGGCCTCGCCGGTCGAGGCGCGGCTCGCCGAGGCGTCCAGAATGGCGAGCAGCAGGGCGCGCGCGCGTTTCCCCTCGGCCACCGCGTCCCGGTAGGCCTGCACGGCGAAGGCGGTGCGCGCCGACTCTTGCCCGCGGCGCGCCGCCTCGAGCTCCTCGGCGAAGCCGCCGCCCGGCTGCTCGGTGCTCGCCCTGACGAGCAACCCATCCACCTCGTCGAGCAGCACCGTCGCCTCCCGCTCGAGCGACCGCTCCTGCCACTGCCCGTAGAGCGCGAAGCCGGCGATCGCGAGAATCGCGACGGCGGCCAGGATGGCGACACCTCGCAGGGTGTCGACCGAGACCGTGTACCAACCGCGCGTGCGCTTGTCGAATGGGTTCGTGGGCAATCGGGGGTCCTCGTCCGTCCCCTTCGCCTCGGGGCGAAGAAGCTGATTCTACAGCAAGTTACGACGGGGCGAAGGAATCCGCCCGGGGCCCCGCCTTGTGCCGCGCGCGGGGCGCTTGGTATCTTCGAGCGTTCTCACGCGCGCTCCGCGCGCCCCCTGGAGCTCCCGATGCTGAAGATTCTCCGCGACAATCTCAAGTACCTCTCCTGGATCCTCTGGCTCGTCGTCCTGATCTTCGTCGCCTTCGTGTTCGTCGATTTCGGCGGCGCCTTGCGCGGCACGGGGGGCGGACGCTCGGCGGCGGCCACCGTGGGCGGCGACGAGATCTCCTACGCCGAGTTCCAGCGCGAGTACCAGCGCCTCGAGGAACAGTACCGGCAGGCGTTCGGCGACAACTTCACGCCACAGCTCGCGCAGCAGATGCGCCTGCCGCTGCAGGCGCTCGACCGCCTCATCGACCAGCGCGTGCTGCTCGGCGAGGCCGAGCGGCTCGGGCTCACGGCGAGCGACACCGAGGTGCGCAACACGATCCTCGAGATCCCGGGCATGAAGGACGAGCAGGGCGGCTTCGTCGGACAACCCACCTACGAGCGCTTCGTGCGCGCCAACGGCTACGCGGTGCGCGACTTCGAGGACGCCGTGCGCCGTCAGATCCTGCTCACCAAGCTCTCGGCGATCTTCTCGGCGAGCGTCGCCATCTCCGACTCCGAGGTCGAGAAGAGCTATCGCGACCAGGCCGAGCGCGCGAGCGTCCGCTATCTGATCCTCCCGCCACGCAGCGTGCAGGCGGAGGTGCAGATCGCCCCCGAGGAGCTCTCCTCCTACTTCGCCGGGCACCAGGAGGAGTTCCGTCTGCCCGTGCAGCGGGCGGTCGACTACCTGCTTGTCGACACCGTGCGGATGCGCGCGAAGATCGACCTCCAGCCCGCCGAGCTCGAGAGTTACTACAACGATCACCTCTCCGACTTCGCGCAAGAGGAGCAGGTGCGGGCGCGCCACATCCTGATCAAGGTGGACGATCAGCACGACGCGGCCGCGGCGCAGGCGGCGATCGAGGCCGCCAAGCGCCGGCTCGAGAAGGGCGAGGACTTCACCAAGATCGCCTCCGAGATCTCGGAGGACCCGGGCTCGAAGAGCCGCGGCGGCGACCTCGGCTACTTCGGCCGTGGACGCATGATCAAGGAGTTCGAGGATGCGGCGTTCGCCGCCGCGCCGAACAGCCTGGTGGGGCCGGTGCGGACCTCGTTCGGGTTCCATCTCATCCAGGTCCTCGACCATCGCTCCGCCGGCCAGAAGCCGTTCAGCGAGGTCGAGGCGCAGGTGCGCGCGCGGCTCGCCGGCGAGCGCGCCGACAACGCCGCCAAAGCCAAGGCCGACGAGCTGGCGCGCCGGATCGCCGCCGACCAGCTGACCACCGAGGATCAGCTCAAGGCGCTCGCCGACAACGACACCGTGGTCTTCATTCAGACGCCCCCCTTCGGACGGGACGAGGTGGTTCCGGGCGTCGGCCGTGGGACGCCTTTCTCCTCGGCCGCTTTCGCGCTCGAGCCGGGGAAGACCTCGACGCCGGTCAAGATCAACCGGGGCTACGCGATCCTCTCGCTCAAAGAGGAGAAGCCGGAGCGGCTCCCCGAGCTCTCGGAGGTGGAGGGCAAGGTCCGTCAAGCGCTGCTCAAGGTGAAGCTCGACGCGCGCGCGACCGCCAAGCTCGCCGCCGCCAAGAGCGAGCTCGCGGCCGGCAAGACCCTCGACGCCGTCGCCAAGGAACTGGGCGTCGAAGTCAAGGAGAGCGGCGAGTTCGGCCGCGACGGCTCGGTGACCGGCCTCGGCCAGGCTCCCGAGCTCATCGCCGCGGCGCTCGCCGGCCGGGCCGGCGAGTTCGAGGGACCGGTGCCGACGCCGCAGGGCCCCGCTCTCTTCCAGATCACGGCGCGCAAGGGCTTCGATCCGGCGGCGTTCGCGAACGAGAAGACGGCGACCCGCGAGGCGCTCGAACGCAACGAGGTGAATCGCCTGCTCGGCGCCGTGGTCGAGCAGAAGAAGCGGGAGCTCAAGGTGAACTACGACCGCCCGCTCCTGCAGCAGTTCGGCCTCCTGGGCGAGACGCAGCAGGGAAGCTAGCGCCGCCCCGGCATCCGGGCGCCCCGGCATCCCGGCCTCGCGAAATCCGAGACCCGGGTCGGGGATAAGATCCGCGGCGTGATCGGGCTGCTCACGGGACGCGTCGTCGAGAGCTCCCCCGAGCGCCTGCTGCTCGACGTCGGCGGGGTGGGCTACGAAGTCGCCATTCCGCTCTCCACGTTCTACGAGATCGAGAAGACCGAGCCGGGGGCCTCCGTCCGGCTCTTCGTTCACACGCACGTGCGCGAGGACCAGCTGGCGCTCTTCGGCTTCTGGAGCGCGCGCGAGAAGCAGCTCTTCGAGCACCTGATCGCGGTCTCCGGCATCGGCCCTCGTCTCGCCCAGGTGGTGCTCTCGGGGATGCCTCCCGACGACCTCCTCGCGGCGCTCGCGGCGGGAGACCTGGCGCGCCTCGTCCGCATTCCCGGGGTCGGCAAGAAGACCGCCGAGCGCATGGTGGTCGAGCTGCGCGAGAAGCTCCAGAAGCTCGCCGCCGCGCTGCCGGCCAAGGCCGCCGTCGACTCCTCGGACGAGGACCTGATCGCGGCTCTGGTGAACCTCGGCTACAAGGAGTCGCAGGCGGGCACGGCCGTCGCCGCGGCGCGCCAGGACGCGCCCGAGGCCGCCTTCCACGAGCTCCTGCGCCTCGCCCTCCGGCGCCTCTCGAGGGTCTAAGATCCCGCCATGGCGGCCGAGCGTGTGCTCTCGGGGGCGGGCGAGGAGGAGGAGCGGGGGTTGGAGCAGACGCTCCGCCCGCGCGATCTCTCCGAGTACGTCGGCCAGGAGCGGATCGTCGAGAACCTCAAGGTCTTCATCCGCGCCGCCCGAAAGCGTGGCGAGCCGCTCGACCACGCCCTCTTCTTCGGCCCTCCGGGGCTCGGCAAGACGACGCTCGCGCACATCCTCGCCAAGGAGATGGGCGCGCCGCTCCGGACCACGGCGGGCCCGGTGCTCGAGCGCGCCGGCGACCTCGCGGCGATCCTCACCAATCTGCAACCGGGGGAGGTGCTCTTCGTCGACGAGATCCATCGCCTCGGGGCGGCGGTCGAGGAGGTGCTCTACCCGGCGCTCGAGGACTACAAGCTCGACCTGGTGATCGGCCAGGGCCCGGCGGCGCGCACCGTGAAGATCGATCTGCCGCGCTTCACGCTGGTGGGCGCCACGACGCGCGCCGGGTTGATCTCGGCGCCACTGCGCGCCCGCTTCGGCATCGTCCACCGTCTCGACTTCTACCCCCCGGCGGAGCTCGCGCGCATCCTGCACCGTTCGGCGGAGCTGCTGAACGTCGAAGCAGCGCCGGAGGGGCTCGCCGAGATCGCGCGCCGGAGCCGCGGCACCCCCCGTATCGCGAACCGCCTCCTGCGGCGCGTGCGCGACTTCGCCCAAGTGGAGGAGAGCCCGCGCGGCGTCGATCTCGAGCTCGCGAAGAAGGCGCTCGCGCTGCTCGAGGTCGACACCTTCGGCTTCGACGAGCTCGACCGCCGCTTCCTCTCGGTGCTGATCGAGGTCTACCAGGGGGGGCCGGCGGGGATCCAGGCGATCGCGGCGGCGGTCGGCGAGGACCGGGGGACGCTCGAAGACCTCTACGAGCCCTACCTGCTGCAGGAGGGGTTCCTGCAGCGCACGCCGCGCGGCCGGATCGCCACCCGGAGAGCCTACGAGCACCTGGGCTACCCGGCGCCCGACGGCCGCAACGGCACCCTCTTCCCCTGACCCTCCCTCGGATGCGCCGCGCCGCGCTCCTCTTCAACCCGCGCGCCGGCGCGCATCGGGCGAAGCGGCTCGACGCGATCCGCGCCGCGCTCGCGGCGGAGTTCGAGCTCGAGCTCGAGCCGACGCGCGGCCCCGCGCACTGCCGCGAGCTCGCCGCCCAAGCGCTCGGCGCGGCGCTCGACGCGCTCTTCGTGCTCGGCGGGGACGGGACGCTGCGCGTCGTCGCGGGGGTCGTCGCGGGAAGCGAGCTCGCGGTGGGGATCCTCCCGGGCGGCACGACGAACGTGGTGGCCGGCGCGCTCGGGCTCCCGGCCGACCCGGTCGCCGCGGCGCGCGCGCTCGCCCGCGGGACACCGCGCCGCTTCGACGTCGGGCGTTGCGGCCAAGACGTCTTCCTCATGCAGCTCTCCGGGGGGCTCGACGCGCGCATCATGGCGTCGGTCGATCCCCGGTTGAAGCGCCGCCTCGGCAAGGGGGCGGTCGCCTGGGCCGGGGTGCGCGAGTGGCTCCGCTACCGCTTCCCGGGGTTCCAGCTCGAGCTCGACGGCCGCGCCGTCGAGGCGACCGGCTTCGTGGTGGCGAACCTCGCCGAATACGCCGGGAGCTTCCGCATCGTCCCCGGCGCGCGCGCCGACGACCGCCGTCTCGACGTCCTCCTCTTCCGCGGCCGCCGCCGCCGCGACGCGCTCGGCTTCGCGCTCGATCTCGCGCGCGAACGCCATCTCGCGCGCCCCGACATCGAGGTCGTGACCGCGCGCGAGCTCCGGCTCGTCGCCCCCGCGGACACCGTCGTCCAGGCCGACGGCGACGCCTTCACCCCCGCGCTCCCGCTCGCGGTCGGCCTCGCCGACCAATCCATCCAGCTCCTCGCGCCGGAGCGCTAAGACGCGCCTGGCCGCAAGCCGACCCCATCCCACGCTCCGCTTCTAGAGTATATCGCTGTAATATACTCACGCCGTGGAGCGCGCGCGGGTCTTCGCCGGCATCCGGGGTTTCGAATGGGACGAGCCCAACGCCGGGAAGATCTGGCGGCAGCACGGGGTCACGCCCCGCGAGTGCGAGGAGGTCTTCCTCCTGGCGCCGCGTCTCGCCGAGGATCCCGGGCACTCCGGCACCGAAACCCGGCGGGTCGCTTTCGGACCCACCGCCACCGGGCGGCGTCTCGCCGTGGTCTTCACGCTGCGGGGCGAGCGGATCCGGGTGGTCACCGCTCGCGACCAGAGCCGCCGGGAACGAAAGGAGCTCGACGATGACGCGACGTCTTAAGCCGGTCCCGCGCTTCCGCGACGAAACCGCCGAACGGGAGTTCTGGGCGACGCACGACTTCGCGGACTACTTCGACCTCGGTGCGGCGCGACCGGCACGCTTTCCCGATCTCGAGCCGTCGAAGGCGACGATCTCGCTGCGCCTCCCCGAGGCACTGCTCGCCGATCTCAAGGTGCTCGCCAACCGCCTCGACGTTCCCTACCAGTCGCTCATGAAGGTCTACCTGGCGGAGCGGGTGCGCGACGAGCTGGGCCGGGGCCGCACCGAAGAGGAGCTCGCCCAGACTGTCCGCGAGCCCGAGCCCCCCTACGGCATCGCCCCGCCGGGAACGCACCGCAAGGCGCGACCGGCCCGCAGCCGACGACGAAGCTGAGGCGCGACGACGCCGGCAGCTACCCACCCTCCGCTCAGGGTCCTGCGGCCTCGAGTTGGCGCGGCGTGCGACCCCGTGCGCCGGCCCGCCGCAGCGTCGCGAGATCGCCGGTGACGAGAAGAGCGTCGGCCGCCGACTCGAGCAACGCGAAGAGGTGTCCGTCCGTGCGCTCCGCACCGCGCTCGGTGGGAAGGTCCCGAAAGACGCCATGGAGCGCGAGCTCGACCAGGATCGCGTCGACCTCCTCGCTCGCGAGACCGTGCCGCGCGGCGATTCTCGGCCGGAGGAGGACGTCGCGGTACTCGCCCAAGAGCGCCTCCGACAGCAGGAAGCGGAGCCGCCCCGCGAGCATGGCATCGAGGATGCGGGCGGTCGGCGCCTCCCGCTCGGAAGTCAACAGGCCGGAGACGACGACGTTGGTGTCGACGACGAAGAGGGGGCCGGGCGCGACGCTCACGACCGAGCGCGGCGCGCTGCACGCGTCTCGCGGGCGGCGAGCGCCGTCGCCTCGCTCTCCGCGAGGCCCGCGCGCGAGCGCGCCCGTTCGACCAGCTCCCGCGCCGCGGCGCGCGGCTTGATGCCGTAAGCGACGACGCTTTCGGCCACGAGATCGCCGATCGTCCGTCCGCGCGCCGCCGCCGCCTCCTTGAGCGCCCGATGCAGCTCCTC
>CAYZBH010000059.1:0-20988 GCA_964476605.1 uncultured Thermoanaerobaculia bacterium | reverse complement strand
CGATCCTGCCCTTCGATCGGCCGATCCCGGTCGACATCGAAGAGGAGATGAAGCGGAGTTACCTCGATTACGCGATGAGCGTGATCATCGGGCGCGCGTTGCCGGACGTGCGCGACGGCTTGAAGCCGGTGCACCGGCGGGTGCTCTACGGCATGTTCGAGTCGGGCAACACGGCGGGCAAGCCCTACAAGAAGTCGGCCCGCATCGTGGGCGACGTGATGGGTAAGTACCACCCGCACGGCGACTCCGCGATCTACGACACCGTCGTCCGCATGGCGCAGGACTTCTCGATGCGCTACCGGCTGGTCGACGGGCAGGGGAACTTCGGCTCGATCGACGGCGACAATCCGGCGGCGATGCGCTACACCGAGGTGCGCCTGACGCGGCTCGCCGAGGAGATGATCAAGGACGAGATCGACAAGGAGACCGTCGACTGGCTGCCCAACTACGACGGCACCGAGCAGGAGCCGGCGGTCCTCCCCTCCAAGGTCCCGAACCTCCTCGTCAACGGCTCCGGCGGGATCGCGGTCGGCATGGCGACCAACATCCCCCCGCACAACCTGGGGGAGGTCTGCGACGCGCTCAATCTCCTCATCGACGACCCGGAGACGCCGCTCGAGAAGCTCATGAAGGTGCTGCCGGGTCCCGATTTCCCGACCGCGGGCTTCATCCACGGCCTCGAGGGGATCCGGCAGGCCTACCAGAACGGGCGCGGCATCATCCAGATGCGCGCCCGTGCCGCGGTCGAGACCCAGCGCCGCGGCGAGAAGCAGTCGATCGTCGTCACCGAGATCCCCTACCAGGTCAACAAGGCGCGGCTGATCGAGAAGATCGCGGAGCTGGTGCGCGAGAAGAAGATCGAGGGGATCTCGGATCTCCGCGACGAGTCCGACCGCGAGGGGATCCGCATCGTCATCGAGGTCAAGCGCGGCGAGGTGCCGGAGATCATCCTCAACCAGCTCTACAAGCTCACCCAGATGCAGTCGACCTTCGGCATCATCCTGCTCGCGATCGTCGACAACCAGCCGAAGGTCCTGACGCTCAAGGAGACCCTCGGCCATTTCCTCGACCACCGGAAGACGGTCGTCATCCGTCGCACCCGTTACGACCTCCGGAAGGCCGAGGAGCGGGCGCACATCTTGGAGGGGCTGCTCAAGGCGCTCGACCACCTCGACGAGGTCATCACCACCATCCGCCAGAGCCAGACGCCGCCCGAAGCCCGGGAGCGCCTGATGCAGCGCTTCGGCTTCACCCAGGTGCAGGCCGAGGCGATCCTCGACATGCGCCTGCAGCGTCTGACCGGGCTCGAGCGCCAGAAGATCGTCGACGAGTACCAGGAGCTGCTGCAACTGATCGACCGGCTGCGCGCCATCCTCGCCTCCGACAAGCTGCTGCTCGAGGTGATCCGGAAGGAGCTCCAGGAGCTCAAGGAGAAGTACGGCGACGCGCGCCGCACCGAGATCATCCCCGAGACGCACGAGATCACGATCGAGGACATGATCGCGGACGAGGACATGGTGATCACCGTCTCCTCGTCGGGGTACGTCAAGCGTTCTCCACTCTCGCTCTACCGCGCCCAGGGCCGGGGAGGCAAGGGGCGGACCGGAATGGCGACCAAGGAGGGAGATTTCGTCGAGCACCTCTTCGTCGCCTCCGCGCACAGCTATCTCCTGGTCTTCACCCAGAAGAGCGGCCGCGTCTACTGGGTCAAAGTGCACGAGATCCCGCAGGCGGGCCCGGCGGCGAAGGGCAAGGCGATCGTGAATCTGCTCAACCTCGACGCCGAAGAGCGGATCTCGACCACGATCGCCGTCCGCGACTTTCCGGAAGACCGCTACCTCGTCTTCGCGACCGAGCAGGGAACCATCAAGAAGACGGCGCTCGCCGAATACGGGAATCCGCGCGCCGGCGGCATCATCGCGATCAACCTCGCGGAAGACGACCGGCTGCTCTCGGTCAAGGTCACCGACGGCACGAAGGAGCTCTTCCTGGCGACCGAGAGCGGTCTGTCGATCCGCTTCCCCGAGAGCGATTGCCGGCCGATGGGGCGGGCCACGGCGGGCGTGCGCGGCATCAAGCTCAAGAAGGGGGACCGCGTCGTCGGCCTCGAGGCCATGGAGCGCGAGGGATCGATCCTGACCGCGGCGAGCCGCGGCGTCGGCAAGCGCACCGCGATCGCCGAGTACCGCGAGCAGGGGCGGGGCGGCCAAGGGGTGATCAACCTCAAGGTCTCGGCGAAGACCGGCAAGGTCGTCGGCGTGGCGCAGGTGTTGCCGGGGGACCAGGTGATCCTCATCACCCAGGACGGCATGATCATCCGCACCGCGGTCGACGGCATTCGGGAAATCGGCCGCTCGACCCAGGGGGTGAAGCTGATCGACCTCGAGGGGGAAGATCGGCTGGTCGCGATCGCCAAGGTGGTGGAGCGCGACGACGATGGCGAGGGTCAGCCGACCGATGCCGGCGGGGCGCCCGCCGACCCGCAGACCACGATCAACTAGCGGCGGAGCCGCCGCGCGCGCGGCGCAGCTGACGGTAGAGCGTCGAGCGCGCGACGCCCAGCGTCCGCGCGGCCCGCGCCACGTTGCCTCCCGACTCCTTGAGGGTGCGCTGCACGAGCTCGCGCTCGATCTCGGCCAGCGTTCCTTTCCCCTCCTCGCCAGGGGCGGCGGCCCCCGCGTCCGGGCGCCCGTTGGGAGCGGCCGGGCGAGCCAGGGTCGTAGGGCGCAGCAGGAGCATCGGCGGGAGGTGCTCGCGGCGAATTTCGCCCGTCTCGGCGAGGGTCGCGCCGTAGTCGAGCGCCGTCTTGATCTGACGCACGTTGCCGGGCCAGCTCTGCGCCACCATCCAGGCGAGCGCGTCGGAATCGAGCCGCAGCGAGCGCCCAGGCTCGCGCGCGGCGAGGCGCGCGAGCAGGTGGAGGACCAACCCGCGCACGTCGCGCCGCTCGCGCACCGGGGGCAACGTCAGGCAGGCCCCCGCGATGCGGTAGAAGAGATCCTGCCGGAACGCACCCTCCTCCACCATGCGCGGCAGGTCGCGACAGGTGGCGCAGATCAGGCGCACGTCGGCCTGGCGCGGCACGCTCTCGCCGACGCGGTAGTAGGTCCCGTCCTCCAGGACCCGGAGCAGGAGCGACTGCAGGGGGCCGGGCATCTCGGCGACCTCGTCGAGAAAGAGCGAGCCGCCGCGCGCCGCGCCGATCTTCCCTTCGTGCCCCTCGCGGCGGGCGTCGGTGAAGGCACCCGGCGCGTAGCCGAAGAGCTCGCTCTCGAGCAGGTGGGGCGAGAGCGCGCCGCAGTTGATCGCCACGAACGGGCGCTCCCGGCGCGGGCTCGCGCCGTGAATGGCGCGCGCCAGCAGGTCCTTTCCGGTCCCGGTCTCGGCGAGCAGGAGGACCGGTAGCCGCGTGCCGGCGAAGCGTGCCGCCGCCGTCTTGGTTTGGGCGACCCGCGGGTCCTCGGCGAACAGGTCGCCGAAGCTCGCCGGACCGGGGGTCCGCTTGCCGCCCACCGGTGCGCCGCTCGGCTCGGCCAGGTAGGCGACCACGGCGAGCGTGCGACCGTCCCGCGCGACGACGCGCTCGGGCCGGAGCCGCCACCCTTCGCGCGGGACCCCCGGCGAGCCGATCGCGAGATCGACCACCAGATCGCTCTGCCCCTCGCTCGCCATGAGCTCGAGCTCGCGCCAGCCGACGCCCAGCAGGTCGCGCGCGCTCTTGCCGCGGGCGAGCGCCGCGACCCCGAGCCGAGACTCGGCGCCCGTGCTCGCCGCGAGCAGCGCGCCGTCGGCCCCGATCACGAGCGCGGGAGCCGGACAGGCGGCGAGCACCGCGGTGACCGCGGCGAGCTCCGGAGCGGCGGCGGACCGGGTGCGACGCGGGTGGTGTGGCATCGAGACGGAATGTAGCACGTCTTCTCACAATGCAACAGTGCGGAACGGATCCGTTGCGAATCGCTACACGCGGACAGGAAGGGAGCGGGCCAAACGCCCGGATTTCCTGGCTCCCGGTTGGCACGCTCTCTGCTCGATGAGCAGCAGATTTCCCGATATCGCGGCCGCCGCGAGGCGGCCGGTCCCATGTTCCCCCCGAGGGGGCGCGTTCGGGCCGCGAGAGGCCAGAAAGGAGTTCCGGTGAGCGTACGAAGCAAAGCGGCATGGACGTTGGCTCTCGCGACGGCGGGAGCGCTGCTCGTGGCGGCGACCCCCGCCGCGGCCCAGCTGTCGTGGAAGTCGGCGGACGAGAAGCTGGCGTTCAAGATCGGCATCCTCGGCCAGCTGTCGGCCGAGCAGGCGGACGTCGCGGGGACCAGCGACACGGCGACGAACCTCTTCCTGCGCCGGGCACGCATCCTCATGAGCTTCACGTTGGGCGACAAGCTCTCGATCTTCCTCGAGACCGATAGCCCCAACCTCGGCAAGTCGAACAACGCGGGCGTCAAGGATTCGGGCGACGTCTTCCTGCAGGACTTCGTCGCGACCTACAAGTTCTCGCCGGCCTTCCAGCTCGACGGCGGCATGCTGCTGCCGGCGGTCTCCTACAATCACACCCAGTCGGCGGCCTCGCTGCTCGCCATCGACTACGGCCCGTACAGCTTCGTCGAGTCCGGACCGCTCACCGCGCGCGTCGGACGCGACTATGGTCTGCGGGCCCGCGGCTATCTCGCCGACAATCACCTCGAGTATCGCGCCGGCGTCTATCAGGGAGCTCGCGGCGTCAACGCCTCGAACAACCTGCGCTACGTGGGCCGTCTGATGTACTCGTTCTTCACGCCGCAGGTCGGTCTCTTCTATCGCGGCACCTCGCTCGGCAAGACGAAGACCCTGTCGATCGGCGGGAGCTACGACAGCCAGGAGGACTACACGTCGACGGCGTTCGACCTCTTCTGGGATCAGCCGGTGGGCGGCGGCAACGGTTTCGTCCTCCAGGGCGACTACGTGAACGCCGACGGTGACGTCTTCCTCACCTCGCTGCCGAAGCAGACCAACACGCTGGTCGAGGCCGGTTTCTACATCGCGGCCGCCAAGCTCCAGCCCTTCGTGCAACTCGCGTCGCAGGACTTCGACGATCCGACCCGCGTCGACGAGGACCGGACGACGATCGGACTCGCCTACTACGCGAGCGGGCACAACAACAACTTCAAGATCTCCTACACGAAGATCGACCCGAAGGTCGGCAAGGCGCGCGACCAGTTCAACCTGCAGTGGCAGGTCTTCCAGTTCTGAGGAGGAGGAACGGATGTCCGAGCTGACGCAGCAACAGAAGGAGGAGTACTGGCGCTACAACATGCGACTGACCACGATCCTGCTGGTCATCTGGTTCGTGGTCGCCTACATTCTGGGCGGACTGCTCGCCGGCACCCTGAATGAGGTCACCTTCATCGGCTTCCCGCTCGGCTACTGGGTGGCGGGCCAAGGGGCGCTCGCCGTCTTCGTCATCGAGATCGCGCTCTACGCGCGGCTGATGAACAAGAAGGACCTCGAGTACGGGATCAAGGAGTAGGGGGCGCGCATGAATCTCAAGAAGATCTTCACTCTCTACACGCTGAGCTTCATCGCCGTCACCCTTCTCATCGGCATCGCCGAGAAGTTCTTCGACCTGCCGAACCGCTGGATCGGCTGGATCTTCATGGGTCTGTCGATCGGCATCTACATCGTGATCGGAATCGTGACCCGCACGTCGGATGCCGACCAGTACTACGTCGCGGGTCGCGGCGTGCCGGCGATCTACAACGGCATGGCGACCGGCTCCGACTGGATGTCGGCGGCGTCCTTCATCTCGATGGCGGGAGCCTTGTCGGTCCAGGGCTTCTCGGGCCTCGCCTACGTCATGGGATGGACCGGCGGTTACCTGCTGCTCGCCGTCTTCCTGGGGCCCTACCTCAGGCAGTTCGGCGCCTACACGATTCCGGACTTCCTGGGCGCTCGTTACGGCGGCAACTCGGCGCGTCTGATCGGGGTGCTCGCCGCCATCCTCTGCTCCTTTACCTATCTGATCGCGCAGGTGACGGGCGTCGGGCTCATCGTCTCGCGCTTCATCGGGCTCGACTTCAAGGTCGGCGTCTTCGTCGGCTTGATCGGCGTCCTGTTCTGCTCGGTGCTGGGCGGCATGCGCTCGGTCACCTGGACGCAGGTGGCGCAGTACATCATTCTCATCACCAGCTACCTGGTGCCGGTGGTGGTCCTCTCCTGGCAGCTCTTCCACAATCCGCTGCCGCAGTTCGCGTACGGGCAGGTGCTGCAGCAGAACAATCAGTACGCCCTCCAGATCACCCGCGATCCGCAGGAGAAGGCGACGCGTGCGCTCTGGAAGGCGGAGGCCGACGCGGCCGAAGCGAAGCTGAAGGACCCCGCCACCCCGGCGGCCGACAAGGAGAAGCTCGCGGCGGCGCAGAAGACGGCGCTCACCCAGGCCAAGCCGCTGGCCGCCTCGGAGGACGCGAAGTACGGCAACTACCTGACGGTGCCCAAGGGGAAGGCGATGTGGAACTTCCTCGCCCTCACCTTCTGCCTGATGGTGGGGACGGCGGGGCTACCGCACATCCTCACGCGCTACTACACGACCCCCTCGGTCCGTGAGGCGAGAACGTCGGTCGGCTGGTCGCTCTTCTTCATCTTCCTGCTCTACTTCACGGCCCCGGCCTACGCCGCGTTCGCCCGGTTCTCGGTGTTCACCAAGCTCGTGGGAGCGAGGATCTCGGAGCTGCCGCGCTGGGTGACGCTCTGGCACCCGGCGGGTCTCTTCGACGTCATCGACAAGGCCGGCGACGGCATCGTGCAGTTCGCCGACTTCGTGGTGAAGAGCTCCGACTTCGTGGTGCTCGCGACGCCGGAGATCGCGGGACTGCCGTTCGTGATCACCGGGCTCGTCATGGCCGGCGGTCTCGCGGCGGCGCTCTCGACCGCGGACGGTCTGCTGCTCACCATCGCCAACGCGATCTCGCACGACCTCTACTACAACGTCATCAATCCGAAGGCCTCCCTGCTCAAGCGGCTGACGATCACCAAGGTGCTGCTGATCGCGACCGCCCTCTTCTCCGCTTGGGTGGCGACCTTCAGGCTGGCGATCATCGTGGAGCTCGTGGCCTGGGCGTTCAGTCTCGCCGGCGCCTCCTTCTTCCCGGCGCTGGTGATGGGCATCTGGTGGAAGCGGGCGAATCGCCCCGGCGCGCTCGCCGGCATGTCGGTGGGCCTCGCGACGACGCTTGTCTACATGGTCGGCAGCCGCTTCTACGGCATGTCCTGGTTCGGCACGGCCACCATCGCGTCGGGCGTCTTCGGGATTCCGCTCGGGTTCCTAGCCATCTGGATCGTGTCGTTGCTGACCACGGCTCCGGACCAGGCGACACAGGATCTCGTGCTCTCCGTCCGCTATCCGAAGACGGGTTCGGCGTCGCGCGCCATCAACGCGGCGCACTGAAGTTCCTCGGGGTTCCGGGGCCCGCTGCGGCGGGCCCCGGGAACCGGGTTTAGACTCCGCCGCACCATGATGGATCCGAACGCCGTCAAGCTCCTCCTGCTCGCCCGCCTGATCGCCTACATGCTGCTCGTCTATCTGGGCTTCGGCCTCGTCGTCGAGCTCAAGAGCCGCAGGCCCGAGAGCAAGCTCAAGGGATTCGCCCGGCTGCTGTGCCGGCCGCTGGTCGGGCCGGTCGGCACCCTGATGGCGAAGGGGACGCCCTACCTCCAAGTGCTCAAGCGGACGTTCTGGGTCGCGCTCGGGCTCTGGCTCCTGCTGGTGGTGGGCACCGAGCTGCTCCTGGGCCGGGGCTAGCGCAAGCCCATGCCGGCTGCCGCCACCCCGGTCGATCCGCGCGTCTTCCTCGCGCAGCACGCGCCGTTCGACGCCATTCCCGCCGCGGCTCTCGACGCGATCGAAGGGGCGCTCGAGATGCGCTACGCGGCCGCGGGAGAGCACCTCTTGTCGCGCGGCGGCGCGATCTCCGACGCGCTCTGGATCGTGCGCAAGGGTCTGGTTCACCTCGAGCGCGATGGGGAGGTCCTGGAGGTCGTGGCGCCGGGCGAGTGCTTCGGGTACCCGTCGATGGTGAGCGGCTCGGCGCCGCAGCGCGACGCCGTCGCCGCCGAGGACTGTCTGCTCTTCCGCGTGCCACTCCCGGTCTTCGAGCGCCTGCTCGACGAGCCCGGAGCGGCGCGCTTCTTTCTCGAGGGGTTGACCGAACGGCTGCGCGCCACCGTCGCCGGCGCGCCGCAGGGGGCACGCGAGCTGGTCGTGCCGCTGCGCGAGATCGCGAGCCGTCGCTTGGTGACGATCGCGCGCGGTGCGACCGCGGCGGAAGCGGCGGCGCGCATGAAGACCCTCGGGCTGGGCTCCCTGCTCGTCGCGGAGGAGACCGCGGAGGTCTCCGAGCTGCCTCGCCACGCGGTCGACGGCATCGTCACCGACCGCGACCTGCGCGACCGCGTTCTGGCTGCGGGGCTCGCCCCGGAGACGCCGGTGGCGGAGATCCTGTCCGCGCCGCTCGCGGTGCTCGAGCTCGGAGCCACCAGCCTCGACGCACTGCTCGCGATGTCGAGCCAGAGTCTGCGGCACTTGCCGCTGTTGGAGGGCGAGCGGCTCGTCGGTCTGGTCTCGGCGAGCGACCTGGCGCGCCTGCAGAGCCGCCAGCCGCTCTCGCTGCTGCGCCGCATCCGGCGCCAGCCCCTGCCGGAGCTGCTGCCGCACTACGCGCGCGATGCACGCCGCGCGGTCGCCGAGCTCTCGCGCGCAGGCGTGGAGGCGACGCACCTGGGCTCGCTCGTCGCGACGTTGAACGACACGCTTGCCGCGCGCCTGCTCGCCGCGGCGACGGAGGAGATCGGGCCCCCGCCCGTCCCCTTCGCCTGGATGGTGCACGGCTCGGACGGGCGGCGCGAGCAGCTGCTGCCCACCGACCAGGACAACGCGCTCGCCTGGCGGGAGGCGCCCGGCGCCGACCCCACGGGCTGTGCCGGCTGGATCGAGCGGTTGGCCACACACATGGTCGAGGGACTGCTCGCGGCGGGTTTCCCGCGCTGCCCCGGCGGCTACATGGCGACGCGCTGGCACGACCCGGTCGGAGCCTGGGAGCAGCGCCTCGCGGGGTGGATCGCGGTGCCGCGGGCCGAAGTCGTGATCGACCTCTGCACGTTGCTCGATCTGCGCCACGTCGGAGGCGAGCTCGATCTGGCCCCCTTCGCCGAGCTCCGGAGGGAGGCGGGGAGGAGCCGCCATCTGCTGCGGCGGCTCGCCGAAGAGCTGGTCAACTGGTCGCTTCCCATCGGTCTGTTCGGCGGCCTCAAGGAGGGAGAGGCGGGCTTCGACCTGAAGCGCGGGAGCCTTCTCATCGTCGGCGTGGCGCGGCTCTTCGCGCTCGAGGCCGGCGGCGCCGCGCAGTCGACGCTCGACCGCCTGGTGGAGGCCGAGCCGGTGCTCGGGGCGGACGCGGCGACCTTGGCCGAGGCCTTCCGCTATCTCGCGGGCCTCAGGCTCGAGCACGCGCTCGTGGCGACCGGCGACGTGACGACGAGCCATCGGCTCCACCTGGCCGAGCTCAACACCATGGAGCGGCGCTTCCTCAAGGACATCTTCGGTTTCCTCCACCAGCTCATCGCGAGTCTTCCGCAGCGTTTCGCCCTCTGACCCATGTTCTTCCGCCGCCGCACGCCGCCGCCCACCGCGTTCCTCGCCGCCGACCTCGAGACCACTGGTCTCGACGAGCGTCGCGACGCGATCCTCTCGGTCGGAACGGTGCCGGTGGTCGACGGCACCATCCGCTGGGGAGAACGCCGCCACGAGCTGGTGGCCGATCCGCGCCTGACGCGGCCGCGCGACGCCGAGGCGATCGGTGCCCACCAGATCCTGCCGGCCGAGACCGCGGGCGGCCTCGACTTGGAGCAATTGCTCGCCGAGATTCACGACCGGGTGCCGCCCGGGGGCGCGCTCCTGGTGCACGGCGCCGCGATCGAACGGCGATTCCTGGCGGCGGCGGCGCGCGCCGTGGGCCGGAAGCCCCCGGAGCTCCCGATCGTCGACACGCTCGCCTACCTGCGCGCCGTCGAATCGCACCGCGCGCACCTGGAGGACCGTTTGCCGGTGGCGGCGCGCCGCATGGATGGCGTGCCCACCACGCTCGCCGGCGCGCGCGCCTTCTTCGCGCTGCCGAGCTACCCCGCGCACGACGCGCTCTTCGACGCCCTCGGCACCGCCGAGCTCTACCTCCTGCTCGCCCGCCGCTTCCCGGAGATCCATCCCAGGACGGCCTCGTGATCCCATCCACCCACCCAAGGACTCGCATCGAAAGGAGCCCGCGATGATTCCCGTCAAGCCCGAGATCGCCCAGCGCGCCCACATCCGCACGCTCGAGGAGTACCGGCGGCTCTACCGCCTGTCGCTCGACGATCCGGAGGGCTTCTGGCGCAAGCAGGCGGAGATCATCAGCTGGTTCCACCCGCCGTCGACGATCCTCGACGTCGACATGGAGGAAGTCGACTTCTCCTGGTTCGGCGGCGGGCGCCTGAACGCCTGCTTCAACTGCGTCGACCGGCACCTCTCGACGCAGCCCGAGAAGGTGGCGATCATCTGGGCCGAGGACGAGCCGGGCGAGTACCGCACGATCACCTACCGGGAGCTCAAGCACCAGGTGGCGCGCGTCGCCAACGTTCTGCACGCGCAGGGCGTCAAGCGGGGCGACCGGGTCATCGTCTACCTGCCGATGATGCCCGAGCTCGCCTACACGATGCTCGCCTGCGCGCGCATCGGCGCGGTGCACTCGGTGGTCTTCGCGGGCTTCTCGGCCGAGGCGCTCCGGGGACGCATCCTCGACGCCGGGGCGAAGGTGGTGGTGACGGCGAACGAGGGACTGCGCGGCGGCAAGAAGATCCCGCTCAAGGCGACGGTCGACCGCGCGATCGAAGGGCTCGCCTCCATCGAAACCGTCCTGGTCGCGCAGCGCACCGACGCCGAGGTGCCGATGACCCAGGGCCGCGATCTCTGGCTCTCCGAGGAGACGAAGAAGCAGCGCTCGACCTGCCCGGTCGAGTGGATGCACGCCGAATCGCCGCTCTACACGCTCTACACCTCGGGCTCGACCGGCAAGCCCAAAGGGGTGCTCCACACCACCGGCGGCTACATGGTCTACGCGGCGCTCACCCACAAGCTGGTCTTCGACTACCACCCGGAGGAGATCTACTTCTGCGCCGCCGACATCGGCTGGGTGACCGGCCACAGCTACATCGTTTACGGGCCGCTCGCCAATGGCGCCACCACGGTGATGTTCGAGTCGATCCCGACCTACCCGGACGCCGGCCGCTACTGGCGGATCGTCGACGATCTCGGCGTCAACATCTTCTACACCGCGCCGACGGCGCTTCGCGCCATCGCGCGCGAGGGGGATGACTGGGTGAAGCGCTATTCGCGCAAGAGCTTGCGCGTGCTCGGTTCGGTGGGCGAGCCGATCAACCCCGAGGTCTGGAACTGGTACCACGACGTGGTCGGGGAGAAGCGCTGCGCGGTCGTGGACACCTGGTGGCAGACCGAAACCGGAGGCATCCTGATCACGCCGCTGCCCGGCGTGACGCCGGCCAAGCCCGGCTCCGCGACCCTGCCCTTCTTCGGGGTCGAGCCGGTGCTCGTCGACGATCAGGGACAGGAGCTCGCCGGCAACGGAGTGTCGGGAAACCTCTGCATGCGTCGCTCCTGGCCCGGCCAGGCGCGCACGATCTATGGCGACCACTCGCGTTTCCAGGAGACCTACTTCTCTCGCTTCCCGGGGCTCTACTTCACGGGCGACGGCTGTCGCCGCGACGAGGACGGCTACTACTGGATCACCGGCCGCGTCGACGACGTGCTCAACGTCTCCGGGCACCGTCTGGGCACCGCCGAAGTCGAGAGCGCGCTCGTCGCCCACGCGGCGGTCGCCGAGGCGGCGGTGGTCGGCTTCCCGCACGACATCAAGGGGACCGGCATCTTCGCCTTCTGCATTTCGACGCCGGAGTTCGAGAGCTACGAGTCGGACGAGCTGGTCGGCATGTTGAAGGAGCAGGTGCGGCAGGCGATCGGTCCGATCGCGACACCCGACCGAATCCTCGTGGTCCCGGGGCTTCCGAAGACGCGCTCGGGGAAGATCATGCGCCGCATCCTGCGGAAGATCGCCTCCGGCGACACCGAGGATCTCGGGGACATCACGACGCTCGCCGATCCGGCGGTGGTGGAGAAGATCGTCGAAGCGGCGCGCGCCTGAGCGCGGCCTCAGGCGAGCGGTAGCAGCAGGCGCAGCGACGCGGTCGCGGTGGCGCGGTCGAGCGAGAGCCAGGCCTCGCCCCCCGCGTCGCGCGCCGCATCGCGCAAGGCTGGCTCCCCCCGCAGGCCGCCGGCGAGCACCGCGCCGTGCGCCTCGCGCAGGCGCGCGAGATCGGGCTCCTCGGCGCTCCAGGCGAGATCGAGCACCAGCATGTCGTCGTGGAGGCGGGTCCGGAGCTCGACCCGCGCCACCTCGAAGTCGCGTCGCAAGCGCCCGAGGGCGCCGAGCAGCGCGTCGAGGAGATGCGCACCGGCGGCCGCGGTGCGCGCCTCGACCGCAGCGTACGCGGCGACGGGCAGATCGAGCTCCAGGCGGGACCGACGGTCGAGCTCGGCCACCAGCTCGGCGACCGGGCGGCGAGAGCTCGAGCGGGCGCGCGGCAGCGCCGAGCGCGCGAGCTCCTCCACCAGGGAGCTCGAGCGGGCCGACTCCTCGAGCACCACCTGGAAGAGTCGTGCCGCGCCCTCCGCGTCGCCGCCGGCGCGCAGGGTATCGGACGCTTCGGCGGCGGCGCGCAGGTTGGCGAGCGAGCCGCGGAGCGCGCGGAGCTCGCCGTCCAGCAGATCGCGTCGGGTCGCGGCGGCGGTCGGCCGCCGCCGCGCCCTCATGCGCCGCTCCGCGCGAGGCAGCGGTCGACCGTGTCCATCAGGTCCCGGGTGGAGAAGGGCTTGGTGACGTAGACGTCGGCCCCTTCCTCGAGACCCCGCACGCGCTCGGCGTCGCGTCCGCGCGCGGTCAGGAGCACGATCTTGAGCGCGCGGCCGCCGTCGAGCTCGCGTATTCGGCGGCAGACCTCGAAGCCGTCGATGCCGGGCAACATGACGTCGAGCAGCACCAGATCGGGCATGCGAGCGGGAACCGCGGCCAAGGCCTCTTCGCCGCTCCGTGCGACGGCCACCTCGTAGCCCCGCTGGCCGAGCAGGAACTCGAGCGAGAGCACGATGTTGGGCTCGTCGTCGACGATCAGGACGCGCGATCGGCGCTCCAAGCGACACCTCCCGGGGTGGTTTTCGCCGGCACGGGGACAGCCGGCCTCAGCGGCAATGAGACCACGAATCGGGCGCCGCCGCGTGCGGCGTCCTCGACCCAGATGCGCCCGCCGTGCTGCTCGACGATGCGCCGCGTGATGGCGAGCCCCAGGCCCGTCCCCTGCCGCTTGCGGCCGAAGGGCTGGGCGATCTGGTGGAACTTCTCGAAGATCGACTGGCGCTCGGCGTGCGGCACGCCAGGGCCGTTGTCGGAGATCGCGAGGCGGACGGCGTCCCCCTGCCGCCGCGCCTCGACCAGCACCCGGCCGCGCCCTTCGGGCGAGAACTTGACGGCGTTCCAGATCAGGTTGACCGCCATCTGCACCAATCGGTCACGGTCGGCGACGAGCCGCGGCAGATCGAGGTCGAGACGGCGATCGATGCGCACGCCCCGCTCGCTCGCGAGCTGGCCGAGGGAGGCGACGGCGTCCCCCAGCGTCTCCGCGAGATCGACCGGCTCGAGCCGCCAGGCGTACTCGTCGGCCTCGAGCTTCGCCAGGTCGAGCAGGCTCACCAGCAGCCGGCTCAGCCGCTCGTTCTCCTTGGCGATGATGCGGAGGAATTCGCCGCGTTGCCCGGCATCGAGCTCCGGATTGTCGTGCAGGATCTCGGCGAAGGCGCGGATCGCGGTGAGCGGCGTCCTGAGCTCGTGCGCCATGGTGGAGAGGAACTCGTCCTTCAGGCGATCGAGCTCGCGCAGCCGGTCGTTCACGCGCCGCAGCTCCGCGGTCGCCGCCTCGAGGGCGCGTGATTTCTCCTCGAGCTCGCGGCTGGTGGCGAGGACGCGCGAGGTCTCGTCGAGCAGTCCCACCACCTCGCCCACGTCGAGCAGCTTCTCCTCGGCGACCGAGGTCAACGCGACGCGCGCCGAGGCGGTGCCGGTGGTGCCGGCGAGGAGCCGCTCGGCGTAGGCCATGAGCTCGGGGTCGGCGTAGACCATGCGCGCGAGGTCGCGCCGGTGCTCGACCGCCCAGGCCTTGAGCGCCCGGTCGGCGCGGTCGTCGCCCAGGAAGCGCGCCAGCAGGGTGCGCACGGCGGCGAGCGGCGCGTCCTCCCCCCAGGCCGGGGTCTCGGCCTCGCCGCGGCGCCGGAAGATGCCGACGAAGCGGCGCGCCTGGCGCGCTTCGGCCGCGGTCGGGTCGGCGAGCGAGGAGACACCGACGAAGAGGCCGACGTTCGTGAGCAGGCTCCAGAAGAGCGAATGCGACAGGGGGTCGAGCCCCTCGAGCCCGAAGAGCGCGTAGGGGCGCAGCGCCGCCAGGCCGAAGGGGCCGTGCTCGACGAAGCCGGAGGACATCAGGCCGCTCGCCACCAGGGTCGGGAGGGTGAGCGTGTAGCCCCAGACCAGGAAACCGCCGACCAGGCCCGCCAAGGCGCCGCGTCGCGTGGCGGCGGTCCAGTAGAGGCCCCCCAGCATCGCCGGCGCCACTTGCGCGGCGGCGGCGAAGGAGACGAGCCCGATGGTGACCAGCGAGACGCCGGTGCCGGCCACCACGGCATAGAGATGTCCGAGCAGCAGGATGGCGACGATGGCGAGCCGGCGCGTCGCGAGCAAGGGATGGCGAAAGTCCCCTTCGACGGTGCCGGGCCGGCGCAGCAGCCAGGGGAGGACGAGGTCGTTGGCCACCATGTTCGAGAGCGCCAGGCTCTCGACGATCACCATGCCGGTGGCGGCCGAGAGACCCCCGAGAAAGACGAAGAGGGCGAGACCCGCGGCGTCGCGCGCCAGCGGCAGCGCGAGCACGAACGTGTCGGCGGCGACCTTCGAGGTAGCGGGATCGAGGCGTCCGGCGAGCGCGATCGGCACCACGAAGAGATTGATCACGAGCAGATAGAGCGGCAGCAGCCAGGCCGAGGTCTTGAGGTGTCGTTCGTCGACGTTCTCGACCACCGCCACGTGGAACTGGCGGGGGAGGAACCAGAAGGCGAGGAGCGAGAGGAAGGTCATCCAAGCCCACGTGTGATCGCTCGCGCCGTCGCGCGCCAGCATCGCCGCGAGCTCGGGGACCGCCGCGGCGTGACGGAAGAGATCCGCGAAACCGTCGAAGAGACCGAAGACGACGAAGAGACCGACCGCGAGAAAGGCGACCAACTTGACCAGCGACTCGAAGGCGATCGCGAGCACCAGGCCCGCGTGCTGCTCCGTCAGGTCGACCGAGCGGGTGCCGAAGAGGATCGCGAAGAGGGCGAGCAGCCCGGCCGCGAAGAAGGAGATCTGGTCGTAGGCGAGCGGCGTCGAATGCGTGCTTTGCCAGAGCACCTGGAAGCTGATCGAGACCGCCTTGAGCTGCAGGGCGATATAGGGGACGGTGCCGACCACGGCGACGACGGCGACTGCCGCGGCGAGGGTCGCGCTCTTGCCGTAGCGTGCCGCGACGAAGTCGGCGATCGAGGTGATGCGCTCGGCCTTGGCGATGCGGAGGATCTTCCGGTAGACGACCCAGGAGAGGGCGGCGCCGAGCGTCGGACCGAGATAGACGGGCAGGAATCCGTAGCCGTCGGAAGCGGCGCGGCCGACCGAGCCGTAGAAGGTCCAGGCGGTGCAGTAGACGGCGAGCGAGAGGGAGTAGATCCAGGGGCTCGCGAGCGGGCTGCGTCCCGCTGCCGCCCGCCGGTCGCCGCGCCAGGCGATGAGGAAGAGGAGCCCCAGGTAGGCGAGCGCCGAGCCGATGAGGACGCCGGCCGAGAGCACGCCCTCACCCTCCCCGCGGCCGGAGGACGACGGCGAGCAGCAGGATGAGCAGGGCCCAGACGCCGTAGAGGTAGACCCAGACGAGCGGCAAGCCGGCGAGCCAGCGCGCGCCCGAGGCGAGCCGGAGCAGGGGCGCGGTGAAGCCGGCGCAACCCACCAGGAAGAGCGCCACCAGTCGTGCGGAGCGCAGCCGCTCGTGGAGCATCGAAGTGGTCCCCGAAACTAGCAGAAACCGGGCGCCGCAGAGCCGCCGCGCCACCACCCGATGCTAGCGTCGCGGCGCATGAGCGTCGCGCCGAGCCGCCCGCGGACCTTTTTCGACGTGGCGGCGCTCTTCTATCTCGGGCTCGCGGTGGTGGGGGTGCTCTGGCTGGGCCTGCGGCGTGGGCGCCTCGGGCTCGAGCTGCTGATCGATCCGGGGGGATGGTGGATCGACGTGGGCTGCGGGCTGGGGCTCGGCGCGCTGCTCCTGGGTGGATGGCGACTCTGGAGATGGCGTTCGGCGCGCGCGCGGGCTCTGGAAGCGGAGCTCGCGGCGCTGCTCGCGCCCCTTTCGCGCGGCGACGCGCTGGGCTTGGCGCTGGTCTCGGCGCTCGGCGAGGAGATCTTCTTCCGCGGCGCTCTGCAAGAGGCGATCGGGTGGTTGCCGACGGCGCTCCTCTTCGCCCTGCTGCATGCTGGTCCGGGGCGCAACCTCAGGGTCTGGAGCCTCTTCGCGCTGGTCGCGGGGCTCGCGCTCGGCCTCTTCGTGGAGCTGCGCGGCGCGCTGGGAGGGGCCATCGTCGCCCACCTGCTGGTCAACGGCGTCCACCTGATCAGCCTGTCCCGGCGCAAGCCGCCGGAGATCCGGGTCTCGATCTGAAGTGGCGCCCACGCGCCGGGGGCCGGCCCCCGGTTTGCTAGAGTCGATAGTCCGCCCGCCGGGCTCCGGCGGGACGCCAGAGAGAGGGCACCATGACCACCAAGACCTCCGACGTTTTCGCCCATGTCGAGCACGAGAAGGGGCGTTATCTCGAAGAGCTGAAGGACTATCTGCGCATCCCCTCGGTCTCCACCGATCCCGAGCACCAAGGCGACGTGGAGCGCTGCGCCGACTGGCTCTGCGACCGGATGAAGGCGGCCGGGCTCAGGGTCGAGAAGATCTCGACCGCGGGGCACCCCCTGGTCTACGGCGAGTGGCTCGGAGCGGGCCCGGACAAGCCGACCGTTCTCTTCTACGGCCACTACGACGTCCAGCCCCCCGATCCGCTCGGCGAGTGGCGCAACCCCCCCTTCGAACCCACCCTGGAGGGGGATCTCCTGGTCGCCCGGGGCGCCACCGACGACAAGGGGCAGTCCTACACCCACGTCAAGGCGGTCGACGCGATGATGGCGGTGCGCGGGAAGCTCCCGGTCAACGTGAAGTTCATCGTCGAAGGGGAGGAGGAGTGCGGCGGCGCCGCGATCGAGAAGTTCGTGCGCGAGGACGCCGGCCGGAAGCTCGCCGCGGACGCGGTCGTGGTCTCCGACACCTCGCTCTACGCGCCCGGCATTCCGGCGCTCACCTACGGTCTCAAGGGGCTCGCCTATTTCGAGATTCGCGCCACCGGCCCCAACCGCGACCTCCACTCGGGGGTCTACGGCGGCGGCGTCACCAACCCCGCCAACGCCATCTGCGAGATCATCGCGGCGCTGCGCGACAGCCGAACCGGCGAGATCAAGGTCCCCGGCTTCTTCGACGACGTGGCGCCCTTGGCCGAGTGGGAACGCAAGGAGTTCGCGGCGCTCGGCTTCGACGAGAGCGAGGTGCGCGAGGACCTGGGAGTCCCCCAGCTGACGGGCGAGAAGGAGTACACCTACCTCGAGCGCACCTGGGGGCGTCCGACCTGCGACGTCTCGGGGCTCTGGAGCGGCTACCAGGGGAAGGGGGCGAAGACGGTGCTGCCTGCGACCGCCGGTTGCAAGGTCTCGTTCCGGCTGGTGGGCAACCAGACCTCGGCCAAGGTGGCCGAGCTCGTCAAGGCGTACGTGGCGAAGATCGCTCCGCCGGGCGTGCGGGTGGAGATCGACTACCTGCACGGCGCCGAGCCGGTCACGGTCGATGCCACCGGGCCGATCGCCGACGCGACCATGGACGCGATGGAGGAGGTCTGGGGGCGGCGGCCGGTGCGCATCCGCACCGGCGGCGCGATTCCGATCGTCGGCACCTTCTCACAGGTGCTGAAGGTCCCGGTGATGCTGCTCGGATTCGGGCTGGAGGACGATCGCCTCCACTCCCCGAACGAGAAGTTCAATCTCCCCCACTTCTATCTCGGCATCCGCGCGATCGCGCGCCTGCTCGACAAGCTGGGCTCCAAGTGAGCGGAACCAAGAAGCCTCCGGTCGAGCGCGAGCTCAAGTTCGCGCAGGTCGACCTCGAGACACTGCGCGGGCGCCTGATCGAGCTCGAGGCGGAGCGCGTCGGTCCCCCCTCGGACGAGGACAACTGGCTCCTCGACCGAAAGGGGGAGCTCGCGCGCCACGGCGGCATCCTGCGCGTTCGCCAGGACGGACAGGGGGCGCTCGTGACCTTCAAGGGGCCAGCGACCTTCGATGGCCCGGCGAAGCTCCGCGAGGAGCTCGAGATTCGGATCGAGGGTGCCGAGGAGGCGCTCGAGCTCTTCTCGGCCCTGGGCTACGAGGTCGTCCGCCGCTACCAGAAGATCCGCGAGGAGTGGCGGCTGGGGGCGGAGATCATCTGCCTCGACCATACGCCGATCGGAGACTTCGTCGAGTTCGAAGGAGAGAAGTCGACCGCGGTCGCGAAGCGCTGCGGGCTCGACCCCGCGAGCGCGGTCCGCAAGAGCTACCTGATGCTCTACGAGGAGTATCTGGCCGCGCACCCCGACGCGCCCCGCGACATGCTCTTCCGGGACGACGCGTAGGCGCCGGCGTGCCGACGCCGCGCCTGCGCGCCCTGGTGCTCGCGGCCGGCCGCGGCGAGCGCCTGCGACCGCTCACCGACGCGACGCCCAAGCCGCTGCTGCCGGTCGCCGGCCGGCCGCTCGCCGCCTGGACGCTGGAGCGTCTGCGGCGCGCCGGAGTCGAGGCGGCGGCGCTCAACCTCCATCACCTGGGCAGTCGGATCCGCGCCGCGTTCGGCGAGAGCTTCCGTGGACTGCCCCTCGTCTACTCGGAGGAGCCGGAGCTCCTCGGCACCGGCGGCGCCCTGGAGCCGCTCGCCAGCTTTCTCGGCGCCGCGGAGGCGGTGCTGGTCGTCAACGGCGACACCCTCTGTCGCTGGCCGCTCGCCGAGCTCCTTGCCCGCCATCGCCAGGTGCGCCACGAGCGCCCCGCGGCGACCCTCCTCTTCCACCGCACGGTGGCGGTCGCTCCGTTCGGCGGTGGCGTGGCGCTCGAAGGGGGAAGGGTTCTCGCCTTCCGGCGTCGCCGGCTCGCCTGGGAAGCGGCGCGCGTCCACCGCGTCTTCGCCGGCGCGGCGCTGCTCGACCCGGAGCTCGTGGCGCGCCTGCCGCCGGGCCCCTCGGACATCGTGACGGCGCTCTACGAGCCGCTCCTCGCGGAGGGCGTGGAGATTCGCGCGGTCGAGACCTCGCGTTCCTGGCACGACCTCGGAACGGCTTCGCGTTACCGCGAAGGGGCGCTCGACTGGGGGCTCCACGGCCAGCCGGCGCGGGGAGCGCGCGTCGCGAGCGGGGCCGAGGTCGCGAGCGGAGCGCGCCTCGACCGCGTCGTGGTCGAAGCGGGGGCGCGGATCGGGCCAGGGGCGTGCGTCGCCGAGAGCCTCGTGCTCACGGACGCCGAAATCGGCGACGGGGCGCGGGTCGAGCGCTCGATCGTCGGGCCGGGGGCGCGCGTCGCACCCGGCGAGGAGCTCCTGGACAGGGTTCGCGTCGCCGCTCCCGAGGGCGCGGGCGACACGCCGATTCCGGGCTAGCTCCGCCGCGCCTCTGGGGCGGCCGAAGAGACGCACCAGGGCGCGACGGCCCGTTCTCCTGCGCTCACTGCTTCGCGGCGTCGGCGAGCACCCATCCTTGCGGGTCGACGTCGACCGTGGTTCCGGTCGGCACGACGAAGCTCGCCTTTCCCCCCGGCAGCTCGAGGCGACGGATTTCGCCGCCGACCGCGACCGGGAGCGGCATCTCGAACGCCGAGTCGTCCCAGGAGAGGGTCACCGTGTCGGTCGCGTTGTCGTTCGCCAGGCGCTCCACGCGGTAGACCGGCAGCTCGGCGCGGCGGAGGTAGCGGTCCCAGAACCAGTCGATGCGATGCCCGGCGATCTCGGCGACCAGGTTCTCGAAGTCGGCCGTCACGACCGTGCGATAGGCGAAGCGCTCGTCGTTCTGGAAACGCCAGACCGCCTGGAAGAAGGCGTCGTCCCCCAGCAGGTAGCGCAGCGTATGGAGGACCCACGCCCCCTTGTTGTAGATGTCGCCCACGTAGGCCTTACCGGCCGTCAGGTCCTTGCCCTGCACGATCGGGACGCGGTTGGCGATGTGCCGCCGCTTCTTGGCCATCGCCTCGAGATACTTGTCGACGCCCAGCGTGTCGTTGACGTAGAGCGCCTCCGCGTAGGTGGCGAAGGCTTCGTGGATCCAGAAGTCGGCCCAGTCGGCGGCGGTCACCTTGTTGCCCCACCATTCGTGCGCGGTCTCGTGCAGCAGCAGCCAGTCGAAGCCGAAGGCGTTGTCTTCGAAGTTGGAGCCGTAGGCGACCAGCGTCTGGTGCTCCATGCCGAGGTACGAGGTCTCGGCGACCCAGTACTTGTCGCGGAGGAACGGGTACTCGCCGAAGCGCTTGCCCATGACCTCGAGCATCTTCGGCGCCTTCTTCCAGAGCGCGCGCGCCTTCTCGACGTGCTCGGGGATCGCCCAGAAGACGATCGTCTCGTCGCGCGTGCCGTCGATGCCGTGATACTTCTCCTCGATCGGCACGTAGGGCGCGATGTTGACCGTCACCAGGTAGTTGTTGATCGGGTAGGAGACCTCCCAACGCGTGGTGGTGGTGC
>CAYZBH010000058.1:18886-22166 GCA_964476605.1 uncultured Thermoanaerobaculia bacterium | reverse complement strand
CGCCTTGTAGCCGTGGAGCGTGTGACAGCTCCGGCAGGAGCGCAGGAAGAGATCGCGCCCGTCGTCTCCGGTCCGGAAGCGCATCGCGGGCAGAAGCCCCTGGCGCTGCAGCTCCGGCAGCGCCGCCGCTTCGATCCCGTTGCCGTACATCGCGCCGGCGACGATCCAGGGCTTGCGGATCGACTCGCGGAGGAACTCGTAGGAGCCGAACCAGGCGAGACTCAGGAGCATGAGCAGCGCCGCCGTGGCGACGTGGAGGCGCCGGCCGGCGAGGAGCGCGAGCAGCAGCACCGCCGCGGCGAGCAGCAGCGTGAAGAGCCCCAGCCTGCCGTGCCATCCGATCACCCAGGGCATCCGTTCGTGGGCCGCGGCGAGGATCGACCCGGGGATCGCGCGGAGGTACCAGAACCACCCTCCCGCCGCCATCGCGAGGCCGGCGAGCGTCCAGGTCGCGTTGACCCGCGCGAGCGCGCCGCGCGTGGCGTCGTCCTTTTCGCGCGAGGCCACGAGCAGCGCGTAGAGGCCGGCGAGCGCGAGGCAGACGCCGGTGCGCAGCACCAGCATCGGCCAGTAGGTCGGATTGAAGAAGCCGTTCCAGAAGTCGCCCGTCTCGAGCCACTTCCCCGGCGTCAGCATGAAGGCCAGGATGCCGTTGATGACGACCAGCGAGAGATAGGCGGCCGCGAAGTAGATCCAACCGAGGGTGAGGTGGGCGCGCGGTGCGAGCTTCGGCCAGCCGTAGAAGTAGAAGATCGCGGCCAGGATCTCGACCACGAAGAAGGTCCACTCGATCGCCCACCCCCAGACGAAGTGGTGGATGAGGAGCTCGGTCGCGGCGGGGCTCAGGAGCCCGATCACGAACCAGATGCCGACCCCGGTGAGGGCGCCGAAGACGAGCGTGACGAGCACGAAGAAACGCGTCAGGCGCTCGAGAAAGGCGAGGCGCGCGGCGTCGCCGCGCCGGCGCGCGAGATGCTCGTGGACGACGAGATAGAGCCCGCCGCCGATCGCGAAGTGGGAGACGAAGACGTGCAGGACGGCGATCGAGCTCATGAGCAGCCCGTAGCCGGCTCCGGCGTCCCAGAAGGGGTAGTTCATCGCGGAACCTCCTCGCGCCATTGTCCCGGTCGCGCCGCGGTGCGGCACCACCCTTGCGGGCGGCGCCCCGAGGCCGGCGTCGAGATGCCCTTGCGCTCCCGCGGATCCGTTGTAGGGTGCGCCTTCCTACTCCCGGGAGGTGCTGGATGGAACGAATCGTTTCGCTCGTCGCGCTCTGCTTGCTCGGTGGGCTCGCCGCGCCGGCCGACGCCGCCAACGTCCAGGTCGCCGCCGGACCGACCAGCGCTTTCTCTCCTTCCCAGGTCACCATCGACGCGGGCGATCGCGTCACCTGGACCAACCTGGGGGGCTTTCACAACGTGCGGGCCGACGACGACCGCTTCCGCTGCGCGAACGGTTGCGACGGCGCCGGCGGCAACGGCGACCCGTCGAGCGCCGCCTGGAGCGCGTCGGTCGACTTCTTCGATCCGGAGAGGGTTCCCTATCACTGCGAGATCCACGGCGGGGTCGGAGGCGCCGGCATGAGCGGCGCGGTGACGGTCCGGCGCTCGATCTTCGCCGACGGCTTCGAAGGCGAGGACACCGGCGAGTGGGGCGCCGATCTGCTGGGCGGCGCCTGCCTCGGCGGAGGCGCTCCGATCCCCTTGGCGATCCCGACCGTGGCGCTGGCGGGCGATCTCCACGGCGCGCTCAACCTGCTCGACCTCACCGGCGGCGCCGGGTGCTTCGGCGAGCCGGCGCGCGGTCGCGAGCGCGTCTACGCCCTCGACGTCACGGGCGGCAACGATTACCAGATCGACGTGACGCCGCTCGATTCCGGCTTCGATCCGGCGATCTACCTGCTCGCGGACGGCAGCTGCGCGGCGCAACCGCTCACCTGCCGCGACGTCTCGAATCTGGCCGGCCCCGGCGGCGTCGAAACGATCCTCTGGGTCGCCCCGGGCTCGGAGACGCTCTACCTGGTCGTCGACTCCCTCGCCCCCGCGACCGCCGGGAGCCACTACCGGATCGACGTCGCGCTGATCCCCTGAGCGCGTTGCCGCCCGGAGCCCGGCCTCGCGCGGAGCGCCGCCGCCGAGTGTGAGAGGATGAGTCCTTCGATCCCGAAGGGAGTGGGAGGCGAGGGGAGCGGATGAGCACGGGGAGCGGCGCGGAGCGAGCCGAGGATGGCCTGGCGGAGATGGAGCGCGAGCACGCGCTCGAGGCCCGCTTGGTGCGCGAGATCCAGACCGTGCTCGAAGCCGGCGATCTCGCGTCCGCGGACGCCCTCTTCGAGCGCCTCGAGGATTTCACCAACGCCCACTTCCTCGCCGAGCAGCTCCTGATGCGCCTGCACTCCTACCCCGCCTTCGCGGCGCATCAGGAAGAGCACGACCGGCTGATCCAGGAGCTGCGCGACCTCAGGCGGAGCCTCGACGGCAGCTCCGAGATCGACGCCTTGGGCGCCGTCGCGCGCCTCGAGCGCTGGCTCTACGCCCACATGGAAGTCGAGGACCGCGCCTTGGCCGACTTCCTCCAGCAGCCGCCCGACGCCTCGTAGCCCGCGATCCGGACGCTCTGCCTCGGGCGACCTCGGGCCCGCGAGGCTCGGCACCCCGGCGAGATCAGGCTTCCGGGGCTTTCTCGGAGGATTCCCAGGCCGGAGCGGCGGAGATCCCGGCGCGCTCCCACCAGCGGTTCGCCGGGAGCGGCATGGCACGGCGCCTGGCCGGCGCGCCGAGCCGGTCGAGCTCCTCGGCGACGGCGGCGGCGAGCGGAGCGAGGCTGCTCGCCACCTCCGGCGAGAGCTCCGTGCCGAGCTGGACCCGCTTCGGCACCACGCCGAGCACCAGCAGCTCGTCGGGGGAGACCCCTTCGAGCGCGAGCAGATCGAGCGCCTCGCCCAGGTTCGGGTCGTGTGGGCTGGTGCGGCGCGGAGCGGAGCGGATCCGCCGCGCGTCGCGCTCGACGTGGAGGCTGCCGGCGGGAGCGCCGGGGATGCGCACCGCATCGAGAATCAGGATCGCCGAATAGCCGCGGAGGAACTCTCCGAGATAGGGACCCGGCGTGCCGAGATCGAGCGTCTCGACTTCCAGGGGGAGCTCGTAGCGCGAGACCAGCTCCGCGAGCGCCGCGGAACCGGCTCCGTCGTCGCCCCCGCGGGTGGTCCCCAGGGCGACGACGGCGCTTATACGCCCCCCGCGCGGCCCCGCGGGCTCGCCGCGCCCCAAGCCGTGGCCCC
>CAYZBH010000058.1:0-18876 GCA_964476605.1 uncultured Thermoanaerobaculia bacterium | reverse complement strand
CGACTCCGGGGGGGCGCGGGTCGCGCGCGCCCTGCGCCGCGCGCGCGGGGCACCCGGCGCGGGGGGCCCCCGCGCGGTGGCCCCGGGGGGCGACGACGGCGATTCTCCTCCCCTGGCGCTGCGGCGCGGCCTCGCCGCTCACAGCGCCTTGACCCGCGCGATCTCCTTCCCCTCCAGATCCAACGTGTGAATCGCGCAGGCGATGCAGGGATCGAACGAATGGACGGTGCGCACCACCTCGAGCGGCCGATCGGGGTCGGCCACCGGGTTGTCGATGAGCGAGGCTTCGTACGGGCCACGCTGCCCCTTCTCGTCGCGCGGTCCGGCGTTCCAGGTCGACGGGACGACCGCCTGGTAGTTGGCGATCTTGCCGTCCCGGATCACGATCCAGTGCGAGAGCGTGCCGCGCGGCGCCTCGTGCACGCCGAAGCCGCGCTGCTCCCCCTTCGGGAAGACGGGCGGATTGAAGATCGCCGTGTCCCCCTTGCCGATGTTGTTGGCGAGGCGGCCCCAGTGATCGAGCGCCTGGTCGGCGAGCACCGCGGTGCGGATGGCCCGCGCCAGGTGCCGACCGAGCGTGGAATGCACGACGCCGGCGCCGATCTGCCGTCCCGTGAGCTTCGAGAGCGCGCCGAGCGAATAGTCGACGTACTTCTTGAAGAGCGGATGCCCGGAGGCGTAGCCCATGAGCACCTGCGCCAGCGGCCCCACCTGCATCGGGCGCCCTTCGAAGCGCGGCGCCTTGATCCAGGAGTACTTGCCGTCGTCCTTGAAGTCCCCGTACTTCGGAACCGTCTCCTCCTCGTACGGATGGCGCGTCCAGCTGCCGTCGTACCAGGAGTGCGCGATCGATTCGACGACCTGGCTGCCGAAGCGGTCGTCCTTCCAGCTCGTCATCGGCTTGTAGCTGCCGAAGTCGGCGCCCACGATGGTGCCGCCCGGCAGGTCGAACTGGGTCGCGCCCGCGTCGAGCGGCAGGTCCGGCACGGCCAGGTAGTTCGTGACGCCCGAGCCGTAGCCCAGCCAATCCGGGTACATCGAGCCGATCGCCAGCACGTCGGGCAGGTAGACCTGGTGCACGAAGGTCGCGACCTCGGCCAGCAGGTCCTTGATCGCGTACAGCTTCTTCATGTTGAGCGTCGCCTCGTTGTCGAGGTTGATGGCGTTGGCGACGCCGCCGACGGCGAGGTTCTGGATGTTCGGCGTCTTGGAGCCGAGGATGGTCACCACCTGGTTGGCCTTGCGCTGGTAGTCGAGCGCCTGCAGGTAGTGGCTGACCGCGAGCAGATTCACCTCCGGCGGCAGCTTCATCGCCGGGTGGCCCCAGTAGCCGTTCTGGAAGATGCCGAGCTGTCCGCTCGCCACCAGCGCCTCGAGCCGCGCCTTGACCGCCTCGAGCCCGCGCTTGCTGTTACCGGGCCAGGGCGACAGGTCCTCGGCGAGCTTGGAAGCGGCCGCCGGATCGGCCTTCAGCGCCGAGACCACGTCGACCCAGTCGAGCGCCGACAGGTGGTAGAAGTGGACGATGTGGTCGTGCAGCCCGTGCGCGATGAGGATGAGGTTACGGATGAGCTGCGCGTTCAGCGGAATCTCGAGGGCGAGCGCGTTTTCCACCGCGCGCACCGAGGTGATGGCGTGCACGGTCGTGCAGACGCCGCAGAAGCGCTGCGTGAAGATCCAGGCCTCCCGCGGGTCCCGCCCCTGCAGGATGGTCTCGATGCCTCGGAACATCTGCCCCGACGACCAGGAGTTGCGCACCCGGCCGCCGTCGACTTCGACGTCGATGCGCAGGTGCCCCTCGATGCGGGTGATCGGATCCACGACGATACGGGTCGACATGAAGAGCTCCTTCTATCGGGCAACGGGGCTGACGGCGGCCGGGGCACGGCCGACGAGGATCGGCAGACGGCGCACGGCCCAGAGGTAGAGCACGATCTCGAGCGAGAAGATCCCGATCGTGATCGCGAGCTCGGGCAGCGCGGGGAAGTAGGACCAATGGGAACCGGGCCGGAACGCGGTGAGGTAGGTGTTGACGCGATAGAGCGTGCCCGCGAGGACCAGCAGGATCCCCGCGCGCACTTGCCAGACCGCGTTCGATCGCCGCGCCTCCGAGGCGAGCACGAGAACCGCCGCGACGTGCAGCGCCACTTCGGCCAGGAAGGCCATGCCGCGTCCGCTCGCGATCAGTCCGAGCTCCCCCGCGAGCGCGACCTCGACGACCCGGAAGACCGCCCAGAACGCCGCCACCCACATCGCCACCTTCGAGAGCTTGGCGAGCATCGTCGTCTCGCGCGGCCGCCCGAAGCCCCAGCTCGCGAACGCCGCTTCCACCACCACGATGCCGTAACCCATGACCAGGCAGGAGACCAGGAAGAGGAAGGGCAGCCAGGGGGTGAACCAGAGCGGGTGCAGGCGTGGTCCCGGCAGCAACATCATGGTGCCGAGCGAGGACTGGTGCATGGTGGGCAGCAGCATGCCGAGCGCCAGGATGAACGGGAGCGCCCGGTCCATGAAGCGGATCCCCTTGCCCGCGAGCTGCGCGAGCCCGCCGCGCGAGTTCTTCTGCCAGCTCTCGAAGAAGGCCGGCGAGAGCTCGACCAGGAGCACGACGACGTAGGTCGCGACGCAGAGGGCGACCTCCAGCTGGGGCGACTTCGTCCAGCGCCAGAAGAAGATCGGCACCTTCCAGAGCCCCCAGGGGCGCCCGAGGTCGACGGTGACCGCGAGCACCGCGAGGCCATAGCCGAGCAGGCTGGTGAGCACCGCCGGGCGTACCAGCGGGTGATACTTCCCTTGGTTGAGGATGTAGACCAGGAGCGCGACCGCGTAGCCGCCGCAGCCGAGCGCGGTGCCGACCACGACGTCGAGCGCGATCCAGATCCCCCAGGGGTAGCCGTCGTTCAGATTCGAGACCGAGCCGAGGCCGAAGGCGAAGCGCCAGAGCATCGAGGCGACGCCCAGGCCGACCAGCAGCAGCAGCCAGCGGGTGGCGCGGTTGAGGAACGACCCGCCGACCGGTTCGTGCGCGAGGTGCCCACCACTCATGACTCACCCTCCGGCGACCGGCGGTTGCGGATCATCACCGCCGCGAGCACGCCGTAGAGCGCGACCGGGGCGATGAAACCCTTGTAGATCCCCTCCTGCACCGTGTACGCCACGCTCGGCACGCCGCGGTCCGAGAGCATCGGCAGGCCGAGCTTGTCGAAGGGCACGTGCGAGAGGTAGAGCACCTGCGTGCCGCCCCCCTCGTGCTCGCCGTAGACCCGGTCCTCGAAGTACTTGCCGGGGCTCTCGGCGATGCGCCGCTTGGCCTCGTCGAGGAGCTCGTCGCGCCGGCCGTAGATCACCGCCTGGCGCGGGCAGACCTCGCAGCAGGAGGGGCCGTGCCCGGCCGGGTAGCGCGAAAAGCCGTCCGGCGTCTTCTCCAGCTGGGCGCCCTGGATGCGGTGCCGGCAGAGCTCGCACTTCACGATCTTGGGGATCGCCTTGTCGAACTCGAACTTGGGCACGTTGAACGGGCAGGCCATCTGGCAGTAGCGACAGCCGACGCAGTACTGCGGGTCGTAGCCGACCACGCCGGTCGTCTCGTCCTTGTGGAGCGAGCCCAGCATGCAGGCGCTCGCGCAGGCCGGGTCGACGCAGTGCATGCACTGCGCCTTGAAGTAGGAGCGCCGGTCCCCTTCGTGGTAGAGCTTGATGACGTTCTTGGTCCTTCCGTTCAGGTCGAGCGGCGCCAGGTGGATGCCGTCGAGCGAGACGTCCGGCCGCAGGTCGTTGGCCTGCTGGCAGGCGAAGACGCAGGCCTTGCAGCCGATGCAACGGGTGGTGTCGTAGAGCATCCCCATCGCCGCGGGGGGCACGGGCTTCGCCTCCCGGGCGGCGGCTGGCACCGCCCCGGCGGCGGCCGCGCCGCCCGCGAGCGCAAGGCCCTTGAGCAGCGTGCGGCGATCGGTTGCGCTCATCGCGTCACTCCTTGCCCGCCGGGCGGGAGGCTCCCGGCGCCGGCTCTTCGACCTTCTTGGCGGCCATCCAGGCGCCGGTCGCCACCGCTCCGACGACCGCGCCGGCGAGGCCGGTGACCACCGGGCTCACCTTGCCCTGCTCGGCATGGATCGGCGGGTAGGTATCGGGCGGCGTCGGCCGCTCGATGTCGACCGTGGTGTGCAACGGCACGCGGAAAGCGACCTTCTGCTCGGTGCAGCCGAAGCAGGGGTGGCCGAGACCGATCGGCCAGGCATCCACCACCTCGCCGAAGTGCTGGACCGAGCAGTTGGCGTGCGTGACCGGCCCCTTGCAGCCCAGCTTGTAGAGGCACCATCCCTGGCGGTGCCCTTCGTCCCCGAACTGCTGCGCGAACCGTCCGGCGTCGAAATGCGCGCGCCGCGGGCAGTGCTCGTGGATGGTGCGGCCGTAGGCCCACTTCGGACGGCCGAGCTCGTCGAGCTCGGGGAGCGTCCCGAAGGTCGCGAACTGGAGCGCCGTGCCGAGGAAGTTGTAGGGGTTTGCCGGGCAGCCGGGGATGGTGACCACGGTCTTGTTCTTGAGCACCATCGGGGTGCCGGTGGCGCCGGTCGGATTCGGGTCGGCCGAGGGCACGCCGCCCCAGGAGGCGCAGGAGCCGATCGCGATGATGGCGCCGGCCATCTCCGCGGCTTCCTCCAGGATCTCCTTGGCGGTGCGGCCGCCGATCTTGCAGTAGATGCCCCCGTCCTTGAGGGGCGTGGCGCCTTCGGTCACGAGGATGAACTTCCCCTTGTTCTCCTCCATGGCCTTTTTACGCGCCTCTTCCGCGAGGTGGCCCGAAGGCACCATGAGGGCCTCGTGATAGTCGAGGGAGATGAGATCGAGGATGAGCTCGTCGAGCGCCGGCTTGGTGGTGCGAAGCAGCGACTCCGTGCAGCCGGTGCACTCCTGGAAGGAGAGCCAGATCACCGATGGGCGGCGTCCCGCCGCGGCGGCTTCCGCGAAGGCTCGCCCTGCGGAGGCCGGCAAACCCACCGCTGCGGCGGCGAGCGTGCAAATGCGCAAGAAATCGCGCCGGTCGAGTCCGGGCGCGATCGCGCGGGTTTCGGTGGGGAGCCAGGGGAACGCGGGAATCATCGCCACCTCCTGTGACCTGCATCGGAAGGCTGCCCTCCGAAACCTCTGCTGCCCTCCGCGAGTTGCGCGCTTTTTTTCATTTCGAGAGAGATCCATGAACACCCACGAGGAGGGGGGGAGCCACGCGATGGGGTGGGGCTCGCGAAGTTTCCGGGTGGCGCCTCGCGAGAGCGCTCGATGGGAGATTGCGTCCCATGCCTCGCCGACCGATCGACATGAGCCGCCGCGCCGCGCTCACGGCGGCCCTGACGCCACTGATGTCGCTCTCCAACTGTGCTCCCGCCGCTCCGCGCGATCCGGGGATCCCCCTGGCTTCTCTCCCTCCCGGCGAACGCGTGCGCGTGAAACATGGCGAGGAGCCGATCGAGCTCCAGCGCGGCGCCGACGGTCAGGTCACGGCGCGCTCGCTCTGGTGCACGCACATGGGGTGCGAGGTCCGCTGGCGGCCGGAGGCCGGCGAGTACGTCTGCCCCTGCCACAGCGGTCGATTCGACCCGGACGGAGTCCCAACGAGCGGTCCGCCGGAGCGGCCGTTGCGGAAGGTCGCGGTCCGCCTCGAGGGCGACCGCCTGATCTTCGTCGCCCCGGCCGGCTGAGCGGCCGGCGGGCGGTCAGCAGATCCGCGGAAGCTGCTCGCCCGTCAGGCGATCGAGAATGCGTTCGCCGCCGATCGAGCTCCGGAGGACGACCCGCCCGGCTCCCGCCGCGAGGACCTCCCCGACGATCGCCGCGTCCCTGCCCAGCGGATGGCTCCGGAGGGCCGCGAGGGCTTCCTCGGCGCGCTCACCGGCGACGATCGCGACCAGCTTCCCCTCGTTGGCGACGTAGAGCGGATCGAGGCCCAGGAGCTCGCAGGCGCCCCGCACCGGCTCGCGGACCGGAATGGCGCGCTCCTCGAGCCGCATCCCGACCCCGGCCGAACCGGCGATCTCGTGCGCCACGCTCGCGAGGCCGCCCCGCGTCGCGTCGCGCAGCACGTGGACGTCGCCTCCCAGCCGCTCGAGCAACGCCGCCACCATGCCGTCGAGCGCCGCCGAGTCGCTCGCGATCGGGCTCTCGAACTCCAGCCCCTCGCGAACCGAGAGGATGGCGACGCCGTGCTCGGCGACGGCACCGGACACGAGGACGGCGTCGCCGGCGCGCGCGCGGCGTGGGTCGATCTCCACCCCGTCGGCGACGCGGCCGATTCCCGCCGTGTTGACGTAGAGCCCGTCCCCTTTGCCTCGATCCACCACCTTGGTGTCGCCGGTGACGATCGGAACCCCCACCTCGGCGGCGGCGCGTCGCATCGAAGCCACCACCCGGGCGAGCGTCGCCATCGAGAAGCCCTCCTCGAGAATCAGCGCGCAGGAGAGGGCGAGCGGGCGGGCGCCGCACATGGCGAGATCGTTCACCGTCCCGTGCACCGCGAGCGAGCCGATGTCCCCACCGGGGAAGAAGAGCGGTCGGACCACGAACGAGTCGGTGGTGAAGGCGATTCTCTCGCCGCCCAAGGCGAGCACAGCGCCGTCGTGCTGGCGCGCCAGCTGGTCGTTCGCGAAGGCGGGGACGAGGAGCCCCTCGATCAGCTGCTGCATCAACTTGCCGCCGCCGCCGTGCGCCATCTGCACGGTCGGATAGTCCGACAGCGGGATCGGGCAGGCCGCGCCGAAGGCGGGATCGGAGACCGGATCGTCGCTCACTGGACCCTCGCGTAGCGGAAGTAGGCCGCGCAGGCGCCCTCGGCCGAGACCATGGGCGCACCGAGCGGCTTCTCGGGCGTGCACAGGGTGCCGAAGGCCGAGCACTGGTGCGGCTTCTTCAGACCCTGCAGGATCTCGCCCGCGATGCAGAGCGGGGACTCCTCGGCCGAGAGCGCCGTCACGTCGAATCGCCGCTCGGCGTCGAAGCTCGCGAAGCGCTCGCGCAGCCGGTAGCCCGACCCGGGAATCGTCCCGATGCCGCGCCACTTGCGGTCGCAGATCTCGAAGACCTCTTGCAGGATCGCCTGCGCCGGCCGGTTGCCGTCCCGCGTGACCGCGCGCGCGTATTGGTTCTCGACCCCCCGCCTGCCGCTCTCGAGCGCCTCGACGGTCTTGAGGATCCCCTCGAGCAGATCGAGCGGCTCGAAACCGGTGACGACGATCGGGAGGCCGTACTTGGCGGCGATCGGCTCGTACTCCCAGTAGCCCATCACGGCGCAGACGTGGCCGGCGGCGAGGAAGCCCTGCACGCGGTTGTGCGGCGAGCCGAGGATCGCCTCCATCGCCGGCGGCACGAGGACGTGGGAGACCAGCACCGAGAAATTCTCGAGCCCCAGCTTCTCCGCCTGCCAGACCGCCATCGCGTTGGGAGGAGCCGTGGTCTCGAAGCCGACCGCGAAGAAGACGACCTCGCGGCCGGGATGGCGCTGGGCGAGCTTCACGGCGTCGAGCGGCGAGTAGACGATGCGGACGTCGGCGCCCTCGGATTTCGCCGCCAGCAGGTCGGTGCTCGACCCCGGCACCCGCAGCATGTCGCCGAAGGAAGTGAAAATCACGCCCGGCCGCCGCGCGATCGCGATCGCGCGGTCGATCTGCTCGAGCGGCGTGACGCAGACCGGGCAACCGGGCCCGTGCACCAACGTGATCGCTTCGGGGAGCATGCGGTCGATACCGGAGCGCAACAGGGTGTGGGTCTGGCCGCCGCAGATCTCCATCAGCGTCCAGGGGTGGCGAGTCGCGCGCGCGATCGCCTTGAAGAGCGCCGCGGCGGCCTTCTCGTCCCGGTACTCGTCGACGAAACGCATCGACGGGTCAGCCGCCCGCGAGGGAGGATTCGGCGGGGCCGAGCTCTTCGAGCTCGCCCGTGCCGGCGAGATAGTCGAAGACGCGCCGCGCCTCGTCCTCGTCGATCTTCGAGATGGCGAAGCCGACGTGGACGACGACGTACTCCCCCACCGTCACGTCGGGGGTATAGGCGAAGCAAACCTCCTTGAGCACGCCCGCGAAGTCGACCTTGCCGGTCGGGATGCCGATCGGGCTCGCGCTCACCTCGACGACGCGACCTGGAACTCCGAGACACATGGTGCTCCTCCTATCTCCGCCCCGTCATCCGGGCGCGCGCCACCGCGGCCTGCCCCAACGCGATCCCGCCGTCGTTGGCGGGAACCTGCCGGTGCACCAGCACCTCGAACCCGGCGCGCGCGAGGCGCCCGCCCACCTCGGCGTTCAACCGCCGGTTCTGGAAGCAGCCACCGGAGAGCGCCACCCGGTGGAGGCCGACGGCCGCGGCGATCCCCAGCGCCGCTTCGCCGCAGGCCGCGTGGAACCGGGCGGCGATCGTAGCACCGGCGACTCCCCGCGCCAGGTCCTCGAGCAGCGCCGCGACGAGCGGCCGCCAATCGAGCTCGAGCAGCGTCTCCCGCCGGCGCTCGCCGGGTGCGAGCGCCCCCGGCGCCTCGACCTCCAGGGCGGGGAAGGGATAGGGGACCGCCTCGACCGCGCCGGCCAGGAACTCGAGCCGCATGGCCGCCTCCCCTTCGTGGGAGACCACCGGCGGCAGGCCCACGAGCGCCGCCACGCCGTCGAAGAGACGGCCGAGGCTCGACGTCCACGGGGACGCGACGCCGCGCTCCACCATGCGCTCGAGCACCGCCACCTCCCGCTCCGCGAAGCCGGCGAGCGCGGGGGGGTACCCCCCGGGGAGCGCGTCGGGCGGGAGCTGGTGCAACAGCGCGAGCGCGACGCGACGCGGCTCGCGCACCGCCGCCTCGCCGCCGGGCAGCCGAAAGGGACGCAGGCGCGCCGTCCGCTCGAAGCCGGAGGCATCGCCGGCGAGCGCTTCGCCCCCCCAGATCGTGCCGTCGCCTCCATACCCGGTGCCGTCCCAGGTGAAGGCGAGAAGCGGACCCTCGACGCCGTGCTCCACCGCCGCCGCGGCGAGGTGGGCGTGGTGATGCTGGACCGGCACGAGCGGCAGCTCGGACGGCGCCGCACCGGCGCGCGCCCGCAGGCCCCCCTCCCGCGCCGCCGCGGCGCGCGCCCAGAGAGTCGTCGGATAGTCGGGGTGGAGATCGTGGGCGATCGCCTCGGGGGTCGCCTCGTAGAGCCTCAGGAAATCGAGGATCACGCGTTCGAAGGCGGCGAGCGCCTGCGGTGTCTCCAGGTCGCCCAGGTGCTGGGAGAGGAAGACCTGCCGCCCCAGCGCCAGCGCGACCGCGTCCTTCTGGTGGGCACCGACCGCGAGCACCGTCGGTCCGGGAGCGGCCACCAGCACCGGCAGCGGCGCCCAACCCCGCGCCCGCCGCAGGAGCTGCGGCGCCCCGTCGAGGATCCAGGCCACGCTGTCGTCCACGTGCCGGGCGATCGGCCGGTCGTGGCCGAGGAAGAGGTCGGCGATCCCCCCGAGCCTCTCGAGCGCCTCGCCGTCCTCGATCGCGATCGGCTCGTCCGAGAGATTGCCGGAGGTGCAGACGAGCGGCACGCCGAGCGCGCCCGCGAGCAGGTGATGCAGCGGCGTGGTCGGCAGCAACAGGCCGACGCGCGGGTTGTGCGGCGCGATCCCGTCGGCGAGCGCGGCGCCGGCCCGGCGCGCCAGCAGCACGATCGGCGCCTCGCGCCCCGCGAGCAGCGCCGCCTCCTCCGGCGAGACCGCGCAGAGAGAGCGCGCCGCCTCGAGATCGGCGACCATCACCGCGAGCGGTTTCGACGGCCGGCGCTTGCGGGCGCGGAGACGCGCGACCGCCTCCTCGTCGCGTGCATCCACCAGCAACTGATAGCCGCCGAGGCCCTTGAGGGCGACGATCCTCCCCTCGGCGAGCGCGCCGACCGCCCCCGCGAGCGCCGCCTCGCGCACCGCGAGCTCGCGCCCGTCAGGGTCTCGGAGCGCGAGCTGCGGTCCGCAGACCGGGCAGGCGACCGGCTGCGCGTGAAAGCGGCGGTCCCCGGGATCCTCGTACTCGCGCCGGCAGTCCGGGCAGAGCGCGAAGCCCTTGAGCGTGGTGCGCGGCCGATCGTACGGGAGGTCGAGAACGATCGTGAAGCGTGGCCCGCAGTGGGTGCAGTTGGTGAACGGGTAGCCGAAGCGGCGATCCCCCGGATCGGAGAGCTCGGCGCGACAGTCGGCGCAGGTCGCGAGGTCGGGCAGCACGACCGTGCTCTTGACCTCGGCGGCGTCGCTCGCGACGATGCGAAAACCCGTCTCCCCGAGCACCGGCACGGCCGAGCGCTCGAGCGAGTGCACGACCGCCGGCGCCGGCTTCTCGGCGAGGAGACGCGCGGCGAACGTCTCCACGCCCTCCCCCGGCCCCTCGACTTCGACCCAGAGGCCGCCCGCGTCGTTGCGCACCCAGCCGTCGAGCCCGAGCTCCCGCGCCAGCCGGAAGACGAAGGGGCGGAAACCCACCCCCTGGACGGCGCCCCGCGCCACCAGGCGCAGCCGCTCGCGATCGCCGCTCGCCATGGCGGGCATTCTCTCCCGAGGCGGGCTCGCGGCCCCACCCGGCCGGGGGTTGCCGCGGTCCGGCCCCGGCGCCATCGTGCGCGCATGGGTCCCTCCCGGCGCGCGCTCGATCTTCGCCGTCTCGAATCCTGGCTCGTCCACCTGATCGCCCTCCACAGCCTCGTGGTGGGGGGCATGCTCCTGTGCGCTCCCGGCTGGGCGACGGAGTTCGGCGGCTGGAGCGGCGTTTCGCATCTCTTCTTCACCCGCCAGGCGGGCGTCTTCCATTTCGTCGTGGTGATGGCCTACCTGGGGGAGTATCACCGGCTGCGCGGGGTCTCGCTGATGGTCGCGACCAAGACGATCGCCTTCCTCTTCCTGGTCGGCGCCTGGCTCCTCGGCGAGCGCGCCTGGAGCGTGCCGCTCTCCGGCTTCGCCGACGGCGCGATGGGGCTGGTCGTGGCGCTCGTTCACCGCGCCGCGGCGGGAGCCGGCGCGCCGTCGGCTGGGACCTCGAACCCGAGCTCCTCGTAGCCCTCCGCGACGCCGTCGAGCCCGAAGGCGACGGCTTCCGAGAGGATCTCCCGGATCGCGGCTTCGGGGCCCGCGGCACGTCCGTCGCGCAGCACCACGGTGAGACAGACTTCCTCCAGGCTCCGCAGCGCCTGCTCGAGGCCTCGCGCCGAGAGCCCCTGCTGCGCCTGGCGGCGCGCGAGCTGCCGGCAGCCGTTCCGGAAGTCGGCCCGGTCGCGGTAGTGCACGGCGTCGGCTAAGCCGCGCAGGAGCGCCACGCCGTCGTCGTGCGGCAGATGGATGCGTCCCGCGACCAGCGCCGCGGTGAGGCGGGTGAAGATCTCGTCCTCGTGGCGCTCGAGCGAGCGCAGCACGCGGTGCTCGAGCGGCGGCTCGGCGCCCGGCAAACGGGCCTCGTTGTGCACCTTCCAGAGCCAGGGCTGGCTCAGCCGGTTCTCGAGCAGGAAGGGGAGCCGCGCGAGGATGCCGAGCTCGGCGCGCGGCTCCCAGCCGAGCCGCGCCTGCGATCGCCGCGCGTCGACGGTGAGCCGCCGGTCGATCATCCCCGCCATCCAGGGGCGCTCGAACGGGCGCCGCCCGATCGCCCGGCCGAGGAGATCCCGGCCCCGGATGCCCAGCGCGGCGACCGGCTTGGGAACGTGGAGAGGCGCGAGGCCGCCGATCCCCGCCGCGCGCTGCGTGGCGCGGAAGAGGTCCTCGTGGCTCGCCACGTCGTTGGGGCTGATCGCCACCACCTCCGCGGGAGCGAGCTCGGCGCGCAGAGCGAACAGGCGCTCGAGCGCGCCGCACGCCTCCCGCACGTGCAGGTAGGGCACCGCGGAGCGGCCTCGCCCTCCGAGGACGCGCCGGTTCCAGCCGCAGCCGAGCCAGGTCTCGAGGAAGCGGTAGAGCGGGAAGTACTCGCACCAGTCGGAGAAGAGCGCCGCGAAGCGCACGATGGCGGTCGGGACCTCTCGCTCCGCGCGCACGAGCGCCTCGCCTCGCCGCTTGCTCTCCGCGTAGACGTGCCGGCCGTCGGGCGGGCTCGTCTCGTCGAGGGCGCTGCCGGGAGGCGGGAATTCGCAGGCCGCCACCGAGCTCGCGAAGACGAAGCGCTCGAGAGCCAGGGCGCGACTGGCTTCGAGCAGACAGCGCGTGCCGCCGACGTTCGTCCGCTCGTACTCGGGATGGCGCTCTCCGGTGAAGTCGTAGTAGGCCGCGAGGTGGAGGCAGACCGCGACCGGTCCCCCCTCGGCCAGGTGCGCCACCAGCTCGCCCACCTCGGAGCGATTCGAGATGTCGGCGCGGTGCCAGCGGATCCGGCCGCGATGGATGGGCAGGCCCCGGGGCGCCTCCCGGCGGTCCACCGCTTCGATCGTCCACCGCCCCACCAAGCGCTCGATGAGGCTGCGCCCGATGAAGCCGGCGGCCCCGGTGATGACGAGGCGCGGCGCGTCGTTCATGGCGGTCCTCCTCCGCGTTGCGTTCGCGATCCGCCGCCTCGCGGGCCGGCCCCCGCGTGCAGCCCATGCTTGACGGCGCGCGGCGCCGCACCTACCATGAAGTCGCCAACTCCGCGGGGGGAGACCGGAATCCGTCGACGGGACTCCCCGGAGGTGCGATGGCGATCGGCAAGAAGCTCCTGATGATCGACGACGACGTTCACCTGGTGAACGTCTTCCGGCTCGTCTGCACCGCGAAGGGCTACGAGTTCCACGCCGCGCACTCGGCGGCGGAAGGGCTCGAGAAGATTCGCGCGGTGGTCCCCGACCTCATCCTGCTCGACGTCATCATGGAGGACTTCGTCGCCGGCTTCCGGGTCGTCCAGGAGCTGCGGGCGGCCGAGCCGGACTCCCCCTACGCCCCGTTCGCGCAGATCCCGATCGTCCTGTTGACGAGCGTCACGGCGAAGACCCATCTGAGCTTCGCCGACCGGATCGGCACCTCGCTGCTGCCGGTGGACGACTTCATCGAGAAGCCGGTCAAGCCCGCCGAGATCCTGGGCCGCATCGAGGCCATCCTGGAGCGCTCGGAGAGCGCGGTCGGAGGTCATTCCGGCTGATCTCCACCGCCCAGCGGCAGCGTGAACGAGAACTCGGCCCAGCGCCCCGGCTCCGAGCTCGCCCACATCCTGCCGCCGTGCTTCTCGACGATCTGACGGGAGACGAAGAGACCGAGGCCGGTCCCCGCCTTGGTGTCCGTCCCGTCTCTCCCCAGGCGTGAGAACTTCTGGAAGAGGCGCTCTCCGGCCTCCGCCGAGAAGCCCTCACCATCGTTGCGGACCGCGAAACGGAGCGCGCGAGCGTCCTCGGCGTGCCCGCCGGAGATGCGGATCGACCCGCCCTCGCGGCCGTAGCGCACGGCGTTCGTCACCAGGTTCTGGAACACCGCCTCGAGCAGCTGCGCGTCGGCCCCCGCGCGGAGGTCGTCCGGGATCTCCGTGGCGATCCGCATCCCCTTCTCCGCCGCCACCTCGGCCAGGCGGGCGACCACCGGCTCGACGATCTCGGGACCGATCCGTACGTCGCCGCGGCGCAGGCGGAGGTTGCCCTCCTCGATCCGCGCCAGGTTGAGGTAGTTGGCGATCGTGGCGTGCAGGTAGTCGGCGCTGTTCGCGGCCGACTTGAGCAGCGACTCCTGTTCGGGGTTGAGAGGACCCAGGATGTGATCGCGCAGCGAGGCGATCGCGAAGACGATCGAGGCGAGCGGCGACTTCAGCTCGTGGGTCACGAAACCGAGCATCTCGAGGTAGGCGCGATTGCGCTCCTCGCTCGCGAGATACGCCTCGTGCATCGCCACGTGCGCCTCCTGCAGCTGCCGGCCGCGCGTCTCCAGCCCCTCCGCCATCCGATTGAAGGCGGCGGTGAGCTCGACCAGCTCGCGGCTCGCGCGCCGCGGCTCGACGCGCGCCGCGAGGTTCCCGTTCGCGAGCTCCCGGGTCGCGACGAGCAGGCGCTGGATCGGCCGCCGGAAGCTGCCGGCGAGCACCTGGGCGAGCGCGAAGGAGACCAGGATCGCGATCAGGCTGACGCCCAGGAACTGGGTCGCGAGGCTCGCCTTGTAGCCCACGTAGACCTTCTCGAGCAGGCCGACGTAGACGATGCCGATGATCTCGCCCGAGGGATCGCGGATCGGCTCGTAGCCCGAGAGGTACCAGTCGTTGACGACGAACGCGCGGTCCGCGAAGCGCTCGCCGCGGACCAGGACCTGCTCCCCCACCTCGCGCGAGACGCGCGTCCCGAGCGCGCGCGTGCCGGCGTCGAGCATCACGTTGGTGGCGACCCGGACGTCGCCGAGGAAGAGGGTCACGGTTCCGACCGGACGCCCGGCGTAGGACTTGGCGCCGAACACGTTGTCGCGGATCCGGTCCACCAGGTCGAGCTTCCGGTTGAGCAGCGTTCCACCCCAGAGGACTCCGAGGACGCGGTCCTGGGCATCGAGAATCGGGAAGGCGGCCCCGAGCACGAGCCCCCGCGTCTCGACCGAGCGCTCGGTGGGAGCGGCGCGCGCGGTCGGGACGAGCGGGATCCGCGCGCGTTCGGCGAGCTCCCCGCTCTCCTCGGCCAACGCCTCCGCCGGCAGGAGGAGGGCCCCGCGGGCGGCGCGCCCGGCGAGCCCCGCCGCGAGGACCGGGTTCGCCGCCAGTCGGTCTCCGCTCGCGAAGGGCGGGAGCGAGCGCGCCACCACGACCCCCGAGGCGTCGGCGAGAGTCAGGAAGTCGAGCTCGAAGCGGCGGCGCAGCGATTCCAGGTCGGACTCCGCCGCCGCCCGGCTCCCGCCGCCGAGAGCCGCGCGCAGGGCGTCGCGCTGCGAGGCCATTCCCTCGATCGTCTGCAGCCGGTTCATCTCGTCCTCGCAGGCCGCCCAGGCGGCGCGGAGATCCATCTCCACGCGCAGCATCGCCTCTTTGACGACGGTCGACGAGATGAAGGAGAACCCCATCCAGGTGTTGGCGAGCGCCACGATCCCGATCACCGCCAGGAAGGCCAGTGAGAGCTTCCAGCGATAGGGGATCGTGCGCATCGCGAGTCCCTCTTCCTTCCTCACTTCCGGTGCACGAGGCAGCTCCAGATCGTTTCCTCGAGCGCCTGGCGGGAGGAGAGGGCGAGCGCCGGCGGCGCCTCCTCGGGCGCCACGACGTCGGCGTCCTCGATCCCTTCGAGGAAGCGGCCGAACTGCTCCCGGAGCTCGTCCTTGGCGAACTCGATGGGGACGGTGATGCGCTGGTAGAGCTCGCTCTCGGTCTCCGTCCCCTCCGCGCGCGAGGCCAGGTTGTAGAGAATGATGCCGTTGAACAGGTCGAGCAGGGCGCGGATCTCGTCGCCGGTGAAGCCGGCCCGGAAGCGGCTCTGGCAGGTGATCGCCATGTAGTTGGCGAGCTGCATGCGATCCGAGCTCTGCACCGAGGTGAGCAGAAGCCGGTAGTAGAGGCGGATCCGCCAGGCGAGCTCCTCGCGGTCGAGGTCGCGGAAGGCGGGCATCGGGGGGCGCGTCCGCTCGTCGAGGACGGCCTGCACGACGTCGAAGACCACCAGATCCTCGACCCGCGCGAGCGCGTTGTAGATGCGCAGGTCGGGTCGCGCCGGCGTTCGCCGCATCGCCATCTCGTTCTTGGCGTGCCACTGGAAGGGCTCGCTCCGCAGGTGCTCGATCAGATAGGGCATGCGTCGGTCGAGGCGGAAGCGCGGCTCCGGCGTCCACCCGAGGCGATGGCGCGAGTAGGCGTTGTCCACTTCCAGCTTGCGGTCGATGTAGCGCGCCATCCAGTAGCGCTCGAACGGCATCGAGCCCACGAGGCGCCCGAGCCCCGACATGCCGAGGACCCCCAGCTTGCAGATCGACTTGGGCATGTGGATCGGCCGGCGGGAGCGCCCGAATGCGTACTGGGTCGCGGCCTCGTAGAGGGTGCGGTGGGAGAGCGAGCCCTCGGTCGAGACGATCAGCGTCTCGCCGTTCGCGAGCTGGTCGCAACGCACCAGGAGGCGCTTGAAGAAGCTCACCACCTCCCGGATGTGGACGTACGGGATCGCGCTTTCGCCCCGACCCGCCAGCACCCGGTTGCGCCACGATTCGGAGAGCCAGGTGTTGAGGAACATGTAGAGCGGCGGGTACTCGCACCAGTCGCTGAACACGGCGCCGAAGCGCACGATGCAGGCGGGGATGACATCGCGCGCCTCGAGCACCAGCCGTTCCGCCTCCCGCTTGCTCCAGGCGTAGATGTGGCGCCCGTCGGGCCGCGTCTTCTCGGAGACCGGGCCCTCGGGGCGCGGAAAGGCGCAGGCCGCGACCGAGCTCGCGAGGATGAAGCGCTCGAGGCCGAGCTCGCGCGCCAGCTCGAGCACGTTCGTGGTCCCTTCGACGTTGGTGCGCCGGTACTCCGGACGATTCTCGCCCGCGAAGTCGTAGTAGGCCGCGAGATGGATCAGGTAGCGGCCGCCACCCGCCGAGGCGATCTCGCGGAACGCCTTCGCCAGCCCCTCGCGATCGCCGATATCCACCTGCATCCAGGCGATGTTGTCGTCGACGGGCGCGCCGCACTCGCGCTGGGAGCGCCGGGCGAGAGCGAAGATCCGGTACTCCCCCTTGAGCTCCTCCAGCAGGTGACGCCCCACGAAGCCGGAGGCTCCCGTGACGATCAGCGCCGGCTGCGACATCGACGGCTCTCCCGAGGAGAACGGACGGACACCTCGCGGCCGGCGGGCGCCGTCGCCTCCTCGCGCATGACCCTACGTTCGGCGCTCGCGAGGCGCGCCGTCCGGGGGGGTGGGATGGCGCCGCCGAGGCCACCGACACCGCGCGCCGGCGTTTCGGACCGGGGGGGACAGGGGGGGACGGGGCGATAAACTGGGCTTGAGGACCGCGCGATGTTCGGCGCGACCGGCGCGACCGGCGCGACCGGCGCGCGCGGCGCGCGCGGCGAGTCCGGGGAGACGACGATGAAAAAGAGCACCGAGACGGGCGGTGGCGAGGATTTCGCCGCTCTCCTGGAGGCCTTCGAGAAGGGGCAGAGTGGCCAGGGCGCGAAGCGGCCGAACCTCGGCGACCGGGTCTCCGCGCGCATCGTCGGCTTCGGCGAGACCTCGGCCTTCGTCGATCTGGGCGGCAAGGCCGAAGGGATCGTGCCCCTCGACCAACTGACCGACGAGCAGGGGGAGCGCACGGTCGCGGTCGGCGACACCGTCACGGGCGTGGTGGCGGCGATGGAGGACGACGTCGCCGTCCTGCGCGTCCGGAGCGGTCACGGCCCGGCGGCGCCCCAGGAGCTCCTCCAGGCCCACGCGGCCGGTATTCCGGTGGACGGGACCGTGCAGGCGGCGGTCAAGGGGGGCGTCGAGGTGAACGTCGGGGGGGTGCGGGGCTTCTGCCCGATCTCTCAGCTCGACCTGCGCTACGTCGAGGACGCGGCCGCCTTCGTCGGGCGCAAGCTCGCCTTTCGCGTCACGCGCTGCGAACCTGGGCGCGGCAAGTCCCTCAACCTCGTCCTCTCCCGCCGCGCGCTGCTCGAGGAGGAGGCGCGGGCGCGCGCCGAGGCCGCCCGCGCCGCGCTCGCGGTGGGCAGAGTGGTGAAGGGTACCGTCACCTCCCTCACGAGCTACGGCGCCTTCGTCGATCTGGGCGGAGTCGAGGGCCTGCTGCACGTCTCCGAGCTCGGCCATGGACGGGTGGAGCATCCGCGGGAAGTGCTCGCGATCGGCGAGGAGGTCGAGGTCGCGGTGACGAGAATCGAGCCTCCGGATGCGAAGGGGCGCGAGCGCATCGCGCTCTCCCGCCGCTCGCTCGCGCCGGATCCCTGGGTCGTCGAGAGCGCCCAGCTCGCGCCGGGAACGCGGCGCAGCGGCCGGGTCTCGCGGCTCGAGACCTTCGGCGCCTTCGTCGAGCTGGCACCGGGCGTGGACGGTCTCCTCCATCTCTCCGAGCTCGCCGCGGCGCGCGGACGCGAGCTGCGCCACGCGCGCGACGCCGCGAAGGTCGGCGAGACGATCGACGTGATCGTGCAATCCGTGGATGCCGCAGCGCGCCGGATCTCGCTCACCGTCGCTCCCCCGGCCGACGAGGTCGACGGCGCCGAGCTCGCGCGCACGACGGCGCCCGGCCGCGGTTTCGGAGCGCTCGGGGACTTCCTCGCGCGCGCCGAGAAGCGCCGGGAGTAAAGCGCGTCCGCGTGGGCTAGGCTTCCGGACGAGGAGACCCGACCATGCCGTCCACCGCTCTCCGATGCGTCGCGCGCGCGATCCCCTGCGCGCTCGCGTTCGTCGCCTCCGCCGGTGCGCAGACCGTCGCGCCACAGACTTCGACCTACCCGGCCTTCCCGAGCGAAACGCCGAACCCTCTCGTCGAGCCGCACGACGGCTGGGATCACGAGCGCCGCGTGGTCGACATCCCGATGCGCGACGGGGTCAAGCTCCACACCGTGATCCTGGTTCCCAACGGCGCGAAGGGTGCGCCGATCCTCCTCACCCGCACCCCCTACGACGCCGAGAAGATGACCTCGCGCAACGCCAGCGCTCACTTGGGGCCCGCGATCCAGGGCTACGACCATCCGACCGACGTGGTAGTGGAAGGCGGCTACATCCGCGTCGTCCAGGACGTCCGGGGAAAGCACGGCTCGGAAGGGGACTACGTCATCAACCGGCCGCTCGCAGGGCCGCTCAATCCGACCCCGGTGGACCACGCGACCGACACCTGGGACACCATCGACTGGCTGGTGAAGAACGTGCCGGAGTCGAACGGTCGGGTCGGCATCCTCGGCATCTCGTACGACGGTTTCACGCCGCTCATGGCGCTCGTCGACCCGCATCCGGCGCTCAAGGTCGCGGTGCCGATGAACCCGATGGTCGACGGCTGGCGCGGCGACGACTGGTT
>CAYZBH010000057.1:0-22498 GCA_964476605.1 uncultured Thermoanaerobaculia bacterium | reverse complement strand
GGTGGTGCGAGAGCCAGATCGCGCTCGCGCGGCGTCCGAGGCGCGACTCGGCCTGCTCGAGCGCCGCGAGCAGCTTGGCGTTCTCCGTGTCGAAGGGGGATCCGGGATCGACCAGCACCGCCTCCCCTCGTCCCAGCAGGAAGCAGTTGGTGTGGCTCGCGGGCGGGAGCGTCGCGGCGGCGAGGGGCAGCAGCAGGATGCCGGGCCGGAGCTCGATGCGGCGGAGGGTGCCCAGGTTGGCTTCGCTCGGATCGAGCAGGCGCGGCAAACCGCGCTCGGGCCCCAGCTCGGCGAGCACCCGCAAGATGTGGACGATCGGCGGCGCCGCCATCGCCTCGCCCCGCGAGAGCCGCTCGAGCGCTTCCGTCGGCGGAATCCACTCGCCGCTCTCCGACTCGGGGGGTGTCGCGCGCGGCTCGCCGTCGGAGGTCCGCCAGGGCAGGAGGAAGAATCGGTTGTCGAAGCGGATGGGGGTGAACGGCGGCGTCAGCCAGCGGCCGGCGAAGGTGAGACGCTCGGCGTCCTCGACCACGAGCCCGGTCTCTTCGGCGAGCTCGCGGAGCGCGCAGGCGACGAGACCGGGGACGAGATCGGGTTCGGCCGGGGCGTCTGCCGGATCGGCGGTCGCGGGAGTCGAGCGGCCGGGCACGAGTCCGCGCGGCGCGCCCCGGACGGCACGGCTCGCGTCCTCACGGTCGAGCGCGCCGCCGGGGAAGGCGTGCCACCCCCCCATGAAGGGGAGCTGCTTCCCGCGCTCGAGCCAGAAGACCTCGACGTCGCGGGGACCCGAGCGCCAGGGGACGACCGAGGCCGAGGCGCGCGGCGGGCGGGGTGCGGGAAGGGCACCGCCCCCCGCCGCGAGCACCTTCTCGTAGAGCCCTTCGTGCGCGCTCACGAGGCGCCGTGCGCTCCGTCCCACGTCTTCTCTCCGGCTTCGACGCGGAGGGGGAGCCGGTTCTCACGCGGCGGCAGCGGGCAGGTGGCGTAGGGCGTGAAGACGCAGGGCGGGCTGTAGGCACGGTTGAAGTCGACGATCACCCGTCCCTCCGCCGGTGGGGCGGTGTAGAGGAAGCGGCCGCCGCCGTAGGTCTCGTGGCCATTGGTGAGATCCCCGAAGACGAGGAAGAGCCGGCCGTCGCCGGTGTCGTCGAGCGCCAGGAGGCGCTGCTCGCGGCCGCCGAGGGTGAAGACGACGTGGCCGGGGGCGGCGAGCTTCTCGGTCGCGCCGAGGACGTTGGGCACCTCGACCTCGGTCGGTGTCGAGGCGGGCTCGAATCTCCCTTCGAGGCGGAGCGCCGGGTCGAGCGGGAAGTAGTCAAGGCCGTGGTAGCGCGCGAGGGTCGCCGACTGCCGGTCCTTGATGCGCACCCCGAGGCGGTCGGAGCGCCGGATCAGGAAGAAGAGGAGCGGTTCCCGTTCGACCACCGTCGGACCTTGCTCGGCGGTGTCGTCGCGCAGGTCGATCGAGGTGACCTTCCGCCCGTCGACGCTCACGCTCTCGCCGGGCGCCGCCACGAAGCGCGCCTTGCCGCCCGCGAGCTCGATCGTGCCGAGCCGCGCGGGGGCCTTGCCCGCCGGCAGGCGGACGGCGGAGGAGGGATCGCTCCCGACGCTGTTCGACCCCTCCTTGAGCCACGCGAGCCCCACCAGCGAGAGCCAGCCGTCCGTCTTCCGGAGCTTCTGGTCCCGGTCCGCCTTCCACGCCGCCACCTCCGCCCGCCAAGCGCCCTCGTCGAAAGGTGTGGCAGCGAGCGCCGCGAGCCCAGTCGAGACGAGCAGCGCCACCATGGCGAGAACCACCCCATGCGCACGCATGCGGCGGAGACTAGCGCAGACGGGCGCGGTCGAGCGGCTCGGCAGCCGCCGTCAATGCCTGAAGCGCGGCAGCCAGGCGGGGACGGCTTCGCGGTAGGCGAGGAAGGCGGCGCCGTGGCGGCGGACTAGGTCGCGCTCTTCGAGCACCAGGCCGATGGCGAGGTAAAGGGTCATGGAGGTGGCGAGGAGGAGGTGGCCGAGGCTCATGTCGGGGGCGGCCCAGAGGGCGAGCGCGGTGCCCAGGTAGAGCGGGTGGCGGATCTGGCGGTAGATGCCGCGGACCGCGAGCTCGGGCTCGGGGAGCGCGCGGTCGTGCGCCGCCGCCCAGGCGCGGTCGAGGCCGAAGAGCGCCGCGCTCCCCACCGCCCAGAGCGCCGCCAGCACGATGACCCAACCTCCGGCCTGCAGGGCCCAGAGCAGGGCGCGGGCCACCGACGAGCCGACCGACCAGACCGGCGTGGGGAGTGGGCGCCAGAGCCCTTCGAGGAGCACGATCTGCGCGCCCGCGACCAACGTGAAGAAAGAGCGCTCGAGGGCAGGGCCGGTGCGGCGGGCGAGCCAGGCGCGGGCGCCGGCACGGGCGAGCAGGCTGTGGACGAGCCCGAAGCTCGCGACGAGCGCCAGATCGATCGCGGCCGCGATCCAGGGTGGCCCGAGCGGCCCCCGGTCGACGCTCCGCGGCGCGAAGCCGGCGACGAAGAAGGCGAAGTAGGCCATCGAGCCGATCGCCAGCAGGTAGGCTGCGAGCCCCAGCGCGGCCTGGCCGGGATGGCGCATGGGGGGGATTCTCTCCCATCCGCCGGGGGGCGGCGGACGTAGTGTCCAGGGAGGGCAGCGAAGGTGGAGACGCGGGGGACGCGGACACCGAGGCTGCCCTCGCGCATCGAAAGGGGTGCCATGCGACGAGCCGCGCTGTGGGTTCTGCTCCTGGGTGTCGCAGCGCTCGCGGTCGCGCCCTGGGTCTCCCAGGCGATCGCGCGGTCGGTGGACGAGGAGCGGAAGGGGAGCGACATGACGAAGACGGCGAAGCCGAGCGACGAGGAGCTGCGTGCCAAGCTCACTCCGATGCAGTACCAGGTGACCCAGCACGAGGGGACCGAGCCCCCCTTCCGGAACGAGTACTGGGACGAGAAGCGCCCCGGGATCTACGTCGACGTGGTGACCGGCGCGCCGCTCTTCTCGTCGCTCGACAAGTACGACTCGGGGACCGGCTGGCCGAGCTTCACGAAGCCGATCGACGGCGACGTCGTGACCACTCGCGTGGACACCCAGCTCTTCATGCCGCGGACGGAAGTCCGCTCGAAGACGGGCGACTCCCATCTCGGGCACGTCTTCGACGACGGCCCGGGGCCCGGCGGCCAGCGCTTCTGCATGAACTCGGCGGCGCTCCGCTTCGTGCCGCTCGAGAAGCTCGCCGACGAGGGGTACGGCCGCTACCTGCCCCGTTTCGAGGCCGCCGGGCTCGTGCCCAAGACCGCGGCCACCCTGGAGACCGCCTACCTCGCCGGCGGCTGCTTCTGGGGGATGGAGGAGATCCTGCGCGGCGTTCCGGGCGTCGTCGGGACCGAGGTCGGCTACACCGGTGGCGCGACGCCGGACGCGACCTACGAGAAGGTCTCGAGCGGCACGACGGGGCACGCCGAGTCGGTCAAGGTCACCTTCGATCCGGCGAGACTCTCCTACGGGGAGCTCCTCGGATGGTACTTCCGGATGCACGATCCGACCACCAGGAACCGGCAGGGCAACGACGTGGGCACCCAATACCGTTCCGCCATCTTCGTCGTCGATGCCGAGCAGCGCCGGATCGCCGAGGAGGTGAAGGCGAAGGTCGACGCTTCGGGCAAGTGGAAGCGCCCGCTCGTCACCGAGATCGTCGACGCCGGCCCCTTCTGGTCGGCCGAGCAGTACCACCAGGACTACCTTCAGAAGCACCCGGGCGGTTACACCTGCCACTTCCTTCGCGACTGAGGCCGAAAACCTCCGCGTCATAGGATAGGCGCGGAGGTTTTCTATGGCTCGTCGAAGGATCGTCATTCTGGGCGCCGCCGGGCGCGACTTTCACAACTTCAACGTTCTCTACCGCAACGACAAGCGCTACCAGGTGGTCGCCTTCACGGCGACGCAGATTCCCGACATCGACGACCGGCGCTATCCCGCGGCTCTCGCCGGTCCGCTCTACAAGAAGGGCATTCCGATCCACCCCGAGGCGGAGCTCGAGGAGCTCATCCGCGAGCACGACATCGAGGAGGCGTGGTTCTCCTATTCGGACGTCTCGCACCAGTACGTGATGGACCTCGCCAGCCGGGTGATCGGCTGGGGGGCGAGCTTCGGCGTCTGCTCGGCGGCGCGCACCATGCTGCCGTCGAGCCGGCCGGTGATCGCCATCACCGCCGTGCGCACCGGGGTCGGCAAGTCCCAGACCACCCGCTACGTGGCGAAGATCCTCGCCGGGCTCGGCAAGCGGGTCGTCGCGGTCCGCCATCCGATGCCCTACGGCGACCTGGCCAAGCAGGCCTGCCAGCGCTTCGCGACCTACGAGGACCTCGACCGGCACGAGTGCACGATCGAAGAGCGCGAGGAGTACGAGCCGCACATCGATCAGGGCTTCGTGGTCTACGCCGGCGTCGACTACGAGCAGATCCTGCGCGAGGCCGAGAAGGAGGCCGACATCATCCTCTGGGACGGTGGCAACAACGACACGCCGTTCTACAAGCCCGACCTGCACATCACGCTGCTCGACCCGCACCGGCCGGGGCACGAGACCGCCTACTACCCGGGGGAGACCAACTTCCTCTTCGGCAACCTGCTGGTGATCAACAAGGTCAACACCGCCGACCCGGCCAAGGTGGAGGAGCTCCTCGCGAGCTGCCGCAGGTACAACCCCGGAGCCGAGGTCATCCGTTGCGCCTCGCGCATCCACATGGACGACCTGGAGCTGGTGCGCGGCAAGCGCGCCCTGGTCGTCGAGGACGGACCGACGCTCACCCACGGCGGCATGAGCCGCGGCGCCGGCTGGTACGCGGCGCGCGCGGCCGGCGCGGCGGAGATCGTCGACGCCCGCCCCTACGCGGTGGGCTCGATCCGCGCCACCTACGAGAAGTACCCGAACGCGGCCGAGATCCTGCCGGCGATGGGCTACGGCGAGGAGCAGATGAAGGAGCTCGAGGAGACCATCCGGGCGACTCCCGCCGACGTGGTGGTCGAGGGAACGCCGATCGAGCTCTCGCGCATCATCCGCGTCGACAAGCCGATCGCCAACGTGACCTACGAGCTCGAGGAGCTCGAGCCCGGGGTGATCGAACGGGCGGTGCGCAAGGCCGTCGGCGCGTGAGCGAGCGCAAGCTCCTCGCGCGCGCGGCCGATCTCGCCGCGACCTACCGCGAGAGCCTCGCGACCCGCCCCGTCGGCCGGCCGATCCCGGTCGACGAGGTACGGTCGCGGTTGGGCGGGGCCCTGCCGGAGCGGGGCCTCTCGGACGAGGAGGTGCTGGAGCGCCTCGCGGCGGGGGCCGAGCCCGCCCTCGTGGCGAGCTCGGGCCCACGCTTCTTCGGTTTCGTGGTCGGCGGAACCCTGCCGGTGGCGCTCGCCGCCGACTGGCTGGCCTCGGCGTGGGACCAGAACGCCGGACTCTTCGTGCTCGCTCCCGCCGCTTCGGTGGCCGAGGAGACGGCCGGGCGGTGGTTGATCGAGCTCTTCGGGTTGCCCGCGGAGGCGAGCGTCGGATTCGTCACCGGCTGCCAGGCGGCGAACTTCTCGGCGCTCGCGACGGCGCGGCATGCGCTGCTCGAGCGCCTGGGCTGGGACGTGGAGCGTCGCGGTCTCTTCGACGCGCCGGAGATCGCCGTCCTGGTGGGCGCCGAGGCGCACGTCACGATCCACACCGCGCTCCAGATGCTCGGCATGGGGAGCGAACGCGTGATCCGCGTCGCCGTGGACGGCCAGGGGAGGATGCTCCCGGGGGCTCTCGAACGGGAGCTCGCCGCGGTCGCCGGGCGCCCCACGATCGTCTGCGCGCAGGTCGGCAACATCAACACCGGCGCCATCGATCCGGTGGAGGAGATCGCCGACCTCACGAAGCGCCACGGCGCCTGGCTGCACGTCGACGGCGCCTTCGGTCTCTGGGCGGCGACGACTCCGAGCCTGCGCCCGCTCGTCCGCGGTCTCGAGAGCGCCGACTCCTGGGCGACCGACGCCCACAAGTGGCTCAACGTTCCCTACGACTCGGGGCTCGTCTTCACGGCGCACCCGGCCGCGCACCACGCGGCGCTCTCGACGACCGCCGCCTACCTCGTGCAGACGGCGGGGGCGGAGCGCGATCCCTTCAACTGGACGCCCGAGTTCTCGCGCCGCGCCCGCGGCTTCGCGGTCTGGGCGGCGCTCGCGCGGCTCGGGCGCGACGGGGTCGCCGAGCTCGTCGACGGGGGCGTCGCGAGCGCGCGCCGCTTCGCGGAACGGCTCGGCGCCGTCGAGGGCGTCGAGATCCTGAACGACGTCGTGCTCAACCAGGTGCTGGTGCGCATCGCGCCACCCGGCGGCGCCGCCGACGCCGAGGCGGTCGATGCCTTCACGCGCGAGACCATCCTCCGCGTGCAGGCGGACGGCACTTGCTGGCTGGGCGGCACGACCTGGCGAGGGCGCGCCGCGATGCGCATCTCGATCTCGGGCTGGTCGACGCGCGCGAGCGACGTCGACCGGTCGGTGGAGGCGATCCTCGCGGCGGCAGAGCGTCCGCCGCTTTCGCGCGGCTAGCGCGGGGGCTTCGCGGCGAGGTAGAAGTAGGCCGCCGCGAGCTCCTCGTCGCGCAGGTAGCGCAGCTCCGGCCCCCGGCCGTGCAGCACGCCCTCGGCGCCGCGATGGCGCGACTTGGCCACGAAGTGGACCAGCGAGTCGACCGTCGTCATGGCGGCGAGCGGCAGGATCTCGCGGTCGGCGGCGTTCCTCGCGATTCCCGCCTTCGAGTCGTGGCAGATCTGGCAGGTCCCCTTGACGATCTGCTCTCCCACCCGGTCGACGGGCAGAGTGATCGCGACATCGTGGTGCTTCGGGTCGGGAATCGCCGCGAGCTTCTCCAGGTAGCCGAGCAGGACCTCGGTATCCTCGTCCGAGAGGAACTCGAGCGGCGGCATCGCGACACCGCCCACCGCCATGCGGTGCCGGAGCGTGATCTCGGCGCCACCGGCCCGGCCGGCGGGAGTACCCAGGGCGTCGGGCCCCTGCGCTGCCTGCAGGCGCACCGAGGTGGCGCGCACGCGATCGACCAGCGGCAGGATCTCCGGCGGCAAGCCCTTGCCGCCGGCGCCGTGGCAGGCGCGACAGGTGTAGCGATAGAGATCGGCACCGCGGGCGGCGAAGCCGTCGCGCAGCCAGCGTCCGCCCTCGGGCGCCGGTCCCGCGAGCTCCGGATCCTGCTCCGCGGGACCCAAGGCGCCGACCCGGCCGAGCGCCGTCTGATCGAGCCCGCGATTGAGATTGGCGAGCCAGCTCGGTCCGCTGGCGGGAGTCGACTCCGGCGCGGCGGCGACGAGCGCGCTGCCGCTCGCGAGCAGCAGCAGGGCGAGCGAGGAGACCAAAGCCGGCGAGCGGAGCCGCCGGAAGGCGCGTCCAGTCCTGTCGATCATGGCGCGGACGTTAACACGAGGGGCCCGGCCGCATGGCCTTCGCGGCCGCCGGTCTCAGCCGGCCTGCGGGGAGGGGTCCGCAGGTCGCAAGTCCGCGTCGCCCCGGCGCGCGAGAGTGACGAGGGAGTCGAAGATCTGCCGGTCCCACTTGCCGCCGCGGGTCTCGTCGCTCAAGAGCTCGACCGCCTCGTCCACGGTGAGGCGGCGCCGGTAGGCACGCTCGGAGGTCAGCGCGTCGAGGGCGTCCGCGATCGCGAGCAGACGCGCCTCGAAGGGGATGGCGTCGCCGACCAGGCCGCGCGGATAGCCGCTCCCGTCGAAGCGCTCGTGGTGGTAGAGGATGGCGTCGAGGACCGGCTCGGCGCTGCGGAGACGGCGGCAGATCTCCCAACCCACGACCGGGTGCGTCATCACCTTGGCGAACTCCTCGCGCGTCAGCCGGCCCGGCTTGTTGAGGAGACGCTGCGGGATCGCCACCTTGCCGATGTCGTGCAGGAGACCCGCGGTGCGCTGGCGCGCCACGATGCCGGCGTCGAGCCCCAGCGCGACCGCGAGGCGGCGCGACAACTCGCCCACGCGCTGACTGTGGCCGCGCGTGTAGGCGTCCTTCGCCTCGAGGGCCGCGGAGAGCGACAGCACGACGCTCTCGTGGCGCACCAGATCATGGTGGTAGAGCTTGAGCCTGAGCAGCGAGCGGACGCGGGCGGAGAGCTCGAGTCGGTTGACCGGCGCGATCAGGAGCTCGTCGGCGCTGCTGTCGAGCGCGCGCATGCGCTGGCCGCGCTCCTCGTAGGCGGTCACCAGGATCACCGGCACGAAGGCGGACGACTCGTCGGCCTTGATCCGCCGGCAGACCTCCTCGCCCCCGAGATCGGGCATGCGGACGTCGAGCAGGATGAGATCGGGCCGCAGCTCCTGCCAGGCGGCGAGCGCGGCGAATCCCCCGTCCACCACCTTCACTTCGTAGCCGGCGCCGCCGAGGAGCTCGCCGTAGAGCTGCCGGTTGGTGGCGCTGTCGTCGGCGACCAGGATGCGTCCGCCCGCGTCGATCTCCGGGACCGGTAGGACGTCCGCGAGCTGCGGTACGGAGTCGAGACCGAGTTCGGCGCCGAGCACCGCTTCGACCACTTCCGCCCGGAACCGTCCTCGCGCCGCCTCGGCGCGGAGCCCCGCCGCGAACTCGCCGGGGCGGTCCGGCGCCTCGGCGCGCGCCATGTCGTAGGCGTTGGCCGCCGCGAGGACCTCGATCTCCGTCGACAGCTGGTCTCCGGCGAGCCCGTCCGGATAGCCGCTGCCGTCCCGCCGCTCGTGATGATGGCGGATCAGCGAGAGCGCGGGCGAAAGGGACTCGATCGGCGCGAGGATCCGCTCCCCCATCTCGGGGTGACGGCGGTAGACGGACGTCTCGGCTGGCGTGCGCTCGCGCGCCGGCTTCAAGGCGACGTCCTCGGGCAGGCCGAGCTTGCCGATGTCGTGCAGCAGCGCCGCCATCGCGAGGTGATCGCGTTTCCGCCGCGAGAGGCCGAGCCGGGAAGCGGCGCCGTTCGCGAGCGCCGCGACGCGCAACGAGTGATGGCGCGTCAGCGGGTCCCGCTCCTCGAGCAGGTTGACCATGCTGAAGATCACCGCTTCGGTCGAATCGAGCTCGTCGCGCAAGCCGCGGATCCGCAACAGCGAGCGCAAACGGGTGAGCAGCTCGATGCGGTGGAAAGGCTTGTTCAGGAAATCGTCGGCGCCGCTCTCGAACCCACGCACCTTGCTCTCGACGTCCGAGAGCGCGGTCAGCATGACGATCGGGATGAAACAGGTGGCGCGCGAGGACTTCAGCCGCCGGCAGACCTCGAACCCGTCGAGGCGCGGCATCATGATGTCGAGCAGCACCGCCTGAGGCTCCGACGTCGCGACCGCCTCGAGCGCCGCCATGCCGTCGCTCGCGAAGGCGACGTCGAACCCCTGGTCGGTGAGGATCGCCGCCAGCAGCTCGAGGTTCTCGGGCTGGTCGTCCACCGCGAGGATGCGCGGTGCCTGGCCGGGGCGACGCTCGGGCTCGAGGGTCATGGTCGCTCGTCGATCGAAAGATACCCCTCCACCGCGGCGAGAAAGGTGGCGGTGGCGATCGGCTTGGGAATATACCCGCTGCAACCCGCCTCGAGGAAGCGCTCGCGGTCGCCGCGCATGGCGTGCGCGGTCAAGGCGACGACTGGCACCCGCTCGAGCGCCGGGTTCGAGCGCAAGGTGGCGAGGACCTCGAGCCCGGAGCGGCCCGGCAGGTTCATGTCGAGCAGCACGAGGTCCGGCGCGGGGCCCGCGAGCAGGTGCGCGAGCTCCGCGTCGTCGCGGGCGCGCGCCACCCGATGACCCGCTTCTCCGAGCAGGAAGTCGACGAGCTCGAAGTTGGCGTCGTTGTCCTCAACCACCCAGATCGAGCGCACGCCCGTGCTCCTTCCTGGTCGCGCTGGTCCGTCCCGCCAGCTCGCGAATCGCCGCCAACAGGCGCATTCGGTCCTCCGGCGCCTTGCTGAGCCAGGCCGCCACCGATCCCGCGAGCCTCCGCCGGTCCTCCCGCGAGAGGTCCTTGGAGGTGTAGACGAGGATCGGGATCGCGGCCGTCTCGGGCCGGTCGCGCAGCTCGCGCGCCGTCTGGAAGCCGTCGATGCCGTCCATCATCAGGTCGAGGACGATCACCGCCGGGCGGAGGCTCGCGGCGAGCGCCAGCCCCTCGCCGCCGTTGGTCACCGAAACCAGGTCGTAGCCCGCGTCGGCGAGGTCGAGCTCGAGGGCGTCCTGAACCTGCGGATCGTCGTCGATGAGCAGCACGGGAACCCGCTCGGGCGCGGCGTCGGGCGGGGCGATCTTCCGGAGCCGGTCGAGGAAGCGATCGCGATCCAGCGGCTTGACGAAATAGTCGCGCGCCCCGAGCGCGAACCCGAGCTCGTGGTTGGCGACCAGGCTGACGATGATGACCGGGATGTCGGCGGTGGAGGAGTCCGCCTTGAGCGCCTTGAGGACTTCCCAGCCGTCCTTGCCGGGGAGCACGAGGTCGAGGGTGATGGCCGCCGGGCGCTCGGCGGCGAGGGCGAGGGCTTCGTCGCCGGTCCGCGCCCGCGTGACGCGGTAGCCGGCGCTCTCGAGGTCCTTCGCGAGGACGCGGTAGAAGACGTCGTCGTCCTCGGCCACCAGGATCGACGCGCCGGCCGTCGCCTGGATCTCGATCGCCTCCGCGAGCGGGAAGTTGAACGAGATCGGCTCCCCCTCGCGGCGGTCGGTCGCGGCGGAGGCGTCGAGCGGCAGGTGGACGCGGAAGGTGCTCCCCTCGCCCGGTGCCGATTCGAGGCGCACCCGGCCGCCGTGCATCTCGGTGAAGCGCTTGACCAGGGCGAGGCCGAGGCCCGTGCCGCCCATGTTGCGGGCGGTGCCGCCGTCGACCTGCCGGAACTCCTCGAAGACGAGCTGGTGGTCCTCGCTGCGGATGCCGATCCCGCGATCCTCGACCAAGATCTCCACGCCCGGCGACTCGAGCCCCCCCTCCAGCGGATCGACGCGCCCGGTGCGCAGCCAGACCGTTTCCCCCTCGCCCGAGAACTTCACCGCGTTCGAGAGCAGGTTGTAGAGGATCTGCTTGAGCCGCGGCGGATCGGCGACCACCACCGGGAGATCGTCGGCGAGCTCGAGGCGGAGGTCGATGTGCCGGCGCGCCGTGACGCCCTGCATGACGCTCGCGACGCCGCGCGCGACGTCGTTGATCGAGACGGGCTCGAAATTGAGCTCCATCCTACCGGCCTCGATCTTGGAGAGATCGAGGATGTCGTTGATGAGGGAGAGCAGGTGACGGCCGCTGGTCAGGATATTGGCGAGGAAACGGGAGAAGCGGGGCTCGATTCTCCCTTCCAGACGGTCCCCGAGGATCTCGGAGAAGCCGATGATCGAGTTGAGCGGCGTGCGGAGCTCGTGACTCATGTTCGCCAGGAACTGGCTCTTGGCGCGGTTCGCCCCTTGAATGCGGAGGTTCGCGTCCGCCAGATCCCGGCTGCGGCGGTCGAGCTCCTCGGTGAGGCGCTGGAGCTCGACCAGGCGCGCGCCCCGCTCGGCGTGCAGGGCGGCGATCTGCTGCCGGCGTTCCCGGAGCGAGGCGATGCCGCGCACCATGAACCAGGAACCGCCGAAGAGCAGCACGAGCCGCCCGCAGGCCAACGCGAGCTCGGCGTCGAAGCCCTGGATCTTCCCCAGCGCCACCAAGAGGCAGAGATACGAGGCGGCGCTCGCGAGCAGCACCGTCTGGGCGGCCCGCCGACCGGCGACGAACGCGGCCGCCGTGGCGTTGGTGAGGAACCAGATCATCCAGAGGGGCGAGCGGTCCCGGATGAGATAGATGGACCAGCAGGTGAAACCGATGTCGAGCGCCATCCAGCCGTACGCCACGCGGATCTGGCGGGCCGCCGAACGGGCGCGGCGGTGGAGCGCCGTGAAGATCGGAACGGAGGCGACGCCGGTGAGTCCGAGCAGGACGCCCCCCCGCAGGTCGAAATCCACCAGCCCGGTCCAGCGCGCGATCGTCGCGACGGCGGCGATCAGCAGGATCACCCAGAGCCGACTGCGCTGCACTCCCAGATGAAAGCGGAGCGCGCTCAGGTCGATGGCAGCCTGTGTGTGCGGTGCGCTCACCGGGCTACTCCCCTCCTCGGGTGGAGGGCCTGCATTCTACTGCGCTCGCGGCAATCCAGGGCCTCGCGTACGATGGAGGGAGCAGGACGCTTCCAGGAGGTTCCATGCTCGAGCTCGATCTCTCCCTCCGCCCGCCCCGCGACGAGTACGGCGAGTCGCACGTCGGGTATGTCGCGGTCGCCCCGGACGGGCCGATTCTAGAGACGCTTCGCAGGGAGGGGGAGAGCGCGCGCTCCTTCTACGGAGCGCTCGCGGAAGCGACGAGCGAGCGCTCCTATGCTCCCGGGAAGTGGACGATCCGGGAGGTCCTGGCGCACGTCGCCGACAGCGAGCGCGTCTTCGCCTATCGCGCGCTCCGCTTCTCGCGCGGCGACAAGACGCCACTGCCGAGCTTCGATCACAACGTCTGGGTTCCGAACTCCCGCGCTCGCGAGCGGCGATGGGCGGCGCTGGTGGCGGACTTCGCGGCGGTCCGGGAGGCGACCGTCACCCTGCTGGACGGCTTCCAGCCGGAGGATTGGCTGCGGGCCGGCGAGGCTTCGGGCGGCCGGGTCTCGGTGCGCGCCCTGGCCTGGATCATCGCCGGCCACGAGGCGCACCACCGTCGTATCGTGCGCGAACGCTACCTTCCGGGCTGAGAACGCTAGGGGAGCGTCTGCGCGAGGACCTCGGCGCGCCGCGCCGCGCGCCACTCCCCGAGCCGGAGGCCGAGGGCCGGGTCCTCCAGCGCCAGCATCGCCACCGCGAAGAGCGCCGCGTTGGCGGCGCCCGCCTTCCCGATCGCGAAGGTGGCGACCGGAATGCCCTTCGGCATCTGAACCATGGCGAGCAGCGCGTCGAGCCCCTGCAGGGCGGAAGAGTCGATCGGCACCGCCAGCACCGGCAACAGGGTCTTGGCCGCGACCACGCCCGCCAGGTGCGCGGCGCCGCCGGCGCCGGCGATCAGGACGCGCAGTCCGCGCTCCGCCGCGGCGGCGGCGTAGGCGAGCGTCTCGTCCGGCGTGCGGTGGGCGGAGAGCACTCGCGCCTCGCAGCGCACGCCCAGCTCCTCCAGCACCTTCACGGCTTCGGCCATCACCGCGTAGTCGTTCTTGCTGCCCATCAGGATGCCGACCCGCGGCGCCTCGCTCGAGCTCATGTCCCCTCCTCCAGTCTCTCGATCAGTCGTTCCATGCGCATGCCGCGCGATCCCTTGACGAGGAGGACGTCGCCGGCCGCGAGGTGCTCTGCGATCGTGCGCGCAGCCTCCTCCGAGCTGCCGAAGAGATGGTGCGGGGTGCCCGGCTCCGGCCCGAGCTCCAGTGCGGCACGCGAGCTCTCCTCGCCCACGAGCAGCAGCTCGCGCGCGCCGGCGGCGTCGGCGGCGGCGACCATCGCCCGGTGCGCTTCGGCCGCGAGGTCGCCGAGCTCCAACATGTCGCCCAGCGCGAGGACGAGCCCGCCCGGCCGGCGCGCCGCCACCTCGCGGGCTGCGGCGAGGGCCGCGGCGACCGAGCGCGGGTTGGCGTTGTAGCTGTCGTCGACGACCAGCACGCCGCCGATCTCGCGCGGGCAGAGTCGCCCGGCGACCGCTTCGACAGCCGCGAGGGCGGCGGTCACGTTCGCGAGCTCCCCTTCGGAGGCGGGGCGTCCGAGCAACGCCAGGGCGCCCGCGAGGGCGGCGGCGAGATTGACCGCCGCCGCCTCGCCGAGCAGGCGCGTGCGCACGCCGAGCACCCGGTCCGCGCCCCCGCCATTGAGGGCGCGGCCGTGGAGGGCGAGGCGGAGGTGGGCCGCCCCCTCCTCGTCCAGGCGCCGCTCGGCCAGCCGGAGCTCCGCCTGTTCCGAGCGCCCGAAGGTGAGGTGGGCGGCGCGCGCCTGCGCGAGCTTGGCAAGCAGAAGGGGATCGTCGGCGTTTCCGACCGCGACGCGGCGGGCGGCGAGAAGGAGCCCCCCCTCCTCGTCCGCGATCGACTCGAGCCCGCCCAGGCGCTCCGAATGCTCGATCCCCACGTTGGTGACGACCGAGACGTCCGGGCGCGAGATGGCGGCGAGGGCCGCGATCTCCCCCGGCTCGCTCGTGCCGTGCTCGAGCACCACCGCGCGATGCTCGCCGGTCAGCGTCAGGAGGGTCATCGGCAGGCCGATCCGGTTGTTCAGGTTGCCGGCGGTGACGAGCGTGTCGCCGAAGAGCGCCGCCACGGCGGCGCCCGCCAACGTCTTGGTGGTGGTCTTGCCGGCCGCGCCTCCCACGCCCAGGAGCGGGACCGCCCGGCCAGCGGTCTCGCGATCCACGAAGTGGCGCGCGAGACGTCCGAGGGCGACCAGCGAGTCCTCGACCTCGATCCGATCGCCGCGAACGCCGCGGCCGCGAACGACCAGCGGGAAGGCACCCCGATCACGAGCGCCCTCGACGAAGCGATGCCCGTCGTAGGCGGCCCCCACGAGCGCCACGAAGAGGCCGCCGGGCGCGACCGTCCGCGAATCCGTGGAGACTCCGGAGACCTCCCGCGCGGCATCTCCTCCGTGGAGCTCGCCGTCCGTCGCGCGCGCGATCTCGCCCAGCGTGAATCGGGCTCGGTTCTCGGGAATGGGGGTGGCCACGCGGTTCGTACCCTACTGCGGAATTCTACCTGCCCGTCGCGGAGGCGCTGTGGCATCATCCCGCGATGCCTTCGCCGGAGATCGATCAACTGCGGGTGCTGCTCGCCCTGGCCTTCGAGCGCAAGGCCTGGCACGGGACCAATCTCATGGGCTCACTGCGCGGGCTGGATCCGGAGCGCGCGGCCTACCGGCCGGCCCCCGGCCGCCACAACATCTGGGAGCTCGCGGTGCACGCGGCCTACTGGAAGTACGCGGTCTGGCGTCTCCTGGTGGGAGCCGAGCGCGGCGGATTTCCGGAGAAGGGCTCCAATTGGTTTCCTCGTCCCGTCGAGGAGACGCCGGCCGCCTGGCGCGCCGATCTCGCGCTCCTCAAGCGCATCCACCGGCAGCTCGAGGCCGCGGTCGGGGCGTTCGATCCGAAGCGACTCGACGAGCGGGTGCCGAGCGGCCGCTGGACCTTCCGGGAGTCGATCCTCGGCGCCGCCTCGCACGACCTGTATCACGCAGGGCAAATCCAGCTCCTGAAGCGCCTGTTCCGGTCTCATGGCAGCTCTGTCTCAAGTCCTCGGAGGAAAACCAGCTCGAGATGAGAGAGGAGTCGCCATGTCCGAAGTCCGTCGCCTAGCCCGCCGTACCCTCCGCATCGCCCTTGCGCTCGCAGTCTGCGCTCCGGCGCTGGCGTTCGGGGCCAACTGCAACGTCGCGGTCGGACCCGGGACCGCCTTCAGCCCGTCCACCTGCAACATCAACGTCGGAGACACCGTGACCTGGACGTTGATGGGCGGCTTTCACAACGTCCTGGCCGACGACGAGACCTTCACGAGCGGCCCGGTGGGCGGCGGCTGGGGACCCTTCCAGCACACCTTCACGTCCGCCGGGAGCTTTCGCTACTACTGCGAGCAGCACGGGGGACCGGGGGGTGCAGGCATGTCCGGCATCGTCAACGTCGCCGGAGGCGGCGCTCCCGGGACGCTGCAGTTCAGCGGCGCGTCCTTCAGCATCACCGAGTCGGGAGGATCGCGGACCATCAACGTGACGCGCACCGGTGGCGACAACGGAGCGGTCTCCGTCCAATACGCGACGAGCGACGGCACGGCCACCGCCGGGAGCGACTACCAGGCGACGAGCGGCACGCTCAACTGGGCGGACCACGACGACACCACGAAGAGCTTCGTGGTCACCATCCTCGACGACAGCGACGACGAGCCGAACGAGACCGTCAACCTCACGCTCTCCTCGCCCGGCGGCGGGGCGGGCCTCGGCTCGCCTGCGAGCGCGACGCTGACCATCAACGACGACGACAGCGCTCCCGGTGGCCCGGGGACGCTCGCGCTCTCGAACGCCAGCGCCACGGTCTCCGAGAGCGCTGCGAACGTCGTCCTCCAGGCGCAGCGCACCGGTGGGTCGACGGGCGCGGTCTCGGTCGACTACGCGACCGCGGACGGAAGCGCCACGGCGGGCACCGACTACCAGGCGACGTCGGGGACTCTCTCGTGGGGCAACGGCGACACCGCGACGAAGTCGATCGTGGTGCCGATCGTCGGTGACTCGGTTCAGGAGTCGGCCGAGACCTTCAGCGTGGCGCTGTCGGCTCCGACCGGCGGCGCGTCCCTCGGTTCGCCCGCCTCCGCGACGGTGACGATCAACGACGACGACTTCGACATTCCTCCGTGCGTGGCCGACGCGCAGACGCTCTGCCTCGACGCCGGCAACAACGACCGCTTCCGGGTGCGCATGACCTGGACGGACTTCGTGGGCGGGACGGGCCCCGGCTTCGCGGTGCCCTTCACCTCCGATTCGGGCTTCTTCTACTTCTTCAGCCCGCAGAACCTCGAGGTGCTGGTGAAGATGGTCAACGGCTGCGGCTCGTTCAGCAACTACTACTGGTTCTACTACGCGGCGGCGAGCAACGTGCAGATCGACATCGAGGTGGCGGACACCGAGGCGGACGTCATCCAGACCTACCACAACCCGCTCGGCAACTTCGCTTCGGACGGCGACATCACCGCTCTCCAGACCTGCCCGTGAGCGTGACGCGGACGGGCTGGTTCAGGACTCTCGCGCTGGCCGCCGGGACCGCGCTGGTCTCGGCGGCGCTCGCCACCGCGCAGGCGATCGCGGTGGAGGAGCTCGACGATCAACGCCCCGAGGCCTGGGCGATGCGCTGGTTCGCCGGTGTCGCGATGCCGACGGGATTCGGCGCCGGGGAGGCGCTCACCGCCGGAGCCGTCGAGATCGGTTTCGAGGCGGGCTGGGTCCCCAGCCTGTCCGAGGAGGAGCGCCGCGTCGGCTTCAACGGCACCAAGGTGGAGGACCTCGATCGGACGCCGGTCTTCGGCCGGCCCGTGGTACGCGTCGGACTGGGCGGCGGCTTCTCGGCGAGCGCCGGATGGGTGCCGCCGATCGAGATGGACGGTGCCACGGCCAACCTCCTCTCGCTCGCGGTCGATCGGCCGCTCCTGGAGACTCCCCGGTTTCGCCTCGGGGGCCGGGTCTTCTATCTCTCGGGATCGATCACGGGGGATATCACCTGCCCGGCCCACGAGGCGGCCGCCGGGAACGATCCCGTGGCCAACCCCTTCGGTTGCGAGGCACCTTCCGACGACGAGATGAAGCTCGAGAGCGTCGGCTTGGAGCTCTCGGCGGCCTGGAAGCTCCCAGCCGAAGCGCTGGAGCTCTACGCGAGCGCGCTCGGGCAGCGTCTCGACGCCGACTTCCAGGTCGACGCGGTCTACCACGGCTTCCACGACCGCGGCCGGTTGGCGCATCGAGGGAGCGACGTCGCCGCGACGCTCGGGCTCGCGTACCGTTGGACCGAGCGCACGCGGGTGGCTGGCGAGATCTTCTGGAGCCCGCTCGACCTGGTCCGCGATCCCTTCGGCCGCGGACCGAGTGAGAGGAGGGACCTCGTGAACGTCCGGTTGCTGGCGACCTACCGCTTGCGCTGAGCGGCGGGTCGGCTGCGCCGGGGAGCCAGCAGCGCGAGCGCGATGCCGCCCAGGATCGCGGCGCTCGCCATCAGCAACCGCAGGGAGGGGCGTTCACCCAGGAAGAGCGCCCCTCCGAGCGCCGCCAGCACCGGAACCGCGAGCTGCACGAGCCCGGCGTGGACGGGCACGAGGCCCGGCAAGGCGGCGTACCAGGCGGCGTAGCCCAGTCCGGAGGTGACGCCGCCGGAGAGCGCGGCGAGCGCGAGCCCGAGCGGACTCACGTGGATCGGCAGGCGGGCCGGGAGCGTGGTGGCCAGGAGGACGAGCGCGACGAGCGCGAGCGGCGCCGCGCGCAGGAAATTGCCGGCGTTGGCGACGAGAGGGCGGCTCGCGGAGCGCCCGCGAAGCGTGTAGAGACCCCACGCCACGCCGGCCAGCGCCATGCCCGCGACCGCGAGCGGATCGGCCCCGCGGCCGCCCGGCGCGGCGAGCGCGAGGAGACCGCCGAGAGCCAGCGTCGCGCCCGCGAGGTCGCCCGCGCTCAGGCGATGACCGAGCAACATGCCGGCCACGAGCAGCGTGAGCTGGACCGCGCCGAAGAGGGCGAGCGCGCCGACCCCGGTGTCGAGCCGTACGTAGGCGAGGGAGAAAGCGATCGCGTAGGCGAAGAGGGCGAAAGCGCCGGTCCAGCTCCCGGCCCCTCGTCCAGCCGGCGGCGAGGCTCCGTCTCCGCCCGTCATGCGCCAGGCGGTCGCGCGCACCACCAGCAGCAGCACCAGCGCCCCGGTGAGGAGACGGAGAGCGGTGAAGCTCCCGGGGTCGATCGAGCCTCCCCGCAGCGCCCCCCGGCAGAGCCAGGAGTTGGCGGCGAAGCTCACCAGCGCGAGCAGCGTGAAGAGCGCCGTGCGCGCTCTGCGGCCGAGCGGTTCGTCCATGCGGTGCACCCCGTAGCGGTCGGGCGGCACTCTAGCGCGATGCTAGTCTGCACCGAAGGGCGAAAGGAGCTGGACATGAGCGGATCACGGAAGGTCGGGGGCTGGGCGGTGGTCGCGTTGCTGGCGAGCGCCGCTGCCTCGGCGCGCGAGGTGCGCGTGACCGGTTTCTCCTTCGATCCGATCGCCGCCGGCGAGCCGCGAATCGCTGAGGAGCTGCGCGCCGCGCCGCAGGCGGACGCGGCGCTCCGTCTCGTGCAGCTCGACGGCGTGCCGCGCGACGCCTGGATCCTGGCTCTGGAAGCCGCGGGCTTGAGACTCATCCAGTACTACCCGCACGACAGCTATCTCGTCTGGGCCGACGCGGCGGCGATGGCGCGTGCCGAGGCGCTGCCTTTCGTTCGGTGGCAGGGGGATTTCCACCCGGCCTACAAGCTCGATCGCGCGCTCGCCGGGCGGCAGGGGCGGATCGACGACGTCGTGGCGCTCGTCTTCGACCCGCAGGATGGCGAGGCGCCCTGGGCGGCGCTCCCCGCGGGCGTCGGGCTGGTGAGCGACACGCGGGCGACCGCCGACGGCAGCCAGCGCCTCGTCGAAGTGAGCGCCCCGGCCGAGGCGCTCGCTACCCTGGCGCGGATGGAGCGCGTCATCTGGCTCGGATACCGCAGCCCCGAGCGCCACATCGACGACGAGATGTCGGACCAGATCGTGGCCGGCAACTACGTCGCGGGGGAGCCCTTCCCCGGCTATTTCGCGCACCTCGCGTCGCTCGGCGTCGACGGCAGCGGGGTGGTCTGGGCGGTCTCGGACACCGGCGTCGACTGGGACCACCCGGATCTCGCCGACCACATTGTCGGCGGGCTGTCGCCCGACGGGTCGAGCTGCGCGCCGCCGGCTCAGCCCGGGAGCGACTGCGCGGGGGGCGGGCACGGGACGCACGTCGCGGGCATCCTCGCCGGGGACGCGACGGCCGGATTCGTGGACGGCGCCGGCTACCTCTATGGCCTCGGCGTCGCGCCGGAGGTCGGGATCTTCGCGCTCAACGTCTTTTCCAACATCTCGCTCCAGGATGCGACCAAGGAGGCGCTCCTGGGCGGTGCCGTCGGATCCAACAACTCCTGGTCCACGACCGGAGTCGCCGGTGTCGGGTACGTCGCGGATGCCGCGCTCGAAGATCGGTTGGTGCGCGACGGCAACCTCGACACGCCGGCGGTGGCCGAGCCCTTCATCCAGGTCTTCTCGGCCGGCAACTCCGGCCCCGGCGCCTCGACGATCACCGAGCCCAAGGAGGCGAAGAACATCATCTCCGTCGCCAACAGCTTCAACCGGCGGGCCGGGAGCATCGACTCGATCTCCGCGTCGAGCAGCCGCGGACCGGCGATCGACGGGCGCGTGCTGCCGACGCTGACGGCGCCGGGCAGCACGATCGCTTCGTCCCGGAACGATCTCGGCGGGAGCTGCGCGACGGCGATCGCGGGAACCAACAACCTCTACGCCTTCTGCTCCGGGACCTCGATGGCGTCGCCGCACGTCGCCGGGGCGGTGGCGCTCCTCACCCAATGGTGGAAGGAGCACCACTCGGGCGCCGCCCCGAGCGCGGCGATGGCGAAGGCGCTCCTGGTCAACAGCGCCGTGGACATGGGAACACCCGACATCCCGAACAACAACGAGGGGTGGGGGAGGATCGACGTCACGCGGGCGATCCGACCCGGGGTGGCGGTGCATCACTTCGATCAGCGAGTCACTTTCGGCGACACCGGCGAGCAGTGGCAGACGACGCTCACGGTGAACGATCCCTCGAAGCCCCTCAAGGTGACGCTCGCCTGGTCGGACGCGCCCGGGGCGGCCGGCGCCAACCCGGCGCTGGTCAACGATCTCGACCTCACCGTCGTCCACGACGGGGAGACCTACCGGGGAAACGCCTTCTCGAACGGCTGGTCGACGACGGGGGGGAGCGCGGACGCGCTCAACAACGTCGAGAACGTCTACCTCCAGTCGCCCGTCGCGGGGGACGTGACGGTGATCGTGACCGCCACCGCGATCGCGGGCGACGGCGTCCCCTACGTCGGCGACGCCACCGACCAGGATTTCGCGCTCGTCTGCTCGAACTGCGAGCTCTTCAACGACGGCTTCGAGAGCTCCGACACCAGCGCCTGGTCGTCGACGTCGCCCTGAGCGCGAGGCTCCGCTTCACTGGGGATTGAGGCCGATCGAGAAGAGCACCATCCGGTCGCCGCAGGGGACGAACTCGTAGTAGTTCGCGAACGCCTCGCCCCGCGAGTTCTTACCGTGCGCCATCACTCCGCCGCGTCCCCCCCAGGCCTGCGGCTCCTCGACGTCGCCCGGCTCGAGGAAACGGTCGGCGAAGGTGGCGACGTCGGCATCGATGCCGTCGAGGCCGCGAATCTTCTCGCCGCGCCCGGCGTCGAACCCCTGCGCGGCGAGGATGCCCGCGAGGTCCTTCTGCAGCGCGGCCGCCCGGAGCGCTCGATAGGCGGCGAGGATGCGATCCGGCGTCGGATCGACGGCGCCCGGAGCGGTGACTCCTCCGTGCACGAGATCCCCCTCGCTGAGCTCGCCCGCCGTCACGCGGTAGACCGGAAGGTCGAACTCGGCCTTCCCGTGCCCGGAATAGGCGAGCGTGCCGGCGACCCGGGCGGGGCCATTCTGCCGCGGGCGGAGCTGCCAGGAGTGGCTCCCCGCCTCCTCCTCCCGGCTCTTGCCGCCGAAGGGGCTTCCCGAGGCGAAGTAGCTCGAGCGCCCCTTGCGGTCGATGGTGACCTCGAGGAAGGAGGCGTCGCGCAGCACCGCGAGGGAGCGCGCTTCCGTCATCGGGCAGCCCGACGCCGCGAGGAGCGGGGAGGCGATGGCCTTGCTCGCGAGGTAGACGACCGTGCCGCTCCCGTCCGCGGCCGGGTAGGCGACGCCGTCCACGAGGTCGAAGGCACCGACGTTGACCTCCTCGTAGTGGCCGCTCGCGGGCGCCGGGTACCGGTACGGAGCCGTCGCGGCCTCCTTGGCGCCGGCCTCGGGCTTCGTGCCCGGAGCGGCCTTCGCGGTCTCGGCGGACGGCTTGCGACAGCCCGGGGCGGCCGCGAGCGCCGCGGCGAGGGCCAACAGAGTCGCGATCGAACGGGTGGCGGAACGGCTCATGGACGGTCTCCCCGGGGGAGGAATCGGCTCCCCTTCCCAAGGAGAAGAACGTCAAACCGCGCCGCGGAGGGTCAGCTCGGGGCGGTGGGGCTCGTCGCGGTCTCCTCTTCGCCGGGCGGGAAGAGACGCAGGAGCACCCAGAGGATCACGAAGGGGAGGACCATCAGCAGGATCGCCGGCAGCAGCCCCTCGCGGGTCGCGAAGCCCATCTTGTAGCTGGTGTAGCCGAGGAAGCTCTTCGAAAAGAGCTGACCTCCGATCACCACGTTCCAGCGCATCGCGAAGATGCCGATCAGGGTGAGCGATGCCGCCAGGGCGTAGATCCCCTTGCGCGCCTTTTCGGAGAGGGTGACGACCTGGGTGAGCGCCAGGAGCCCCAGCGGCGCCAGTGTGCCGAGGAAGATCTGTCCCACCACCTGCGAGAACCAGAGCTTGGTGTGCACCATGAAGTCGAGGCTCTGGAACGATTCGTCGGCTTCGTAGATCCGGTGCACCAGGTCGAGCATTTCGAGCGAGAAGTCGACCAGGAAGAGGTAGTAGAGGTAGCGCGCCATGGTGTCGAGGCAGGGGACGTCCGGCTGAGCGCCGCGCGCCAGGGAGTAGACGATGTAGATCAGCAGCACCGCGGCGATTCCCGAGACGATGGCCGAGAAGAGGAACACGATCGGCATCAGCGGCGTCGACCACCAGGGATTCGCCTTCACCGATCCGAAGATGAAGCCGACGTAGCCGTGGAGGAGGAAGGCGGAGGGGATGCCGACCACGGTGATGAAGCGCCCGACCTTGTCGTCGATCTCGAGCGCGC
>CAYZBH010000056.1:0-23579 GCA_964476605.1 uncultured Thermoanaerobaculia bacterium | reverse complement strand
GCGGATCGCTTCGACGGCGCGCTCGATGGTGCCGTAGGCGGTGACCATGACGAAGGCGCACTCGGCGCCTTTCGCACGCAGCTTCGTCAACAGCTCGCCGCCGTCGCCGTCGGGGAGCTTCCAGTCGGAGATCACGAGATCGACCGGCGCGCGCGCGAGCTCCCGTTCGGCCTCCGCCAGCGAGCCCGCTTCCGCGACGCCGAACCCCTCGGCCGCGAGCAGGTCGAGCAGCAGGCGCCGCTGATCGCTCTCGTCCTCGACCACCAGCAGCCGCGCGTCGCTCACGTCGCGCTCTCCGCGCTTCCGTTGGGCGCCTGCGAGGAGCGATCGCTGAGCGCCAGGCGGGCCACCGTGCCGCCCCCCTCGCGCGGCGCGAGCTCGAGCCCGCCACCGTAGCGCCCGGCGGCCAGGCGCTGCGCGAGATAGAGACCCATGCCGGAGCCGTGCGGCTTGGTGGTGGTGTGCGGCTCGAAGAGCCGCGCGCGGACCGCCTCCGGAACGCCGGCACCCCGGTCCAGCACCTCGACCACGAGCGCGCCCGCGCGCGCCTCCGACGCCAGCAGCCGGAGCGTCACCTGCCCCGCGTCGGGGCTCGCCTCGCAGGCGTTGACGACCAGAGCCTGCAACATCGCCTTGAGCTCGGCGGGCACGGCGAGCAGCACGAGCCGCGCCCCCGGCGGAGCGTCGACTTCGACCCGCACGCGCCCCCCGGCGTCCTGGAGCGCTTCGAGCGCCACTTCGCGCGCGAGCTGCGCGAGATCGAGCGCTTCGGGGGCGGCGCCCCCCGCGGACGCCAACGCGAGGAAGGAACGCAGCGCGCCGTCCATGCGCCGGATCTGGCGTCGCGAGGCGGCGAGCAGCGCGCCCCGCTCCGCCCCCGCGCTCGCGTCTCCCGCCGCCAGCTGCTCGAGCGAGAGACCGAGCGCGTTGAGCGGGTTGCGGAGCGTGTGGGCGAGCCCCCGCGCCACCTCGCCCAGCTCCGAGAGGTGCTGCTGCTCGGCGAGCCGGCGATTCTCGGCCGCGAGCTCGCCCAGGCGGTGCGACATCTGGTTGAAGGAGGCCAGGGCGCGTCCCAGCTCGTCGCGCCGCGCGACCGGCACTTCGAGGCCCAGCTCCCCTCGGCCCACCCTCTCCGCGACCGCGGCGAGCTCTCCCAGCGGCCGGCTCATGCGCTGCGCGAGGAGCGCCGCCACGAGGAGCCCGAGCACGAGCAGCAGCAGGTTGCCGAGCAGCAGGCGCGAGCGGTAGCTGGCGAGCGTCGAAGCGATGTCCTCCTGCGGGATGGGGATGGCGCGCTCGAGGGAGGGGCCCTTGAGGAAGAGCAGGTCCCGCGTGCTCTCTTTGCCCGGGACCAGGTGGGCGTCCCCGGGGGGGAGGTGCTCGACGGTGGTGGTCTCCGTCGCCTCCTTCCCCTCCCAGCGCAGCTCCTTGCGCACGAGGACGCGCTGCGGTGCGGTCCCGGGTCCCTCGCCGGTCGCCTTCCCCGGCTCCGAGCCGGGCAGGGGATCGCTCGCCGGGCGGGGTGCCACCACCATGACGCGGGCACGGGGCGCAGATCCCTCCTTCCCCTCCTCGCCCGTCTCGAAGGCGAAGCCCGAGACGATCTGCTCGCCCACCTTGAAGGCGACCGCCCGCACGTTGTCTCCGACCGCCTGCGCCAGCGCGCGGTAGAGCAACCATTGACCGGTCGCGAGGAGGCTCACGAGCCCGCCCAACAAGACGAAAAAACGCCACCGGAGAGTCATCTCCGATGGCGTCGAAGCAAAGGGCGTGCCTCGCGGTGCGAGGTCAGGCAGCGCGGCGCCGAGCGAGCAGCCAGACGCTTCCCGCGGCGAGCAGCAGGACGAGGAGCGCCACCCCCCAGCTCCCGAGCGTCGGGATCTCCTGCGTCACGGTCGCCGCCGAGGCTGTTCCGGCGAGAGCGTAGACGTGGTCGATGTCGAATCCGACACCGCAACCCAATCGGCCAGACCAGCTCGTGCATCCGGTTCCGAAACCATTCCCCGGGTTCTGCCAAGCGGCCGGGTCGAAGCTCTGCGGGACGCGCTCCGTCCAACCCCATTGCCCGCCGGTGGCGAAGTCCATGTTGGCCACCACCGAGACCCAGTGCTTGCCAGCCCCGAGATCGCACGGCCCGGGGAGTGCGATGGTCAGCGTCCCCGCCGAATCCGCGGGTGCGACGCCCGCCGCCGTGCACTCCGACGCGCCCGGGAGCCCGGCGGCGTCGGCGTAGAAGGTGACGTCGACGCTCACGAGCGGCCCGGCTCCGTTGAAGTAGACGCCAGGAGCGTAGACCCCGGTGACCGACCAGGAGAATCCGTCGGGAACCACGAAGTCGTCCGCCGCCGCGTTGTCGTACGCCTCGAACCCCGCCTCGAAGTTCTGGCTGGTGCTGCTGCTGCTGCCGGGGTTGTCGGTCTGATCGTAGAGCGTCGAACCCTCCGGCGCGTCGATCAGAGACGGGACGAGGGGGGCCGAGCGGGCCGGCTGCACGGCGTGGACCGGCAGAGCGAGCAGGGCGAGAACCGCAAGCGAGGGGACGAGAGTGCGTCTCATGTTTCCTCCGATAATTTCTTATCTTACCCCTTTCCCCATCCGCGGCCGATACCCTCTTCGGCGCCGGGGCGCTAGGATCGCCGAGTGATGCTTCGCTTCGGCATCAACGGCCTCGGGCGCATCGGCCGCGGGCTCGCGCGGCTCTCGCAGGCCCGCCCCGAGCTCGGGCTCGAGCTCGCCGCGGCCAACGACCCCGCCTCCCCGGAGCAGATCGCCCGTCTCTTCCGCCACGACACGATTCACGGCACCTATCCGCTCCCGGTGGCGGCGGAGGGGTCCGCCCTTTGCCTGGGGGACCTCCGCGTCCCCTTGAGCACGGCTCCTCTCCCCGAGGGCATCGACTGGTCCGGCGCAGGGGTGGCGGTGGTGGTCGAAGCGAGCGGGCGCTTCCGGATGCGCGAGCTCGCGGCGCGCCACCTCCGCGGGCCGGTCGAGCGGGTCGTGGTCTCCTCGACGATCCCCGACGCCGACGCCACCTTCTGCCTCGGCATCAACGAGGGGAGCTACGACCCCGAACGCCACCGCGTGATCTCGAACGCCTCGTGCACGACGAACTGCCTCGCGGCGACGCTCTCCGTGCTGCACGCGGAGTTCGGCGTCGCCCGCGCGCTCATGAACACGGTGCACTGCGTCACCAACAGCCAGAACCTGGTCGACATGGCGCACCGCGACCCGCGCCGCGCGCGCTCGGCGGTGGCGAACATCATTCCGACGACCTCCGACGCGATCCCCTCGATCGAATGGGTGATGCCGGAGCTCGCGGGGCGCGTCGACGGCCTCGCGATGCGGGTGCCGATCGCCGCCGGCTCGCTGATCGACGTCGCCGTCGAGCTCGAACGGCGGGCCACCAAGGACGAGGTCGCCTCCGCCTTCCGCGCCGCCGAGGCGGGGCGCCTCGCCGGGATCCTCGGCACCACCGACGAGGAGCTGGTCTCGGCCGACTTCATCGGCGATCCGCGCTCGGCGGTGGTCGACCTGCCGCTCCTGCAGGAGATCGGCGGCAAGCTCTGGCGCGTCGTCGCCTGGTACGACAACGAGTGGGGGTACACCCACCGCTTGGCCGAGCTGCTGGCGTTGATCGCGCGGCGATAGAATCGTCGCGGGGCCGCGGTCGGCCCCTCCGGAGGGGAACCATGCGACAGATGTTGGCGCTCGAGGATCTGGGGCTCGACCGACTGCGCGGGGTGACCGTGCTGGTCCGCGTCGATTTCAACGTGCCCATGAAGGAGGGGAAGGTCACCGACGACACGCGCATCGTCGAGGCGCTACCGACGATTCGCGAGCTCCTGGCGAGCGGGGCGAGGCTCCTGCTCTGCTCCCACTGCGGGCGTCCCAAGGGGGAGCGCAACCCCAGATACAGCCTCGCGCCCGTGGCGGCGCGGCTGGCGGAGCTTCTCGGCCATCCGGTGCCCTTCGCCGAAGACTGCATCGGCGAGCCGGCGGCGAAGGTGGCGGCGGCGCTCCCCGACGGGGGCGTCGCGCTGCTCGAGAACCTCCGCTATTACTCGGGCGAGGAAAAGAACGACCCCGACTTCGCACGCGCGCTCGCCGTGAACGCCCAGGCCTACGTCGACGACGCCTTCGGCTCGGCGCACCGCGCCCACGCCTCGATCACCGGCGTCCTGCCGCACCTGCCGCGCAAGGCGGCCGGCCGCCTGATGGTGCGCGAGGTGGAGGCGCTCTCGCGGCTCCTGGGCGAGCCGGACCGCCCTTTCGCGGCGATCCTGGGCGGCGCGAAGATCGAGGGGAAGATCGACACGCTCGAGAATCTCCTGCCCCGCCTCGACGTCCTGATGGTGGGAGGCGGCATGGCCAACACCTTCCTCGCCGCGCACGGCTACGACCTCAAGGCGTCGCTGGTGGAGCGCGAGCGCGTGGGGCTCGCCTCCGAGATCCTCCATCGCGCCGCCGCGCGCGGCACGGAACTGCTGCTGCCGGTCGACTTGGTCGTCACCGACAGCTTCGAGCAGCCGAAGGTCGCGAAGACGGTTCCCGCCGACGCCATTCCCGACGGGATGCTCGCGGTCGACGTCGGCCCCGAGACCCGCGCCGCCTTCGCGAGCGCCGTCACGCGGGCGCAGACGCTCTTCTGGAACGGGCCGCTCGGCGTCTTCGAGAAGCCCCCCTTCGACGCCGGCACGCGCGCCGTTGCCGAGGCGCTCGCCGGCTGCTCGGGCTTCACGCTGATCGGTGGCGGCGAGACCGTGGCCGCGGCGCACGAAGCGGGAGTGACCGACCAGCTCGGCCATGTTTCGACCGGCGGCGGCGCTTCGCTCGAGTTCCTGGCCGGGCGGGAGCTTCCCGGCGTGGTGGCGCTCGCGCGATGAGCGGCGCGAGCGGGCTCCGGCGCCCGCTGGTCGCCGGCAACTGGAAGATGCATCTCGTGCGCGCCGAGGCGGCGGCGCTCGCCGCGGCGGTTCGCGCCGGGACGAGCGCGGCAACCGGCGGCGTAGAGGTCGCTCTCTTCCCCTCTTTCCCACTCCTACCGGCGGTCGCGGAGACGCTCGCGGGGAGCACGATCGGCTGCGGGGGTCAGGATCTCCATCCCGCGGCACGCGGGGCCTTCACGGGCGACGTCGCCGCTGCGCAGCTGCTCGACGTTGGTTGTCGCTACGTCCTGTGCGGGCACAGCGAGCGGCGCCAGGGGCACGGCGAGAGCGACCGCCTGGTCGCCGAGAAAGCCGCCGCCGCGGCCGGCGCTGGGCTCTTACCGGTGGTCTGCGTCGGAGAGACCGGCTCCGAACGCGACCGCGGGGAGACGTTCGCGGTGCTCGAGCGCCAGATCGCCCCCCTGGATCCCCTCCCGGGCCTGGTGCTCGCCTACGAGCCGGTCTGGGCGATCGGCACCGGCAAGACCGCCACCCCGGAGCTCGCGGAGGAGGCCCATCGCCACCTCCGCCGCTCGTTCGAGCGCCGGTGGGGGAGTGGCGCCGAGTCTCTGCGCATTCTCTACGGAGGATCCGTAACTCCAGACAACGCAAGGGGTTTGGCCGAGAGGCCCGAGATCGACGGGGCGCTCGTCGGGGGCGCCAGCCTTGACCCGGCCAAATTCCTCGCTATCATTTCGGCTTTCGCCGCCTGACGCGGCCCGAGGTCTGCCTTGATCTACCTGCTGTACACCCTGCACGTCATCATCTGCATCTTCCTGATCCTGGTCGTCTTGCTGCAACAGGGCAAGGGGGCCGATCTCTCGGTCTTCGGCGGCGGCTCCACCATGGCCTCCTTCGGGGCCCGCAGCGCCACCAACCTCTTGCACCGGCTGACCGTCGGCGCGTTCGTCGCCTTCATCGTCACGACCCTCGGCATCGCCTACCTCAAGGGGCACGTTCAAGGGAGCTCGGTGATGAAGGGCGCGGCGCCGTCCTCGGCACCCGCGTCGGCGCCGGCCTCCGCGCCCGCGACGCCGGCTCCGGCGCCCGGTCAGCAGGCGCCGGCGCCGTCGAATCCGCAGTAAGCGAGAGCGTTTCGAGCTGTTAAGATGACCTTCATGCCGAAGTGGCGGAATTGGTAGACGCGCACGTTTGAGGGGCGTGTGGGGTAACCCGTGCCGGTTCGAGTCCGGCCTTCGGCACCAACCCTCCTGAGCTGTCCCGCAGCTACTCCAGCACCACCGCTTTCTGGATCGTCACCTCGGTCGAGGGCACGTCGCTGAACGGCCCGCGCCGCCCCGTGCGCACCGCGGCGATCTTGTCCACCACGTCCATCCCCTCGATCACCCGGCCGAAGACGGCGTAGCCCCAGCCCCGGGCGTCCTTGGAGGAGTGGTCGAGAAAGGCATTGTCGACCGTGTTGACGAAGAACTGCGCGGTCGCGCTGTGGGGATCGTTGGTGCGCGCCATCGCCACGGTGCCGCGGGTGTTCTTGAGGCCATTGTCCGCCTCGTTCTGGATCGCCGGCTGCGTCGCCTTCTGCTTCATGTCGGCGGTGAATCCACCCCCTTGGATCATGAAGCCCGGGATCACCCGGTGGAAGATCGTGCCGTCGTAGAAGCCGGAGCGGACGTAGGCGAGGAAGTTCTCGACCGTCTTCGGGGCCCTGGCGGCGTCGAGCTCGAGCACGATCTTGCCGAGCGAGGTCTCGAGCGCGACGCGCGGGGCCGCCGACGGCTTCGCGGCGCTCCCCGGGTTCGAGGTGGCGAGGGCGGCGGCGAAGAGGAACAGGACGGGGCTCATCGATTCTCCTTTCGAGCGGCGCCGGGCTCAGGCCATGGGCGCCCGGCCGCCGGGGCGGCAGAGTGCGCACGGACAGAGGCCGCGCAGGAAATCGAAGCGGTAGATGCCGCTCCGGTGCCCGTCCGACCAGACGAAGGACAGGGCGTAGTTGCCGACCTGTTCGAGGCTCCGGAGCTCGACCGGTCCGGCGGGGGGATGATAGACGACCTCGAGGGCGTCGTGTCCCTGGCAGAGCGCGCAGGGGCACCAACCGCGCAGCTCGGTCCAGTCGTAGTCGCCGACGTGCCCGTCCTCCCAGGTGATCCGGAGACGCCGTTCGGCGGGGAGGCGGCGGGCTTCCACGGGGCGGATGCGCATCGCGGGCGCATCCTAGCCCGGATTCCAGAGCCGCCTGGGGCTCGCTCCCGCGGCTCGGCCTCCACCGCGCGGCGGGGGGCCTGGTACCGCTCTTGCTATCCCTATCGAAAGGCCCGACCATGAAATGGTCCGACCCTTGACGAAGAGGAGAATCGCATGTCTCGCCCAACCCGTATCGCCCTGGCGCTCCTGGTGCTCCTGCCCGTCGCCGCCGGTGCCCAGAGCTTCAGCCGCTTCGAGCTCACCCCGACGGTCTCCTACAACTTCGGAGGCACGCTCTCCGGAGACGACGGCGACTTCTTCCAGTTCGATCTCGACGCCAAGTCCTCGCCCGCCTACGGCCTCACTTTCGACATCCCCCTCGCGCCGTGGGTGCAGCTCGAGCTGCTCGCGAGCCGCCAACAGACCGAGCTCCAGTTCGACTCCGGCATCTTCGCGCCGAACGAGACCGTGGCCGATCTCGACGTCAGCTACTACCACGTCGGCGGCCTCTTCCAGTGGGGCTCGGGGCAGGTGCATCCGTTCGTCGTGGCGAGCCTCGGCACGACGCGCTTCGACGCCGACGTACCGGGCTCCAACGCCGAGTATCGCTTCTCGGCGTCGTTCGGCGGCGGCGTCAAGGTCTTCTTCAACGAGCACGTCGGCCTGCGGCTGGAGGGGCGTGGCTTCTGGACCGCGATCGACGATCGCTACAACAACGACCGCTGCGGGTACGACCGCTACTGCGACTACGGCTACGACTCCGAGTTCAATCAGGGTCAGGCGTCGGCCGGTCTGATCCTCGCCTGGTGAGCCCCTCCCCGGCGGCCGCCTCCACCCGGTCGCGGCCGCCCCGCTTCGCGGCGTAGAGCGCCGCGTCGGCGGCGGCCACGAGACCGCGCGAGCGGATGTGGCCGTCGCCGCCCACCTCGGCCCGGCTGGCCACGCCGATCGAGATCGTCACCGTGAGGTGGCTGCCATCCTCGAGCGAGATCGTGAGCGCCGCGATCTGGCCGCGGATCTTCTCGGCCAGGTGGAGCGCGCCTTCGAGCTGCGTCTCCGGCAGCACGATCAGAAACTCCTCGCCCCCGAAGCGGCCGATGAAGTCGGTCTCGCGCAGCTGCGCCTTGAGCTCTGCGGCGACCCGCTGCAGGACGAGGTCGCCCACCAGATGGCCGCAGCGGTCGTTGACCCACTTGAAGCGATCGAGATCGGCGAGCGCGATCGAGAGCGGACGGTCGTAGCGCTGCGCGCGGTTCCACTCCCGATCCAGGATCTCCTGCACCGCTTCGCGCCGGTAGAGACCGGTGAGCCCCTCGAAGGTCGCGGACTCGAAGAGCCTGGCGTTCTCGAGCACCGTCGCGGCCTGATCGGCGAGCAGCTTCAGGAGCTCGAGCTCGTCGGCGACGAATCGCTCGCCCGAACGCTTGCCGCCGGCGAGCAGGAGCCCCACCAGCCGCCCGTGCGAGAGCAGCGGCGCCGCGATCTCGGCCTCGGCCTCTCGCACGCGGGAGGCGAGCGGACCGCCGCCGCGCAACAACAGGGAGGCCGGCACCGGCCGCCCCGAGCGCACCAGTCCGCGCAGCGCCGGTTCCTCCGGCGACAGCAGCGCCGTCTGCTCGGCGTCCGCGGAGGCCCGCCCCGCCGCGGCGAGCGCGAGCAGATTGCCCATCGGCGGGGCGGCCACCCAGAGCACCGCGGTCCGGAGGCCGAAGAGCCGGCAGAGCTCGAGACAGAGGTGCTCTCCCATGCGCGGCAGCTTGCCGCGCGCGGGCAGCTCCTCCGCGAGGCTCTCGATTCGGTCGCGCAACGTCTGGCTCTCCGGAAAGAGCCGCCGGTCGATCCAACGCTGCAGGTGCGTGCGCAGGGGACCGAACAGCAACCCCAGCACCAAGGTCGCCGCCGACACCATCCAAACGGAGTGCGTGCCTCCCGGCATGGCCCGGGCGAAGAGCGCTCCGCCGGCGCCCAGAGCGGCGTAGAAGATCAGCACGAGGAGCGAGGTGAGCGCTCCGTAGAGCAGGCTCTTGCGGATCACCAGCTCGATGTCGAAGAGCCGATAGCGCAGGATGGCGATGAACATCGCCACCGGATAGGCGAGCAGCACGAAGTTCCAGACGCTCTGCGGCACGTCGACCGCGACGAGGCCGAGGAGCTGACGGACGCCGAGGAAAGCGACCACCGCCACCCAGGGGAGGATTCCCAGCAGCACGAGCCCCGCCTGCTGGCGGCCGGCGCGCTGCGGGTGGGTGAAGAACCGGCTCGCCAGGAGCGCCACCACGGCCGACGCCCAGATCGGCAGCCCGAGGTCGAGCTGCAGGAAGCTCGCGCGCGTCGAGCTCCAGGGCAGGTGCCCCCCCGACGCCTCGACCGCCACCGCCAACGCGTCGGCGAGCGCCAAGCCGCCCCCGAGCACATAGTAGGCGGGCACCACCCAGGGTCGGCGCTGGAGCCAGGCCGGCCGGTCCGGGATGAGCGAGGCCATGTGCAGGTCGGTCCCCATCTGAAGACCCGTGACCAGGGGGAAGGCGAGCTGGGCAAAGAGACCGAGCGACGTCGTGGTGACGGGATCGAACGGCAGCACGATCTCGGCCGCGATGGCGAGCGAGTAGAGATAGAGCAGACGCAGCCGCACGTCCTGTCCGGAGCGGCTGATGGCGAGGAGCGCGAGCGCCAGGTAAGAGCTCGCCACGATCAGGTCCATCGCCAGGTCGAATCGCGGCGGCTCGATGCCGGGCCGCAGCTCCAGCTCCAGCCGTCGATCCCCGCGTTCGACCACGAAAGAGACGGGCACGCCACGCTGGAAGGCGAGCGCGGCGCGATCGTAGTCGATGCTGCGCTGGATGGCGTGCCCTTCCACTTCGAGCAGGCGATCGCCGTTCCGGATGCCGGCACGGTCGGCGGGGAAGCCGGCGACGACGTCACGCATGACCAAGCCCGCGGTCCCGTCCTCGAAGGAGAAGCCGATCCTCCGTCCGCTCGCCTCCCCGGCGTGCAGGCACCGGAGCAGATAGAGCGTGGCCAGGAGCAACGCCGGCAGGGCGTAGACCAGGAGGCGGTGGAGGAGCCGCGGGAGCGGGCGCGCGCCGGACACGGGTTCTGGGTTCAGTCTACGGCGAATCGTGCGTTCCCGCCGGAGTCCACGGTCCGCAGCGCAGCAGCCGCCAGGCAATGCGGGCGTTGCCCACGAGCGCTCCGTTCTTGAGGAGCACCGCGGCTGCGTAGCGCGAGCAGGAGGGCTCGAAACGGCAGCGGACACCTCCGCGGTGGAGGAGCGGCGAGATCCAGGTCTGGTAGCGCGCGATCGCCGCCCGCTCGCCCCGCACCGTCAACTGGCGCGCCGGCGCCCGGCTCCAATCGAAGGCGATCAAGGCCAGGGCGAGTCCACCCGCGATCCAGACCCTGCGACGTCCGGTCATCGCCCGACCCACCAGAGGTAGCACCAGTTTGCGACCAGGGCGACGAGCACCGCCCAGCGGAGGCTCGTCGGCAAGGTCCGCGGCTCCGCCGGCAGCCGGTCGAGGAGCGCCGCGACCCCTGCCGTCACGCCACCTAGGAGGAAGGTCGCCGCGGCGAGCGCCGCGAGCGGATTGGCGATGACCGCCGCTCGCGCGTCGAGGCGCGCGAGCGCCACGAGCGCGCGCCCGCTGCCGCAGGCCGCGCACGGAATGCCGAGCGCCGAGCGCAGGGGACAGGCGGGAAGCAGAGGAGCGACGCGCGGCGCGAGCGGCAGCAGCGCGAGCGCCGCGAGCGCGATCGCTCCCCAGAGCAGAGCGACCTGACGCTCCGAACGCGCGGCGTCAGTGCGAGCCGGCGGCGAGGAGCGCGGCGAGGCTCCCGATGACAAAGAACCCTACGAGGACGATGCAGACGCAACAGAGCGCCGCCGGAACGAGCACGGCCGCGAGTGCCTTGCCTTGTGTGGTCCGGTGCATGGTCGCGAGGCCGATCGTGGCGAGGACCAGCGACCAGACGACCCCGAGCATTCCACCGACGAAGGGTACGAGAGAGGCGAGCTGCGCCACCGATCCGTACGAGACGGCGCGAATCGTCCCTTCGAAGCCGGTGGTCGACTCTCCGAGCCCGCCGAAGAGGAGAAGCGCCAAGTGCAGGATGCCGCCGAACAGGAAGAGTCCGATGAGCGCGAAGATCGGCGCCACGATCATCTGCACCACCAGCCCGAAGGTGGTTCCGGCGAAGTGGAGCGCTCCGCTCCCCTCGCCCAGGTGCGACAGAAAGGGGAGAAAGGTCCAGCCGAAGGCGAACTGCCAGAGCGCCCGCACGATCGCCCCCGCCCAGGAGATCAGGACCGCGAAGGCGAGAGGGCTCGTGAGGTCTCCCCGCCGGCGCGCGCGCTCGAAGCCCTCGGTGGGCGAGGTGACGAAGAGCCGGACGTTCTCGACGAACGCGGTGAGGAAACCGAGCCGCTCGCGATCCTCCCAGGGGATGAGTGACCCGACCGCGGCTCCTCCGGAGGGCGGCGGTGGGGGTTGCACGGGCTCGCTCATCGGCGCTCTCGTCTCCGGCCGCGCCGATCAGAACTTGTCGGCGAAGTCCGAGAGTCCGGGGATCGTGAAGCGCTGTCCGTTGACCCCCTTGACGATGCAGAGGATGGTGACGATCAGGATCGGGATCCAGAGGAAGAGCGAGATGATGCTCGAGACGCAGCCGACGCCGGGGATGAACGACAGGATCGTGAAGAGCACGAAGACCGCGATCCAGGCGAAGAAGAGCACCAGGCCGTGCTTGGCGTGCCACTGCACTTCCTTGTCGTTCTTCTCGGTGAGCAGGGGGATGAGGGCGAGCAGGCCCAGATAGGCCAACACGATCATCAAGGTGCGGTTACTCGAATCGGCGGCGGGCGGGGGGGGCGGAACGGTCGGTTCGCTCATTCTCGGAGTCTCCTCGATCGTGCGACTGCGCTGATTGTGCCGCGTGCAGAATTGCAGGCAGTCTACACCCCGCCTCCGGAGCGAACAAGGGACGCGACGCTCATGCGCGCGCTGCGAGCTCCATCTCGAGCCCGCGTTCGGCGAGCGTCGCCGCGAGCGCGGCCTGCGCCGCTTCGGCCACGCGCAGAACCAGCTCGGCGCTCTCGCCGTAGCGCTCCGACACCAGCTCGATCTCCGGGGGACGCAGCAGCCGCTTGACGGCTCCGACGCGCGCCAGGGGGATCTTCACGATCCAGACCCGGCCAGGCAGCTCCAGGCGGGTGGCGAGCCCCGCCAGCGCTTCCTCGAGCGCTCCCGCATAGGCGCGAACCAGTCCTCCCCGCCCCAGCTTGGTCCCCCCGAACCAGCGCAGGACCGCCGCCACGACGTCGGTCATCCCGGCGCCCCGCAGCACCGCGAGCATCGGCTGGCCGGCGGTGCCGGCCGGCTCGCCGGCGTCGGAGGCGCGCTCCGCGGGCGGCCATCCGACCCGCCAGGCGAAGCAGCAATGGGTGGCGTCGCGGTGGCGACGCGCCAGGCGCTCGACCCAAGCGCCAGCCTCGGCGACGCTCGTCGCGGGCGCGACATGGGCGAAGAAGCGCGAGCCCCGATCGCGCAGCTCGGCTTCGGCCGCCGAAACCGGAACCCGGTAGCCGCCGCTCAGCTCGCCGTCCCGACGCCCAGCCGCTCGAGCGTCCGCAGATAGAGCTGCCGGTAGCGCGCGACGATCGCCGCCTCCGAGAATCGTTCGAGGGCACCGGCGCGCCCCGCCAGCGCGAAGGCGCGGTGGCGCTCGGCGTCGGCGAGGAGCGCGATCGCTCCCTCGGCCATCGCGGCGACGTCCCCCACCGGGTAGAGCAGGCCGTCGACGCCGTGGCGCACCACCTCGGGAATTCCGCCGGCCTCGGTCGCGATCACCGGGACCTCGCAGGCCAGCGCCTCGAGCGCCGCGAGCCCGAACGACTCGTTCTCCGAGGGGAGGAGGAAGAGATCGGCGCCCACGAGAACCTCTTCGATCGGCGCCAGATTGCCGAGGAAGGTCACCCCGGAGCAGCAGCCGAGCTCGCGGCAACGCTGCTCGAGCCGCGCGCGCTCCGGGCCGTCCCCCACGAAGAGGAGATGGGAGGGTATCCGCTGGCGCACCTCGAGGAAGACCTCGAGCACGTCCATCGTGCGCTTGACCGGCCGGAAGTTGGAGACATGGAGCAGGATCTTCTCTCCGGGCTTCACCCAGCGCCGGGCGCCGGGCAGACCGCGGGCCGCCTCGTAGCGCCGCGGATCGACGAAGTTCGGGATGACCTCGATCGGCCCGTCCTCGACGCAGAGCTGGTGCACCGTCGCGGCGCGCAGCGACTCCGAGACCGCGGTGACGGCATCCGAGGCGAGCACCGCCCAGCGCGTCGTCTCGAGGTAGGAGGGGTCGTTGCCGACCAGCGTGACGTCCGTCCCGTGCAGCGTCGTCACGACACCGAGCGGCCGGGGCGAGAGCATCAGCTTCGCGAGGTTCGCCGAGACCGCGTTCGGCACCGCGTAGTGCGCATGCAGAAGATCGAGCCGCTGATGGCGCGCGACTTCGGCCATCTTCGAGGCGAGGGCGAGCGAGTAGGGGGGATATTCGAAGAGCGGATAGTGGGGAACCACGACCTCGTGGTAGTAGAGGTTCGAGTCCGCGAGCGACAGGCGCGACGGGAGCGCGTAGGAGAGGACGTGCACCTCGTCTCCCCCTGCCGCGAGAGCCATGGCGAGCTCGGTGGCGACGATCCCCGAGCCCCCCCAGGTGGGATAGCAGCTGATGCCGATGCGCATGGTGTGCTTACCGGATGCCGCGCGGCAAGAGTTCCCAGGGGTCGGCGACGGCGAGGGGTCCGCCCGCCCAGAAGGGCTCGCCGAGCTCGGCGCCGATCTGATTGCCGTAGTGCCGCGCGCGCCCTTCGACGGCGAGCCGGAAAGCGCGGGAGGCCACCTTCGTGCGAGGCCCGGGAGCCTCCACCCCACCGCTCGCCGCGACCTGGCTCGCGTAGGCGTCGAGGGCGGCCTCCTTGATCGCCCAGGTGTCGGTGACGTCCACCACGAACGCCGGAGCGAAGCCATCGTGCTGCATGTAGCCGAAGAGCGCCGCGGGCCGATGCGGCTCCCCAGCGCCGCGACGGGCGAGGCCGGCGTAGAAGCAGGCGTCGGCCACCAAGCGGTGGGCGCGCCCGTGGTCCGGGTGCCGGTCGGCGGGCGTGGGACCCAGGACCAGCTCCGGCCTCAACCGGCGGAGCTCGGCGATCAAAGCCTCTTCCTCGGCGGTCCCGGTGCGGAGCCCCCCGTCGCCGCAGTCGAGGAAGGCGAGCTCGGCCACGCCCAGGATCCCGGCGGCCCGCTCCGCCTCGCGGCGGCGCTCCTCGATCGTGCCGCGTGTCCCCATCTCGCCCCGCGTCAAGTGGAGGATCCCAACCCTCCGGCCGCGGCGCGCGAGCAGCGCCACCGTCGCGCCGCACCCGAGCTCGACGTCGTCCGGGTGCGCTCCGATCGCCAGCACCTCGACCGCCATCCGTCACCCCCTTGGCCGGGTGATGCTACGGCCAGGACTCCCGGCCGGCAACCGGCGACGCCGCTCGACGTACTCCAGGAGAGCTCGCTCCGGAGGCACCATGACCCGAACCGTCCGCCGACTCGCCCTCGCCTCGCTGCTCCTCACGGCGGCGCTCTCCGCGCAATCGCTCGCGCCCGGCGTCCTCCTGATCTCCGGCGGTTTCGCGCCCGGGACTCAGCCGGACGGCAACACTCTGCTGCTCGAGGGCACCACCGGCTGGATCGCGGTCGACAGCGGTCGACACGTCGAGCACGCGCGAGCGATCGTCGACCGGGTGAAGTCCTCGGGACGTCCGCTCGTCGTGCTGGTCAACACCCACTGGCATCTCGACCACACTGGCGGCAACGCCCTTCTCCGGCGCGAGTTCCCGGGGCTGCGGGTGCTCGCGAGCGGCGCGTTCGAAGCGGCCGAGCACGGGTTCCTCGCGGACTACCGCCAGCAGCTCGAGGTGATGCTCCGCGGTGACCTCCCCGCGGACCGCGCGGCGGCGTTTCGAGAGGAGCTCAGCCGAATCGACGCCGGAGCCGCGCGCGCGCCCGACGAGGTGGTGGTGACTCCGGGGAAGCGAGAGCTCGCGGGGCGCCCGGTCGAGCTCGGTCTCGAGCCGCATGCGGCGACTGCGGGCGACGTCTGGCTGCTCGACCTCGCAAGCCGCACGCTCGCAGCCGGAGATCTCGTGACTTTCCCCGTCCCGTTTCTCGATACCGCCTGTCCGACGGGCTGGGCCAAGGCGCTCGACCGGCTCGTCGCGGTCGGCTTCGAGCGGCTCGTCCCCGGGCACGGCGCGCCGCTCGACCGCCAGGGTTTCGCGACCTACCGGCGGGCGTTCGGAGGCCTCCTCGCCTGCGCCGCGACCACGAGCCCGGTCGCGACCTGTGCCGACCGGTGGATCGCCGACCTGGGGGCGCTCCTGCCGGCGGCCGAGCACCCTTTCACGCGCGAGCTGCTCGACTACTACGTGGGCAACGTGCTGCGCGGTGATCCGGCCGCGATCGCCGCGCGTTGCGCCGATTGAACCCGACCGGGGCTGGTCTCAGGGATTGATGAATGCCTCGAAGATCGCATCCCAGGTCAGGAGCGGGTTCCCCGCCGGGGCCGCCGAGTTGAAGACGAACCCGTAGATCTGGGTGTCGATGGCGAAGCTCGGGATGTTCCAGATCGAGAGGAAGCCCGGCGTGTCGGGCGCGAGCGAGAAGACGTTGACGACGTGGGGAAGCGAGGTCAGACCTTCGGTCACGATGGTCCCGGCGTCGTCGTAGAGCTTGTAGGCGTAACTCGTGTCGCAGCCCCCGCCGGCGCAGAGGACCGACGGGCCGCCGGTGTGCCCGGTCGTCCAGGTGAAGATCACGTAGCGGGTCGACCCCGTCAAGGGCACCGACCCGAAGACCCGCAGGCGGAGCCGGTAGATGTCGTTGTCCCCCGCGCAAGACGACGAGCCGCCCGAAGCAAGCTGCGCCGCGCAGGAGCGAGCCGTGCTGTCGATCTCCTCGCGATCGTCCCCGGACTGATAGAAGCCGCTGAGGAAGCTGTCGGTGCTCGCGGGCACGCTCTCGATCGGGATCATCGAGAGCCCGTTGGCGCTCCCTTCGAGAAGCCGCACGTAGTAGATGTAGCCCTCGAGCACGTTGGAGGCTCCGAAGGGGTAGCTCGCGTTCGATGGGGGGAGCGAAGTGGTCGTAGTCACCACGTCGAAGGTCACGAAGCCGCGGTAGAAAGAGCCCACCGTGAGTGCGGTCTTGACGCCCGACGACAACGGCGTGATGAGGTCGCGCATCGAGGTGTTCCACCCGGCACCCGGTGCGAGGGTCAGGTTGCCGTTGAAGACCGGCACGCCGTCGATGTCCCAGACCTGGTAGTGGACGCGGGTGCTGGTGATGCTGTTGGTGTTCCAGACCACGAGCAGCGTGTCCTCGACGTTGACCGCGACGTTGATGCCGACCTCGAAGAACGGGACGACGAGCGTCGCCGCGGGGACGCGATCGGAGATGCCCACGATCGCGAGGATGGGACTGGCCGCGAGGAGACCCGCGAGCGCGACCAGAGCGAGAGACTTGCGCATCTGTTGCCCTCCTGGAGAGGGCCCGCGAAGCTGGTGCCACGTACCGAGGGTCGGGCCGCCTCGCGAGCCCGGTTCTGGTGGGTAAGATCGAACCTCGGTGCGATCATTGTATCGCCGCAGCGCGGCAAGACAACCCCGCCGGCGCGCCCCCCGCTAATCCGCGGGCGTCGCCCGCTTCGCGTCGAGGTAGACGCCGGCCGCGAGGGCGAGGAAGAGGGCGAAGCCGAGCCAGTTCGACCAGGCGCCGACCCAGGCACCGAAGGGGCCCCAGGAGGTGACGTCGGGGATCAGCGAGCGTCCGCTCGAATCCTCGAAGAAGCGCAGCAGCGCCGTCAACACGCCCACCAGCGCGCCGCCGGCGATGAAGCCCGAGGCGACCAAGGTCCCCCGCTCGTGCCGCGCCGCGGCGAGCTTCGCGTCGCGCGACGAGCGCTTGACGAGCCAGGCGACCGCCGCGCCCACGACGAGCGGCGAGTTCAGGTCCATCGGCAGGTACATGCCGAGCGCGAACGCGAGCCCCGAGATCCCGCAGAGCTCCGCCGCCACCGCGAAGACGGCACCGATCGCGTAGAGGAACCAGGGCGTGCCGCCATGGCCCATCACCCCCTGCAGCACCGCCGCCATGGCGTTCGGCTGCGGCGCCGGCAGCGGATGCGGGTGGAGCGGCGACGGGGAGAATCCGTAGACCTTCGCCATCAGCAGGATCACCGCCGTGGTCGCCGCCGAGGCGACCGCCGCGCCGGCCAGGTTCGCGATCTCGATCCGGCGCGGCGTGGCTCCCAGCCAGTAGCCGATCTTGTACTGGGTGACGAGCGAGCCGCTCATCGAGAGCGCCGTGCAGACCACTCCGCCGATGAGCAGCGTCTGCAGCATGCCGTCCGCGCCCGAGAGGCCGAGGCCGGCGAGAGCCACCGCGGTGACGATGAGCGTGGTGAGCGTCATGCCGGAGATCGGGGTGATCGAGATCATCGCGATCGCCCAGGCCGAGACCGCGGCGAAGAGGAAGGCGATGAGCAGCGTGAGGCCGGTCGCGGCCCCCGCGATGCCGGTCGCGCGGTCGAGCCCCGCGAGCACCGAGAAGCGGAAGTAGAGGAAGATCGCGAGGCCCGTCCCGGCGACCCCGAGCAACACGGTCGACATCGGCAGCGACCGGTCGGTGCGCTCGGCCTCCACGGCGCCCGCCGCGCCGCGCGCCAGACGCACCACCTCGCCAACCGCCTGCTTCGTCGCCTGCGCGATCACCGGCGACATCTTGAGGATCGAGAGCACGCCGGCGGCGAAGATGCCGCCGATCCCGATCGGGCGGACGAAGTCGAAGAAGAGATCTTCGGGCGCCATCTGCGCGAGCGGAACCGTCGCGCCGAGGATCGGTCCCGGGATGTGCTGCCCGAGCCAGGCGAAGAGCGGCACCAGCACCAGGAAGGAGACGAAGGATCCGGCGAGGATGATCGCCGCGTAGTCGACCCCCATGATGTAGCCGAGGCCGAAGACGGCGGCCGAGGTGTTCATCGTGAAGACCGCCTTGTAGCGCTCGGTGAAGCGGGAGAGCGCGCCGATCGCGCCCGTCGAGAAGACCTCGGCCCACCCCTTCATCGCGGGACCGACGAAGTCGAAGATCGCCGCGGCGATCGCCGAGACGGAGAGGATCGCGGCGCTCTGGCCGCCGCGCTTGCCGGCCACCAGGATCTCGGTGGTGGCGCGCGCCTCCGGATAGGGGAGCTTGCCGTGCAGGTCGCGCACGAAGTAGCGGCGGAACGGCGCGAGGAGGAAGACCCCGAGCACCGCGCCCAGGAGCGGCACGAAGAAGATCTGGAAGAAAGACGACCGGTTCTCGAGGCCGAGGATGTGGATCGCCGGCATGGTGAAGACCGAGCCGCCCGCCACGATGCCCGAGGTCGCACCGATCGCCAGGACCTGCACGTTCTCGAGCAGCGTCGAGGCGCGCGCCTTGAGCACCCGCACCACCACGACCGAGAAGCCGATCGCGAGGATGGAGATCGGGATCGCGGACTCGATCCCCTGGCCCAGCTTGAGCGCGATGTAGGTGGCGGCCGCCGAGAAGACGACCGACCAGAAGAGCCCCTGGACGATCGCGCGGAGCGTCACCTCGGGGGCCGCGGCGGTCGATGGGATCACCGGCGCGTAACGCTCGCCGGCTGTGAGCTCGCGGAATGCATTGTCCGGGAGCCGCACGTCTTCGAAGGGGGCGGGGGCTCCAGCGGAAGAGGAATCCGGGTTCGCGGGGAGATCAGACATGGAGGCGATTCTAGTCGCGGCGCCTCGCGGCCCCGACCGCGCCCCCTCCATGGTGTAAAATCATTCGGCCTGAAATCTCGACAAGGAGAGCTCTCCATGCGGTCCAAACTGGTGCCGGCTTTCGTCGCAGTCGCCTTCCTCCTCGCCCCCGCGGCGCAGGCGGCGGACGTGGTGCTCTACTCGGTCTCCTGCGGTGCGAGCCCCGAGTACTTTCCGCAGGCGCTCGCCGCCGCCGGGGTCGACTTCGACCTGGTGACGACCGGCGGGCAGCTCGCCACGGCCATCCTGAGCGGTCACTACCGTTGGGTGATCGTCGATAAATACAACGACTCGCTCTCGCCGGAGGATGTCGCGGCGCTCACGAGCTTCGTCGGCGGCGGTGGCTGCTCCTACATCAGCGATTGGCAGTGGTACGAGTATCCGGAGCTCGCGGGCGCCTACGGCGCGACTTTCATTTCGGACTACACGACGCCGATTCCGATCTTGCGCTGGAACCCTGGTCATCCCCTCTTCACCACCCCAAACGCCCTCAACGACCTCACTCCGGCGACCGACACCTGCGATCGCGACGGTGAGCGTTTCGAGCCGACGGCCGGCGCGAGCGCGATCGCCGGCTACGTCGCGGCTCCGGCCCCGAACGAGGCCGGTTTCGTGGTCGGCAACGACGGCCGGACGGTGCTCTTCGGCGGTATCACCGGTCTCTTCTCCGGGGACGGCAACACCAACGCGATCCCGGACGGCCAGGAGCTCGCGGAGAACGTCGTGGCCTACCTCGGCACGCAGACGTGCGCGCTCGCGGGTGGTCACCCGTTGGCGATCCCGACCGTCTCGGGCAGCGGGCTCGCGGCGCTCACGCTTCTGCTCGCCGCCGCCGCCCTGGTGGCGCTGCGTCGCCGCGGCTGATCACGCCTCGGCTCGGGACTCGGCGGGTGACTTCGGCGCCTACCGCGCCGGGTCGACGATCGTGAGGCGGCGCGGGTCGAGGTCGAGCTGGTCGAGCAGCGCTTCGCCGAAGCGCTCTCCATAGCGCCCGGGAAAGTAGGCGGAGGCAATCGCGCGCTCCTGCGGGAGACCGCCCGGTAGCACGAGATCCTCGAGTTGCTGGAGACGCCGGTTCGCGAGCTCGTCGCGACGCGCCGCCGCCGCCGCAACCTTCGCAGCGAAAGTCTCGAGCGCGCGCTCCACCGTCTCGCGGGTCTTCTCGAGCGGCTTTCCGAGCGTCGGGTCGAGCTCCACTGAAGGCTCTCGGAGCGTTGCGAGCTCTGCCGCCACGCGCTCGCGCACCGGCGCGACGAACCCCCCTCCCGAGCGCTCCCCGAGCCGGCGGCGCGCGGCGGCGGGATCGTTCAGGAGCTCGTCGAGCGTGACCCCGATCTCCTCCAGATGCTCCCCCTGCCTCCGATCGAGCACCAGCGCCCGCGGCCGGAGCGCCACCTGCGGCGCCGGGATCTCCAGGGCGGCGTAGGCCGGCGCCACCTGCGGCAGATAGGCCGTCTCCCCGGGACCCATCACCAGCAGCGACGTTCCCAGGACCGCGTCCTGAATCGCCGGCCGCGCGAGAACTCCGGGGGAGACCGCGACCGGATTGTCGGCGAGGGTTTCGAGGAGCTCGCGGACCGGGTGCTCTCCGGGAAGTCCGCGGAGCCCGAAAGTCTCCGTCCCGCGCCATTCGATGCGCCGCCTCTCGCGTCCGCGCAGGAGGAAGAGCGGCGAGGCCCCCGGCTGCGGTGCCACCTGCAACGCGTGCCCCCGGGCGACGATCTCCGCTTCGCGCCCGGCGAGCTCGCGGCCGAGCTCGAACCGCCGCTCGACCAGTCGCGCGAGATGCGGGCGCTCCGCCTGCTTGAGCTCGGGGAGGAGGGCGTCGAGCACCAGCGGCGCGCGGCCCGAGAAGGTCGCCACGAGCTGGCGCGCGAAGGCTTCGCCGAAGCGGGCATCCGGTCGCCACCAGGTGGCGAGGCGATCGATCCAGGCGAGGAACCAGGCGCTCGGATAGAGCGCCCGGAGCTCTTCGAGGGCGCCCACGACCGCCGGCCCGACCGCCCGCATCCCGACCGGTGCGAGGGGCGAAGGGTCGTCGCCGAGCGCGAAGCGGCGCGGCCCGTCGGCCGTGAGGAACGTCGCCTCGGCGACCTCGGCGTAGTCGTGATCCTCGGTCGCCATCCAGAAGACCGCGACCGCCGGTCGCCCGGACCGCTCGATCGCCTCCGCGTAGCGCACCGCCGTCGCCGCCTTGACGAGCGCGAGCAGGGGGCCGCCGAAAAGCCCGGTCTGCTGTCCGGTCACCACGACCGCGGTCGCCGGGTCCGCGAGCTTCGACGCGAGCTCCTCGCCACGCGAGTGACCATAGGCGGCATTCGTCATGGCGAGGCCGCGCGCCAACTCCTCGCGCCCCCCGTGCGGCGAAGCGGGCGACGGGCGAGCTCCCGGCGCCAGAAAGCGAAGCGGCGCGAGCAGCTCGAGATCGCGCCCGCTCGCGAGCGCCCCGGCGAGACCGCCGAGCGGCCGCGCGAGACTCGTCGGTCCGGAGCTCGCGTCCGGGGCTTCCACGCCGCTCACTCCGGGGCTCCCGCGAAGAGGAAGCGCGGCTCCGGCAAGAACGCCTGCTCGTCGACGTTCTCTCCGCGGAATCGGGCGAAGGAGGGGAGACCCGGCAGGTAGGCCTGGGTCATCGCATGGAGCTCGAGTGCCGAGTTGCCGGCGAAGAGGTAGACGAGTCGCCCCTCGCCGAAGGGACTCGGAAGAGCGAGAAAGAGCCCCTCGTCGGAAGCGCCATGGCTCCGTCCATCGAATTCGAAGGCCCCGTTGCCGAGCCGGGCGGGAGCGGAATTTCCGAGCGTTCGCACGAGGCGCGCCACCAGCGCGTTGTCGTGCGGTCCCCCCAGGAGGACGAGGTCGTGGCTTCCGAGCTGCTCCTCGGAGATCTCGGAGTCCTTGACCAAGGGGATCAGCTGCTCGCTGAAGTTGTCCGCGAGCGTCGTCTGGAAGCGGAGCGCGAGGGTCCGCTGCGCTTCGTCGGCGCGCGAGCTGCCGTAGACCAGCAGCGTCTCGGGCCAGCGCTCGGTGACGTGCGACCAGGCGGCCCAACGCTCCCGCGCGACCGGGATGTCGTTGCCGGGATCGAAGCGCACCGCGCGCGGCCGCTGCTCGACCTCGAAGACCGCGCGCGTCGCCGCGCCATCGAGCAGGAGCGGATAGCGGATGCGCGTTTTCTCGGTCTCGATCTCGACGCTCGACGCGAGCGGGTAGACGTTGCCCTCCGGCTGCGTCACTTCGAGCGTTACCCGCCACCCCTTGCCGCGCCTGGCATAGCTGACGTGCGGCGCGGGTGCGGGTAAGCCGGTCCGCTCGAGCCAGGGCGCGAGCCAGGGGGCGATGTCTCTCCCCGTCACCTCGCGCGCTACGGCGACGAAATCGGCGGTCGCGGCCGGTCGCTCGCGGAAGCGCTCGTGGAGCGTTCGCATGAGCTTCAGGAAGGGCTCGTCTCCCAGCCGGAGCCGCAGTTGGTGGAGCGCGAAGGTCCCTTTGACTCGGGCCACGCGGTACGGGGCATACCGGGTGTAAGAGCGCTCGGCGTCGCGCGCGGGCAGGTCTTCTTCGCGCGCGAGCGTCGCCTGGAGGAGCACGTTCTGGCGCGCCATCGCCTCGGCGAGCGCCATCGCGGCCTTGTCGTCCCCCGCGGGTAGTCCATGCAGGATCTGCCAGTAGCCCGCGGTGCCCGAGGCGAGCCAGTGATCCGCCGCGCTCGCCGGGAAGAGCGTTCCCTGCCAGAGCCTCTTCTCTTCCACCCGCCCCCGACCGGCCACCTTCTCGAGGTCGAGCTTCGGCGCGTCTCGCTCGACGGCGAAGCGGGCGAATCGACCGGCCGCTTTCGCGGCGTCGAGCTTCGCCTCGAGCCAGAGCGGCGTCACCGCCGTGTAGCCCAAGGTGAGATGCGGGCGCGCGCCCGGCAGATCAGGCATGCGCCGCGACCCCTTGGCGGGAAACTTCTCGCGCAGCGTCACCTTGCCGTGGTGCGCCCAGAAGACGAGCTTCTCGGCCATCTCGGAGGTCGTGATCTTGCCGTCGCAGGCGTGCGCGAGATTGATCGGCGAGGTCGCGAAGAGGCGCGCGAGCGACGGCGCGTCGATCCGCCCCTTCTCGCGCTCGTAGTAGGCATTGAAGGCGAGGTCCCGATTCCAGGGGCCGAAGACCGGATCGAACGGCGCGCCATCCGGCTGCACGGCGTACTCGGCGCGCACCTCGGGGTCGCGCGCATTGTTGTTCGCCCAGAGGAAGCCTGGGGTACCGAAGGGGTTCTCCCCCGAGCGCCAGAGCTTCTTCTTCGCGGTGCCCAGGAGGCAGATCGCCGTCTCGTCGCTCTTCGCATCGGCCATCGGCCAGTCGTTCGTGTAGAGACCGTTGTTCCTCTCGGCGAGGATTCCTACCACCTCGTCGATCGAGCGTCCGTACTGCACCGCGCGCCGGATGCGGTCGCTCATCGGAGCGCCCTCCGGGTTCCAGGGGGTCTGCGCCACCGTCGTCTCGCCCACCATGAGCCCGGCGCCGTTCAAGTAGAAGTCCGTTCCGGAGTGGATTCCGCCGGGGAAAGTCTGGAACACGACGCGTTCCCCCGCGGTGGGAACGAGATCGAGCAGCACGTTGAAGTGAACGCCGGTATATCCGCTCCACATGAAGATCTGGCCGAAGAC
>CAYZBH010000055.1:0-23988 GCA_964476605.1 uncultured Thermoanaerobaculia bacterium | reverse complement strand
GTGCTTCAGCATCGGCCCGTCCTCTTCCTCGAGCAGGTCGCGCCGCACGCGCACGGTGACGTAGGACCGCCGGATCGCGCGAGAATAGGTGCGCTCGTAGATCAGCGCAGAGATCCATGGACGACTCTCGTCTCCGCATCGCTACCTGGAACTTGGAGCGGCCCAAGGCGCGCTCTTGGAGAAAGTGGCCTGCGCAGCGGCGGCGAATGCAGGAAGCTCGCGCCGACATCTGGATCCTCACGGAGACCGCGACCTGGGCGATGCCCGAGCCGGACTTCCACTCCGCGCACGTTCCGGCCGATCCTGCGCGCGCCGAGGACGAGCGCTGGGTGAGCATCTGGGCGCGATGGCCGCTTCAGCCCACAGGGATCGCACCGTGGGCCCGCGGCTCGCTCGCGGTCCGCTGCGAGACGCTGCTCGGGGAGCTCGTCGTCTACGGCACGGTGCTCCCCTGGGCGCACGAGGGCGTTTTCACCGAGCGCCGCGCCCACGCCTGGGAGATCCACCACCAGGAGATCCCGAGGCAAGGAGCCGAGTGGGCCTTGCTCGCGGTCGAGAACCCAGCCGCGGGGCTGGTGGTTGCCGGCGACTTCAACCAGAGCCGCGACGGCTCGCGGTGGTACGGCACGCGTCTCGGCCGGCGCCTGCTCGACGGCGAGCTCGAGCGTGCCGGCCTCGCCTGCTTGACAGCGGACGACAAGGTCGCGAGCGGCGAGCTCGCGGAGCACCACCTCGTGGATCACATCTGCTTGGCGGCGACTTGGGTGGCGAAGCACCCGATCCGCGTCGAGTGCTGGGAAGCAATCGATGCTGACGGCGTGAGAATGAGCGATCACCCGGGCGTTTTGGTGGAGCTTGAAGTGCCGCCGTTTTTGTAACCTCAAGGAGCGCCCGGCGCGCAACGATGCTGGGCCTAGACGAGTGCGCGCTTGCTGTGAGGGTACCGGTCGCTCGCCGCGTGTCACCTAGAGCGTGGGAATGCACGAGCAAGAGGGAGGGATGCAATGAATCGCAAATCGAATAGCGCAAGCCGCCGTGCCTCACGCCTCGATGGCGCACCCCTCGACTATGCCCCGGAGAACGAGCAGGGCGTCGTCTTTCTCTTCGCCACGCTCGCCCGCAAGCGCTTTGGCCTGAGAGTCGAGAAGATCCGCGCCGGATATCCCGACTGCATCGCGTACCGTGGCGAGGAGAGGATCCGGATCGAATTCGAGTATCGGTCCAAGAACTTCTCGACTCACGGGCACTCCGCGAAGGGGTGCGACTGGATCGTCTGCTGGAAGCACGACTGGCCGTCGGCACCGGCAAACCTGCGTATCGTGGCGCTGCGGCGGGAATACGGCCTCGGGTTCAACGTATGGATCCAACCGGTTCGCGGGGAGTACAGCGAAGAGATCGCAAGGGTGCAATCCAGGGATTCATGGTCCGTTGCGCCCTCCGCCACCAAAGGGGATCTGATTCTCTTCTACCGGACGTCGCCGGAGAAGTACATCGCCGACGTCTTCGAGGTCGCCTCCGAGGTTCGCCGAGTCAAAGCTGATTGGAGGAAGAGGCGGAAGAAGGGAACGGACACGATGGCCACGATACGGCGCGTCGCGAAGCTGAGGACGCCGCTGCACCTGCTCGAGCTCCAGCGCCACCCGATCATCGGACACGCGGGATTCATCCGTGCTCAAGTTCAGGGCCGACCTCGCGTGAGCCCCTTCTGGCCCGAGCTTCGTCATCTCATGATCGATCGCAACCCAAACCTGGCGAAGAGGCTGAAGAACTTCGGGTCTGACCGTGTTTCGTGAGCGACAAAGCACGGTGCTGACACGAACCAGACAGCAAGGCAGCTGAAGTGGGGCGTCTCGGCCGACGGAAGTCCGGAAGGTTCGACCTTCCTTGCTAGGCGACTGCTCTCCCAGACCCGCCAAGCGCTCCCAGGAGCTCGGTCAGGAACGCTGCGCCTCCGATCTCCAGATTCCCGCTCAGATCGAATCCGAGGTTCGTCACTTCGGTGCCGCCGAAATTGAACTGCAAGCGCTCCTTAGTGGGGGATGGATAGACGAGGAAGCCCCGCGGCGCCCCGGTGAGGTCGGCGTAGGCGTTGATCTGGTAGAGGTCCTGGGGCAAGGGGCGCTCGTGCGCCTTGTACTTGGTGTCCAGCACCGCCAGGGCGCGACCGGTCGAGGATTGCCGAATCAGCAGGTCGACGCTGACGCTCAGTCTGCCAGCTGAATCGATGTCGATCTTCTCCTGCGCCGCCAGCGAGTACTCCTTTGGAAGGTGGTTGCCGAGCCACTCCGCGACGAAGAGCTCGAAGAGCGACTCCATGTTCACCAGGAAGGGCACCATCGTGGCGTCGCCGGTTTGATGCGTGGGCCCCGTCGCCTCGAGAAAGAACCGACAGAGGCCGTGGAGTGGGCGATAGTCGTGGTTGAGCCGCTGGTAGAGACGGCGGAGACAGTCGTTTCCCCGGAACGGGCGGAGCTCGATCGACCCGAGCATCGCGCGAGTGGCCTTGCGGACACGGACTCTGGTCTCCGTACGCCCGATGCCGGCTCGGGCGATCCTTCGTAGCGTCCAGAGCAGGAGCTGATTGTCGGAGATGTCCGCCGTCTGGTCCTCGAACTGGCACGGGACCGCGAGCGACGCCCCCCGCCGCAGGAGGTCGCGTGGGGAGAGTCGACCGCGCACGTAGGGCAGGTCTTCGTCGTAGCGGACGTACTCCCGATGCAGGCCCCGCTGAATTCGCAGGAGCGTTCTCTGGGCCAAGACGCCGGCAAGGCGATCAAACAGATCTTCGATGTCGGCCGTCGAGACTCCCCCTCCCTCGGGGAACTCCAGTGACCGCAGTCGATAGGCCACCTCGATCATCCGGAAGAGATTTCCGAGTGGCACTTTGGGGCGGATCACCAGAATCAAGTCGCCCAAGAGTGGGACCTGGCCAATCCAACCCTCGGAAACGAAACGCCACTGGTTCGAGCCGAGCGGATTGGGGGGCGTGATCGCGACATACCCCTTCATCACACGCAGCAGCGCGCGAGCCGTGGCGAGCGACTGCTCGCCGGCGTCGACGTCGAGGGGCACTCGCTCGACGAGCTCGATCGTGCGGGCACCCACGCTCATTCGAAGACGAGCCCCTTCGATACCTCCTCCCATCGGAACTCCTTGAGCCGGTGAGATTGATCGAAGAAGTACTCCTCGAGGTAGGGCTCGATCTCCATCCTCCAGATGTGCTCGAGCGCCTCGCGGGGGTTCGAAACCAGGAAGAAGGAGATGCCAACTGAGTGGTTTGCATCACCGATCGCGCCATTGAGTCGTGTCAGCAGTGCGATCAGGCTCTCTGCCGAGCAGCCCGCGGACTTGAAGTGCTCCCGCAGCACACCGTATTCCGGTTGAAGGGAGAGAAACGCAAAGCGGCGCCTCAGAGCGTGATCGACGAGGGCGATCGAGCGGTCGGCCGTGTTCATGGTGCCTAGAATCCGCACATTCTCCGGGATCGAGAAGTTTCCGCCGCCCGCCAGCGGGACGATCTCGCCGCGATATTCGAGCAGATACATGAGCTCGCCGAACACGCGCGAGAGGTTCGCGCGGTTGATCTCGTCGAGAATCAGCACGCAGCGGCCAGTCACTGCCTCGGCCCGCTCACAGAATTCGAGGAAGCGCCCCTGGATGACCTCGAAGCGGATCGATCCGCCCTCCCCGGGAACTGGGCGCAGTCCCTGGATGAAGTCCTCGTACGCGTAGGACGGGTGGAACTGGAGGAGCTCCACGAAACCGTCGCCGCCGCCGATGAGATGCCCCGCGAGATGGCCCGCGACGAAGGTCTTTCCGGTCCCCGGCGGGCCGTAGATGATCGCCTGACCTTTCCTCTCGATCGCTTGGACCCAGTCCGAGAGGCGCGATTCCGGAATGTGAGTCGTCGCTGTGATTCGGGCGAGCGGCACCTCGGGCGCCAAGGGCCGTGGTGGAGGTGGCATGGCAGGGGGCTCGCGGATCTCGTCTGGAGCGTCGCCAATTGCTCTCAGAAGGCCTCGGATTTCATCGGCCGGATCCTCCAGCAAGCTCAGGAGCAATAGAGGAAGGAGGGCCTGGAAATCCTTTGCGATGGCCGCGGCAAGGTCGCGGCGGGGCGTTTCCACGACTCGTGCGCGCGGCCAGGGCCGCCCGGCGCGAAGGTCTTCGCTGGCGTAGTCGCCGGCGCCCGCAAGGGCTTTGAGCCACGCTTGGGCATTCGACCCGTACCTGGTCTGATCCACTCCCGTCTTCCTGCCGAAAGACAGGTCGAGTCCCCCCCACAGGGCCTCCAACCGCGGTGCCAGCTCCGGGAGCAGGCGCTTCATGTTGCGTTCGAACCGCTCGCGATCCTCGCCCTTGTCGTGGGCGACGAAGAAACCGCTGTCGACAAGCTCGGGCTCAACGGACATGAAGAGCTGCGCGCCTTCCACCCGGCTAGAGCCCTTCGGATAGACGGCAGCCCAGAGGAAAGGCCAAACGCCGCCCCTTCCATAGTCGTTCTTGAGGAAGCGCGACTGGACGTTCTTCTCGGTCTCGATCCAGCCGACAAGTCCCGCGGGCAGTTGGCCCACGACGTCCTTGAAGAGCTGAGCGAGGGGAGCCTCGATCTGGGCTCTGTACTCCTCTCTTCTCTCGAGATACGTCTCTTTGGTCGGATTGGCGGCGAGACGCTCGAGTAGCTCGAAGGCAGCACTAGAAAAGGCGGGAACATCGCGGTTCGGCTCCGGCATCGCCAGGCCTGCGAGCTCCTCGAATTCCGGTGGTTTCAACTCGATGAGAGTGCGTTGCCAGCCGGGCTTGGCGACCCTTCGAACCCGTGTGTCGTCCCAACGGATGGGAAATCGATGGCGCTGCGTTGCCTCTGGCACGAAGTAGTAGGGACCTATCACCGTTCCGATCCCCAGGACCTCCGTCGTCCCCCGGTTGGCCACGACCCGATCCCCGGGCCGGATCTGGCAGAAGCTCCAGACCTGGAACTGGGCGTGCGCGGAGAAGTCGGCGCCGCCCGCGATGGCTGACTGGGCCAGTTCGTCGAACTCCTCCTTGGTCACCCCCTCGAGATCGTCGAGGAAGTCCCAACCGATGGCGATGAATCCTTCAGCGAGGCTCTCCTCCCATTGCCAGGCACTCTCCCCAGGCGCGATCTTCCAGTAGCGCGGCGAGGCGTTGCCCCCACGCACAAAGGAATAGAAGCGAGCGCGCTCCTCCTCAGGCATGAACGCGGCGGCCTCCTCACGCGCCCGCGTGATAGTCCAGAGGAGCCCCTGAGCGTCGAGGCGGTCGCGCAGTGCGACGTCGTGCTTTGCTGTCTCTTCGATCAGGCGGTCGAGGAACCCGAGCGCGTGCTCGTAGACCTCCAATTCGCTCGCACCCTTGGGCGGGTGCGGATAGCCCGTTAGCCCGTAGCCCTCCTTGAAAGGAGTTGCGCGGAAGATGGGGTAGGCAGTCGGTTCCATCGCCATGTGGAGAAGGGACGCGAGCGCAATCCGTCCCCCGGGCGCCGAGATCGTCCCCTTCGGGAGAAGCTCGAAGAACTGACTGAGTCGCCCGGGCGGATCGAGGTCTGAGCTCCAGACGGCTGCGAGAGCCGCAGCCGCTTGGCCGGGTGAGGAGCCACACCACTTGATGAAGGTGTCGTTGAGCTGCCAGCCGGTCAGGTTGTTGGGCGGGCCGAGCGCCTTCTTCAGCGGGGCAAGCCACTCAGAACCGCCCTGGAAGGCTGCCCGCGCCGCACGGAGGTTCTCCGCGATCTGCAGCTTGTAGTTGCGTTCCTCGGTGTCGAACGACTCCTGTTCGAAGAAGCGACCCGCCCAAGTGGCGAGCTCTTCCCACCTCCCATCTTCAGAGTTTCCAAACGTGAGTCGCTTGATGCCGATCAGGAAGTGACTGAAGAGGTCGAATGCATCGATCGGCGTGAGGTCCGGAAGGTCGAAGACCCTTCCGTTTGCGCGGACGAACTCGAGCATCGCCTGGTTCGAGCGAGGAAAGTCGCGAAGATCTGGCCCGTAGTTCGTGCCCGTGGCCCAGGCCAAGGCCTTCCTGGACTTGCTGTTGACGAGGGCGAAGCTCTCCGGTCGGAGCGCGTGGAGAATCGGGGAGAGAAAGCCGGCCTGAAGCCCCTTCGTCCTTGGGTCGTCGCTGAAGATCGAGACCTCCCCGCCCAAGGCCGATGGGTCTTCGTTGCAGCGCTTGATCAGGCGCCAGATCGCCCCCGCAACCAGCGGCCAGTCGCCAGGCTTGGTCCAGCCGGCGCCCTCGAACCACTGGCGGATGTCCTTCTTGATCACGGGAGCATGAGAGATCCAAGCTCCCCGCTCCAGGTTGCCGCGGTTCTTGTTGTGCGGGAGGAGCTTGAGCAGAACCCAGTCCGTCAGGTCCTTGCCTGCCGCCTCCATCGCGAGAGCGGTCTCGAAGTTCTCGATCGCTATCCGTCTCTCTTCCTCGTAGCTGCGCACATGCTCGGCGCCGCGCGATGTGGTGAGGTACGTGGCCCGGAGCTCCGCGACCAGCGCCGTGAGCTCCTGAGTGGCGGGAAGTTCGCTACGAGTGGACGCCATGTGCACCTTCCTCTGCTCGACCGTTAGCAGCTCACTTCTGGACTTCTTCCTCTGTGGGGGCTATGCCCCCGCCCACCCCTCACTCAACACCTCCGCTTGCTCGAGCACGGTCTGGGTCGCCTTTTCCTGCTTGTCGGGCGGGTAGCCGTGTTTGCGGAGGATGCGCTTCACGTAGACGCGCAACTGCGCGCGGACGTTTTCTCTCAGGGTCCAGTCGATGGTGACGTTCTTCTTGACGGTCTGGACCAGCTCTTTGGCGATCTGGCGGAGGGTCTCGTCCCCCAGCACCTTCACGGCGCTGTCGTTGGTTTCCAAGGCGTCGTAGAACGCGAGCTCGTCGTCGTTCAAGCCGAGCGCTTCGCCGCGGGCGGAGGCGGCGTTCATCTCTTTGGCGAGCTCGATCAGCTCCTCGATCACCTGGGCGGTCTCGATCGCCCGGTTCTGGTACTTCCGGAGCGACTTCTCCAGCATCTCGGCGAAAGAGCGCGCCTGCACGACGTTCCGCCGGCCGCGCGCCTTGATCTCCCCCTTGAGGAGTTTCTGGAGCAGCTCGACCGCGAGGTTGCGCTGCGGCATGCCGCGGACTTCGGCCAGGAACTCGTCGGAGAGGATCGAGATATCGGGCTTCTGGAGGCCGGCGGCCTGGAAGATGTCGACCACCTCGTCGGCCGCCACCGCCTTGGAGACGATCTGGCGGATGGCGAAGTCGAGCTCCTCGTCGCTCCGCTGCTCGCTCGCCGTCCCCTTGGCGAGCACCGCGCGAACCGCCTGGAAGAATCCGACGTCGTCGCGGATCCGCAGCGCCTCGTCGTGCGGCACGGCGAGCGCGAAGGCCATGGAGAGGTCGCTGACGGCGCGAAGGAGGCGGGCCTTTCCCTCCTCCTGCCCGAGGATGTGTTCCTGCGCCTCGGGGAGGAGTGTCACGCGCTCTGCCGCTGTGCCGTGCGTCCACGGGCGCCAGTCGAAGCCCGGCACGAGGCCGGCCGGCGTCCGGTAGGGGCCGAAGAGCCCGCAGCAGATCTCGTGCTTCTCGAGCATCACCGCCACGGCCTCGGCCTGGTCGAGCGCCGTCTTCCCCTGGCCGCCCGCCTCGGTGTAGGCCGCGAGCGCCCGCTTCAGGTCGTCGGCGAGCCCCAGGTAGTCGACCACGAGCCCGCCCGGCTTGTCCTTGAACACCCGGTTGACGCGGGCGATCGCCTGCATCAGCCCGTGCCCGCGCATCGGCTTGTCGACGTACATGGTGTGGAGGCTCGGCGCGTCGAAGCCGGTCAACCACATGTCGCGGACGATCGCGACGCGGAACGGGTCCTTGGCGTCGCGGAAGCGGTCCGCCAGCTTCTCGCGCCGCGGCTTGTTGCGGATGTGCGGTTGCCACTCCACCGGGTCGGAGGCCGAGCCCGTCATCACGACCTTGAGCACCCCGGCCTCGTCATCGTCGACGGCCCACTCGGGGCGGAGAAGGGCGATCTCCTGGTAGAGCTCGACGGCGATGCGGCGGCTCATCGCCACCACCATCGCCTTCCCCTCCATGGTGGCGAGGCGGTTCTCGAAGTGCTCGACGAGATCTTGCGCGATCAACCGCAGCCGCTTCTCGGAGCCGACCACGGCCTCGAGCGCCGCCCACTTGGTCTTGAGCTTCTCTCGCTTCTCGACCTCTTCGCCTTCGGTTGCCTCCTCGAAGCCGGGGTCGATCTTCGGCCGTTCGTCGGGGTCGAGCGCGAGCTTGGCGAGCCGGCTCTCGTAGTAGATCGGCACGGTCGCCCCGTCGTGGACCGCGCGCTGGATGTCGTAGACGCTGATGTAGTCGCCGAAGACGGCCCGGGTGTTGGCGTCGGTGGTCGCGATCGGCGTGCCGGTGAAGCCAACGAAAGAGGCGTTGGGCAGCGCGTCGCGCATGTGGCGCGCGAAGCCGTCGATGAAGTCGTACTGGCTCCGGTGCGCCTCGTCGGCGATGACGACGATGTTCCGCCGCGTGGAGAGCACCGGGTGCCGGTCCCCCTTCTCTTCCGGGAAGAACTTCTGGATGGTCGTGAAGACGACGCCCCCCGCCGCGACGGCGAGCTTGGCCCGCAGGTCGGCCCGGTCGGCCGCCTGGACGGGGGGCTGGCGCAACAGATCGGAGCAGCGCGCGAAGGTCGCGAAGAGCTGGTCGTCGAGGTCGTTGCGGTCGGTCAGGACGACGATGGTCGGGTTTTCCATCGCCGGATGAAGGATCAGCTTTCCGGCGTAGAACGCCATGCTCAGGCTCTTGCCAGACCCCTGGGTGTGCCAGACGACGCCGACGCGCCGGTCACCCGGTTCGCCACCGGCGCGCTCGCTCGCGTAGCTCCCGGGCACGGGCGGCCCCTCGCGCGTTTCGCCCTCCCGTGCCTTGGCGCGCAGGGTCTGCTCGACGGCCCAGTTGACGGCGTGGAACTGGTGGTAGCCGGCGAGGATTTTGGTGATCTTCCCGGCGCCGTCGTCGGAGAAGGTCACGAAGTGGCGAACGAGATCGAGGAACCGCCGCTTGTCGAACACGCCTTCGAGCAGCACCTGGAGCTCGGAGAGCTTGGGCGACGCATCGCCGCGCCCGTCGATGGTCCGCCAGGGCTTGAACCACTCCTTCCCCGCCCCGAGCGCCCCGATCCGCGCCTGCACGCCGTCGGAGGCGACCATGCAGACGTTGTACGCGAACAGCGCCGGGATCTGCGCCTGGTAGGTCTGGAGCTGCTTGTACGCCGACCAGACCGTCGCCTTCTCGTCCGTTGGGTTCTTGAGCTCGATCACCGCCAACGGCAGCCCGTTGACGAACACCACGATGTCCGGCCGCCGCTCGTACGGCCCCTCGACCACCGTGAACTGATTGACGGCCACCCAGTCGTTGTTCTCCGGCACGTCGAAATCGATCACCCGCGCCTGTGCCCCGGCGATCGACCCGTCCTTCCTCCGGTACTCGACCGCGACCCCATCGACCAAGAGTCGATGTACCGCGCGATTGCGCTCGACCAACGTCGCGGCCTCCGCACGCAGGACCTTTCGCAGGGCGTCCCCCAGCGCCCCGACGGGCAGCTCCGGATTCAGCCGCTCAAACGCCCGCCGCAGCCGCCCCTCCAGAACCACATCCCGGAAGTCCGAATCCTGCCTCTCCGCTCCCAGCATCCCCACCGCGAGGTCCGGCCCGTAGAGCACGCCGAATCCGAGCCCGGCCAGCCAGCCGAGTGCCGCCTCCTCGACGATAGACTCTGTGAACTTCATGATTCCAATCGGTTTGTCACTTGAGTTTGGGCAGCTGATGCGACGACTGACATATGTCTATCGGTTATACAGATCAACTGAATCGGTTAAATTTTCTAGTGTTTTTTAACCTATTGAATCAACGCCGCCAAGAAAGGCTCATTGAGAAAGTAAACTTCCCGGCCGACTCGAATCGGCCGAAGCAGGCCGAGCCGAGACAGCTCCTGCAGGTACTTCGAGGCCGTCTGGCGCGTGCCTAGCCCAGCAGACTGGAGAAACCCGATCTTCGTGTAGGGATGCCGAAAGACGATCTCGACGAGATCCTTCGAATAGACCTTCGGAGCTCGGGCCTGAATATCGGCTCGCCACTTCTCGATCAGGGCGAGCAGCGACTCGATCCGAGTCCGCGTCTCCAGAGAGGTGCGCTCGACGGCCTCGAGAACGAAGAGTACCCAGGGTTCCCAGGCCTGCTCCTCGGTCACTCCCCGGAGAAGCGCGTAGTAGCTCGCCTTCTCGCGCAAGATGTAGCTCGAAAGGTAGAGAACCGGGAGGTCGAGCAGGCCGCGCTCGACCAGGAAGAGGATGTTGAGGATTCGCCCGGTGCGGCCGTTCCCATCGCTAAAGGGGTGAATCGCCTCGAATTGGTAGTGGGCGACGGCCATCCGCACGAGCGGCTCGAGGTCGTCTTCCGCGTAGAGGAATCGCTCGAGGTTGGCGAGCAGGTCGCGCAGCAGGTCTTCTCCGTCAGGCGGCGTGTAGACGACGGCGCCGCTGGAGTCGACAAGCCTCGTCCCCGGCACACGGCGGACTCGAAGGTCGACCATGCGGATGGTCGATACGATCTCCTCGAAGACCCTCGTGCTCAGTGCTCGATTCTCTTGTTTGACTGCCTGGAATCCACGCCAGAGCGCCTGTTGGTACCGCAGAACCTCTTTCGTTTGGGGATCGGCGCGCTGCCCCTCGTCGGCGAACGCTCGGTACAAGGCGTCGTTGGTCGTCACGACGTTCTCGATCTCGCTCGACAGTCGCGCTTCTTGCAGGCCAATCGCCTGCAGTAGCACAGCCTGGTTCGGCAGCCGCGTACCGGCCCCTCGCAGCGCTTCCAACGCCGCTCTGGCGCCGATTGCCTTCTTGAGAACCGCCCGAGACTCGAGCTCTGTCGCAGGGGGCAGCTTCGGAAGCCCATTGAACGGCCGCTCTCTGTCGAAGGTCATGCCGCTGCCCTCCACCATGGCACGCATCGCCCGTCGCCGACACTTTCGCTGCCGATGTGAATCTCGAGACCGAAAGGGCCCCTGGCGGGTTCGAGAGGCCGCTGTTTGTCGATCGTGCCCTGGGACAGCGCCAGGTCCGCGTGCGGCTTCGGCGACGCATCGCCGCGCCCGTCGATGGTCCGCCAGGGCTTGAACCACTCTTTCCCCGCCCCGAGCGCCCCGATCCGCGCCTGCACGCCGTCGGAGGCGACCATGCAGACGTTGTACGCGAACAGCGCCGGGATCTGCGCCTGGTAGGTCTGGAGCTGCTTGTACGCCGACCAGACCGTCGCCTTCTCGTCCGTCGGGTTCTTGAGCTCGATCACCGCCAACGGCAGCCCGTTGACGAAGACCACGATGTCCGGCCGCCGCTCGTGCTGCCCCTCGACCACCGTGAACTGATTGACCGCCACCCAGTCGTTGTTCTCCGGCACCTCGAAATCGATCACCCGCGCCTGCGCCCCGGCGATCGAGCCATCCGGCCGCCGGTACTCGACCGTTACCCCATCAACCAGCATCCGATGCACCGCGCGGTTGCGCTCGACCAGCGTCGCGGCTTCGACGCGCAGCATCTTGCGTGAAGCGTCGCCCAGCGCGTCACCGGGCAGCTCCGGATTCAACCGCTCCAACGCCTGCCGCGGCCGCCCTTGGAGGACGACGTCTCGGAAGTTTGGATCGGTTCTTTCCGCAGCGGGCGTTCCTACAGCGAGCTCCGGCCCGTAGAGCGCGTCGAAGCCGAGCTCGGCCAACCAGCTGAGCGCCGCTTCCTCGACGATGGACTCGGGGAATTTCACGGTTGGCTTGCAGTGCCTGTCAGGTTGATGATGATCAACAAGAACAACATCATCAACATGAGCATGGCGTCGACCATCAAGATCACTAGCGACAACGGGAGCGGTAATGGCAACTGCAGAGGTACTAGCGCAGGGAGCTCCGGTTGCCGCATCAGCTACTCCCCTGCTCGGCAAGGGGGCATTCGTGCGGGGTAGCCGCGACTTTCGCGCGCTGCCTCGCCGGGGTCGGGCGCTTCTCGTCGATCGGGCCGTGGTGGCCCGATCGATGGCCCGATCGCCCAACTGCGGTGATACTTCTGGAGAATCGGGCCATATTGGCCCATTCCTCGGCCCGAAAACCCTCTAACCACGCACCACCTCGTAGTAGGTCGAAGGCCCCGCACCCATTCGCCGCAAGAGACCGAGCTCCACCAATCTCTTCATGTGGTTCTTCGCCGTCCTGTTCGGGACACCCATCGCCTTCTCGTATTCGGCGGTGGTGGCCTTCTCTCGGGTCGCTAGCCATTCCCACCCGGCCGCCTCCGCCTTCGTCAGGCTCTCCCTCACGCTCATCGGTAGCGCCGTGAGTACCGCCCGCCGGTGCCTAAAGATGGTCAACACAAGGTAGTCACCCTCCATCACAAAGCTCGGCAGTGGCAAACCGAGCTCCACAGCCTTCTGTTTCAGTGTCTTCGCCAAGCCGAATCCCTGCTCTTCGGCCATTCCCATGCGGGCGAACACGAAGTGCAGCTGAGGATTTCGACTCTTCATCGAAGCGGAAAATGAATTCATCTCCTCGAGAGTAATCGGTGGAGGCGGTCGGCCCGGGCTCTTGACTCGAATCGTGTCCGCGTCGAGAACGAGCTGACACTTCTGTCCTTCGAGGCTGTAGTCGCGGTGCACCAAGGCGTTGACGACGGCCTCGCGGATCATCTCGAATGGGAGATCCACCTCCTCCCTGCGCTCCATTCGACTCCGGTCGATCGTACTGGGGAGCACCGTCGCGAGCCATTCCTCGAGGAGTGCCGGCACGAGCACTAAGGCCTCTCCGAACTCGCGGCGCGCAGACCGACCATCGGGCAAATCTGCGCGGGCGAGCAGGCCCGCATGATGGACCGCCTCACGTGGATGCTTGCCGAAGAGCAGAATGGCGAAGCCGCTCGGCTTCACGGCACCGCCCTCCTCCACCAGGAGCTTCTGCTTCAGAAGGCGTAGATTGAATTCTCCCGAGCCTACAGCCGGTTCGACCTTTGCCTGGGTTCGGTAGTGCTCCAGCGCCACCGGAGACAAGTCAACGAGTTCTACGGCCGTAATGGGGTCTTCGTACCTCGAGAGCTTGAGTTCCTCCTCGACCGGCTTCGGCTTCTGTTGTCGCGCCCATTCGAAGAAGCGCCTATTCTCCTCGAGGATCTCTTCTTGCAGGTCGCGATCGAACATGTGGATCGTCGTGCCTGCACGGCGTAGGTGTTCAATCCCTTTCCCGGCGACGGCGGGGTTGTCGTCTTCGACCCCGACGTAGACCTCCCGGATCCGTGCGCTTACGACGTGCCGGGCGCAGCCGCGTTTCGGCTTCTTGCGATCGAGACAGGGTTCTAGCGTGGTGAAGAGTACGCAGCCGTCGAGCCTCTGGCCGAAGCACTTTCTCTCGAGCAGGATGAACTCGGCGTGGTTACCGTCTCTAAGCTCGCCCCGCGCGGCCGTCTCGACCGATCCGTCTGGGCGCAGGAGCACCGCCCCAACTGAAGGGCTCGGTGAGTCGTCGGGTCTCGGTTCCGGCACCGACTGCTTCATCACCGAAACCGCGAGCTCCATAAGTCGGCGCGCTTCGGGATTCCGTGAAGATCGCTCCGCCATCAGTGAGGCGCCTCGCTGCGTTGGATTCCCATCGACCACGAAGACTCAGGAGAAGGGAGTTCCAGGACCGCGCCCCGAACGCCCGTCGAGGCACCATCGCCCGACGCAGCCGCGCGCTCGATCACCGCCAGCGGCAGCCCGTTGACGAAGATCACGATGCCCGGCCGCCGCTCGTGCTGCCCCTCGACCACCGTGAACTGAATGACCGCCACCCAGTCGTTGTTCTCCGGCCGATCGAAATCGATCACCCGCACCTGCGCCCCGGCGACAGACCCGTCCTTGCGCTGATACTCGACCGTCACCCCGTCGACCAGCATCCGATGCAGTGCGCGGTTCCGCTCGACGAGCGTTGCGGCTTTGACACGCATCAACTTGCGGAGGGCGTCGCCGAGTGCTTCGCCGGGAGACTCCGGATTCAGCCGTCCCAGAGCTTGCAGGAGCCGCTCTTCCAGGATCACGTCTCGAAAGGCGGGATCTGACCGTTCGGCACCAGACATTCCCACGGCGAGATCCGGCCCATAGAGAATGCCGAAGCCGAGCCCGGCCAGCCAGCCGAGCGCTGCGTCTTCGACGATGGATTCGGTGAATCGCACTTGTCAAGAGGTCTGCACGTCTGACCAGGTTGATTGAGGGCTCACTAGCTGACGCCCTTCAAGGTGACTGCGGTCGTATGTAGGCTTCCCGTCAGCTCCACCGAGACCGTGAATCGAAGGACCGGAAAATTCCTCGCCAAGACTGCGTACTCGAGATCATAGTGTCCAGGTTTGGTGATGATTGGATCAACTCGAGGGAGATCGAGAGCTGTGTAAAGGTACAAACCATGGGGCGGTTCCACTCCAACGGCGAGGACATCAAATGCGCCGTGATCTTGAGGCCAGATGACTTGGCGAAAGCCACTTTGGCCATCGACCTTCAATGGACTGCGATTTGGACTCGGTTGACGACCTTCCTTGTCCGAGCAGATGAACTCCAATCTGGAAACCGCGTCCCATGCGGCGGCGTCTTTGCGTCGGTTCTCGATGTCGACCGGATAGAAAAGACCCGTAATCTGAGAAGAACTTATGACCGCTCGCGGTTGGTGGAGCCTCGCGGCTGCGAGGTGCCTCGAATAATCCGAAGTCCAGCGCTGTTGCCGAAACGTTGACCGAATGAGCTCTACAAGATCGTCGCCGGAACTAAACAGCACTGGGTTCGCTCCCATGTACCTCAGAAGTCCCTCTAGCTTGATGCCTCTGTGCTGAAAGAAGAGCGACCGCTCGAATCCAGATCGATGGGCGATTGCGAGTTCCTGATGTGTGAAGAGGGATCCTCTGCGAACCCCGCGCGCAATTCGCTCTCGCCGGAAGTCAACGAAGAGGTAGTAATCGGAGAGCTCTAGCTGCCGGACGATTCCTGAATTGACGTCTTCGAGGCTCTGCGCCCGAATCGCAACATAGACAGCGAACCCGTCCTGCTCCAGCCCAGCCTTCAAGCGGGTCGCGAAGTCTCGCTCCCGCTGAGTGCGTTGACCACAGCTGACGAATATCTGTGCAGGCATTCTCACGATGCCCCTGCTGTTCTTGCTGCCCCAGGTTCACCGGCCTCACTCATTGGCAGACAGGACCTCACCTCGGCGCAGAATGCGTTGAGGTTGTCTGCGTCAATCGCACCTGTCTCGTATAGATACAGGATGTGTTGCGGCTTCTTGTGTGGTGCGGCGGCCTTGGAAATTCCCAGAGCTGTCTCGAGGTCGCCGGCAATGACACTCACCGCACTAGTCAGCGATGCGTGTCGAGAGTTCTGAATCAGCTGATTGATCTCTGCGTGCTCCGCATTCGCGTGATCGCTGTCATGAAGCACCGAGTGCTGGACCCCGAGATGGGACAACAGGGTCATGAAGCGGTGAATATTGTACTTTCCGATGCAATCCAGCACGTAAAGACCGGAGGCGCCGGCACCGATACGGCCGTCGCCAACCAGCCTGTTGATTAGACCGACATCGGCCGGGCCTTCGACCAGTAATACGTGATTGGCGAAGAACATGCTGGATCGATCCGCGTTCAGCCAGAGGAAGTACTTCAAGGCTTCCATCTCCGGCTTGGAGTCAGCGGCCGCTAGCGTCTTTGCCATCTTCGGATACTTGGTCGCGATCGCATTGATTGCCTGGTTGGCATCTACGATGCTTTCCCATGCTCCTGCATCGATCTGGTACTTCTCCACCAGGCCAGCCCGGCGACGCAATCTGACAATGGCGGGAATGTCTGCTGTGTTTCTGCTTACGAAATGTGCCGAGTGCGTGGCACAGACAACCTGCCACGCCCCCGACGACGCGATCGCTCCCAAGTCGCGCGCGAGGATCTCCTGCTGGGGCGGGTGGAGGAAGGCTTCCGGTTCTTCGAATAGCACGAGAGTGAGGTCGGGAACGAAGTCCTTAGCCTTCTTTCCTGGCTTCTTCGCGATGTAACGAGACCCTACTTGAATCAAGGAGTAGATGAAGTGGCGCTGAAAGCCAGATCCGTAGTTGTCTATGCCGAGCGGTTTTCCGTGAGCGTTGTCTACAAGGTCCCATGCCAACATCGACTTGATGATCTCGGCGGCTGAGGGAGGGGGGAATGTCAGCCTGAACGCTGACTCCCATGGCTTCAAGAGAACGTTCAGCTCGTCCTCGAAGCCTCGCAGCGACCGATCATCGGCAGTCTTCTCATCGCGGATTGCCTCCGAGAACCTCTGAACGCTGCCGGCGAGGTCGCTGTAGGCCGCGCCGCTCTCGACGACGTCGCTCATGATGCTGGAGAGCAAGTCGCGAAGCGCCGAGGGGCCGCTCAGCTTCGCGTGCTCGTCTACCTTGCTGATCGCCGGGATGTAGACGAGGTCACCGAACTTCCCGCTCTGTACGTTCTTGGCGCCATAAAATGGTTCGGTTGAAAGCGCACCGTCGCTCTTGTAGCCGAAGATCGATCCTGCCGCCGGCTTGTTGTCGTGAGTCCTTGCAGACGTGTGGAAGAATTTCCGAACTCGTAGAAATTTCTTTCTGTTCTTGTAGTCGTCGGCAAGTGAATCGTGCTCTTCGTCGGTCAGCGAGAATTCGAGATCTATCCAGGATTCAGGATCGGACGCCCCCAGGAACGGAAGATCGGTTTCCTTCTTGAACCTGAAACCGTCCTTCTCGTAGAAGGCACGAATTGCATCGATGATGCTGCTCTTTCCCGAGTTGTTCGGCCCGACTAGTAGGCTGTAGGGCCTAAGGATGACCTCCTGATCGATTACCCCGCGGAAGTGGTGGATTTTCGCCTTGACAAGCCTCATGCTCGACCCCGGCTTCTTGACAACTCTCCATTGGTAACCAGCAGCGCGCCCGATAACAGCTTCGGTAGCTGGGCATCACGCAACCGCGCTAAGCCGCGCGATTCCATGGTTGCGAGCGCTTGGCGAGCGAGAAGTAGATCGAGGCTCCGCGCCACGCGATGTTGCGAGGCGGGAAACGAGGGGACCTCCATTGCGCGCTGGTCCCGGAGCGAGACGTACGGCGCCATGTCTGTCTGACCAGCGACACCTTCTATTTGCAGGCGCAAGTCGGTGCTCTTCATCCAGAGATAGAGAACGGACCGCTCCAGCAAATCGGGTCTCAAGGAGCGCCAGAAGCAAACTTGCGGGGAATAGACGAACGGAGGAGTGTGCTTATGCACCCAAGCAAATCGGCCGACCGTTCCCTTTGAGGTGAAGGCGATGTCGCCCGGGCGACTGACCTTGCTTCCAGCCCTACCTACACTTTCCGAGCGCAGGGAGTCTGCACCCTCTGTGTCGAAATCGTTGTCGAGGTTCCCGGCCCGAATGAACGGTAGCCCGGGGTCGCCGAGCTCCGAGTTCTTTGCCCTGTAGCCGTCACCAATCTCAAGCACTCCGGCCCTGGTAAGGTCTTCAACGCGCACTCTGTGAACGTCGAGGCCGTCAAACCACGACTCGAAGAGCGCCCGCGCCATCTGCTCCAGCGCCTCGCTCATCTGGCGGTTCAGTTCGATCTTGTCGTCCAAGGCGCCGAGGGTGTTGGCGATAGCGCGCTGCTTCTCAATAGAAGGAAGAGAGATTCTCAGGCGCTTCTGGTCGATGAGGCTCAAATATGGCGCCATGTCAGTTGAGGCCTTCATTCCTGCGAGCTGCTCTGCGAACTCAGGGCCCCGGCTCCAGTAACGCAGGAAGCCACCCTCGATCCGGTCCGGGTCCTTGCTCCGCCAATAACTCAAGTGAGGCGAGTAGACGAAGCGAGGCATCGAACGAGAAACAAATGCCGTGCGGCCGGTACTGTTCCCCTTCGTCGTCACAATGGTGTCACCCGGCTCGGACATCTTCGCTCCCAGCCGGGGCTCGAGCTCTTTTCGAAACCGCTCTACGCCTTCAAAGTCGATGTGCGTGCCTCGCACATGTCCGGCGCGGAGGAAGATCGGGCCATCTCCGCCCAATTCGGAGTTCTTGGCTCGATAGCCGTCCCCGATCTCGAGGGCACCCTCTTCGATCAGCTGGCCGAACGTCGTCCGATCGAGAAGCTCAGTCTCCAAATCCGAGCTCCTTCAGGTTCTTTGCGATTGCTACATCAAGTCTCACCGCCTCAGCTTGTTGTTTTCGCAATGCCGCGGTCAGGCGCCGCATCTTCTCCTCGAAGGGCTCGTCATCGACGCCCGCAGCCTCAGCGCCGACGTAACGGCCTGGCGTGAGGATGTGGCCGTGCTTGCGGATGTCGTCGAGGGTGGCGGACTTGCAGAAGCCGGGGATGTCGGCGTACTCGCCGGCATCCCCTTCGGCTTCGCTCAGGGCAGGCTGGTCGCCGCGCCAGGCGTGGTAGGTGCCGGCGATCCTGGCGAGGTCTTCCTCGGTCAGCTCACGGTGGGTGCGGTCGACCATGGTGCCGAGCTTGCGGGCGTCGAGGAAGAGGGTCTCGCCGCGGCGGTCGCGGAAGCGGCCGTTCTTCTTGCTGCGCGCGAGGAACCAGAGGCAGACCGGGATCTGCGTCGAGTAGAAGAGCTGACCGGGGAGCGCCACCATGCAGTCCACCAGGTCCGCCTCGACGATCGCCTTGCGGATCTCCCCCTCCCCCGACTGGTTCGACGACATCGAGCCGTTCGCCAGCACGAAGCCCGCGATCCCGGTCGGCGCCAGGTGCGAGATGAAGTGCTGCACCCAGGCGAAGTTCGCGTTGCCCGCCGGCGGCACCCCGTAGACCCAGCGCTTGTCCTCCTTCAGCAGCTCCCCGCGCCAGTCGCTGTCGTTGAACGGCGGGTTCGCCAGCACGAAGTCGGCCTTCAGGTCCGGGTGCCGGTCGTTGTGGAACGTGTCCCCGTGCGCGATCTGCGCGTCGATGCCGCGGATCGCGAGGTTCATCTTCGCCAGCCGCCAGGTCGTGTAGTTCGACTCCTGGCCGTAGATCGAGATGTCGCCGATCTTGCCCTGGTGCGCCTCGATGAACTTCTCCGACGAGACGAACATCCCGCCCGAGCCGCAGCAGGGGTCGTAAACCCGGCCGGTTTTGGATGAAGTACCGGGGGCGAGCATCTCCACCAGCACCCGCACCACGTGCGACGGCGTGTAGAACTGCCCGCCCTTCTTCCCCTCCGCGGAAGCGAACTGCGCCAGGAAGTACTCGTAGACCCGGCCCAGCGTGTCCTTGGCCTTCGAGGCGGCATCCCCGAGGGCGATGTCCGAGACGAGGTTGATGAGCTGCCCCAGCCGCTGCTTGTCGAGATTCGGGCGGCCGTAGTCCTTCGGCAGCACCCCCTTGAGCGAAGGGTTGTCGCGCTCGATCGCCGCCATCGCCTCGTCCACGATCGTGCCGATCGTCGGCTGCGGCGCCGAGGCCTTGAGGTGCGCCCAGCGGGCCTCCTTCGGCACCCAGAAGATGTTCTCCGCCCGGTACTCGTCCGGATCCTCCGGGTCGGCGCCCTGCTTCCGCTCCGCCTCGAGCGCCGCGTGCTTCGCCTCGAAGGCGTCCGAGATGTACTTGAGGAAGATCAGGCCGAGGACGACGTGCCTGTACTCCGCCGCGTCCATGTTGTTGCGGAGCGCGTCCGCCATCTGCCAGAGGTTGGCCTCGTAGCCGAGCTCGGTGCCGGTGGTTTTCTTCGTCGTGCTGCGTGCTCTCGCCATGCTGACTCCCGTTCCTCCTCCGATGCTACCTGCTGCTCTCGCGGGCGAAGCCGATGCACCGCTCCACCGCTCGCGGGCTGTCGAGCACCGAGGCCGCCATGATCGCTCCGTGCTCGGTGAACGCCCAGGGGAGGGATGACGAGTACTTCAGGCGTGCGAGGTGGTCACAGTTTGTGACCACTTCGTCCCGCTCCGCGCCTGACAGCTGGAATCGGAAGTCCGCCGGAAACCGGGACGCGTTGCGCTTGACCGCCTGGTTCAGCGCCTTGGTCGTCACCGCGTAGACCTCGGCCAGGTCGGCATCCAGGAGGATCTGAGCACCACGGATCGAGAGGATCTTCGACTCCACAGCGGCAGGCACGATCGCGCTCCCCTTCGCCATGCGCCGTCTCCTTCCCCAGAAGGAATGACTACATGCCGCGCATTATCCCCGGAACGGGGGTGCCGGTCACTGACAGGTTGGGTCCACCCTCTGGGGTGGGCGTCGGGGAGGAGGCGCGCGCGGGTGGGGATGGCAAGCGTCCGCCGGGGGCTCAGGTCCCTTCGCCGGGGTCAGCGATGCCCCTTCTCCGTCAGAGCGGCTCCGTCCCTTCGCCGAGAATCGTCATGTAGCGGTCGTAGGAAAAGACGCGGTCGCGCTCGCGGCCGGTCACCTCGCGCGCGATGCCGAGCTCGACCAGTGCCTCGGCGCCGGTGGCCGCGGTGGGAAACGAGAGCCCCGAGCGTTGCGAGAGGTGCTTGATCGTCGCGAGCGGCCGCGCCCGGAGCGCGGCGAGCAGGCGGAGCAGACTGCTCGACCTGCGCCCCTGCCGAGCGACGAGCGCCTCGTCGTCGCGGAAGAGCGCCAGCAAGCGGTGCGCGGTCTCGACCGCCCCGCTGGCCGTCTCGGCGACGCCTTCGAGAAAGAACTCCAGCCAGGCTTCCCAATCCCCGTGGAGACGCACTGCGTCGAGCAGGCGGTAGTACTCGCTCCGGTGCTGCTTCAGGAAGAGGCTCAGGTAGAGGAGCGGCTGGCTGAGCACGCCCTCCTGGTGGAGGAGCAGAGCGATCATCAGCCGGCCGACTCGGCCGTTGCCGTCGAGGAAGGGGTGGATGGTCTCGAACTGGACGTGCGCCGCGGCGGCTTTCACCAGCACCGGCAACCCGAGGGTGTCGTCGTGGAGATAGCGCTCGAGCGCGGCCATGCACTCCTCCACCCGGCCCGGCGGGCAGGGGACGAAGTGCGCGAGCCCGGGGCGCCGGCCGCCGAGCCAGTTCTGCGAACGGCGGAACTCTCCCGGCATCTTCTCCGCGCCGCGACCGCGTTCCAGCAGCTTGCCGTGGACCTCGCGCAGTAGTCGATTCGAGAGCGGGAAGCCGCCACGAAGCCGCTCCAGGCCGTGCTCCAGAGCGGCGACGTAGTTCGAGACCTCCACGACGTCGTCGAGCGGCGCGCCCGGCGCCCCCGCCATCTCGAAGAGGAGGAGGTCCGACAACGACGACTGCGTGCCTTCGATCTGCGACGAGAGCAGCGCTTCGCGCCGGACGTAGGCGTAGAGAAAGAGGTCGGGATCCGGCAGGAGCGCCGAGATCCCGTCGAGGCGGCCGCAGGCGAGGTTCGCCCGCTCCAGGAGCCGTTGGCGCTCCCCGGTCAGATCGATCGCCGGCTCGGGAGGAAGAGGGTCCGGCACGAAGGCCCGAACCACCTCTCCGGCGGTCGTCGTCTGCTCGTAATGCCCAGAAGCCTCGCGGATCATCTTGATCCTGCATGGCTTACAGCGCCGGCATGGCGCTCGGGAGCCGTTTGGGGACGTGCAAAGGAAGTTTTCACGTCGTCTTGGAGTATACAAAATTGAGCGCCAAGATTAAATAACCTCCCATACTCACTAGAGAGATATTGCGTGCCTGTCCCCAATTTCACCTAAGTGGTCTCCAGGTTTAGCGGGCGGGTTGGGCGAGGTAGCGGGCGGGGTCCAAGGTGGGGGCGCCGTCGTGGCGGTAGGCGCAGAGGAAGCCGCCGCGGGCGACGGAGTAGTCGAGGCAGGCGACGTTTGGGGCGAGCGGGGCGGGCGTGGGGTCGGTCAGCCAGTAGTGGCCGAAGAAGACCGGCGGAGCTCCGGCTCCGGGCGCTGGGTAGGGGCGCGCCTCGGCGGCGACCTTGGCGGGGAGCGGGTGGGTCGAGAGCTCGGGGCGCGCCGCGAGGGCGGGGAGCGTGGGGAGCGTGTAGCTCGCGACCGACTCCCCGTCGGGGGGGAGATACCAGCGCACCCGCGCCTTCTCGCGGCGCGTGCCGTCCTTGTCCGTGAAGGCGACCCCCGGGGGGAGGCGCATCTCCTTGCCCTTCACCACGATCGCGAGCGCGTCATAGAGGAGCGACTCCGGGTCGTGCCCCTCGACGAGGAAGGGGTCCGTGAGGCCCCCATGGCGCGCCAGCGCTTCCGAGACGACCGCGAGCGCGGGGGGATCCCAGCAGGCGTGGACGACGCGGAGCGTGGGCTCGTCGATCGCGAAGGGGAGCGCGCGGAAGAAGGCGAGATGGCTTGAGAGCTCCGCGGCTGGCACCTGGGCGAGCGTCGCCGCGTGCTGGCGGCGGTTCTTCTCGGTGTGCGGGCGGAGGAAGGCGCCCGGGCGGTCCGGGTCGGGGAGGTGGTAGGCCATCGCATTGAGCTCGTGGTTGCCGAGGACGGAGCGCGCCGAGCCGGCCTCGAGCATCGCGCGGGCGAGACGGAGCGTGCGGAGGACGTCGGGGCCGCGGTCGAGGAAGTCGCCGACGAAGAGGGCGATGCGGTTGGGGTGCTCGGGGTGGCGGTAGGCGCCGTTGCGCTCGCGGTAGCCGAGCGCGCGGAGGAGCGCCTCGAGCTCTTCCGCGCAGCCGTGGACGTCGCCGATCAGGTCGTGGGTGGGCATCTGGCTCGTGCTGATCTTCTCGCATGAGGGGGTGGTGGTTTCTCGGTTGCCGTCGTTCCCCCTCCGCGTCCGGTCCGATCTCCCCGCGCCGGGACCGGCGGGCGCTTTCCGTAAGACGGTGTTGGGCGCCCGCCTCCGCTTCGGCCTCGCCGGGTCGCTTTCGTTTGCCGGTGATTTCGACTGCTCGGCCTCAGAGGCCCCTCTGCGGGGAGCTCCGCCCGGACGCTGCCCCCCGCCCGGTCCTGCTCAGGGGAATTGGGGACAGGCACGCAATATCTATTACGTGCCTGTCCCCAATTTCCTCGGAGGCGATGTCAGGTTAGGTGCCCGGCTGCCGTCCTGATGGATGGAGGGAGTGGTCGGCATGTCAGATCTGACATATCATGGGAGTTGAGCGGCGCCGGCCCGTGGTCTGGCTCGGCGGGGAAGTGAAGACGCCACCGCTCTCTCGGGAGGCGCGGCTCGAGGCTGGGGTGTTGCTACGCAGGCTGCAAGAGGGGGAGCGACTGACGCTCCCGCACAGCCGGCAGATGCCGGCGGTCGGTGCGCGTTGTCACGCGCTGCGGATCCCGGATCGGGGCGCGACGTGGCGGATCGTCTATCGCCTGGACCGCGATGCCGTGGTCGTGCTCGACGTCTTCGCGAAGAAGACCGCGGCCACGCCCGGTACGGTGCTCGAGCGGTGCCGGCGCCGCCTGATCAGGTACGAGAGGGATTGCGGAGGCTGAGGAGTTGCGCATGCGGAAAGCGAAGCAGGAAAGGATCCAGGCGGCGGGTTGGAAGGTCGGTTCGGCCGGAGAGTTCCTCGGGCTCGATGCTGGGGAGACGGCGCTGGTCGAGTTGCGGCTCGAGCTCGGTCGCCTGCTGCGGGCTCGACGGACTGCCCGGCGGATGTCGCAGGCGGAGCTCGCGCAAACGCTCGGTTCGAGCCAGTCGCGCGTGGCCAAGATGGAGGCGGCGGACGCCTCGGTCTCCATCGATCTGCTGTTGCGCTCGTTGCTCGCGATGGACGCTGAGCCGAAGCGCACCGCCAAGAGTCTGGCGCGGGCGCTGGGGGGCGTCGAGCGGACGCGGAGGTCTTCGCGCCGGGCGGTGGCTTCTCGGTAGTCGTCGGATTCCAGCGTTCAGATCGATTTCTCGCCGTCGGGGTTGGTGGTCTCTCGGTGGCCGAGGTTCCCCCTCCGCGTCCGGTCCGATCTCCTGGGCCAAGTTGCCCTTGTCATCCCGAGCGCAGCGAGGGATCTCGGTCTCGAACCGTCGACGTTCTCGTTCCACGACCGTCGAGGTGCCGCGCGGGGCGCGGGGCGGCCCAGCCGGGGGCCCGCCCCCGCGGCG
>CAYZBH010000054.1:0-24829 GCA_964476605.1 uncultured Thermoanaerobaculia bacterium | reverse complement strand
GGAACGGCGGCGGATGCCCGGCGTTGACGTAGATGAAGAGGCCGTTGAGCTCGAGCTCGCCGTAGAACATCGACACGAAGCGGCTCGTCAGGGTCGACTTGTGGATGATGGCGTTCATGCGCTCGACGGTGCGGATGATCTTGAGATCGCGCGCGATCCCCATGCGCAGGCCCATGTAGATGTCGCGCACCTGGAGCGCCGCCGGCAGCCCGTGTCCCGAGACGTCGGCGATCGCCAGCCCGAGCAGCTTGTCGGTGATCGGAATGTAATCGAAGAAGTCGCCGCCCACGGAGTCCATCGTGCGCGTGGTGCCCCAGAGCTGGTAGTTGCCGTAGACCGGCACGCGCCGCGGCAGGATGGAGGCCTGGATCTTGCGCGCCTCGTTGAAAACCTCCTGCATCCGCTCCTGGCGCAGCTTCTGGTTGATCGCGTGGCGGAGCACGGAAAGCGAGAAGAGGACGTCGTCCCGATGGTGCCCTTCGGCGACGTCGAAGGAGAGGATGTACTCCTCGTCCCCCACCTCGATCGCCGCGAAGCGCTCGACACCGAGCTGCTGCTCGACCTTCCGGTCGATGCGCGGATCGTCGGCGCCCATGTAGACCGCCCCTTCGTTGAAGAGCGCCTGGATCGGGCCGTAGGTCGGCGGCAGGCGCACGCCGTCCTCCACCGGCTTGGCGTCTGGAAAGGTCGCCGTGAGCACGTAGCCCTCGCCGTCCCAGTGGTAGAGCCGGCCGCCGTAGAAGCCCAGGGCATCCCGGAAGCGCTGGATGATGGCGTCGGCGAGCGAATGCACCGTCGCTTCGGCTTCTTCGGACCCCTGGATGTCGCGCACCAGCTGCTCGACGCGCTTCATCAGCTGGCGATAGTCCGTGGGACGGGTCTCCGTCGCGGTCATGGATTCCTTTCGAGTCGAGCTGCGGACGACCGCTCAGCCGCGGTCGATGAGGGCGCTGACGATGCGGTCCTGAGCCGCCTGCGCGGCGGAGGTGCTCCGCACCTGGTTGCAGAGGATCGAGAAGGCGTAGACCTTGCCGGAGACGGCCTTGGCGTAGCCGGAGAGCGTCGAGACGCCCCGGATGGTGCCGGTCTTCGCGAAGACGTTGCCGGCGTAGGGCGCGCGCGCCAAACGCCGCTGCCAGCGCAGGCCCGGCTCGCCGCTGAAGGGGAGGGAGCGCAGGAAGTCGCGCCCGAGGGCGTGGAAGTACATGCGCTCGAGCAGGGTCGTCATGGCGCGCGGCGAAGCGCGGTTGCCGCGCGACAGCCCCGAGCCGTCCACCAGGTGGAACTCGCCCGCCGGTAGACCCAGGCCGGTCAGGAAGTCCGACACGGCGGCGACGCCGGTTTCCCAGCTCCCCGACCCGGCCCGCTTCCAGCCGAGGTACTTGGCGAGGGTCTCGGCGTAGAAGTTCTGGCTCCGCTTGTTGGTCACCTCGAGAGTCCGGCCGAGGTCGCTCTCGAAGGTCGCGACGAGCTCCCAGTCCGACTCCGCGAGCCCGTGCTCCATGCGCACCGAGCCTTCGATCGCGACGCCCTCCTCGGCGAGCGCGGCGCGGAGCGCCGCGCCGAAGTAGGCGGCCGGGTCGCGCACCGCCACCCACTCCTCCGAGGGGCCGGAGCCGCGGAAGATGGCGCCGCTCACCACCAGGGTATCGCTCTCTCCGAGACGACCGACGAAGAGTCTCCCGTCCTTCCTGGAGGCCACCGTCCGCGCCGTGTTCTGGACCGTGAAGTAGTCGAGCTCCGGCACCGTCTCGACGCGCGCGGGAGCGCCGACCTGCCGGCCCGGCGTGACGCGCACCAGGACGCAGTTGTCGTTGAACGAGAGCGCGTCGATGGGAGCTTCGTACCAGGAGGTGAGCTGATCGCGCGGCCAGTCCGGATGAATGCCTGGGCCCTGGAAGAGGCCGTTGACGAGGACGAGATCCCCCCGGACCCGCAGGACGCCGCGCGCTCTGAGCTCCGAGGCCCAGGCACGGAAGACGGCATAGGAGTCGCCGTCGTGGAAGCGCCCCGAGATGTTCGGGTCGCCGCCACCGAAGACGGCGAGGTCGCCATCGAGCGAGCCCTCCGCGACCTTTCCCCGCAGCGCGAACCGGGTCCGGAAGCGGTGCTCCGAGCCGAGCGTTCCCAGCGCCGCCGCGGTCGTGAGGAGCTTGGTGTTGGAGGCGAGAATCCGCGGCTGGTCGGCGGAGAAGGCGAAGGCCGTCTCGCGCGACGAGAGATCCACGATGCTCACGCCGAGCTCGCGCGCCACGCGCCGCGCGCCGTCGACCTCGCGCGTCAGGGCCTCGGCGAGGCTGGGGGCCCGGGGCGCGCCCGGCTTCCCGGCCGCCGGCCAGAGGGGCGATGCCCCGGGACCGGCGAGAACGACGGCGAGCAGGGCGGCGGGAGCGAGGAGATGGCGCAAGACGGGCTCTGGAGTCACGCGGCGTTCGGACCTTCCGCGGCGCATCATAGCCGCTCGACCCCGCGGGCGCAGCCCCGTTCCCCGCAACCGGACGCGGCTAGAGCAGAAAGCCCGCGATGGTCGCGGTCTGGAAGCAGGCGAGCGAGCCGGCGACCATGGCCCGGAGGCCCAGCCGCGCGAGATCGGCCTTGCGCTCGGGCGCCATGCCGCCGATGCCGCCGATCTGAATGGCGATCGAGGAGAAGTTGGAGAAGCCGCAGAGCGCGTAGGTCGCGATGATCTGGGCGCGCTCCGAGAGCTGACCGGCCGCGACCATCTTCTCCATCTCGACGTAGCCCACGAACTCGTTGACCGCGGTCTTGATGCCGATCAGGGTTCCCACCTGCCCCGCCTCGGACCAGGGAACGCCCATCAGCCAGGCGAGCGGCCGGCAGAGCTGGCCGAGGATCCAGCGCAGCGAGAGCTGGTCCTGGCCGATCCAGTGTCCGAACGCGGTGATCGGCCAGTCGAGGAGCGCGATCAGGCCGACGAACGCGATGAGCATCGCGCCGACGTTGAGCGCGAGCTTGAGGCCGTCGGCGGCGCCCGAGGCGGCCGCGTCGATGGCGTTGGCCCAGGGGCGCTCGACCTCGATCTCGACCTTCCCCTTGGTGACGCTGTGCTCCTTCTCGGGGAACATCAATTTGGCCATCACCAGGGCCGCCGGCGCCGACATCACGCTCGCCGCCAGCAGGTGCTTGGCCGACACTCCCATGCCGATGTAGGCCGCCATCACGCCGCCCGCGATGGTGGCGAAGCCCCCGGTCATCACCGCCATCAGCTCGGACTTGGTCATCGTCGAGACGTAGGGGCGGATCAGCAGGGGCGCCTCGGTCTGGCCGACGAAGATGTTGGCCGAGTTCGAGAGCGATTCCGATCCCGACGTCCCCATTACCCGGATCATCACCTTGGCGAAGACCTTCACCACCCACTGCAGGATCCCGAAGTAGTAGAGGATGGTGATGAAGCTCGAGAAGAAGATGATGGTCGGCAGCACCTTGAAGGCGAAGTAGAAATCCTTGAACCGGTCGCCGAAGACGAACGACGCGCCGGCGTCGGTGAAGTCGAGGAAATGGCTGATGACCCGCCCGAGCGCGTCGAACGCCCTGCGACCCAGGTCCGTGCGCAGGATGAGAACCGCGAAAACGACCTGGAGCGCCGTGCCGCCGATCACCGGCTGCCACTTGATCGCCTTGCGATCGGTCGACAGCAGCCAGGCGATCGCCATCATGGAGAACAGGCCCAGGAACGAAAGCGCCTCCAGCATCACGCCTCCTCGTCGGAGTGGGGAGATCGACAGACCGCGGGGCAGCGTATCCGAGGCCCCCGGCCCGAGCAAGCCGCGCGGCGCGGCGGCATAGACTCGACGGCGATGGCGCCGCGCATCGACGAGTCCGCCTCCAGGATCGAGCTCTCGGTCGCCGACCTGCTCGACCCGCAGCTGCTGCGCAGCCTCGGCTTCGCCCATCGTGGCGGCTTCGAGCGGCTCTGGCTCGGCCAGGCCATCCACGGCCGGTACCAGGAACGGGCGCTCGCCGCCGACCCCACCTACCGCCGGGAAGTGGCGCTCAGCCGCGAGCTCGTGCACCGGGGTTGGCAAGTCACCGTCGTCGGTCGCGCCGACGGCCTGCGCCGGGACGCCGATGGCTCGACGGTGGTCGAGGAGATCAAGTCGATTCGCCGCTCCGGTCAGCTCGCGCCGGCGGTCCGCCAGATGTACGAGCGCCAGGCGGCGCTCTACGTCTGGATGCTCGCCTCGCCCGAGGCGGCGCCGCCGCGCGCCGAGCTCGTCCTGATCTCGATCGGCAGCGACGCGGTCGAGCGGCTCCCCGTCGACGTCGACCTGGCCGCGATCGACGTCGCCGTCCGCCGGCGGCTGAACTCCATCCTGCGCGAGCTCCGCGAGGCGCGCGGCGCCGCCGAGGACCGCCACCGGGCCGCCGAGCGCCTAGCCTTCCCGCACGCAGAGCTGCGCCCCGGCCAGTCGGCGATCGTCGAAGCGGTCGAGCGCGCGCTCGAGCAGGGCGAGCACCTGCTGCTCGAGGCGCCGACCGGCCTCGGCAAGACCGCCGCCGCGCTCTTCCCGGCGCTCCGCGACGCGCTCGGGAAGGACCGTCGTCTCTTCGTGCTGACCGCGAAGACCCTGCAGCAGGAGATGGCGGTGCGCGTGCTCCAGCAGCTCGCCCCTGGCGCCGCGCTCAACGCCTTGCGATTGCGGGCCAAGGCGCGCATGTGCGCGAACGGCGAGGTGATCTGCCACGAGGACTACTGCCCCTTCGCGCGCGACTACTACGCCAAGCTCCAGACCACGCGAATCGTTCCGCGGCTGCTCGGCGAGGCGCCGGTGCTCGATCCGGACCTGATCTTCTCGGCGGCGGCGGCCGAGGAGGTCTGTCCGTTCGAGGTGAGCCTCGACCTCGCGGGTCGCTGCCAGGCGGTGGTCTGCGACTACAACTACGTCTTCGATCCCCACGTGGCGCTCAGCGCCTTCGGCGCCGACGAGGATCTGTCCGACGTCGTGCTGCTGATCGACGAGATCCACAATCTCGTCGAGCGGGGTCGTGGCTACCTCTCGCCGGAGCTCTCCTCCCTCGACGCCCGGCGAGCCGCCGAGGCCGCCTCCCATGGCGGCTCGGAGGTCGAGCGCCAGCTCGAGCGCGTCTCGTCAGCCCTCGCGGAGCTCGTCGAGCGCTGGGTGGACGCGGCGCTCGCAGACCAGCCCGGTGGGGATGCGGCGATCGAGTCCGCGCTGCCCGAGGAGCGCCTCTGGCTCGCGCGCCCCGAGCTCGACGCCGCGTTCGTCGACTATCTCGAGCATCGGCGCGAGACCAGGAGCTTTCGCGCCGAGGACCCCTTCGTCGACCTCTATTTCGCCTTCCTGCGCTTCCTCGACGGCCTCGCCCTCGAAGGGATCGCCGTGGCGCACCTGTGCGAGCGGCGCGGCGAGGACCGGCGACTGCGCATCCTGTGCAAGGACCCGAGCCGCTTCCTGGCGCGCACCCTCGGCCGAGTGCACGCCGCCGTCGGGCTCTCGGCGACGCTGTCGCCGCCCGAGTTCTACCGCGATCTGCTCGGTTTCGATCCCGCGCGCACCGCGGTGCTCTCGGTGCCCAGCCCCTTCCCGCCCGAGAATCGCCGCGTCGTCGTCGATCGCGCGGTCACCACGCTCTACCGGGAGCGCGCCAGGAACGCCCAGCTCATCGCGGACCGGCTCGGCGCCTTCGCGGAGTCGGTGCCGGGCAACTGCCTCGCCCTCTTCCCCAGCTACCAGTTCCTGGCCGACGTGGCGGCGAAGATGACTCCACACCGCAAGCGCCATCTGGTTCAGCAGCGCACCGACAGCGAGCGCGATCGGGAAACGCTCCTCGCGACCCTTCGCGGCTCGCTGCTGGGTGACGTGCTCCTGCTCGCGGTCGCGGGCGGGGTCTTCGCGGAAGGCGTCGACTACCCGGGGAACATGCTGAGCGCGGTCGCCGTCGTGGGCCCCTGCCTGCCGGTGCCGACGCTCGAGACGCGCCTCCTGCAGAGCTACTACGAGGAGCGTTTCGAGCGGGGCTTCGAGTACGCCTTCGTGGTTCCGGGGATGACGCGGGTGGTCCAGGCCGCGGGACGCCTGATCCGCTCCGGGACCGACGCGGGGGTCATCGCCCTGTTCGACCGGAGGTTTCTCGACCGCCCCTACCGCGACCGCCTCCCCTCCGACTGGCTGGACGGCGAGGAGGGCGCGACCTCCTCGGGGGACCCCGCCGAGGTGGCGAGGGGCTTCTTCGCCGTTCGCCCGCCGGGAGGCGCCTAGGAGAGAGCTTGGACGGTTCGCGGCCCGGCCGCGTAAGAGATCGGTGAAGAGAACACGAGACGATCTCCGACTCCTCTTCACCCCTCCTTCATACCCCGCCCGTGGCGGGGTAATTTTTTTCAGGACTTCGGGGCTCCGGCGGCGATCGACTCCGCGACCCGCCTGAGCGACGACCAGACGAGACCCGCGCGGGCGGCGGGGCCGCTCCGGACGAGGATCACGCGACCCCCGACGAGCCGGCTCGCGAACCACTGCGTCGCCTCGGTGCGCAGGTGGAGCTCGGCGGCCGGGCCCTGGAGCTCCCCGCTCACGATCTCGACCAGGCCGAGCGCTTCGGGCGCGGTCAGCAGCCCGCTCTCGGAGCCGGAGGGCGCGGTCGACGCGAGGAGGAGCTGCAGCGAGGGGTCGGCGATCAACACCCACTCGCAATCGGCGATCTCGCTCGCGATCTCGGCTGAGATGCGCATCGCCTCCCGCTCCGGCGCGAAGGCATAGAGCCGCGCCGCGCGACCCGGACCGTTTCCTCCCCGCCCCCTCCCGGCCTGGCTGCCGCGGGAGACACGTGCCATGTCGACCGCGAGCGCCGCGTAGGGGGAGATCTCGTCGAGCGTGAACCCGTGGCGAGCCGCCTCCGGCTCGGGCGCCCCCGGCAGGAAGAGCGCCTCGGCGCGCGGCAGGGCGAGGAGCGAGCGCGTCCGGCGCCCGACCCACGTCCGCGTGAGCCGGCGCAGCTGCTCCTCGTTCGCGAGCCCCCACTCGGCCACGACTTTCGACGGATCGAGGCCGCGGCGTCGACTCTCGTCGAGCACCGTCGCGAGCTCCTCGGACGAGAGGCGGCCGACCCGCGCCAGGATCTCGGCGACGGAATCGGGCGTCGCGCCGGCCGCGGCCCAGGTGATCCTCCCGCCGCGCACCCGGATCGACCCGGTGACGTCGCGCGTGCGGCAACGGACGACAATCTCGCCGTCGCCGCGCTCCATCGCCTCACCGAGCGCCGCGACGACCGACATGGCGAGCGGCCCTGGCACGGCCAGCGCGCGCTCGCCGGAGCGCACGCGCGCCACCAGGTCGACGGGCTCGAGCGGCTTCGTGGCGAAGTCGTCGGCTCCCGCCGTGAGCCCCTTGAGAAGCCCCTCCTCGGCCGTCCTGGCGGTGACGAGGATGACGTAGTTCTCGTCCCCGGAGATTCCCGACTTGACGCGCCGGGTGACCTCGAGCCCATCCAGGTCGCCGGGCAGGATCCAGTCCACGACCAGGATCGCCGGCCCGTCCGTCTCACCCGCCAGCTCGAGACCGCGCGCCCCGTCCTCCGCGGCGAGCACTCGGAATCCCGCCTCCGCCAGGGCCGAGGTGTAGGTCCTCCGCGCGACGGGGTCGTCCTCGATCACGAGCACGGTCATGGCCGGCGCGCCTGCCATCTAGAGTCGATCTCCCCGCGCGCCCGCGAGGTCGAGCACGCCCGCCTCCCGGAGAGCCAAACGCAAGGCGCGGAGCTCGGACGCCAGCGCCTCGAGGCTCGACCGCTCCGCCCGAGCGCCGCGCCGCGCCGACCTCTCGAGCTCTTCGAGGCACGCCGCGAACCGCAGTCCTCCCAGCGTCGCCGCGCCCGAGCGCAGCTGCCGCGCGCGCTCGCGGATCGCCCCGAGGTCTCCGGGCTCGGACCCGCTCGTCAACTCGCCGACCCCCCGCTCGGCATCCACCAGGAACCGTTCCACGAATCCGCGCAGGAACCCCTCGCCGCGCGGCGCGAGGGTCGCCTGCAGCGCCGAGAAGTGATGCAGGTCGAGGACGGCTGGCGCCTCCTCGGCGGCCACCTCGTCCACGAGATTCTCGGAGGCGCTCATGGCGCCACGGTTGGGCTGACGCCGGCTGGGATCACTGAAAGAACAGAATGGAACGATCGCGTTACAATCCGAATGACAGATCGTGGTGAAACGCGCCGTGCAATCTCGTGTGAGCGTCGGTCCGTGCATCTGAAGGCTTCGCAGGCGGCGGGCCGGGCGCTCTGCTGGCTGATCCTCTGCGGCGGCGGCGAGCGCGCGCTCGCGCGCTCCGTCGAGGGAGCCGTGCGCGTCGCTCCGCCCAGCTGCCGTGCCGATCTCGCCGGAACCTGGTGGCTCCGCCTCGGCGACGACCCCTCCTGGGCCGCGGCGGACCTCCCGTCGAGCGGCTGGCAGGAGGTCGAGCTCCCGCTCCCCTGGGGCTCGCGCCTCCCCCACCCTCAGCCCTTCGCCTGGTATCGCGTCGAGATCGAGATCGACGCCGGCTGCCGTCGACGCCTCGAGAGCACGCCGCTCGCCATCCGCCTCGGGGACGTCGACAGCGCCTACGAGCTCTCCGCGGACGGCGCGCTCGTCGGCGGCGTCGGGCACCTCCCGCCGGACGCCGCGATCGCCTACGACCGGCGCGCGCTGTTCACTCTCCCGCGGACCACCTACTCGGACGACGGCCGCGTCGCTGTCTCGCTCCGGACCTGGGCCGCTCCCGAAAGCGGCAGCGACTTCGGCATCCCCTACGCGGGGCGGTTCGAGGTCGGTCCGGAGACCGACCTCACGCGCGCCGCGCTGATCGACGAGCTCCCGCCGCTCCTGCTCGCCACCTGCCTCGCGGCCGTGGGTCTGCTCTTCCTCCTCTTCGAGTTCCAGCAGCGCTGGGACCTGCGCGGCGAACGCTTCTGGTTCGGAGCGAGCGCGCTCGCGCTCGCCGGCTACACCTTCCTGGTGAGCCAGTGGCGCTTCGCGCTCTCCGACGACTTCGTGCTCCTCAAGGAGGCCCAGTACTTCCTGCTCGGGTGGATGTCGACCTGCGTCCTGTTGGCCGTCCTCAAGGCGCTCGACGCGACGGTCGGTGCCGGCAGCCGCTGGCTGGCGGCGAGCTTCACCGGCTTCGGCGTGCTGGTGGCGGCGACTCCCGGCCTCGCCTGGAACATCCGGCTGCTGCCCGCCTTCCACCTGCTCGCGGTCGTCGGCATCGCGGTCTGCGCCGGCCACGCCGTCCGGGCCGTCCGGCGGCGCTCCCCGGGCGCGCTCCGGATCGCCGTCGGGGTGGGCGCCGGCGGCGCCCTCTTCCTCTTCGACATCGCCCGCGCGCGCGGCTACGTCACCGGCCCGCAGCTCTCGCCGCTCGGCTTCGCCATCTTCGGATTCGCGCTCGTGGCCGCGCTCTCCCAGCGCTTCATGCGCGAGCGCGCCGAGCTCGAGAGCTTCAACGACCTGCTGGAGCGACGCGTCGACGAGCGCACGCGCGCGCTCGAGATCGCGAACCGCACCAAGAGCGAGCTGCTGGCGCGCGTGAGCCACGAGATCCGCACGCCGTTGCACGGCATCGTGGGGATGGCAGAGCTCGCCTCCCGGCGCCGGCTCGACTCGGAGACGAGGGAATACGTGGAGGGCATCGACGCCTCGGCCAAGCACCTGGCCGTCCTGATCGCCGATCTCCTCGACATGGCCGAGCTCGAGTCCGGACGCCTGCGCCTGCTGCGCGTGCCCTTCTCGCTTCGCGAGGTCCTCGGCGAGGCGCTCCGGACGATCGCCGCCCGGGCCTTCGCCAAGGAGCTCGAGCTGCTCTGCCGGGTCGACCTCGAAGTGCCGGATCGCGTCAGCGGAGACCCCGGACGCCTGCGCCAGGTTCTCATCAACCTGCTCGACAACGCCGTCAAGTTCACGCCGCGGGGCGAGATCGAGCTCCGCGTCCGCCGGCCGGAGGCCTCCGGCGCGCTCGAGTTCGAAGTCCGCGACACGGGAATCGGGATTCCCGAGGATCGCGTGCAGGCGATCTTCGAGCCTCTCACCCAGGCCGACGGCACCTCCACGCGGCGCTTCGGCGGCTCCGGGCTCGGGCTCTCGATCTGCGGACGGCTGGTCGCGGCGATGGGCGGCGCGCTCTCGGCCTCCTCCCGTCCCGGCGAAGGCTCGAGCTTCCGCTTCCAGGCCTCGCTCGGAGCGGCGGCTCCGGAGGGTGAGCCGGCGGCGCGCGCGACGTCGCGCGGCCGCCGCGTCCTCCTGCTGAGCGGCCGCGCGGCGTCGCGGACTCACCTCGCCAACTGTCTCTCTCTCCTCGGCGTCACGGTGGAGCCCTTGGACAGCGTCGCGAGCGCTCTCGACCGTCTCCGCACGCGCGCGAGCCCGCCCCCGGATCTCCTCCTCCTGGACGACGGCATCGAAGCGCCGGACGATCGACCGCTCGCCGGACGCCTCGCTTCCGAGTCACCCGGGATGCGGGTGCTGGTCGCGGTCCGCTTCGGTGCCGCCCGCTCGGCCGCTCTCGACGAGGACCAGCCGACGCTCACCCTGCCCTTCACCCGCTGGGATCTCGAGCGCGCGCTCGCGAGCTGCTGGGGGCACTCCGAGGATCCGCAGGAGGCGGCGAGCCACGCCCGGCCGGCTCCCGATCGGACGCTCCGCATCCTGGTCGTCGAGGACGATCCGCTCAACGTCCGGGTCGCCACCGGCTTCCTCGCCGCCCTCGGTCACGCCTCCCGCGCGGCGAGCTCCGGACCGGAAGCCCTGGAGCTCCTCGCCCGGGAACGGTTCGACGCCGTGCTCATGGACCTCTTCATGCCCGGCATGGATGGCTTCGAGACGACCCGACGCCTCCGGGCCGCGCCGCCGCCGGGTGCTCCGGATCTGCCGATCGTGGCCCTCACGGCGAGCGCGCTACCCGAAGACCTCGAACGCTGTCGGGAGTCGGGAATGCAGGACATGCTCACCAAGCCGCTCGCGCTCGACGCCCTCGAGCGGTGCCTCGCCCGGTGGACCGGCGACGTCGCGACCTGAAGGCCTCAGGAGGTCGTTTCGAGACGCGCGTCCAGGGCCCGGGCCGCGCGCGCGACTTCATCCGGGAGGGTGGAGGCCGCTCGCACGGCGCGCTCCCGATCCCCGGCGACCGCCGCCTCCTCCGCCTCGGCCGCCAGACAGGCCAGCCGGCTCGCCCCGAGATTCGCCGCCATGCCCCGCAGGCGATGCGCGGCGGCGCGCACCGCCGAGAAATCGCCGTCCGCTCCGACGCCCGCCAAGACGCGGCGCGCGAGCTCGGGACCCTGCTGCGAGAAGGTGTCTCTCAAGTCGGCGAGGAGCGTCGCGTCCGATCTCCCCAGGGCGACCAGCGTCCGCCAGCGCGCGCTGTCGATCGGATCGCCGGGGAGCGGGATGCCTCCGTCCGGCGCCGGCGTCACGGCTCGTTCCCCTCCACCATCCCGTCGACCGGAACGAGCCGATAGCCGAAGCCCCGCTCCGTGAGCAGCACGCGAGGCTCGCCGGGGTCGCGCTCGACCTTCTGCCGGAGCCGATGGACGTGCACCCGGAGGGTGTCCTGGTGGATCTCCTCGAGCGGCCAGAGCCGGCGCAGGATCTGCTCGACCGGCACGCTCCGCGGCCGGTTGCGCACCAACAGGTGGAGGAGCTTCCCTTCGAGCGGCGTCAGCGGGGTCGCGACGCCGTCGCGCAGCAGGCGGCGGCGCGGCAGATCGAGCTTCAGCCCGTCCCCCATCTCCACCGGCCGCTCCAGCGCGTGCGAGCGATCGCCGATCCGGCGCAGGATGCGCTCGACGCGCGCGCAGAGCTCGGCCGGCCGGAACGGCTTGACGACGTAGTCTTCGGCGACGCCTTCGAGCGCCGCCACCACGGTCGCTTCGTCGTCGATCGCGGTCAGCAGCACCACCGGCATGTCGTTGCCCGCGCGCAACGCCGCCGCGAGCTCGAGGCCGTGTCCGTCGGGGAGCAGCAGGTCGATGATGGCGAGATGCGGGAGGCCGTGCACCCGCGTCCAGGCGAGAGCGGGCTGCGCGCCCGCGGCGAGCACGACCTCGTAGCCCCCCCGGACGAGGCTCGCCTCCACCGTGCGCAGCACGGAGGGATCGTCGTCGACCACGAGGATGCGCTCGTTCTGGCGGTCCATCCGAGTGCCATCATACGTCGCTTGGCCGGCGGGCGGGCTGCTGCGACGGGAGGGCACGGGTCCGGGCCGTGGGCCGACGGTCAGAACCAACCCCGGCGGCGGAACCAGCCCACCATGCCGATCCCGACGGCGGCCATCACGCCCAAAACGACGAAGTAGCCGTAGCGCGTTCCGAGCTCCGGCATGTGCTCGAAGTTCATGCCGTAGACGCCGGCGATGAAGGTGAGCGGCAGCATGACCGCCGAGAAGAGCGTCAGCACCTTCATGATGTCGTTCGTCCGCTGGCTGACGACCGAGAGGTAGGTGTCCTTGACGTTCGCGAGCTGGTCGCGCTGCTGGTCGACCGCGTCCGTGAGGCGGAGAACGTTCTCCAGCGTGTCCCGGAAGTTGAGCGCCGCCGTGTCGTCGAGGAGGGCGTTGCGCGAGCTCGCGAGATGCCCGAAGACCCCGCGATGCGGCAGCATCGAGCGCCGGAGCTCGCTCAACCGGCGCCTGAGGTCGAGGATCCGCGCGAGCTGCTCCTGGCGCGGCGAGTCGAGCACCTTGACCTCGAGCCCCTCGATCTCGGATCCGATCTCCTCGACGACCGGGAAGAAGAGATCGACGATCTCGTCGCAGAGGCTCCAGACCACCTGCCGCAGGCGACCCGGCGGCGCCGTCTTCGACTCCAGGATGCGCCGGCGGACCGTGTTGACGCTGCGCAGCGGCGCGCGATGCACCGTCACCAGCCGCGAGGCGGAGAGGAAGATCGCGAGCTTCAGGGTGTGGAGCTCGGCCACCGGATCGGCAGCGTTGAAATCGATGCCGCGCACGATGAGGAAGAGGTGATCGCCGTATTCCTCGACGCGCGGCAGGTGCTGCAGGGTGAAGGTGTCCTCGATCGCCAGGGGGTGGAAGCCGAAGCCGCGCAGGTGGCTCTCCGCCGCGTGCTCGCCTTCGAAGTCGATCCAGAGCGTCTCGCCCTCCGCGAGCGGCTCGTGGGCCAGCTCCATTCCGCCACTCCTCACGCCGCCCGAGGAGTCGAAGACGAGGGCCTGGATCATCCGCGCGAAGCTATCACGCGCCGAATGTCAGGGCGGCGGCCCCGCGCCGCGCGGCGGGGCGCCCGGAAGGCGCGGGCCGCCTTCGCGTCCCGGCGCCATCTCGGCCGCGAAACGCTCCACGAAGCGGAGGTAGGCGCGCTCGGAGGGTCCGCTCAGCAGCTCGCGGCTCTCGAGCACGTTGTCGGCGAAGGCGCGATCGATCGCCGCCTGCGCGGTGGCGACCTCCGCGAGCAGAGCCTCCACGCGCGCGCGATCGGGCTTCGGCGCGATCAGCTCGGCACGCAGCGCCTCCCGCGAGGCGTGAACGCGGCGCCGCCCCTCGAGCACGCTTCGCCCGAGCTTGCGCTGCTGCGCCAGGAATCGCTCCCGCTCGTCTCCCGCGAGATCGAGACGGCGCGCCAGCCGCTCGCCGATCCCCTCCTCGCTCCAGCGCGCGCCGCGGTCCCAGCGCTCCGCCGCGCGCGCGCGCAGGACCTGCACGCCGAGCAGCCCGACGTTGACCCCCAGCGAGAGCAGGAGCGCGATCGCCAGCGCGTAGCGTTTCATCGCGTCTCCTCGGCGAGCGGCTGCTCCACGTCGCCGCTCTGCTGGGCGGAGAGATACTCCTCGGCCAAGGACGTCTGATCCCAGGCGAGCGTCTCCTCCGCGCTCGTCGCCTGCGCTCCCGCCACGAGCCCCCCCACGGTCATCCCGGCGAGCAGCGCCGCCAGAGCGGCCGCGCGCATCCAGGCGCTGGCGAAGAGGGGGGGCTGGGCCGCGACGGCGCGCAGCCGCGCGAGGACCGAGGTCGCGAAGCCGGGCGGCGCGGCCGCGGGGGGCGGCAGCTCGAGCGCCGACCACCGGGCCGCGAGCCGGGCGAGCGCCCCTGCGACCTCCGGATCGCGCGCCAGCCGCGCCTCGAGCTCGCGCCGCTCGCCGTCCGACGCCTCGCCGAGGAGATGGCGCATCAGCCGCGTCTCGTCGCTCCGCTTCATCGTCGTTCCCCTTCCCTTGAAACCCGCATCGAGCCCCCTTCCTGCGCCGCCTGCAGGCGGCGCATGGCGCGCACCAGCCGGCTCTCGACCGCCCCCTCCGTCACCCCGAGAACGGCCGCGATCTCCCGATAGGACAGACCCTCGAATTTCGCCAGCAGGAGCACCGCCCGCTGGCTGGGCGGCAGGCGCTCGATCGCGCGGCGCGTCCGGCGCCAGCGCTCCCGGGCGCTCGCCGCCGCCTCCGGATCCGGCCCCGGGTCCCGCGGATCGGGCTCGACCCCTTCCCCGTCCGGAGCGGGCGAGGTCCGGGAGAAGGGGACGAACCGCAGGACGTTGCGGCGCCGCAAGCGATTGAGGCAGTGGTTGACGGCGATCCGATAGAGCCAGGTCGAGAGCAGGCCGCGCGGCTCGGCGCCCGCGGCGTGCCGGAAGGCCTTGAGGAAGACCTCCTGGGCGGCGTCCCGGGCCTCCTCGGGATCCCCCAGGAAGCGCTCGCAGAGCCGCAGAATGCGTCCTTGATGCCGCTCCACCAGGGGCGCGAAGGCCTCCGGCCGTCCGCGGCCGGCCTCCGCCAGGAGACGCCAGTCCTCGCCTGCCGCTGCCGGCTCCTCGCGTCGCGTTCCCACCTCTCCTTGAAACCCGCTCGCGCCCGCTCTCCTGCGCGCCTCAGAGAGTCAGGCGGTCGAGCTCGCCGACCAGCTCCGAGGCGTCCGCGAAGCGCGCCGCCGGCGCCTTCTCCAGGCAGCGGTCGAGCAGGCGCTCCAGCCCCTCGGGCATCTCCGGCCAGTAGCCGCGCGCCGGCGCCGGCCGCTCCTTGAGATGCTGCAGAATGATCTCCATCGCCGATTCGCCACCGAACGGCAGGTGCCCGGTGAAGACCTCGTAGAGGACGATGCCGAACGCGTAGACGTCGGCGCGGGTGTCCGGCTCGTGGCCTTCGATCTGCTCGGGCGCCAGATAGTGCGGGGTCCCGACCAGGAATCCCGCCTGCGTCTGCCCCGGCGTCAGCCGCCGGACCGGGCGCGCGAGCCCGAAGTCCATGAGCTTCGCGTTCCCCAGCGCGTCGAGGATGACGTTCTCGGGCTTGATGTCGCGGTGGATGATCGCCTGGGCGTGCGCCGCGGCGAGACCCGAGGCGATCTGGCGCGCGAGCCGGAGCCCGGCGGAGTACGGCAGCCGCCCCGATTGCTGCAGCATCGAGCGGAGCGTCAGACCGCGGACGTACTCCATCGAGATGTACGGCAGCCCGTCGACCTCGCCGAAGTCGAAGGTCCTGAGGACGTTCGGATGGGTGATCTTGCGGGCCAGGCGGATCTCGCTCTTCATCCGCTCGAGCTGCGCGGCGTCGCCCGCCACATCGCGCTTCAGCATCTTGAGCGCCACCAGGTCGTCGAGCTCCCGGTCGCGCGCCTTGAAGACGATGCCCATGCCGCCGGCGCCCAGGGTCGCGAGGATCTCGAAGCGCGAGCCCAGGAGCGAGCCGGGCCCGACGTCGGTCAGCGTGTCGAGCCGGGCCTCCGCGCCCGTGGCGCCCGCGCCGCCCGCGTCGGCGCGGGTCGGCGCGGAGCTCAGGGAATCGCCGGCGATGCCCGCCGCCTGCTCGCCGGAGAGCAGGTAGATCGCCTGCGTCGAGAGCAGGCCCCGCTGCGGCGCGAGCGCGATCCCGGAGCGATCGAGACTGGTCTCGACCTCCGCGTGCACCGCCGGCGCGAGCAGGATCTCGCCCGGGCTCGCCTCCCGCAGCAAGCCTTCGACCTGCTGCAGGGGGAGCCCGAGCAGCGTTCTCTCGGGCTGATCCCCGAAGGTGACCGCGCCGGTCGTGGCCTCGCCGGCGGCGAGCGCCACGGCCGGCGGCTGCGGCTCCTCGAACGCGTTCTCCGGACGCGACACCGTCCCCAGGATGTCGCTCGCAGCGGCGAGCGCGCGCTCGGAACGCGCCGGTCCGGCGAAGCTCGCGAGCACGCGATGGCCGAAGACCGCCTCGAGGTGACCGGCCCGCGACTCCACCAGGTTCTGGATCCGCTTCAGGTCGCGCGACAGCCTGAGCAACATCGCGTCCGGCTCGCCACCGCGCGGATTGACGTAGCGGCGCAGGTCGACGCCGACCACGGTCATCGGCAGCCGCTCGGGGCGGGGCGGAGCCTCCCCGCGCACCAGCGGCTCGGGGAGATTGCGCGACAGCGCCGACACGTAGGCCGCCATGTCGCGCCGCTCGCGCAGGTCGGCGAGCAGATGATCGAAGGCCCCCGCGAGCTCGGCGACCTCGCCCGGCGCGCGCTTCGGCAGATCGACGTCGAAGTCCCCCTGCCGCGCCGCCGTCGCCGCGGCGACCAGCTGCCGCACCGGCCGGAAGATGCGCCGCGAGAGGAGGAACGAGACGACCGAAGCGGCCGCGAGGGTGAGGAGCCCGATCCCGAGCAGGAGATTGCGGATCTTCAGGTAGCCCACGAGCTCGCGGTCGAGCGAGGCCAGGGAGACGGACGCCCCCGCGGCCGCGCCGGCCGCATCCTTGAGCGGCGAGAGCGACGCCAGGAAGCGGTGCCCGTCGAGCACGATCTCGACGCGATCCACCGTCTCGCCGCGGCGCGTCACCCGTTCGAGGAGATCCCCTTGCAGGCGCAGGGTCTGGAGCAGCCGGTCCTGGTCCGGCGCCGCGAGCGTCGAGGCGACCATGGAGGCGCCCGAGGTCGTGGCCGTCAGGTAGGCCACCTCGGTGTTGGTCTGCTGCTTGACCTCGAGGGCGCGGACGTCGTTGATCGCGAAGCCCACCGCCAGGAAGGCGAAGACGTTCTGGTCGACCGAGAGCGGCACCGCCACCGCCTCGTAGATGCGGTTGCCCTCGTGCCAGACGCCGCTCGCCTCGTACTCGGCGATCACCTGCCGGATCAGGGGGCGCGCCGTCAGGTCGATCGGCGCCGCGTCCGGCTGGTCGGTGCGCACCAGCAGGCGCCCGCGCGGGTCGACCAGGAGGGCGAAGTCGTAGCCCAGGTCGTTCTGCCGCTCGTCGAGCTGATCGAGCAGCGAGGCGGTGTCGTGCTCGTCGATGGCGCGCAGCAGGTAGGCCTTGAACTCGGGGTCCGAGACCAGGACGCGCGTCAGGAGCTGGAGCTGCTGGTAGTGCTGGAGCTGCGACGCCGCCTGGACGGAGTTGCCGGCCGTGATGCGCGCCGCCGCCGCTTCGTGCCCGATGCGCGAGCCGAGCCAGGAGGTCACCGCGACGGCGACGCCGAGCGCCACCGCGAGCAGGGCACCGGAGACGAGGAAGATGCGGGTCCCGAGCGAGAGACCGCCGCGATCAGCCATATCCCGATCCTCCGTAGGACTTCCCGTACTTGTTCTTGTGGGGTGGCACGCGGGGGAGCGAGACGTCGAGCGAGAGCTCGACCGGGCCGCTGCCCGGCAGCTCCAGGGTGCGCTCGACCGGCGCTCCGCGCTCGTGCCAGGCCGAGAGCTTGCCGCGCCCCGCCGGCAGGTCCTCGAAGCGGAAGCTCCCGTCGGCGCCCGGCCGCGCCGTGAAGGGGCTCGACACGATGTAGATGTAGCCGAACATGGCGTGGTGGACGTTGCAGAAGACGCGCACGACACCGGGCTCGCGGAAGGTCGCGCTCTTCCCCGCCCCCTTGCCCAGGAGCCCGAGATCGAAGGCGTTGCGGCCGGAGACGGAGAAGACGTTGTGGAGGATCGGATCCAGGTTGGGGAAGTTGACCGTCGAGCCGACCGGCACCACCAGCAGCCGGGGGGAGAACTCCTTGCGGATGGTCGCCATCTCCGCGACCACCGGCTTCGGGCGCGGGACCGCTCGCTCGGGCTCGAAGACGAGCACCGAGTTCTCGAGCCGGAGCGAGGCGTCGGAGGCCGGCTTCCCCTTCTCCTTGAGCGTGATCCGCCCCACCAGCTCGACGGCCCGCGCCGAGCCGGCGCCGAGGCCACCGGCGAGCGTCCAGACGAGCAGGAACCGCGCGCTGAGCTTCATCTCGTTGACCGCGCGGCAGCATAACAGAGCGCTTCCGGCGCGCCGGCGCGTGACAGAATCGCGCCGTGATCGTCGAGCGCATCGCCGCCTACGTCGGAGCGCCGGAGCCCGCGGGATTCGAGGAGCTCGCGCGCGCCGCCTTCGCCTACCAGTTCGAGCGCATCCCCGCCTATCGCGCGCTCTGCGAGCGCCAGGGGAAGACGCCGGCGGAGGTCGCGTCCTGGCGCGAGGTGCCGCTCGTCCCCGCCGCCGCCTTCGCGAGCCTCGAGCTCGCGACCGATCCGCCGCGCGAGCTCTTCCGCTCGAGCGGCACCCTGGACGGCGCGCGGAGCGTCCACCGCCACCCCTTCCCCGATCTCTACCGCGCCGTCGTCGACGCGACCTTCCCGCACTACGTGCTCCCGGCCGGGGATCGCCCGCCGATGCTCGCGCTGGTGCCGCCCCGCGAGCTCGTCGGCGACTCGAGCCTCGGCTTCATGATCGACCACGCGCTCCGGCGCTTCGGAGGGCCGGGCTCGACCCACGCCATCGACGCGCAGGGGGTGGAGATGGGCAAGGCGCGCTCCTGGCTGGGCGCCCACCAGCGCGGCGGACGCCCGGTGCGCCTCCTCGCCACCGCCTTCGCGCTCGCCGATCTGCTCGACTTTCTCGCCCGCATGAACCTGCGCTTCCGGCTGCCCGCGGGGAGCGCCCTCTTCGAGACCGGCGGCTTCAAGGGGAGGGCGCGCGCGCTCGAGCCCGCCGCGCTCCGAGCGCAGGCCGAGGATTGGCTCGCCATCCCGCCCTCGCAGGTCGTCTCGGAGTACGGCATGACGGAGCTGACGAGCCAGGCCTATTCCGCCACCCTGCTCGGCGGGCCTCCCGATCTCTTCGTGACGCCCCCCTGGCTCAAGGTCCGGGCGCTCGATCCGCAGACGCTCGCGGAGCTCCCGCCGGGGGAGACCGGGCTGCTCGCCTTCTTCGACCTCGCGAACGTCGGCTCCGCCCTGCATCTGCTGACCGAAGACCTCGGCTCGATCGAGCCCGGCGGCTTCCGCCTGGCCGGGCGCGCCCGCGGCGCCGCGCTGCGCGGCTGCTCACTGCTCGCCGAGGAGCTCGCGGCCGGGGGTCAGGCCGCGCCGTAGCGTTGCCAGAGCCCGAAGCTGTTGCCTTCGGGATCGAAGAAGCGCGCGTGGAAACCGAAGCGGCCGATCGGCGTCGGCGGCAGCGCCACCGTGCCCCCGTGCTCCACCACGCGCGCCAGCGTGGTCTCGAGCGACTCCCCTTCGATGTCGATCATCACCGTCATGCGGTCGATCAGCGCCTCTCCGCCCCCGTCGCGCGCCAGGATCCCTCCCGCCGGCGGCCGCGATTCCTCCGGCGCCAGCAGGCGCAGGTAGCGCGGTCCGTCCCAGGGGACTTCGATCGAGCTCCAGCCGAAGCAGGCGCGGAAGAAGCCGGCGAGCCGGTCGGGGTCGGAGGCCGGAATCTCGTAGAAGCTGAGCGTCGCTTTCGGCATCGGATCCTCCGCGCCGTAACATAGCAGCCGTGCTCCGAGACGCTCCGGATCCGGTGGAGCTCGCGGCCCTGGCGACGCGCCTCGCGGCGCGCGGCCCGGCGATTCTCGCCGCGCGGCCGCGCGCGGCCTGGCTCGACCTCTGGAGCTCGGCGCTCGAGGCGCTCCTCGAACCGGAGACCCCCGAGCGGCGCGCCCTGATGCCGGCGCTCCTCGCCTCCTCCCGCCTCTCTCCCGAGGGGCTCACGGAGGCGCTCGACGTGGTGCTGGGCGGGCTCCGGAGCGGCGCCGCGAGCGCCCTCCTCGAAGCCCCTCCGACTCCCGGCCCCCGCGCTCTCGCGGGCGCCATCCTGGCGGGCAACATCCCGGGCCTCGCCGCGCAGTGCCTCCTCCCCGCCCTGCTCGCGGGGCGCCCGCTGCTCCTCAAGTCGGCGTCCGACGAGCCGGTCTTCGCGCCGGCGCTCGTCGACGCGCTGGTGGCGCGCGCGCCCGAGCTCGCGGACGCCTTCGCGGCGGTGCGCTTTCCGGGAACGCGGACCGACCTGCTCGAGGCCGCGTTCGCTCCCGCCGAGCGCCTGGTGGCCTACGGCGGCGGCGAGGCGGTCGAGGCGCTCCGCGCCCGCTTCGGCGCGCGCCTGGTCGCGCACGGGCCCAAGGCGAGCCTCGCGGTCGTGGCGGGCGACGTCGACCTCCTCTCGGTCGCCCGGGGTCTCGCACGCGACGTGGCGCTCTTCGATCAGCGGGGGTGCCTCTCGGTGCAGGCGGTCTATGTGGTGGCCAACGGCGCGGAGGCGCTCGCGGAGCGCCTGGCGTGGGCGCTCGAGCTCGAAGCGCGACGCCTGCCCCCCGGTCCGATCGAGCCCGCGCTCGCGGCGCAGGTGCAGCAGCTGCGCGCGGAGGCGGAGCTCCGGGGGCTGACGGTGCCCCGGCTCGACCTCGCCGCCGGCACGGTGATCGTCGAGACGCGCCCCGCGTTCCGTCCGGTCCCCGGCCTGCGCACGGTGCGCGTGCACCCGCTCGCGCGGCTCGCCGACCTGGTCGAGATCCTCGAGCCGTGGCGCGGCCGGCTCCAGGGCGCGGCGCTCGCGGGCGCGGCGGCGCAGGCGTTGCGCGCGCCCCTCGCGGAGCTCGGGCTGTCGCGCTTCGCTCCTCCGGGGGAGCTTCAGGCCGCCGACGCGACCTGGGCCAACGGCGGCATCGAACCGACCGCGCTGTTTGATTGACCTACATCCGGAACCGCAGCGTGGACAGGAGCTCGTCGTTCGAGACTTCGCGCCCCGAGAGCAGCGTGATGGTGTGGTCCGCGAACTCGACCGTGAGATCCACCCCTTCGATGATGCCGAGCCGCACCCCGTAGTCGATCTTCACCCAGTCCCAGCGCACCGACGGCGCCGGATAGAACCGCGAGCCCCCCTCGAACTGGGGATCGAGGCTGGAGTAGCGGACCGCCGGCTGCACATAGGGGAAGAGCTGCCGCCCCCCCAGCGCGCCGATCAGCGGCAGCTCGAAGCGCCAGGCGGCCTCCACCTCGAATCCGGTGCGGTCCATGCCGGCGAGCTGCTGCGCGACGTACTGGCCGAAGAGCGAGAAGCCGCCGAGATAGAGGCGGAGGTTTCCCCCCACTTCTTTCTTCTCGTTCCCGGAGATCGGCAGCGAGTAGGCATCGAACGGGCCGTTGAGCAGGTCCAGGTCGCCGCCGTAGAAGGTGCCGTTCAGCGCCACCGTCTCGGCGAGCTTGCGCCGGTAGGCCCAGGCGAGGAGATCGACGAAGCGCCCGCTCCCGGGCTCGCCGAAGCGCAACCCCACGCCGAGCCCCTTCTCGAGGTCGCCGTCGACGTCCAGGTCCTCGACCTCGGCGTCGTAGAGGATCGGAAAGCCGCTCTGGAGGCGCGGCACCGGGTTCGTGTGCAGCGACGGATCGTTGTCGGGCGTGCCGTTGTCGCCGGCCAAGGCGTTGGGGTCGCGGAAGAAGAGCGGATTGCCCTGGGTGAGCGAGCCCCGCAGGTAGAAGTGCCTCCCGAAGTCGAACCCCAGCTCGAGCCCCTGGTCCTCGAAGCGGTTGAACGCGGTCGAGATCAGGCCGTAGCTCTCGAGATGGCGATCGTTCTGGCGCTCGAAGTGAGCGAACTTCCCGGCCTTGACGTAGGCGCCGAAGCGCTCGGGAAGCTCCTCGGGAGCGCTGCCGAAGCGGATCCAGAGCTCGTCGACGTCGATCTGCTTGTCGCTCGACGTCGGGTTGCGATCGTAGAGGTCGATGAAGTCCACCTTGGCGCGCGCCACGAGCGAGGGGCCCCAGCTGGCGTCGAGCGTCAGCGTCAGGACCGAGGCTTCGAAGTGCGACCCCGAGTTGACGGTCTCGAGGAACCCGGCCGTCTGGCCGGGGGGGAGGAAGTCGGGCGGGAAGGGGAAGGGGTCGAGGATCTTGAGGCTCTCGCTGTCGCGGTAGTTCAGCTTGGCCTCGATCCCGAAGTCGACGTGCAGCTCGCGGCCGGAGGCGGCGGGCTCCTCGGCGGCGACCCCGGAAGGGGCGGCCAGCGCGAGCGCGAGCAGAGTCAATCGGAGACCGCGAACTGCGGACGGGCTTCCCATGGCGTTCCCCCCCAGGACCGTCGAAGCGTCGTTCAGCTGTCGAAACTGGGCGGGATTCTAGCCCGGATCGCCCGCCGGAAGGCGCGGCGGGGAGCGCGCGCGGCCTAGTTCGTCTTGGGGGGACCGTTCAGCAGCAGGTCGAGCGCGAGCTCGGGGCTGGACCACTGGCTCGCGGGCACGCGGCCGATCTCCTGGTCCCCTTCGAAGAGGATCGCGGTCGGAACGCCGTTGATGCCGTACTTCTTCGCCTCGGGCTCGTCGCCGAATCCGTTCGGAAGACCGTAGTAGTCGAACTTGATCTTCCCCCCTTGGAGCCCCTGCTCGACCTTGAGCAGGAGAGGGAGGTGGCGTTTGCAGTGGCTGCACCAGGAGCCGAAGAAGGTGAGCACGCGAACCGGCTTCCGCTGCCCCTTCAGCCGCTTCATCGCGGTCGCGTCGGGGGTGAAGCGGTTCGCGGTCCAGCGGTAGCCGGCGTTGCTCTCGAGCAGCTCGGCTCCCGACTTGGGGCCCAACTGGAACGGGCGCTGCCGGATGCGCATCTCCTTCGCTCCGAGCGCCACCACGAGCTCGGCGCCGTCCTGCCGCGCCTTGCCGAGCGGCGACAGCGTGGCGTCGGCGAGCACGTCGACCGTGCCGTCGATCTGCTTCGAGACCTTCATCAGGTCGAGAGACTCGGCCGCCATCGCCCCCAGATCGACGAGCACCGGCGAGGCGAGCTCGGAGCCGATCAGCAGGAGGCTCCGCGCCGCCTCCGAACGGTAGATCTCGAGCTTGGGGAGCTCCTTGCCGTCGATCGCCACGATGAAGTCGCCGCTCGGCTCGAAGCCCCGGAAGAAGGCGTCGGCGGCGACCGCCTCGGCGACCGCCAGTCCCTGCGACAGGAGGGCGAAGGCGAACAGGATCGTGGCGAAACGGAGGCGGGAGCGGCGCGTCGTTCTCATGGTCCCTCTTTCGTGGCGGCCGCCGGCGTCCCCGCTTCGCGGTGGAGCTCCGGCGCGAATCCTGAAACGGTGCGCACGACCTTCCCCTCCTCGAGCAGGAAGCTCCGCGGCAGCGAACGGTAGAGCGGCCGCAGCAGCGCGGTCGGTACTTCGTGCAAGGCGAATGCCGGGGCGAGGCGCCAGAAGATCGCCATCCGCTCGTCGGGCGTCAGGTCCGCGAGCAGCGCGACGTCGGGCGTCGCTCGCGACAGGGCGTAGCGATTGAGCGCCTCGCCCACGGCGTCGAACCCGGCGCCGCGCGGATCGGCGAGCACGACCCAGTGCGTCCCGCGGGCGAGCTCCGGCGCCAGATCGGAGAGACAGATGCGCTCGCTCCCCCGCCCCGCGCAGAGCGTCTGGATCGAGACGCCGGGCGCCAGGCGGGTCGCGAGGTCGTCGAGCGGCAGGCCGGGCGCGGCGCGCGCGAAGAGGGCGACGGCGAGGCCGGCGGCGCCGGCGGTGAGCGCCCGCCCTCCGAAGAGCCGCCCGGTGCGCGGGCGCGCCGTCCAGGCGAGCGCGAGCGAGGGCACCAGGAGGAGGAGGTCCTGCCAGAACGCCTGCGCGGGGGAGCGATCGACCAGGTTCCCGAAGCAGCCGCAGCTCGCGGCCGCGGGCGCGATGCCGTGCGCGGCGTGCCAGTAGGTGCGGCCGGTGAGGAAGAGGAAGAGCGCGACCAGCGCGGTCGCCGCGAGCAGCACCGGGACCCGGCGCAAGCCGAGCAGCAGCGCCAGACCGAGCGCGGTCTCGGCAGCGATCGCGACGAGCGCCCAGCGCCAGGCCGAGAGTCCGATCGCCAACCCCTCGACGCCGATCTGCTCCTCGAAGGCGCGCGGATCGATCGCCTTCGCGTAGGCGGCGACGAGGAGCAGCACGCCGAGCAACGCGCCGCCGGCGTACGCCAGAGACCGACGCCAGAGTGGCGGCGGCTCCGGCGGGATCCGAGTCTGGGGGGTCTCGCCCATCGGGCGGAATCTAGCAGCCCGCGGGCGCCCGCTTCAAAGGCCGCGCAGGTTCGCGATCAGCGGCGACGGCCGACGAAGGTGCCCGCGATCAGGTCGTGCAGCCCCTGCTTGCGGCTCGTGAAGGCGACCAGGAGGTAGCCGAGGCCGAGCGTCGCGCCGCAGGCGAGGTGCCCGAGGAAGCGCATCAGGGTCTTGCTCCACCCGAGCCCCTGGCCGAACCGCGCCGGATCGGCGTAGATCCGGAGGCCGAAGAGCTTCTTGGCCGGGGTCCAACCGAACTGTGCCGGGAAGAAGAAGACGAGCGCGAGACCGTAGACGAGCTGCAGGCCGGAGAAGACGAGCCCCAGCGCCTGGTTCTCGAAGCCGAGCCAGAGACCGAGCCCCGCGAGGATCGCCATCGGGATCCCTTCGACGAGCGCGGCCCCGACCCGGATCCAGAAGCCGGCCGGCTCGATCGCCGCGACCGCGGGCGCCTTGCGCGCCGCGGGCGGTGGCACCGGCGTCCGCTCGATCTCCTGGATCGAGGGGAGGAGCTCTCCCCCACCGGGAGCGGCCAGAGGCGGCGCCGGCGTGGCGGGTGCCAGAGGCGCCACCGGCGGCGGCGGGAGGGGGCGCGGCGGCGTCGGCTGCGCGGGGCGCGCGGGAGCGGCCGGCGCGCGCGCCGGGGCGCCGGGGC
>CAYZBH010000053.1:14142-26016 GCA_964476605.1 uncultured Thermoanaerobaculia bacterium | reverse complement strand
TTCTGGCGACAGATCCTCGCCCACCCCGCCTACGACGCCTACTGGCAGGACCAGGCGATGGACCGCCTGCTCGCCGCGCGTCCGCTCACGGTGCCGGTGCTGATCGTCCACAGTCTCTTCGACCAGGAGGACATCTACGGCGCGCTCGCCGTCTACCGGGCGCTCGAGCCGAAGGACGTCGCCAACGATCGCGTCTTCCTGGTGCTCGGCCCCTGGCGGCACGGCCAGATGATCCGCGACGGCAGCGCCCTGGGCGCGGTCCACTTCGACTCGGACACCGCCCTCACCTTCCGGCGCGAGATCCTCCGCCCCTTCCTCGACCAGTACCTGAAGGAAGGCGCGCCGCCCGCCGGCATCGCGCCGGTCACCGCCTTCGAAACCGGGAGCAACCGCTGGCTCAGGCTCCCCTCCTGGCCCGCCGGTTGCGGCAGCGGCTGCGAGGTGCGGCCCACGCCGCTCTACCTGCGCGACGGCGCGGCGCTCTCGTTCACGCCCCCCGAACCGAGCTCGCCGCCGTCGAGCGAGTACGTCGCCGACCCCGCGAAGCCGGTGCCCTTCATCCCGCGCCCCGTGAAGGCGGAAGGGGATCGCTGGGGGGAGTGGCTGGTCTCCGACCAGCGCGAAGCCTCGGGGCGGACCGACGTCCTCGTCTTCGTCTCGGAGACCCTGAAGGAGCCGGTCAAGATCGCCGGCGCTCCGAGCGCCAACCTGATCGCTTCGACCACCGGGACCGACGTCGACTGGGTCGTGAAGCTGATCGACGTCTACCCGGACGAAGTCGCCTCGCAGCCCGAGATGGGCGGCTATCAACTGATGGTCTCGGGCGACATCTTCCGCGGCCGCTACCGGGAGAGCTGGTCGAACCCTCAACCGATCCCGCCCGAGGCGCCGCTCCTCTACCGCTTCGAGCTCCCGGCGGCGAACCACGTCTTCCGGCCCGGACACCGGATCATGGTGCAGGTCCAGTCGAGCTGGTTCCCGCTCTACGACCGCAACCCGCAGACCTACGTCTCCAACATCTTCTGGGCGCAGCCCGGGGACTACCGCAAGGCGCTGCAACGGATCTTCCACGCCCCCGGCCGCGAGAGCTTCGTCGAATTGCCCCTGGTCACGGAGCGCTGAGCGGGAGGCGAAGGTGAGCCTCTCGTCGGTTCGCCGCAGGCTCGCGGCAACGATTCTCCTCGGCCTAGCGATCCTCGGCTGTGCGTCGCGACCGGTTCTGCAGAGCACGGAGGTGCTCACGCGTGGGGCGGTACTCCGCCTCCACCGGATCGTCGTCCTGGCTCCTCTCGCGGATGCCGAGAAGCGCCGGAGGGTGGAGGACGCCTTCGTCGGGGCTCTCGGAGATCCTCGCTTCCAGGCGTTCCATGCCGTGATTCCCGCCGGAGACATGGACGACGCCCTCGCGATCAAGCGCCGCTTCGCGGACGAGGGCTACGACGGGACTCTCGTTCTGCAGGTGCTCGAGAAGAGCGAGCTCTCCCAGGGGCCCGGCAGCTGGGGCCTGGAGAGCACTCCCGGGGCGGGAGACGCGCGGTTCATTCCCGGAGCGCTGGGTCTCAGAGAGTCGATCCTCGTCAGGCTCGAGCTCTTCTCGCTGGCTCAAGACCGCCTCGCCTGGAAGGGCGCGAGCCGCATCTCGACCCCCTCCCAGCTCCTACGCCTCGTCGCGAAAGCCGCTCCCGAGACGGTGCGGGACCTCGAAGCGCGAGGTCTCCTCGCCTCCCCTCCGCAATGACCGCGAAGAGCCCGACGGAGACGCTGTCCGCGCGCGAGGCGTTGACTCTTCTCGTCACCGATTCGGGGCTCGGCGGGCTCGCGGTCGTGGCCGATCTCGAGCGCCGGGCGCATGCGAGCGGGCGCTACCGTGCGCTCGACCTCGTCTTCGCGAGCGCGCTGGGCGAGACCGGGCAGGGGTACAACAAGATGCAGCGGCGCGAACGGAAGCTCGCGGTCTTCGACGACGCGCTCGCGGGGATGCTCGCCGCCTTCCCGGCCGACGCCCTGCTCGTCGCCTGCAACACACTGTCCGTCCTGATCCCGGAGAGCCGCGTCCTCGCCTCCACCCCGATGCCGGTCGTCGGCATCGTCGAGGCAGGGATCGAGGCGGCGGCCGAAGCGGCGACCCTCGACCCCGAGGCGGTGGTGCTCCTCTTCGCCACCGAGACGACGATCGCAGCGGGCTCGCACCGGCGAGCGCTCGTCGAGCGCGGCATCCCCGCGGCCCGCATCGTGCCGCTGCCATGCCCCGGACTCGCGAGCGCGATCGAGCTCGAGGGGCGGAGCCCCGGCGTCGTCGCGGCGATCGGGCGCTTCACGGCCGCCGGTCTCGCCGCCGCCGGAGCTCCCGGGAGCGCCATCGCGGTGCTCGGTTGCAGCCACTACGGCTTCGCGGCCGACGACTTCGCGGCGGGTCTCGTCGCCGCGGGAGCCTCCCGCACCCTCGTCGTCGACCCCAACCGCCGCCTCGCCGATCGCTTCTTCCCGTCTGACGACCGGACTCCGTTCCCGGCGCCGCGAATCGCCGTGCGCGTCGTCTCGCGCGCCCTGCCGCTGCCGGGCGAGATCGCCTCGACCGCGGATCTTCTCGAGCCGGTCTCGCCGGCGACCGCCGCCGCGCTCCGCTCCTACGAGCTCCGGCGCGAGCTCTTCCCCTTCGCCGGGATCGACGGCTGAGCCCTCGCGCCGTGCCCTGGGTCTACCTCCTCCGCTGTTGCGACGGCTCGCTCTACGCCGGCGCCGCGGTCGAGCTCGAGCGCCGCCTCGCCGAGCACCGCGCCGGACGCGCTTCCCGCTACACCCGCTCGCGCCTGCCGGTGGAGCTCGCCTGGTCGCGTGAGGTCGCTTCGTGGGGGGAGGCGCTCCGCGAGGAGGCGCGGATCAAGGCGCTCCCGAGACGCGAGAAGTTGGCGCTCGTCGAAATCATCCGAGGCGATGGCGCTCCTTCCTGAGCGAAACCGGCCCTGTCGAGCGCCTCGCTGCGCCCCGGCCGCCATGGCGTAGGATGACACCCCGATGCGCTCCCGCCCTTCTGGCGCCCCCCTCTTGGCGGCCGCCGGCGCGATGCTCGGCACCGCCCTCTTCCTTCTCCCCTGGTGGAATCGCTACCTCGGCCTGACGCTCGACGGCTACTTCCCGCTCTACGGCCACCTGATCCTCTCCGGGCGCGTCCCGTACCGCGACTTCTTTCTCCACCTCCCTCCGCTCCAGGCGCTCTGCGAGGCGGCGCTCGAGAGCCTGGTCGGCCGCTCGCTCTTCGCCGTGCGGCTCGCTGGCGCGCTCGGACGGGTGGCGCTCGCCGGGGTTCTCGCCGCCTGGCTCGCGCGGCGCTACCGCACGGGTGCCGCGATCTTCGCCACGCTCGCCGCGGTCTGGCTCGCGAGCGGTGACGACACCGAGATCCTCGACCTCTACAATCACCACGCGCTGCTCGCCGCTCTCCTCGCCGGATGGGCCGCCGCCGCCGCGCTCGACGTTTCCGGGACGAGGCGCGAGCGATGGTTGCTCTTCGCGTCGGGAGGTGCCGCCGCCCTCGCCTTCTGGACCAAGCAGACGGTCGGTCTCGCGGCCACCCTGGCGATCCCGGGGATCCTCGTCCTGATCGTCCTGCGCGACGGGACCGCGAGGCGCGGCCTCCTGGCGCGTCTCGGCGCGTATGCGTCGGGTTGGATGCTCCCGAGCTCCGCGCTCGCCGGCTGGCTCGCCTCGGCGAACGCCTTTCGCCCCTTCGTCGAGCAGGTGTTCCTCGCCGGCGCGGCGAGCAAGGGGAGCCCCGGCCAGCTCCTCCTCCGCCCCTGGCTGGAGCCGTTCCAGATCCCGATCCTGACGGGGGCCGCGATTGCCGGCATCGCGGGCGCCCTCCTCTCGCTGCTCGTGACCGGACCGCTGACCACGCGCGGCGAGGGTGAACCGGACCGCGCCCGAGCGCCGCGGCGAAGCTGGCGCATCGTCGCGGGAACCGCGGCCGCGGTCTTCCTCGTCCTGGTGGCCGGGCACGCGATCGCCGCGCGTGCGATGGAGTCGGTCAAGGACCTCCGCACCGTGCAGCGCTTCGGGATCTTCCTCGGCTACTACGGCCTGATGCTCCCCGGGATCCTGCTCGGCCTCCGGGCGCTCCGTCGATCGCTGACCGATGGAGAGCGGCAGCGGCTGCTCGAGATCGGTCTCGCTCTGGCGCTCGGCGCGTCGCTCGCCCTCTCCTGGCCGGGGAGCGAAGCGATGGCCCTGCCGAGCCTCGCCGTCTTCCTGGCGCCGGTCCTCGAGGCGCGCGGCGGTCACCCGGCACGCCGCACGCTGCGCGCTCTCGTCGTCGCTTCGACGATCGCGGTCGGCGTCTCGGTCTTCGCGCTCCGCCTCCTCGTGCCGTTCGCGTTCGGGCTCTGGACCGAGCCCCCGGTCGCCCACGCCACCTACCGGCCGACGGATCCCACGCTGCGCGGCCTCAGACTCTCGCCGATCACCGGGGAAGCGGTCGAGGGGACCCTCGCGATCATCCGGCGGGTGACTCGCCCCGGCGAGCCGATCTTCACCTTCTCGGCGATCCCGATCTTCCACTGGCTCGCCGACCGGCCGCTCGCGACCTTCGCCGCCCTGCACTGGATCGACGTCACCCCCGACGCGGTGACCCGCGCCGACATCCCGCGGCTCGAGGCAGCGATGCCGCCGGTGATCCTCCGCCAGCACATCCAGGCGTCGATCCTCAAGCTGAACGAGGGGTACTTCCGCGGCAAGGCCGGGAGGAGCGGCCTCCGCGACCTGGACGTCGCCCTGGTGGAGCTGCTCACAGCCCACTACCGGCTCGAAGCCGAGTACCCTCAGTACCTGGGATACGCGTCGCACCTCGAGGTCTGGGTGCGCAAGGATCGCTGATCGCTGAGGGGGGTGGCGCCGGCGACGCGCCACGGCTAGCATGCGGGATCTCCCGATGCCCGAACGAACCTCCGCGTCCCGACGCCGATCCCCCGCGGCGAGCTCCGCAGCTGGATCCGCAGCGAAGTCCCCAGGCGCGTCCGATACTCCGTCGCTCCGCTTCTTCCACTCGCAGGCGCTGCGGGAGGAGACACTCGCCGTCCTCGACGCGCTCGAAGCGGCCGAGAATCCCAGGGCCCACGCCAAGGCGCTCGCCGCGCTGGTCGGGAAGCTCACCGAGAGCGGCCTCGACTACTACTTCATGCGCCCGCTCGAAGAGGCGCGGGCCGGCCTGGTGCTCGAGAAGACGGCCCGTCTCGGCATCGGCGGCGCCACGCGCATGCTGGGGCCGCTGCTCGGCAACGTCTTGGGACGACTCGACGGCAACCAGCTCCGCGCGATCGCAGCGCACATCCGTCATCTGATGACCTGAAGGAGGCGCGGCGCGCCTCCGGCGGATCAGCGCGCTCTCGGCGCCGCGAGCAGCCGGACCGTCGCGTCGAGGGGAACGACGCCGAGCCGGCTGCCGTCCGGGCTCCAGGCGAGCGCCCAGACGGAGGCGCCGATCGGCAGCGAGACCAGCTCCTCCGCGCTCCGGGGCTCCCAGATCCGGATCGAGTCGTCGGCGCCTCCCGTCGCGAGGCGGCTCCCGTCCGGGGAGAAGGCGAGCGTCTGGAGCGCCTGCTCGTGTCCGCGCGTACGCCGGCGGAGCTCTCCCGTCGCGGCGTCCCAGAGCGTGAGCGAGCCGTTGCCCGAGCCGACCGCCAGGATCGATCCGTCCGGCGAGTAGGCGACCGCGGCGCGTCCCGGTCCCGGCTCGATCCGATAGGCGAGGTTCGCGGTGGCCCAATCCCAGACCGAGACCGCGCCCGACACCGTCCCGACCGCGAGCCGCTTCCCGTCCGGGCTCCAGGCGACCTGCCAGGGATCCTCCTTCTCGGCGTGGTCGAGGAGCACCCAGGGCGCGCCCGAGGGAACCTCCAGGACCCTGACCTCGGTCTCACCCGCGGGCACCGCGACGAGCTTGCCGTCGGGGCTGAAGGCGATCGAAGCGATCTGCCGTCCCGCGTTCGCGAGCACCGTCACCGCTTCGCCGCTCTCCGCGCTCCAGAGCACCGCGCGTCCGTCGTTGGCGGTGGTCGCGATCCAGCGGCCGTCGGGGCTCCAGGCGGTGGCGACGCCCGACTCGCCGTGGGCGGTGTCGTTCGCGCGGAGCTCCCGGCCGTCCGCCGTCGCGAAGAGCCTGGTGTACCCGCCCCAGCCGCTCACCGCGGCGCGCGCCCCATCCGGCGAGAAGGCGATCGAGTAGGCGGACGCGGGCAACCGCCACCGCGAGCGCTCGGGCGCGAGCGCCGCGAGATCCCAGAAGCGGAGCTCCCCGCGGGCACCGGTCGAGACGAGACGCCTCCCGTCGGCGCTCGCGGCGACGCCGATCGCGGGGCCGAGATGCCCGTGCAGCACCGCGAGCTCGCGCGCCGCGCGGGCATCCCAGATCCGGAGCGTGCCGTCGGCCCCCGCCGCCGCCAAGCGTCCGTCGGCGAGGAACGCGAGCCCGTTGATCCAGCGTGACTGCCCCTCCGCCTGGCCGACGAGTGTCGCGGCGAGCGTCCGCGTCGCGACGTCCCAGACGCGGATCCGCCCGTCCTTGGCGGCGACCGCGAGCCGCGCGCCGTCGGCCGAGAAGGCGACCGACTGCACCGCCTTGTAGGCGTCGTCCGCCGGGGGCTCGAGCTTCGCGACCTCCACTTTCGCCACGGGGTCGATCAGCGCCACGTCGGAATCCCAGGTGCCGGCGGCGATCCACTTGCCGTCGCGCGACCAGTCGACCGCCACGATCGGCTTGACGCCGTGCTCGAGGGTGAAGAGCTCCCGGCCCTCCGCGAGCTCCCAGGCGACCACGACGCCGTAGACGCCACGTTCCTCGGTCCAACGCCAGGACGCCGCCGCGAGGCGTCCACCCTCCGGGCTGAAGGCGACCGCCGCGATGCCGCGTCCGACCCCTTCGAAGCGATGGCGCTCGGCGCCGCTTCCGACGTCCCAGAGGCGGACCGTACCGTCGGACGAAGCGCTCGCGAGCGTGCGTCCATCGGGGGCGAAGCGGACGCTCCAGACCGGCCCGGTGTGCCCCGCGAAGGTCGCCAGCGGCGCCCCGCTCGCGGCGTCCCAGAGCTTCACCTTTCCGTCCCTCCCCCCCGTGGCGAGGCGCGCGCCGTCGGGCGCGAGGTCGACCGCGAAGGCCGGGCCATCGTGCGCGGCGACCGCGCGCGAGCTCTCGTCGCTCCGTGCGTCCAGATACCGCCACTCCCACCCCCGGAGAGCCGCCGGCGCGAGATCGAGGAAGGTGCGCGCCGTCTCCGTCTCGTGCAAGCGCAGCGACGCCTCCGACGCGACCAGCGTCGCGCGATAGAACGCGAGCTCTCCGGTCGCTTCGCCGGCCGTCGCCTGAGCGGCGACCGGAGCCGTGGAGGAAGCGACGAGGCATGCGAGGCATCCGATGACGAGCGTGCGATTCATGACGATCTCCGGCCCCGCGGGCGACGGTCGATTCTGCCATTCGTTCCCCGGCAACGGCACGCCGGCCCCCGTGTAGGATCGAGCGCGCCGCACGCCGGATCGCGGCGCGGGAGGAGCCCATGACGCCTTCGCGAAACGCCGCCAGCGCCCGGCTGCTGCTTCGACTCGTCGTCGCGCTGATCACGCTCGGATCGACCCCGGCCGCCCTGCGCGGCGAGACGCCGGCCGGCACGACCGCGAGCGCTATCCCTTCGGTGGTGGTGCGCCTCGAGACCGATCTCGGCCCGATCGATCTCGCGATCGACGTCGCCCACGCACCGCGGAGCGCCGCGAACTTCCTTCGTTACGTCGACGCCGGCCACTACGACGGCGGGCGCTTCCATCGCACCGTGCGCCCCGACACCGAGACGCGGCGCGAGGTGCCGATCCAGGTCGTGCAGGCGGGCGCCGCGCTCTCGCGCGAAGCCGAGGCCTTCCCTCCGGTCGCGCTCGAGCGGACGCGCGACACCGGCTTGAAGCACCTCGACGGCACGCTCTCGATGGCGCGCGCCGAGCCGGATACGGCGACCTCCGACTTCTTCCTCTGCATCGGCGACCAGCCGTCGCTCGACTTCGGCGGCGCGCGCAACCCGGACGGCCAGGGGTTCGCCGCGTTCGGCCGCGTGATCGCGGGCATGGAGGTCGTCCGCCGGATCCAGGCCTCTCCCGCGCAGGGGCAGACGCTCACGCCACCGATCGCGATCCGTTCGGCGCGCCGGGTGCCGGCGCCGTGAGCGACCTGCTCCAGAGGCTCCAGGCGCATCGCACGGTCCGGCAGGCACCGCTCGAGGAGCTCGCCTGGCTGGTCGAGCGCGGAGAGCTCCGACGGTATGCCGCCGGCGAGATCCTCGGGCGCACCGGCGAGCGAATCGACCACCTCTTCATCGTCCTCTCCGGCAGCCTCGACATCCACGTCCAACGCAGCGGCGGCTGGCGGCGCTTCATGGAATGGCAGGCCGGCGACGTCTCCGGGATCCTCCCCTTCTCGCGGATGCAGGCCGCGCCGGGCGAGACGCGCGCGGTCGAGGACCTCGAGATCCTCGCCGTGCATCGCAGTCACTTCCCGGAGATGATCGGCCGCTGCCAGACGCTCACCGCGATCTGCGTCCACTTGATGCTCGACCGGGCGCGCCACTTCCGCTCGCTCGACCTCCACGACGAGAAGCTCGCTTCGCTCGGCCGCCTCGCCGCCGGCCTCGCCCACGAGCTCAACAACCCCGCCTCGGCGGCGGCGCGCGGCGCCGGCGTCCTGGTGACCCAGGTGCCGGGGCTCGAGGAGGCGTTCCGCGAGCTCGGCGCGATGCGGCTCTCCACCGCGGAGTGGGCCGGGCTCGAGTCGCTGCGCAGCCGCTGCCTCGCGCGCGAGCGCGATCTCGTCGGCTCTCCTCTCGAGCAAGCCGAACGCGAGGAGGCGCTGGGCGACTGGCTCGTCCGCCACGGCGTCGATCGCGCGGCGGGGGAAGCGCTGGCGGAGACCGAGGTCTCGCTCGCCGACCTCGACGCCGCCACCCGCTGCCTCCCGCCCGAGCGTCTCGGGAGCGCGCTCGTCGCCCTCGCCACCTCCTGCCGCCTCCGCCGGCTGGCCTCGGACATCGAGCGCGCGGCCGCCCGGGTGCACGAGCTCGTGGCGGCGGTGAAGGGCTTCACCTACATGGATCAGGCCAAGGTCGCGACGCCGGTCGATCTCGCCCGCGGGCTCTCGGACACGGTCACCGTGTTGCGTTCGAAGGCGAAGGCGAAGGCGGTCCGCGTCGAGGTCCGGGTGCCATCGGGCCTGCCCGAGGTCGTCGGCTTCGGCGGCGAGCTCAACCAGGTCTGGGCGAATCTGATCGACAACGCGATCGACGCCGTGGCCGAAGGGGGGCGGGTCGAAGTCTCGGTGGCCTGCGAGGGGGCGGCCGTGGTCGTGCGCGTCGTCGACGACGGGCCGGGCATCGCACCCGAGCTCCGGGAGCGAATGTTCGAGCCCTTCTTCACCACCAAGCCGGTCGGCGAAGGAACCGGCCTCGGCCTCTCCATCGCGCGCACGCTGATCGGCCGGAATCAGGGCGAGATCGACGTAGAATCGCGCCCCGGCCGCACCGAGTTCCGGGTCACGCTGCCAGCCGGCGCCGCCCCGGCGTGAGCCTCGAGAGGAGACCGCGCATGCCCCGCTTCCTGATCGAAGTCCCGCACGACTCGGACCGCGTCGCGTGCACCAAGGCGGTGCGGATCTTCCTCGAGAGCGGCTCCCACTTCCTGACCCACGCCGATTGGGGGTGCTTCGACGGCGATCATCGCGCCTGGATGATCGTCGACGTCGCCGACAAGGAGACGGCGCGGGCGATCGTCCCGCCCGGATTCCGCAGCGAGGCGCGCGTCGTGGAGCTCGCCAAGTTCGAGCTCGAGCGCGTCGGCGGCGCGATCCGCCGCCACGCCGGCTGAGCGGACCTCCGGCTCCCTCCCGATGAGCAAGCCGATCCTCCTCGCCGTCGACGACGACCCGGAGGTCCTGGCCGCGGTCGAACGGGACCTGCGGGAGCGCTATCGCGAGTTCTACCTGGTGCTCAAGGCGCGCTCCGGGGAGGAGGCCCTGGCGACCGCCCGGGAGGTCAAGGAGCGCGGCCGGACGATCGCCCTCTTCCTGGTCGACCAGCGCATGCCGGGGATGAGCGGCACGGAGCTCCTGACGGAGCTCCGGGAGCTCTTCCCGGAAGCGCGCAAAGTGCTCCTGACCGCCTACGCGGACACCACCGCGGCGATCGACAGCATCAACCGGATCGGGCTCGATCACTACCTGCTCAAGCCCTGGCATCCACCGGAGGAGCGTCTCTATCCGGTGCTCGACGATCTGCTCGCCACCTGGAAGACGCAGGCGCGGCAGCCGTACGACGGCATCCGCATCGCCGGTGCCCAGTGGTCGCGGGCCTCTTTCCAGGCCAAGGATTTCCTGGCGCGCAATCAGGTTCCCTACCAGTGGCTCGACGTCGAACGCGACGCCGAAGCGCGGGCGATCGTCGAGCGGCTGACCGGCGGACTCACCCGCCTGCCGGTGGTGCTCTTTCCCGAAGGAGAGCCGCTCGTCGCTCCGGACCAGCGGGAGCTCGCGGCGCGGGTCGGGTTGCCGACCCACGCGGAGCTTCCGTTCTACGACCTCGTGGTCGTGGGAGGCGGCCCGGCGGGGCTCGCCAACGCGCTCTACGGCGCGACCGAGGGGGTCTCCACCCTGCTCGTCGAGCAGAACGCCCCCGGCGGCCAGGCGGGCACGAGCTCCCGGATCGAGAACTATCTCGGCTTCCCCTCCGGCGTCACCGGCGCCGACCTCGCGCAGCGCGCCACCGCGCAGGCGCGCCGCTTCGGCGCCGAGCTCCTGACCGCCCAGGAAGTGGTCTCGATCGAGCGCCAGGACCCCTACCGTGTGGTCCACCTCGCCGATGGCTCGGCGGTGCGTTGCTACGCCGTGATGATCGCGACCGGTACCGCCGTGAAGACGCTCGACGCCCCGGGGATCGAGCGTCTGCTGGGCGCCGGCGTCTACTACGGCGCGGCGTCGACCGAAGCGGCGACCTACCGCGACGCCGACGTGGCGATCGTCGGCGGAGCGAACTCGGCGGGCCAGGGCGCGGTCTTCTTCGCGCGCACCGCCCGCCAGGTCACCATGCTGGTGCGCAGCCGCGGCCTCGAGACCTCGATGTCGCACTACCTGGTCGAGCGCATCGCCTCCATCCCCAACATCTCGGTCCTCCCCTTCGCGACGGTGATCGAGGCCTGCGGCGGCGAGCGCCTGGAAGGCGTGCGCATCCGCGACACCGAGAGCGGCGCGGAGAGATTCCACCCCTGCGCAGCGCTCTTCCTGTTCGTCGGTGGTGAGCCCCATTCGCGGCGCTTCGCGGAGCTGCTCGAGCGCGACGAACGCGGGTTCATCCTCACCGGACCCGACCTGCCGCGCGAGGGAGCCCGCCCGCGGGGCTGGACGCTCGAGCGCGATCCTTTCCTCTTCGAGACCAACGTGCCGGGGATCTTCGCGGCGGGCGACGTCCGCTTCGGCGCCAATCGCCGGGTCGCCGCCGCGGTGGGCGAAGGCTCGGCGGCGATCTTCTCGGTGCAGCGCTATCTCGAAACGGTCTGACCGCGCGGAGGATCGAGCAGCGGCGCGGCGTCGCTCCGGATCAGAAAAGCGAATCTCCCGTTCGGCGTCCCCACCACCGCGCGCCGGTACGCGTCGAGCTCGGGCCGGCCGACGTAGAAGCCACCCGGGAAGAGCCCCGCGATCACCCGCTCCCGCCCCCAGGGCACCGCCATCGGCACGGGAGGAAAGGGAACGAGAAGCTCCGGACGCCGCTCGAGCAGCACCTCGGGCGCCACCACGCCGAAGGTCACGAAGGGGCGTCCGGGAAAGGCCCGGCCACGCCGCGCGATCTCGCCCGAGGCGAG
>CAYZBH010000053.1:12391-14042 GCA_964476605.1 uncultured Thermoanaerobaculia bacterium | reverse complement strand
GCGTCGCGAGCGCCTCGCCCCCCGCCGCCGCGAGCGCCAGCAGGAAGGGCAGGCCGGGCACCACGAAACGAAAGCCCGGCATGGCGTCCCCACCGACCAGGAGGCTCTCCACCCAGGGCGCCAGCGCGAGCAGCAGAGCCAATCGGTGCGCCGGAGAGCGCGGCGCGGCGACGAGCGCCAGCGCGGCGAGAGGCAGGAGCCAGAGCACGGGAATCCCGCGCGCCGCGTCGAGCCCGTAGGAGAGCCCTGCCCCGAGCCGCACGCCGAGGGGATAGGCGGCGGAGAGCTTCGCGACCAGCGTGTTCGGGATGCAGCTGCCGTGGAGCGCGAGCCAGAGGCTCGCGAGAAGGATTGGCGCCGCGACCGCGGCCGCGAGAGCGCGCGCGCTCGACCGGTCCCGCCCGCGGACGAGCAGGAGCGTCCCGGCGGCGAGCGCCAGGTAGCCGAACCCCTCCGGCCGCGTCCAGCCGGCGGCGGCGAAGGCGAGGATCGCGAGCCTTCCCGAGTCCTTTCCGGCGAGCGCGGGCAGGAGCGCCAGGAATCCGGCCATCAGCAGCAGCGCGAAGAGCGTCGTCTCGAGCCCCGTCCGCGCCTGGAGCGCGAGCGCCGAGGTGACGGCGAGGGCGAGCGCCGACGACGACGCCAGCAGGCGCCCGGCCCCCAGCCGGCGCGCCGCGACGCCGGTCGCGACCGCGAGCGTCGCGGCGGCGAGCGTGCCGATCCCCTGCATGACCGCGAGCAGTCGGCCGGCGCCGGCCGCGAGATAGGCCGGGACGGCGAGCAGCACCCAGAGGAAGTTCGTGTAGCCGATCGCGCGCTCGTCGAGGCGGTAGGCGAAGATCCCGTCGTCCACCAGATGCCGGGCGTACGTGAAACTGATGAAGGCGTCGTCCTGCGCGTAGCCGCCGAAGTGGAGCGCGTGCGCCACGACGACGAGGGCCGCCACCGCGAGCGCCGCGGCGAAGGCTCCGCGTGCCCAGGGCGACGCGCCGGCGCTCACGTCACGGGGCTCATGGTGCGCAGCTCAGCCCGCCGCCTCGGCGCCCGCCTCGGTGCCGACCACCAGCTCCTTCAGCCACCGCCAGGTCGCCTTCAGTCCCCGCACGACGCGCCCGTCGTGCACCTCGCCTAGGCCGAGCCGCCGGGCGAGCTCCTCCTCGCGCCCGCGGAAGCGGGGCGGGAAGCGCACCAGGCCGCGCTCGCGGAGGGCGCCCGTTCGCACCAGGGTCGGCGAGACGGCGCCGCGCACGATCGCCCGGCCCCCCGCCGGCAGCGCGACGCGGCGCGCGGGGAGGATCAGCCAGGGGCGGAAGCGGAAGGAGAGGCTCCCGTCGGCTTCGGCTTCGAGCCGGCCGTAGCTCCGCACCGGCGCTCCCGGGAGACCTTTCTGCGCGAAGGCGGCGAGCTTCGCGCGCGCCGGATCGGCGCTCCCGTCGCGGCCCGTCATGAAGTCCCAGGAGAGGACGCTGCCGTAGACCGTCAGGCGGAACGACCATCCGGCGACGAGCCAAGCGACGAAGAGGATGCCGAAGCCGAGCGCCGCGCCGAAGTAGGGGTGGATCACCGAGGCCAGGCCGAGCAGCCCCAGCAGCGAGAGCCGGAAGGCGCGCAGGAACATGTCGAGGAGCGCCGACGGGGAGAGCGCGATCAG
>CAYZBH010000053.1:0-12291 GCA_964476605.1 uncultured Thermoanaerobaculia bacterium | reverse complement strand
GCCGGAAGGCGCGCAGGAACATGTCGAGGAGCGCCGACGGGGAGAGCGCGATCAGCACCTGGATGGCGTGGAAGGCGAGGAAGACGAGGAGGAAGCAGGCGCCATAGAGCACGGCCAGGCCGAGCATCACGACGGGGCGCACCCAGGCATCTGGGCCGGCGAGCGCGGCGACCCCGGCGCTCGCGAGCGACCCCAGGTGCGCGCTCTCCGCCGCTGGCGCGAGCACCGGCGTCGCCTCCAGGAGGCGTTTCACCTCGAGCAGCACGATGGGGCTCGCGAGGAGCGCCGAGAGCTTGTTCTCGTGCACCTCGACGAAATCCATCGGCTTCTTGAGCCCAGGGACCGCCGCGCCGATCGTGGTGTTGGTCGCGAAGAGGAGGACGAGGGCGAGCCCCGCTCCCCAGAACCAGGGGCGGGCGTACCAGGGGAGCGCCGGCCTGAGCGCCTCCGGCGTCCGGTAATAGCGATAGGCCCCCAACGCCGAAACGCCCAGGAGCGGCGAGATCGGCACGCCGGTGACCAGCGTCACGGTGCGTGCCACCTCCTCGCCGGCCGAGAAGTGGAGCTCCTCGGGGGTGCGCGGGCGGGCCTGGCGCGCCGCGTCGGGCGCCTCAAGGCCGAACGCCGACGCGGCGGCGAGCGCCGCGCCGAGCACCATCCACGCGATCGACCGCCGGATCATGCCGGCATTGTAGTGGCAACAAGGCTAGGATCGGCCTTCCGCCATGACTCCACGCTCGCGCACGCTCCTCTGGGTCGCCCTCCTCTACGCCGCGCAGGGGCTCCCCTATGGCGTCACCGCCAAGATCTGGCCGGTCTACTACCGGAGTCACGGCGTCTCGCTCGCCGCCATCGGCCTGATGGGTCTCCTGGCGCTCCCCTGGTCGTGGAAACCGCTCTGGGCCCCGCTCGTCGACCGCTTCGGCTCGCGCCGCGCCTGGATCGCGCCCCCCCTACTGCTGCTCGCCGGGATCGCCGCCGCGATGCCCTTACTGCCGACCGGCGCGATCGAGGGGTGGGTGGTCCTCGTGCTGCTCACGTTCACCATCGCCTCGGCGACGCAGGACATCGCGATCGACGCCTGGTCGGTGGTGGCGGTCGCCGAGAGCGGTGAGATCGGTTGGATCAACGGGCTGCGCGCCGCCGCCTTCCGGGTGGCGGTGATCGCGGCCGGCGGCGTCGCCCTCTTCCTTGCCGCGCGCGCCGGCTGGCGCGCCGCCTGGTGGACGGTGGCGGCGCTCTTCGCGGCGCTCGCCGTGGGCGTGCTCTTCCTGCCGGAATCGGCGCGCGCCTTTTCCGAGACGGGTGCCGAGCCCGCCGTGGAGCCCGCGGCGCGGCCGAGCCTGCGCGAGCTGCTCCGCTCCTTCCTCGCCTGGGCGCTCCGCAAGGAGATGCTGCCGGTGATCCTCTTCGCCCTGCTCTTCAAGCTCGGCGATCAGGCGATGGCGCGCATGACCGACACCTTCTGGGTCGACCGCGGCATGAAGCTCGAGGAGATCGCCGTGGTGATGAACATGGTCGGCATCGGCCTGACCATCGTCGGCGCGCTCACCGGCGGCGCCTTCATCGCGCGCTACGGGCTCTTTCGCGGTCTCCTCTGGCTGGGGATCGGACAGTGCCTCTCGAACGTCGTCTACGCCGCGGTCGCCTGGCTCGAGCTCCCCCGCCAGTCGCTCTGGGTCGCTTCCGCGTTCGAGAACTTCACCCAGGGGCTCGGCACCGCGGCGCTCTTGGCCTTCCTCACCGCCTGCTGCCGGCGCGAAGCGGCGGCGACCGAGTACGCGCTCCTCTCGGCCCTCTTCGCCTTCTCGCGCGAGATCGCGGGGGCCCTCTCGGGGTTCGGAGCCGAGCGCATGGGCTACGCCGGCTTCTTCGCCTTCACCGCGCTCCTCGCCCTGCCGGGGCTCTCGCTCCTCCCCTGGCTGCGCCCTCAGATCGAGCGCGCGGCGCCGACGCCCGCCAGAGCCGTCACGAACTGACCGATCCCCTGCCGCACCTCGGCGGTCCACTCGTGGCCGCCGTCGTAGCGGAGGACCTCGGTCGCGACGCCGCGCGCCGCGAGGAGCGCCTGGTCGGCGGCGAGCTTCTCCTCCGTGTACCACGCGTCGCCCGTGCCGCGCGCCAGGAGAGCGCGGCTCGGCCAGGGGTGCTCGGCGAGCGTCCCGAGCTCCGGCGGGAGGTCGCCTCCCACCGCGACGACGGCGACGCCGTCCGCCCCCCCGTGCCCCGCGAGGAGCGCCGCGCGCCAGGCCATCGAGGTCCCCTGCGAGAAGCCGAGGAAGACGAGCGGGCGCTCCCAGCCGACCTCGGGACGCACCTCGTCGAGCACGCGCCGGACGTAGGCGACGTTCTCCTCGATCGCCATCTCGCGCCGGTCGCGCGTCATCCAGCTCCGCACCACCTCGTCGGCGCGGCGGTCGTAGAAGGGGTGGAGCGCCTCGACCGCGAGCAGATGCCAGCTCTCGCTACCGGGAATCGCCGCGAGCTCGCGGAAGTGGCGTTGACCGTTCTCGCCGTAGCCGTGGAAGCCGGCGACGAGCGCGCCGCCGTCCCGCGGCGTCGCGAGCCGCAGGAGCTGGCGGCCGTGCGTCGTCGTCGCGACGAAGCGCTCGCGCGGCTGGGAGCCCTCGCTCATCGCCGCCGCGTGGCGCGCGCGAGCGCCGCCGCCTGCTCCGCCACCCGCGCCACCAGCCGGCGATCCCCCGCGAGCTCGTGGACGCGCCGCACGAGGGCGCTTCCCACCACCACGCCGTCGGCGAGGCGGGCCACGGCGCGCACCTGCTCCGGCGTCGAGATGCCGAAGCCGACCGCGACCGGCAGCGCGACCCGGCGCCGCACCTCGCGCACCTCGCGGGCGAGCCCGGGGGGGAGCTCGGCGCGCTCGCCGGTGACGCCGGTGCGCGAGACGAAGTAGACGAACCCCGAGCCCGCCTTCGCGACCGTCTTCATGCGCGCCTGCGTCGAGGTGGGCGAGAGCAGGAAGACGGCGTCGAGCCCGTGCGCGGCGAGCGTCTCGCGGTAGCGCCCGGCGGCCTCCTCCGGAGGGAGGTCGACCACCAGCACGCCGTCGACGCCGGAGCCGGCCGCGTGCTCCGCGAAGCGGGTGAGGCCGTAGGCGTGGATCGGATTGAAGTAGCTGAAGAGGACGATCGGCACGCCGGCCTTCGCGCGGCAGTCCGCGGCCAGCGCCAGGATCTTCTCGAGCGTGGCGCCCGCGGCGAGCGCGCGCATCGCCGCCGCCTGGTTCACCGGCCCGTCGGCGATCGGGTCGCTGAAGGGGACGCCGAGCTCGATCACGTCGGCGCCCGCTCCCGCGAGCGCCAGCGCGAGCTCGCCCGTGATCGCGAGATCGGGGTCCCCCGCGGCGAGGTAGGGGACGAAGGCGGCGCGCTTCTCCTTCTTGGCGCGCGCGAAGGCGGCAGTGATCGCGCTCCGGGCGCTCATCGCGACTCCCCCATCCGGGCCGCGCCGCCGCCGGCTCGCTCCGCCGCGTCGAAGGCGCGCACCGACTCGAGATCCTTGTCGCCGCGCCCCGAGAGGTTGACGAGCAGGATCTGGCGCCGCGAGAGGTCGCGCGCCCGCTTGATCGCCTCGGCGACCGCGTGCGCGCTCTCGAGCGCCGGCAGGATCCCCTCGAGCTCGGCCAGCCGGTGGAAGGCGTCGACCGCCTCGGCGTCGGTCGCCGAGGTGTACTCGACGCGGCCGAGCTCCTTCAAGAGCGCGTGCTCCGGCCCCACCGCCGGGTAGTCGAGGCCGGCCGAGACCGAGTGCGTCGGCGCCACCTGGCCGTCCTCGTCCTGCAGCACGAAGGTGCGCGTGCCGTGCAGCACGCCGAGCGCGGCGCCCCCCTCGCTCGCGAAGCGCGCCGCGTGCTCGCCCAACCCGGAACCCCGCCCCCCCGCCTCGACGCCGATCAGCCGCACGCGCGGATCGTCGAGGAAGGCGGCGAAGAGGCCGATCGCGTTCGAGCCGCCGCCGACGCAGGCGATCGCCGCGTCGGGCCCCGGCCGCCCCACCCGCTTCGCGATCTGCTTCCTCGCTTCCTCGCCGATCACGCGGTGGAAGTCGCGCACCATGCGCGGGAAGGGGTCGGGGCCGAGCACCGAGCCGAGGATGTAGTGCGTCGTCCGCACGTTGGTGACCCAGTCGCGCATCGCCTCGTTGATCGCGTCCTTCAGGGTGCGCGAGCCGGAGTCGACCGGCGCGACCGTGGCGCCCAACAGGCGCATGCGCTCGACGTTGAGGCTCTGGCGGCGCATGTCCTCCGAGCCCATGTAGACCAGGCACTCGAGGCCCAGGAGCGCCGCCGCCGTCGCGGTCGCCACCCCGTGCTGCCCGGCGCCGGTCTCGGCGATGACGCGCGGCTTCTTCATGGCGCGCGCGAGCAGCGCCTGCCCGAGCGCGTTGTTGATCTTGTGGGCGCCGGTGTGCAGCAGGTCCTCGCGCTTGAGGAAGATGCGGCCGCCGCCGCACGCCTCGGAGAGGCGCGCCGCGTAGTGGAGCGGCGTCGGCCGGCCGGCGAAATTCGCGAGCAGCTCGTCGAGCTCGGCGCGGAAGCTCCGCTGTTTCGAGAGCCGGTCGTAGGCGCGCGCGAGCTCCTCGAGCGGCGCCATCAGCGTCTCGGGCGCGAAGCGTCCGCCGAACGGTCCGAAGCGGCCGCGCGCGTCGGGTCCGGTCACGATCCTCTTCCTAGTGGGTGGCAAGGCGCATCTCCTCGAACAACTGCTTCATCTTCTCAGGATCCTTGATCCCGGGCGCGCTCTCGATGCCGGAGTTGACGTCGACGCCGGAGGCGCCGCTCTCCGCGAGCGCGCGCAGCACGTTCGGCGGTCCGATGCCGCCGGCGACGAGCAGCGGCTTCGCGCTGCGCACCGCGCGCAGCGCGCGCCAGTCCCAGGTGATGCCGGTGCCCCCGTAGAGCTTGGCGCTCGGCGTATCGACCAGGAAGCCCCAGACCGAAGGAAAGCGCGCGATCTGCCCCTGCGTCACCGGCAGGCTGCGGAAGACCTTGAGGGCGCGCCGCCCCACCGCCGCCACTTCGTCGGGCCACTCGTCGCCATGGAGCTGCGCGAGATCGAGCCCCAGCGTGTCGAGCGTCGCCAAGAGCTGCGGCGTCGGCACGTTGACGAAGACGCCCACGAGCTTGACGTGCCCGCGCACCGCGTCGGCGATCTGGAGCGCCCGGCCGAGGGTGAGCGAGCGCGGGCTCTGCGGGAAGAGGTTGAGGCCGATGTAGTCGGCGCCGAGCTCGGCGGCGCGGATCGCGTCCTCCACCCGCGTGATGCCGCAGATCTTGACGATCGGCTTCACCCCAGGAGCTCCGCGAGCCTGGCGGCGGGATCGCCCGCCGTGAGCAGGGTCTCGCCGATCAGGAAGGCGTCGAAACCGGCGGCGCGGAGGCGCGCGACGTCGGCGGCGCTCCGGATGCCGCTCTCCGCGACCGCGAGCGCCCCCGCGGGAAGCCGCGGGCGGAGCGCGATCGAGCGCTCGAGGTCGACCTCGAAGGTCGCGAGATCCCGGTTGTTGATCCCGACGAGCTCCCAGGAAGCGCCCGCGAGCCCGGCGATCTCCCCCTCGGCGTGCGTCTCGACGAGCGGCACGAGGCCGCGCGCGCGCGCCGCCGCCGCCCAGCGCCCGAGCTCCTCGCTCGTCGCGAGCGCCGCGATCAGCAGCACGGCGTCGGCCCCCGCCTCCACCGCCCAGTCGAGCTGCCGCTCGCTCACCAGGAAGTCCTTGGCGATCGTCGGCAGGCCGGAGGCCGCGCGGCAGGAGGCGAGGAGCTCGTAGCTGCCGAAGAAGAAGTCGGGCTCGACCACCACCGAGAGCGCCGCCGCGCCCGCCTCGGCATAGGCGGTCGCCTGCGCGAAGGGATCGAATCTCCCGGCGAGCGAGCCCAAGCGCGGCGATCCCAGCTTCACCTCGGCGATCACCGCGCGGCCGCGCCGGCCGGCGATCGCCGCGAGGAAGGGGTGGCTCGTCGGCAGGGGGCCCGACGATCTCTCGAAGTCGCGCGGAGCGGGCACTCCGACCTGCGCCCCTCCGAGCCGCTCGCGGCGCGCGGCGACGATGCGATCGAGCACCGTCGTCATCGCGTGCCGCTCTCCGTGGCGTCGAACGTACGGAGCGCCTCGAGCCGCTCGCGCGGGGCGCCCCGCGCGAGGAGCTCGCGCGCCGTCGCGACGCCCTCGGCGATCGAGCCGGCCCGCCCCGCGACGTAGAGCGCGGCCCCGGCGTTCGCGGCCACGATCTCCACCAACCCCCCCGCGAGCTCCCCCGCGAGCAGGCGCTCGAGGGTGCGCGCATTCTCCTCGGGCGTCCCGCCGGCGAGCTCCTCGGACCCGGCGCGCGCGACGCCGATCTCCTCGGGCGTGAGCTCCGCCGGGAGCACTTCGCCGACCCGCACCTCGGCGACGTAGGTGGCGCCGGTCACGGTGATCTCGTCGAGCCCGTCCTCGCCGTGCACCACGAGGCCGTGCTCGCAGCCGAGCTCGGCCAGGACGCGCGCCACCGGCTCCACCCGGTCGCGCGCGTAGACACCCAACAGCTGCCGCTTGGCGCCCGCCGGATTGGTGAGTGGTCCCAGGAGGTTGAAGAGCGTGCGCACGCCGAGCGCGCGCCGCACCGGCGCCACCTGGCGCATCGCCGGATGGTGCGCCGGTGCGAAGAGGAAGGCGACGCCGATCTCCTCGAGCTGCTGCGCCGCGATCTCGGGGGGGACCTCGAGCGGCACGCCGAGCGCCGCCAGCAGGTCGGCGCTCCCCGAGCGCGACGAGATCGCCCGGTTGCCGTGCTTGGCGACCGCGCCCCCGGCGGCCGCCACCACGAAGGCCGCCGCGGTCGAGACGTTGAAGGTGCCGCGCCCGTCGCCGCCGGTGCCGCAGGTGTCGATGGCGTCGGGGCGGCGATGGACGACCCGGACCGAGCGCGCCCGCATCGCCTCGGCGGCACCCGCGAGCTCCTCCGGCGTCTCCCCCTTCATCGCGAAGGCGACGAGCAGCGCCGCGATCGCCGGCGGCTCGAGCTCGCCGTCCATGATCCGCCCGACGAGCTCCGCCGATTCGGCCCGCGAGAGATCGCGGCGCGCCATCAGCCGGCCGAGCAGGGTCGCGCTCACGCGGCGCGCTCCTTCCACGCGGCGCAGAGCGCGAGGAAATTGGAAACCAGCCGCGGCCCGGCGACGGTGAGCACCGACTCCGGGTGGAACTGCACCCCCCAGTACGGGAGCTCCCGGTGGCGGAGCGCCATCACGATGCCGTCCTCGCTCCAGGCGACCGCCTCGAGCTCCGGCGGGATCGTCGCCGCGCGCACCTCGAGCGAGTGGTAGCGCGTCGCCGTGAACGGGTTGGGGAGCCCCGCGAAGAGCCCCTGGCCGTCGTGCCGCACCTCCGAGGTCTTGCCGTGCATGAGCACCGGCGCCCGCCCCACCTCGGCGCCGAAGGCCGCTCCCAGCGCCTGGTGGCCGAGGCAGACGCCGAAGAGAGGCAGCCGCGGGCGGCGCGCGAGAAGCGGCAGGCAGACCCCCGCCTCTTCGGGCCGCCCCGGTCCGGGCGAGAGGAGGATGCCGTCGGGGCGCCGCGCGAGCATCGCGTCGACCGACTCAGCGTCGTTCCGCACCACGACCGGAGCGGCCCCCGCCCCGGCCAGCAGCTGCACCAGGTTGTAGGTGAAGGAGTCGTAGTTGTCGACCACCAGGATCATCCGTCGAGCTCCTCGGCGAGCGCCACGGCGGCGAGGAGCGCCGCCGCCTTGTTCTCGGTCTCGAGCTGCTCGGCGCGCGGATCCGAATCGGCGACGATGCCGGCCCCGGCGGTCACCGAGACCTCGTTCCCCGACGCCCCGCGCTGGACCACGAGCGTTCGAATGGTAATGCAGGTGTCGAGATCCCCCGCGAAGGAGAGATAGCCCGCGGCGCCCGCGTAGGGGCCGCGCGCCTCCGGCTCGAGCCCGTCGAGGATCTCGATCGCCTTGAGCTTCGGCGCGCCGGAGACCGTGCCGGCCGGGAACGCCGCGAGCAGCGCGTCGAGCGCGCTCGCCTCCGGGGCGAGCTCCGCCTCGACGCTCGAGACCAGGTGCATGACGTGGCTGTAGCGCTCGACCTCGAGGAAGGAGGCGACGCGCACCGAGGCCGGCGTCGCGACGCGCCCGAGATCGTTCCGCCCGAGATCGACCAGCATCACGTGCTCGGCGCGCTCCTTTGGGTCGGCCAGGAGCTCCTGGGCGATCTCGGCGTCGGCCGCGGCGTCGGCGCCGCGCCGCCGCGTGCCGGCGATCGGCCGCGTCACGAGCTGCCGTCCGATCTTCTTCACCAGCATCTCGGGCGACGCGCCGACGAGCGCCACCTCCGGCAGCTCGAGCAACACCATGTAGGGGCTCGGGTTCACCCGGCGGAGCGCCCGGTAGAGCGCGGTCGGGCTCGCGGAGGAGCCCAGATGGAAGCGGCGCGCCAGCACCACCTGGAAGATGTCCCCCGCCGCGATCCGCTCCTTGGCGGCGACGACCGCCGCCTGGAAGGCCTCGCCCGAGAGGCTCGCCCGCGCCTCGCGCCGGAGCTTCGGCGGCTCCGCGGGGAGGCGCACCGCGCGCGCCGGCGCCTCCCCCCCCATCGCCGCCTCGAGCCGGTCGAGCGCGCGCTCGGCGTCGGCGGCGGTCGACTCCCCCGCGATCTCGTTGGCGATGAGGAGGAGCCGTTGCTGCGCGTGATCGAAGGCCACCACCTGGTCGAAGCGCCCGAGCATCGCGACCGGGAGCCCCCAGGGATCGGGGGGACGGGTCGGCAACCGCTCGACCAGCCGCACCAGGTCGAAGCCGAAGGTGCCGACGAAGCCGCCGCTGAACGGCACCGCGTGCGACGCCCCCGCGTAGGGCGCCACTTCGCGCGCCAGCGCTTCGAGCGGCGCGCCGTCGAGGTCGCGCCGCCCCGCCGCCGTCTCCACCTCGAGGCGATCGGCGTGGAGGCGATAGAGCGCCGAAGGGCCCGCGCCGAGGAAGCTGTAGCGCGCCACCTGCTCGCCGCCGGTGACGCTTTCGAAGAGGAAACGGACCGGCGAGATCGCGGCGAGGCGCTGATAGACCGCGAGCGGCGTCAGCGTCTCGGCGAGGAGCTCGCGCAGGTGCGGCGTGACGCGCCGCGCGCCCTCGCCCGTCGCGGCGGCGCTCACGCGCGCGTCTCCAGCCCGAGCACGCGCGTCCCGACGTCGAGCGGCAGCTCGTGCCCGGTCATGGCGCGGAACTGCGCCACCGCCTGGCGGAGCAGCACCTCGCGCCCGTCGATCGCCAGGAGCCCGCGCGCGCGCGCCTCTTCGATCCAGCGCGTCGGGCGCTCGCCGTAGACGAGGTCGAGCACCACCGTTCCCGGCCGCACGCGCTCGAGCGGCAGCGGCGCCGGCGTGGTGCCGTCGCGCCCGACGGAGGTCGCCTGGATCACCAGGTCGAAGGGGGCGAGATCGAGCTCCGCGAGCGGCACGAAGGGGAGCGAGAGCGCCCGCGCCGCCGCGAGACCGCGCTCCGCGCCCCGATTGACGAGCGTCACCGAAGCGCCACCCATGGCGAGCCCCAACGCCGCCGCCCGCCCCGCGCCGCCGCAACCCACCACTGCCGCCCGCCGCCCCGCGGGCGAGACGCCGCGCGCCGCGAGCGCCGCCACGACCCCTTCGGCGTCGGTCGACTCCCCCTCCCAGACCCCGCCCGACCGCACCAGGGTGTTCACCGCCTGCAGCCGCTGCGCGAGCGGACTGGTGGCGCCGGCCACCGCGAACGCCACCTCCTTGTACGGCGCGGTCACCGAGAGCCCGGAGAGCCGCAAGCCCAGCTCGGGCCAGCCGTCGTCTTCGACCACCTCGAGCCAGAAGTCGCCGAAATCGGCGACGTCGAAGGGGAGGTAGAGGGCGGAGAGGCCGAGCGCGCGATAGGCGGCGTTGTGGAGGCGCGGCGAGAGCGACGCGAGCGCCGGTCGCCCCACCAGACCGAAGAGCCAGCGCGCCGCCGGAAGCTCGGGGAGCCCGTAGTCGGCGACCAGCCGCGCGACCGGCAGCTGCCCGGGGGCGGCCGGTAGGGCGCTCGCCGAGCCGTAGATCCAGGGGAGCCCGAGCCGCGGCGCCAGGAGCCGCGTCCAGAAGCCGCACTCCCCTCCCGCGAAAGCGACGACGTCGTCGCGCCCCGCGCGCGCGAGAAGGAGGAGCGGCGCGAGCTCGTCCCCCGCCGCGACCGCGCGCGGCACCAGCTTGTAGGCCATGGCGGGAGTGGCGGAGAGGTGCTCGAGCCGCGCCGTGAGCGCCGCGACGTCCCCCGCCGGACCGTGCCAGGAGATCACCCGCCGCTCGGGCGGCAGCGCCGCCAACACCTCGGGCGCCAAGTCGCGCTCCCCTTCGAGGTCGACCGCGTCGAAGCGGCTCCCCTGACCGGTGAGGCGCCGGCGCCGCTTCTCGCGCGAGCCCTCGAAAGAGCCCCCTTCCGCGCGGCTCCGGAGCGTATAGAGCAGACGGCCGGGGAAGTGCTGGCGAAGCCAGTCGGGGTCGAGATCCCCCACCAGGTCGGCGCGGACCTCGAGCCACTCGGCGGCCTTGCCCAGCGCGGCGAGGCTCCGGCCGTCCTCCTCCGGCGGCTCGGTCAGGCTCGCGACCAGCGTCGCTCGGTTCATGAAAAGCGAAACCTCCTTCCGGGTCCCGGAAGGAGGTGGGCGGAGATCGCTACGTCCTCTCGACTCCTCGCCCCGGGCCACGGCACCGGGACGAAGCGGCCCGGCTCAGCTCGCGCGACGCTGGACGTGGCGACGCCAACAGGCGAGCGCCCGAGGCCGCGACGGTCCAGCCACGCTGCGAGGTGACATGCCGCGCGGATTTCAGCATCGAGCCCGAGCGCTGTCAAGCGTTCCGGAAATTGGGGACAGGCACGTAATACGTATTGCGTGCCTGTCCCCATTTCCCTTTTTTGTCAGATTTCGCCGCGGAGGAACTTCGCGCGCTCCATGCGGCGGAGGATCCGGTCGACGCGCTTCCGGTAGACCTCGCTCCGCGCGCCAGGGTGCCACCGAGAGGGCTTCGGCAAGCCGGCCGCGAGCTCGGCCGCTTCGCGCGCCGAGAGCTCGGCGGCGCTCTTACCGAAGAAGCGGCGCGCCCCGGCCTCGGCGCCGTAGACGCCGGGCGCGAGCTCGACGACGTTCAGGTAGAGCTCGAGGATCCGCTGCTTCGAGAGGCTACGCTCGAGCGCGCGCGTGAGCAACGCCTCCTTCACCTTCCGCCAGGGATTCCGCGACGGCGAGAGCCAGAGGTTCTTGGCGAGCTGCTGCGTCAGCGTCGACGCGCCGCGCGGGAGCTCCTTCTCCTCCCAAGCCTCGCGAAGCGCGAGCTTCATCTCGCCGGTCGCGAAGCCGTGGTGGGAGAAGAAGTCGATGTCCTCGGAGACCAGCACCGCCACCTTGAGGTCATCGGCGATCCGCGTGTAGGGCACGGGCCGCCAGGCGACCGCGTCGCTCTTGCCCTGGGCGCGCTGACGCTCGCGGTAGCGATCGATGAAGGCCGTCGACGTCGGGTTCTCGCGCACCAGGCGCGCGACATCCGGAAAGGTCGCGATCTCGTAGACGGCGAACGCCCCCACCGCGGCGAGGAGGAGGGCGAGCGGGGCGAGCCAGCGCCGGGAGCCTGGCATGCGCCTCTCATTCTCTCCCGCCGCGAGAAATTGGGGACAGGCACGTAATACATATTGCGTGCCTGTCCCCAATTTCCCTGCCGCCGGGCGAGTAGACTGCCTTCGTGAGCCTCGCCCGTCTCGTTACCCTGTCCGGATGGACCGCGATCCTCGGCGGCATCCTCGGCTTCCTCGCGAGCCTCGGACACGGGCCGCTCCCCGACCTCGGACCCGGCTGGGTCTGGCCGCTGCACCTCCTGATCTTCGCCTTGGGTTGCGGCGCCGCCCGGTGCGCGGCGCTCCGCCAGGCGGAGATCGACCGGGAGCGCTTCGGCTACGCGAACGATCCGATGGCGACCAAGGGGGAGCGGGAGCTCGCGCACAAAGAGGCCGAGCGCGCGATCCGCCTCGCGACGACGGCGCTCCTGGCGGGGCCGCTCGGGCTCGGCTACTGGCTCGCGTACGAGCTCGCGCCCGGAAGCTCCGCCTGGGGGCGCGCCCTCCCGGCCTCCGCCCTCCTCGGCTTCGCTCTCGGCACCCTCCTCGCCCGCCGCCGCACGCCGCCGCCGGCTGACTGAACGAAGTCGGTCCTGAGGTTTCTCGGCTGCCGTGGTTCCCCCGCGGCGTCGTCGGTGTCGCGTTCCGGGGTCCCCGGCGCTACGCGGCCAT
>CAYZBH010000052.1:0-26210 GCA_964476605.1 uncultured Thermoanaerobaculia bacterium | reverse complement strand
TACGACGCCGAGGGGACCGTCTGCCCGAAGGACGGGCGCATCGTCTTCACCTCGACGCGCGACGGCGACCTCGACGTCTACACCATGAACGCCGACGGCAGCGGCGTGAAGCGCTTCACCTCGACGCCGGGCTACGACGGCGGCGCCTTCTTCAACGCCGACTGCACGAAGATCGTTTGGCGCGCTTCGCGCCCCGAAGGCGAGGCGCTCGCCGACTACCGCCGCCTGCTCGCGCAGGACCTCGTCCGGCCGACCCAGCTCGAGATCTTCGTCGCCAACGCCGACGGCAGCGACGTCCGCCAGGTGACCCACCTCGGCGCGGCCTCGTTCGCCCCCTATTTCTTCCCGGACGGGAAGCGGATCCTCTTCGTCACCAACTACCAGGATCCCAAGGGGCGCAACTTCGACATCTGGGCGGTCGACGTCGACGGCAAGAACCTCGAGCAGATCACCTACTTCCAGGGGTTCGACGGCTTCCCGATCTTCTCCCCCGACGGCAAGCGGATCGCCTTCAGCTCGAACCGCAACCAGGGGAAGCCGGGCGAGACCGACGTCTACGTCGCCGACTGGATCGACGTCCCCGCGAAGCCCTGAGCGCGAACGGAGCGTGAGCGTCGCCGGCGCGCTCGCGGGGCACTGGTGGACGGTGGCGCCGGTCGTGCGGGCCGGGCTCGCACCGCCGCCGGTTCCCCCCTCCGAGCCCTTCCGCATCACGATCGAAGACCCGACGATCGGGAGCATCCCGCTCGGTGGCGCGCTGCACGTTCCCGCGGGAGCCCGCGCGCTCGTCGTCGCGCTGCACGGCCTCGGCGGAACTTCCGAGAGCTCCTACATCCGCCGCTTCGCGAGCGCGGCCGTCGCGAGGGGATTCGCCTGCCTGCGCTTCAATCTCCGAGGGGCCGACGGCAGCGCGCCCGACTACTACCACGCGGGGCTCACCCGCGACGTCGCGGCGGCGCTCGCCGCACCGGCGCTCGCGCGGTTCGAGGCGATCGCGCTCGTCGGTTTCTCGCTCGGCGGGCAGGTGGCGCTCCGCTGGGCGGGGGAGCTCGGCGCGGCGGGGGATCCACGGCTCGCGGCGATCGCCGCCGTCTGCTCGCCGGTCGACCTCGAGCGGGGCGCGACGGCGCTCGATGCGAGCGCCAATGCCCCCTACCGCGCCTGGATCCTCTCGGGGATGCGCGCGCTCGCGGACGCGGTGGAGCGCTTCCGGCCGCTGCCCGTCGATCGCGCGGCGCGGCGGAGGATCCGCACGATCCGGGAGTGGGATCACCGCCTCGTGGCGCCGCGCTGGGGGTTCGCCTCGGCCGAGGACTACTACGCGCGGGCGAGCGCCGCGCCGCTCCTCGGGGAGATCCGCCGCCCGACCTGGATCGTTCTCGCCGAGCACGATCCGATGGTGCCGGCGGCGAGCGTGCGCCCCGCGCTCGGGGACCTATCTCCGGCGGTGACCGTGACCTGGAGCGCGCGCGGCGGCCACGTCGGCTTTCCCGCCGGCCTCGACCTCGGCCAGCCCGGCGCCCGCGGCCTCGCGAGCCAGGTGCTCACCTGGCTAGGAGGAAGACTCTCCCAAGGAGAGGTTTCCGCTCAGGGGGTCGACGACGACCAGCGGCCGGTGTTGCCCCATTCGAATCCGTCGGCGAACAGGTAGGAGTTCTGCAGACGCACCCAGCCGAAGTCGGTGTCGAAGCCGTTCCACTCCGTGGAGCCGGCGACGACGATGCTCCCGTCCGGCGCCAGGGTCATCGCGTATCCGTAGTCGTCGTGTCCGCCCGGTCCACGATCGAAGTCGAAGGTCGTGGTCCCGTCGAACATGACTCCGTCGGTCCCGAACCAGGGATCGATGGCGCCGTTCGGCAGCAGCCTCGTGGCACCGAAGTCGGTGTCGAACTGCTGGCCTCGTCCCGCTCCCGCGAGGACGATCTTGCGGTCCCCTTGCAACGCGAGGCCCCAGGCGGTGTCGCGGTAGTCGCAGCCGAGGCCGACGCCGCAGACGAAGTTGCCGCTCACGCGACCCGTGCCGCCGCCGAAGCTGGAATCGAGCGCTCCGCTGCTGGCTCCGAAACGCACCACCGCCCAGCGCCAGACGCCGGGGCCGAATCCCGCCTCGCCGGCGACCAGGATCTTCCCGTCCGGCTGCACGGCCACCGCGTTGCCGTGATCGAAGTTCGTGCCGCCGGCGTCGAAGTTCGTGACCGCCCGCCCACCCGACCCGAAGGCGGTGTCGGGGAAGCCGTCGTCGAGCAGCCGCGCCACCGCGATGTCGTAGCTCCAGCCGCTGCTGCCGCTGTTCCAGGTCGAGCCGGCGACGACGATTCCGCCGCCCGCCCGGTGGTCGATCGCCACCGCCCTGCCAAGGTCGATGTTGGGCTCCGAGAAGTCGATGCCGATCGTCGTGCGGCCGTCGCCGGTGAGCGTGGTGTCCATCTGGCCATCCGGGGTCAGGCGCGCCACCGCGAAGTCGCGGTTCGGCGCCACGCCGAGATCCGCGGTGCCGACGATGACTATCCGCCCGAGGTCGTCGAGCACCATCGCGTTCGCCTCGTCGGTCCAGTCGGCACCGGAGTCGAAGGGGATCGTCCGATATCCAACTTGCCCTCCCGATCCGAGGAAGGTCGGATCAGGTTGTCCGTTGACGAGCAGGCGCCCGACCAGGAAGTCGAGGTTGCCACCCCCATTGTCGTAGCTCCCGGCGACCAGCAACCGGCCATCGGGGAGCGCCACCGCCGCGGTGCCCCAGGTGTTGGCCGCGAAAGCCCAGGGATTGGCGGCCTTGCCGCCGACGCCGAAGGTGGGATCGAGACCACCGCCGGGAAGAAAGCGTGCAACGGCGATCTCCCATGCGTTGGCGCCGGTGTTGACCGTGCCCACCAGCACCACCTTGCCGTCCGCTTGCACGACGACGGCGCGCGCGCTGTCGGAGAGCCCGCCCCCCAAGTCGAACGGCGCGACGCCCGAGGCCGCGGGGTCGCCGTCGTAGGCGCGCGCCGTGCCGGCGCACAGGCCTCCGAGCAGTAGCAGAGCGGCGAAGAGTGGGGCGGAGGGACGACGAGCGGCGAGCGTGGACATGGCGACCTCCTGAACGGCGACCCGGAGGGGCCGTCAGTCAGGAGGTCGGATTCAAGGGCTCGGGGGGGCCAGACGCTCGGGGCTCCGCGCCTTGCTGCGGCGCCCCGGCTGGTACCGCGAAGCGCTCCTACTTGCCGCGCAGGACGACGTCGCCGCTGCCGGTCTCGATGGTGGCGATCCCCTTGCCGCTGCCGAGCTTGCCGTGGAAGTCGTCGTGGTCGAGGTGGACCGTGAGGCCGGCGACGTCGATGTCGATGTCGCCGCTGCCGGTCGAGATGTCGAGCTTGGCGTCGAAGGGGCGGCTCGCCTCGAGGGTGACGTTCCCCGAGCCGGTGTCGATGCTGAGCTTCTCGATGGCGGAGAGATCGCCGGCGAGCTTCACGTCGCCGGAGCCCGTGTCGGCCACCAGGCTCGCGCCCACCGCCAGGTTCTCGCCGGTGACGTCGCCGGAGCCGGTGTCGGCGGAGATCGAGCCCGCGACGTCGACCAGCCGGACGTCGCCGGAGCCGGTGTCGAGGTCGACCTTCTGCGCCATGACGCGCTCGAGGAGCACGTCGCCCGAACCGGTGTCGGCGGAGACGTCGCCGTGATGGTCGCGCACCTCGACGTCGCCGGAGCCGGTGTCGACGAGGAGCTCTCCGCTGCCGCGCTCGGCGCGGACCCCACCGGAGGAGATGTCGAGGATCTGCTTGCCGGTGATGCCGTCCGACGAGATCAGGCCGACGCCGTTCTTCACCGTCGCGCCGACGCCCGCCGGGAGCTCGAGCCGGAAGTCCGCGTAGAGAGTCGCCGCGCCGCCGCCGGGCGAGCCGACGACGCGCACCTCGCGGCCCGCGTACTTGAAGCTCGAGCCCGAGGCGCCGATCCAGGAGAGGAACCAGGGATCGTTGCCCGTCGAGCCATGACGCGGGTAGTGGTACTTGCGGTACTCGTCGAGCGGGTAGACCCCCTTGACGACCACCTTGCCGCCCTTCTCCTCGAAGGTGACCTGCAACTGGCCGGCGAGCAGATCGGCCGCCGGCTGGCTGGGGCCCTCCGCGTGGACGGTGCCGGTGACGCGAATCTCGGTCCCCGGCGTCGCGGCGAGCTCGACGTTGCCGGCGAGGTTCTCGAGCTCGACCACGAGGCCGGATTGCGCCGCGAAGGTGCGCTCGACGTGGCGCTCCGCCTCGGCGGCGAAGACGGGGGCTGCGAAGACGGGGGCGGCGAGGAGCAGGATCGCGCCGAGCGCGCGCAGGGGGAGGCGGAAGGTGGATTTCGCGTTCATGACGATCTCCTGGCTGGCGGTGGACGCCGCGTGTTCCTGAGACTCTCTACCGCCGGCACGACGAAAGGTTTCAGGCGCGGTTGCTGCTACACTCCCCGGCAATGTCCCGCTGGCGGCTCCCGCTACGCATGGCGACACCCAGCCTCGTCACCGGGGCGAACATCGTTCTCGGTTTCGGCTCGATGCTCGCGGCGGCGGACGGCAGGTTCGAGGTCGCGGTCTACCTGCTGGTGGCCGCGATCTTCTGCGACATGTTCGACGGCCAGCTGGCGCGCCGGCTGGGGGCGACCAGCAAGTTCGGGCAGCAGATGGACTCGCTCTCCGACGCCCTGTCGTTTGGCGCCGCGCCCGCCTTCCTCGTCTACCGCTGCCTGCTCTCGGAGCTCGGCCCCTGGGGGGTCGCGGCGGCGCTGCTCTACCTGATGGCGGGAGTGCTGCGCCTCGCGCGCTTCAACGTGCTCTCCGACGCGCACGTCAAGGAGCGGCGGACGCTCGGCGTGCCGATCCCCGTCGGCGCCGGCTACGCGATGGCGGTGGCGCTCATGCGCACGCGGATCTCGGCGCTCGAAGGGGCGCTGGTCGTGGTCGCGATGGCGCTGCTCATGGTCTCGCGCGTTCGCCTGCCGCAGATGAAGGGGCGGAGCCTGGTCACCGGGATGCTGCTGGTCGGGATCTGCAACTACCTCGCGGTGGTGGTGCGCCCGGGCTGGGGCACCGTCGTCTGGTGGAACCTCTGGAATGTGGTGATCCTCGTCACCGCCTGGCAGGCCGAGCGGCGGCGAGGCGACGAGGATCAGCCCGAACCGTCGCCCACCTGAGCAGGACGGCGCCGCTCAGAAGCGGTAGCCCAGCTCGAGGACGGCGCGATCTCCGCCGAAGTCGTCCCCCGTCTGAACCTCGTACTCACCGTAGACGAAGAACGACGCCGGAAGCTGGAGGGTCCCCGAGAGGCGCGCCCACTGATTCCGCCGTCGCGGCTGGATGCCGAAGCCGAGGACCGTGGTTTCGGACGCGCCCAGGGTGAAGGCGACGTCGTGGCCGCCGTGGAAGGAGTAGCCGCTGCGGAGGCTCGCCACGTAGCCTTCGGCGCTCCCTCCGCGGTAGTACGACGCATCCCCTCCGAGGAAGAACGGCGTGCCGAAGAGCTGGAGCTTGAGCAGCGACGCGAACGCCGAGTGGGTCGGATCGTCGAGATCGTCGGCGCGCTCGAGCCCCGCGCCGAGGGATGCCAGCCACCCCTTCGATTGCCACTCGAGCGACACCCTTCCCCCTTCCCGCAGATAGCGCGTGAAGACCTCTTCGGGGCGAGGTCGCGTCTCGTAGGTGAGGTAGTTGCGGCGCTGGTTGTAGACGAGGCGGGCGCTCAGCGATCGGTTCAGCCTGAAGGAGGCACCCAAGGAGACATTCGAGAGTTGCGAGCTGGTGCCGGACGCGTCCTGGCGCCAGCCCCGGTTGAGATCGAGCTCCGCGCGCTGGAAGAGCCACCAGCGGGAGCCGGAGCCGAAGCGGCTCTCGAGCGACACGTAGTCGCGGCTCACCTCGCCCGAGTCCGAGCGCTCGGAGATGCCGCCGAGGACCACCTCGGCGTAGGGCCGGTCCCCGTCCCGCGCCGACGCGTAACGCACGAAGAGCCCGACCTTCGAGCCGCCGGTCCCGAAGCCCAGGTCCTCGAGCTCGGGCCGCGCGCCGCCGAAGGCGCCGATGAAGAAACGACGCCCCAACCGGACGTGCGCGAGCACACCGTCCAGGTAGCCGAGCGCGACGAAGGGGGTGGCGCCGAGACGTCCGACCAGGAAGCCGAAGCGGCCCTCCGGTGGTGCGTAGGAGAGCGAGAGCTCGTAGAGGCGGTCCGCCCGCCGGCTGGTGGGTACGTCCGCGCCATAGCCGTCGCGCGAGGTCTCTCGCGCGCGCGTCCGCACGCGCAGCTCCCAGGGGCCACCGCCGATCTCCGAGAGGCGGAGGGAGAAGCGACCGGTCGACTCGTTGGTCGCGCGTCCGAGGTCGTCCGAGCTCGTGCGGTAGCCGAGGACCACCGAACCGTACGTCTTCGCCCATTTGCGGTGCTCGGCTTCGCGGCGGCTCGGCGGCGTCCAACCCTCGGTGCCACGGTCGGAGGTCGTCGCCTGCGCGACCGGAGGTCCTGCCGCGTCGCTCGCCGGGGCGAGGGGCGTGATCGGGACCACGCGGTCACCGGTCAGGATGGCCGGTCCCTGGGTGACGACCTTGCACGAGGCCGAGTGGTCGGCCACGAACGAGACCTCGAGCTCGGCGATCGACTCGCCGGAGCGCACGACGCGAAGACGGCTCCCCACGGCGAGCCCCTCGGCGCGCCCGGCGTCGAGATAGACCGAGCTCGCGGAGAGGTAGGAGACGGAGATCGGGCGGGGCTCCGCGGCGAACGCGGCGCCGGTCAGGAGGAGCGCCGCGACCAGCGCGGCGCGGAGCGGAAGCGAAGGACGCTCAGTCATCGCCGACTCCTCGCGGATGGCAGCTGTAGCAGTTGGGACTGGCGTAGACGTAGCCACCCACCTCGCGGTGGTGGCTGTCGGTCTCGGAGCGATTGTGCTCGTGGCAGAAGATGCACTCGAAGTGCTGGTAGTTGCCGGGCGAGACGTGGCAGTCGGCGCAGGTGTTCCAGGCGTTGCGGTGGCGTCCCGAGTAGATCGGGAAGTAGGCGGCGTCGTGGTTGAAGGTGGCGCCCTCCCATCGCGTGGTGGTGTGACAGCTCTGGCAGGTGGTGGGGAAGCCGGCTGCCACGTGGTTCGGGTCGGTCGTGCCCTGGTAGTCCGCCCGGTGGCACGCGTAGCAATCGGTCGGCGTCCCGGCGTAGCCGCTCGCGTGGCAGGCCTGGCAGGACGTCCCGGTGTGGGCGCCGGTCAGCGGCCAGCCGGTGGCCCCGTGGTCGAACGTCGCGCCGTCCCAGCGCGTGGTCGAGTGACAGCTCTCGCACGTCGTCGGGAAGCCCGCGGTTCGGTGGTTGGGATCGGTCGTGCCCTCGTAGGCGGAGCGATGGCAGGCGTAACACTCCCTCGGCGTGCCTTGGTAGCCCGAGGTGTGACAGGCCGAGCAGGCGGTCGTGGCGTGCGCGCCGGTGAGCGGGAAGCTGTTGTGCTGCGCGCTGGCGCCCTCCCATCGAACGGTCGTGTGACAGCTCTCGCAGGTGGTCGGGTAGCCGGCCGCGCGGTGATTGGGATCGGTCGTACCGTCGAAGTCGGCGCGGTGGCAGGCGTAGCACTCCCTCGGCGTGCCCTGGTAGCCGGAGGTGTGGCAGGCCGAGCAGGCCGTCGTGGCGTGCGCGCCGGTGAGCGGGAAACTGTTGTGTTGGGCGTTGGCGCCTTCCCAGCGCGACGTGCTGTGGCAGCTCTCGCACGTGGTGGGATAGCCGGCCGCGCGGTGGTTGGGATCGTTGGTGCCGTCGTAGTCGGCGCGGTGGCAGGCGTAGCACTCGCGCGGGGTCCCCTGGTAGCCCGACGTGTGGCAGGCCGAGCAGGCGGTCGTGGCGTGCGCGCCGGTCAGGGGGAAGCTCGTGTGCTGGGCGCTGGCGCCGTCCCAGCGCGAGGTGCCGTGGCAGCTCTCGCAGGTGGTGGGATAGCCGGCCGCGCGATGGTTGGGATCGTCGGTGCCGTCGTAGTCGGCACGGTGGCAGGAGTAGCAGTCGCGCGGCGTCCCCTGGTACCCGGACGTGTGGCAGGAGGCGCAGGCGGCGCTCTGGTGCGCGCCGGTGAGCGGGAAGCTCGTGTGACTGAAGTTGGCGCCATCCCAGCCGTTGACGGTGTGACAGCTCTCGCAGGCCGTCGGGAACCCGGCGGTCCGGTGATTGGGGTCGCGGGTGCCCTCGTAGTCGGCGCGGTGGCAGGAGTAGCAGTCACGCGGCGTTCCGGCGTAGCCGCTGGTGTGGCAGCTCTCGCAAGCGACGGCGCGATGCGCTCCCAGGAGCGGGAACGAGGCGTGCTCGGAGGTGGCCCCCCCCCAGGAGGTCGTCGTGTGGCAGTTCTGGCAGCTCGTGGGGTAGCCCGCCTGCCGGTGGTTCGGGTCGCGCGTCGCGTCGTAGTCGCGTTGATGGCAGGCGTAGCAGTCGGCCCGGGTCCCCTGGTAGCCCTGGCGATGGCACTCCTCGCAGGCGAGCGCGCCATGCGCTCCGGTGAGCGGGAAGCGCGCGGAGTGCTGGAAGGTCGTGCGGTGCCAATCGTCGGTCAGGCCGATGTGGCACTGCTTGCAATCGGTCGAGAAGCCGGAGTGCGGCGGCGAGGTCGCGGCCTGGAAGGCGGCGCGATGGCAGGCGTAGCAGTCGATCGGCGTGCGCGAGTACTCGGTCGGCGGCTGGCCGCCGTGGCAGGCCTCGCAGTCGACCCGCGCATGCGCCGCGAGGAGCGGGAAGAGCGTGCGGTCGTGCGCGTGATAGAGGTCGCTGCGCGGATCCCACCGGCGCGTGTCGTGGCAGTTGACGCAGACCGCGCCGAGCTCGCCCGCGTGCACGTCGCGGTGGCAGTCCTGGCAGGCCGTGCCGACCTGGCTGAAGACCGGACTGCGATGACATTCGGCGCAGGCGGCCACGGCGTGCGCGCCGGTGAGCGGGAATCCGGTCGAGGCGTGCGAGAAGCGGGCGTCGCGGCCGACGCGGCTCCAGTCCGCGGTGGTGTGGCAGTCGTCGCAGGCCATCGTGAGATTCCCGTGCGGACTCTCCTGGGCGCGCGCCGGCGCGGCGCCCGAAAGGCCTCCGGCGAGAGCGAGGGTCAGCATCGCGACGGCCGCGGCGCGCGAACGGCGCGGCGCCGCCGGGTCCGCGGGCGCGTCTCCTCCGAAGGCGAGTCCGATGCCTCGCAACAGGTCGAACGGCGGCTCGCCGCCGATCAGCACGAAGACATAGTCGTTCTCCAGGCGCTCTTTCCGTTCGCCGACGCGCAGAGTCACGGTACCCTCCTCGATCGATTCGACCTCGGACTCGAAGCGCGCGCGCACCTTGCCGCGCCGCATGAGCCCTTCGATCGCGTCCTGGTTCTTCTTCTTGATGCGATAGAACGCGTTCTTACGGTACGAGACGGTGACTTGGTTTCCCGCCTGTCGCGCGAGGCCGTTCGCGGCCTCGATGGCGCTGTCGCCGCCGCCGACCACGAGGATGCGTTGTCCACGGTAGGACTCGGCATCGCGCAGTTGGTACATGACCTTCGCGCGCTCCTCGCCGGAAACGCCGAGCTTGCGCGGCGTGCCGCGCCGGCCGAGCGAGAGCACCACGTGGCGGGCGCGGTGCGCCGCGCCGCTGGTGCGGACCGCGAACCCGTCCTCCCGGCGCTCGACGTCGAGGAGGCGCTCGCCGAAGCGCACGTCGAGCCGGTGTCGCTCGACCTCCGAGCTGAGGAGCGCGAGCAGCTCTTCCTTCGAGTACTCCTCCCGCCCGAGAGAGGCGCCCCCCGGCAGGCCGACCGGTCGCGTGAGCACCATCTTGCGGCGCGGGAAGTGGAGAATGGTGCCGCCGAGCCCATCCCCCTGGTCGACGACGAGCGCGTCGAGCCCGCGCTCGCGGGCCGCGAGAGCCGCCGCCAGGCCCGCGGGCCCGGCGCCGACGATGATCAGGTCGTGCTCTCCGCCGCGCCGTCCGACGCCCTCCGCGGCGAGCCGCGCGGCGATGGTCTCGACCACGCGGGACCCCTGCTCGACGGCGTTGCGGATGAGGGCGATTCCGGTGAGCTCGCCAGCCACGAAGATGCCGGGGACGTTGGACTCGAAATCCGGCGTGAGCACCGGCATGTCGCGCCGTCCCTTCACGTCGCCGAGACCGATCTCGATGGCGCCGACCGGGCAGGCGTCCGCGCACCGTCCGTGACCGACGCAGCGCAGCCCGTTGATCACGACGGCGGTGCCGCCGACCACGCCGAGCACGTCCCCCTCCGGACAGGCGCGCACGCAGGCGCCGCAACCGATGCAGTCGCGCGGATCGATGAAGGGGTACTGCGAGATCGGCCGGTCGATGCCCAGCGCCTGGGCCTCTTCGAGCCGCGCGCGATCGCGCCGCCGCTGCCGCCGGAACGAGATCGCGTAAGGGAGGACGACCAGGGTCGCGACGAGCGCCGCGAGAGCCCAGACGACCGTGGCATCGAGATCGAGCAAGGTGTTCATCCGGTGCTCCGCGAGCGGCCTGCGGAGGCGTGACAGCCCGCGCACGCGACGGGCAGGGGCTTGAAGCGCACGACGTTCTCGCCGCCGAGGCGCTCGACCGGATGGCAGGCGGCGCAGGCGACCGTCTCGTGCTTGCCGTCGAGCGCGTACCGGCTGTCGCGGGCGTGCACGAAGCCGGGAGCCGGCCGGAAGGCGTTGGCGTCGTGGCAGCGCTCGCAGCGCGTGGCGCCCGCGACGGCGAGCTGGCCGGCGTGGACGTCGCGATGACAGCCGGCGCAATCGAGGGGGCGCTCGACGAGCGCGAGCTGGCCGGCCCCGTCGCGCGGGTGACAAGCGACGCAGGCGACGCCTGCATGCTTGCCGACGAGAGGGAAGCGCGTCTGGTCGTGCTCGATGGCGACCGTGCGCCAGCTCGAGGCGTCGTGGCAGGTGGCGCAACCCTGCGCGCCCGCGAAGCGATCCAGCGCCCCGCGGTGCGGATCGCGATGGCAATCGCGGCAGGTGGTGCCGGCGAAGCGATACTGCCGCGTCCTGCCCGAGGCCGGGCGACGGGAGCCGGAAGGCAGCGACGCTGCGGCGACCTCGCGATGGCAGGCGACGCAAGGAACGGCGAGGTGCGCGCCCTCGAGTGGATAGCGACTCCGCGCGTGCTCGTCGGGGCCGAAGCGGGCCGGCTCGAAGCCCGCGACATCGTGGCAGTCGGCGCAGGCGCTCACCGTCTTGCCGGCTGCCACCGTCGCGAGCTGGCCGGCGTGCCCATCGGCGTGGCAGGTCTCGCAGCGCGCGAATCCTGGGATGCGAAGCTCGCGGCCCGGCGTGTGGCAACGCTCGCACGCCACCGTGCGGTGGCGGCCTCGCAAGGGGTAGGCGGTGCGGTCGTGGTCGACGCGGCGCACTTCCGCGGCCCGAAAGGTCGAGGTCGAGTGGCAGGTGGCGCAGTCGGCGCCGAGCCGGCCCTTGTGGACGTCGGCGTGGCAGGCGGCACAGTCGGGAATCGGCCGGTCCTTGAACTGCGCGAGCAGGAGAGAGGCGGCGGCGCCAGCCTGTGCCTGGCCCGGCTGCTTGTGGCAGTCCAGGCACGGCGTCTTGGCGTGCGCTCCCACGAGCGGGTAGCGCGTACGGGCATGGTCGAAGCCGGAGGCACCCTTCCAGGTCTCCTGGCCGTGACAGTCGGTGCAGGCGGCGGGCGCGAGCGACCCTTGGTGCGGATCGGCGTGGCAGGTCGAACAGGCGCGCTCGAGCCCGAGGTAGGTACGGGCGAGATCGATGCCCGGCTCCGTGGCGCGGAGCGCCGGAGCGATTCGCTCGGGCCGGTGGCAGTCCCGGCAGGCCGCGCGCGCGTGCTTGCCTTCGAGCCGCCAGCCGGATTCCGCATGGTCGAAGGATCGCTCGCCCACCTCCCAACGTACGAGCGCGAACTCGCGGCCGTTGTGTTCCGAGTGGCAGCGCTCGCAGCGCTGGTGATCGGCGCGGGCGTGCGGCCCCAAGCCGGCGCGAACGCGCCCACCGAGGGCGCGATGGCAGTCGAGACAGAGGGCGGAGTCGACGCCCTTGCCGGCGCGATGGCAGGAGAGGCAGGCGCGATTCCCCTCGAGCGCGGCGTGGGGCGCGGCCAGCGGGCCAGGCGAGATCTGCGCTCCGGACCGCGCCGCGCCGAGGCTCAGCCAGAGCGCCGCGAGCGCGAGGCGAGCCGGAGGCGAGGGGCGGCGGGTCGTCAACCCGGCCCCAGGGCGTAGCCGGTAGCGAACGCGACGCCGATGTGAATGGCGGCGAACAGATACATGAGGATGGCGAACGGCTTGTGGAAGACGTGCCAGTAGTGGAAGAGCTCGTGCAGGCGCCGCCAGAGCGCGAGACGCCGGTGCAGGAGAGCCCGCTGCCCTGCGAGACGTCGTAAAGCCTGCCGCTCCGGCCGCGCGAGCGATTGCAGGCGGGCGCCGAGCGGCGCGAGCCGGCGGCGGGAGTGCAGCGCTTCCCCCAGGAGGCCCGCGAGCGCCCCGAGCAGCGAGCCCTCGCCGCGGCGCCCATCGTCCGGAGCGAGTCGAGCGAGATCCGCCTCGGAGAGCCCGTAGTCGCGCCGCAGGCGTTCGACGAGCTCCCCTTCGACGCGGCGCGCCTCGACGAGCGAAAGCTGGTCGCCCGCCGCGGTGCGGGGGATCTGAGCGTAGAGGAAGCGACCGAGGATCCCGGAGAGGGCCACTGCGACCATCGACCAGAAGGCGATGGCGATCAGTCCCTGGACCTTGAGGGCCGAGTGGAGAACGATCAGGAGCGGTCCGGCGATGCCGCACCAGATGTGGAAGTCGAGCCAGCCGCCGAGCGAGGCCCAGCGCCGCAGCGGCGGGAGCCGCTTGCGGAGGCTGTAGGCGAGCATGGCCGTCATGAGCGAGGCGCCGGCGATCCCGTAGAGGCGCCCGAGCTCGCCGCCCGGCTTGAGCTGCCAGTGGAGGGGATGGTGTGGTCGCTCGAGGAGCGGAAGGCGATAGTAGTCGCGCCCACGCCACGCCGCGAGAGCGAGGGCGAGGAGCGTGGCAGCGTAGAGCGTCGTCAGCATGGCGCGGCGCATTCCGTCGTGAGTCCTCCCGCGAGTCCTCCCGCGAGTCTCCTCTTTCCTCTGTGATGGTTTGATGAACGGCCGTTGTGGTCTTCTCCGCAACGGGACGACGTCGCCGCTTCGAGCGCCGCGCGGTCCGGTCGCGGGGCGCGCGAGGGGAGTCCCGACGGGTCGGAAGGGCCGGATCCGAGAAGGCACGCTCCGCTCTTGGACAGGAATCGGGCCGGTTCGGAACATAATCGCGCGCATGAGTGGAACCGGCCGGCGTGCGAACCGTCTCGCGGACGAGAGCTCGCCCTACCTCCGGCTGCACGCGGGGAACCCGGTCGACTGGTATCCGTGGGGCGACGAGGCGATCGCGCGCGCCCGCGCCGAGGGGAAGCCGATCTTCCTCTCGGTCGGCTACTCGACCTGCTACTGGTGTCACGTCATGGAGCGGGAGTCGTTCTCGGACCCGGCGATCGCGGCGGAGCTCGCGCGGGACTTCGTGAGCGTCAAGGTCGATCGCGAAGAGCGGCCCGACCTCGACGAGATCTACATGCTGGCGACGCAGCTGCTGGCCGGTCAGGGGGGGTGGCCCAACTCGCTCTTCCTGACGCCCGAGCTGGCGCCTTACTTCGCCGGCACCTACTTTCCGCCCGACGACCGCTGGGGGCGCCCCGGCTTTCGCCACGTCCTGGCGTCGATGGCGCACGCCTGGAAGGAACGGCGCGCGGAAGTGGAGGAGCAGGCCGCCGAGCTCGTGGCCGCGATGCGCCGCCATCTCGCCGAGAGCCCGCCCTGGAACGGTCCGCTCGCGGGCGACCGGCCGCTCGAGCAGGGGCTCTCGGGGTTGCGTTCCCGCTTCGATCCGACCTGGGGAGGGTTCGGCGGCGCTCCGAAATTCCCGTCGGCGGCGAACCTCTGGTTGCTGGCGGAGGTCGCCGGGGAGCGACCGGATGCCGCCATGATGCTCCAGGCGACGCTCGACGCGATGGCGCGCGGCGGTCTCCAGGATCAGCTCGCCGGGGGATTCCACCGCTACGCGACCGATCGCGAGTGGCGCGTGCCGCACTTCGAGAAGATGCTCTACGACAACGGGCTGCTGCTCGAGCTCTACGCGCGCGAGCACGCCCGGACGGGCGACCCCGAAGCGCGCCGCGTCGCGCTCGCGACCGCCGCCTTCCTCGAGCGCGAGATGCAGGCGCCGGAAGGCGGGTTCTGGAGCGCCATCGACGCCGAGACCGACGGCCACGAAGGGGCCTACTACGTCTGGACGCGGCGCGAGATCGCGGAGGCGATCGGCGAGGAGGGGGCGGCGTTCCTGGCGCCGCTCCTCGGCTTCCACGACGCGCCCTTCTTCGAAGGGGAACGCTACGTGCTGCATCTGCCGCGACCGCTCGCGGTGCAGGCGCGGGAGCGACGCCTGACGCGCGAGGAGCTGCTCGCCGAGATCGAGCCGCTCGCGCGCGAGCTCCTCGCGGCGCGCGGCGAGCGGCGGCGGCCGGCGACCGACGACAAGGTGCTCGCCGACTGGAACGGCGTCGCGATCGCGGGGCTCGCGATCGCGGGCGAGCGGCTCGGGGAGCCGGCGCTCGTGGCGCGCGCGGCGGGGGCCGCGAGCTTCGTGCTCGCGGCGCTCCGGGGGGAGGACGGCTCGCTCCGCCACGTCTGGCGCGCGGGGCGCGCCACCATTCCCGCCTTCCTCTCCGACTACGTCTTCCTGGTGCGCGCGCTCCTCTGCCTCTTCGAGTCGAGCGGCGAGAGACGGTGGCGGGACGAAGCGCTCCGCCTGGCCGGCGAGCAGGAGCTGCGGTTGGGATCGCCCGCCGGTGGATACTTCAACGCCGCGCCGGCCGAAGACCTTCTCTTCCGCCCGAAGGAGCTCTTCGACGGCGCGCTTCCGGCCGCGAACGGAGTCGCGGCGCTCAACTGGCTCGAGCTCGCGCGGACGACCGGCGAGCCGCGCTACCTCGAGGGCGCCGAGCGGACCTTGCGCGCGTTCGCGCCGCTCGTGGAACAGCACGCGGAGGGGGCGAAGACGTTGGCGATCGCCCTCGCCCGGCTCGCCGGGGTCGCGCGCGCGAGCGGTGGGGCGCGCGAGGGGGCGGCGCGGGAGGCCGTGGCGGCGGCCGCAACCGCGCACGCCTTCGCCGCATCCAAGATGCTCCAGGCCGAGGCGCGCGGCGCGGTCGAGCTGGATCTGCGTCCCGGAGCGACGGACGCGGACGGGTGGACGGAGCTCGAGCTCCGCGTGCGTGTGCAGCCGGGGTGGCACCTGGCGGCCGCGGGCGGCGCCATGCGGTTGGAAGGCAGGGGCCTCGACCTCCGTGACGTGCGGCTTCCGCAGCCCGCGGGCGAAGGCGGGGGGGCGGACGGACATTCCGGCGAGCTCGAGGTCCGCGCGAGCGCTCGCGCCGCGGAGGGCGAGCGGGGCGCGCTCCGTTTCACGTATCAGGCGTGCGACGCGGCGCGCTGTCTGCCGGAAGTGACCTGGGAGATCGCCTGGCCGGGCTGAAGGCGAGGGAGAAGGGTTCCGAGGAGGAGCGTCGATGAGCTGGGAGCGCTGGGCCGAGGGGATCGTCGTCGCCTGGGGGATCTACGCCGGGATCGGCATCCTCTTCGCGGGGCTCTTCGTGACGCGTGGGGTCGAGCGCGTCGATGCCGCCGCGCACGGCGCCTCTTGGGGGTTCCGGATTCTCATCCTCCCCGGTGTCGCGGCGCTCTGGCCGCTGCTCGCGTCGCGCTGGTTGCGCGGCGCGCCGCCCCCCGACGAGCGGACCGCGCACCGGCGCGCGGCCGGGAGCCCGCGATGATCCGCTCGCTCCGCCGGGCGCATCGCTGGCTTTGGCTCGCTCTTCTCGTCGTGCTCCCCTGGCTGGTCGCCGCGGCCGTCGCGGCGCGCCACGCTCGGGTGACGCAGCCGCTGCCGGCGGAGCTCGCCCCCTACGCCCGACCCTCCGATACGGGGGCGCGATGAGCGCGGGCTACGTCGCGGTCGGTTGGTCGCCGGCCAAACGGCGCTACGACCTCGCGGTCGCGGCTCTCTGCGGCTGCTATCTCCTGCTCTTCGCGGTCGTCACGCTCGCCGTGCGCCCGGAGATCACCGTCGAGACCCTGCTGCTCCGCGCCTTCGGCACGCTCGCGCTCCTGCTGCTCCACGGCGTGCTCTCGATCGGTCCGCTGGCGCGCCTCGACCGGCGCTTCCTCCCCTTGCTCTGGAACCGGCGCCACCTCGGCGTCACCATGTTCTCGGCGGCGCTCGTCCACGGGGCTCTCGCGCTCGTCCAGTTCCATGCCGCGGGCGACCGCAATCCGTTCGTGAGCCTGTTGACCGCCAATCGTCGCTACGGCAGCGTCGCCGATTTCCCCTTCCAGCAACTGGGCCTCGCGGCGCTCGTCATCCTCTTCCTGATGGCGGCGACGAGCCACGACTTCTGGCTGGCCAATTTGAGCGCGCCGGTCTGGAAACGGCTCCACCTCGCGGTCTACGTCGCCTACGCCCTGCTCGTCGCCCACGTCGCCCTCGGCGTCCTGCAGGACGAACGGGCCCTCGCGCCGACGCTGCTGCTCGGGGCGGGGGTGGCGTGGTTGGTGACGCTCCACCTGGCGGCTGGGCTCAAGGGGCGGCGGCTCGATCGCGAGCTCCGCGAAGCCGCCGAGGAGGGTTTCGTTCCTGTCTTCCGCGCCGACGAGATCCCGGAAAAGCGGGCGCGCATCGTGACGCTCGCGGGGGAACGCGTCGCGATCTTCCGCTACGACGGCAAGATCTCGGCGATCTCGAACGTCTGCCGGCATCAGAACGGACCGCTGGGGGAGGGGAAGATCCTCGACGGCTGCATCACCTGCCCCTGGCACGGCTTCCAGTACCTCCTGGAGACGGGCGCCTCGCCACCCCCGTTCACCGAGCGCGTGCCGACCTTCCGCGTGCGCGTGATCGACGGGCGCGTGCTCGTGGACCCGCGGCCTCTTCCCGCGGGGACGCGGGTCGAGCCGGCGACGCTCGCAGGAGGCGACGCGGGTCCGGGAGCCGAGGATTCGAGCGACTTCTTCGTCGGCTACCTGCCGGTGCCGGCCGGGCTGGCCACGTTTCTCCGCCGCCTCGCGATCGGCGTGCCGCTCGGCGGCGCGTTGGTGGCCGTGACGCTCGCGGCGTCGCAGAGCCCGCTCGGCGCCGGGAGCTACGACTGGAGCGGGAGCGAGCGTTGCAGCGGCGTCGTCGCGAGCCACCCCGTTCCCGGACTCTGGACCCCCGCGGCGGCGCCGACGGGCCCCTGGGGTTTCCAACCGTTGGTGGGGGAAGGCAAGCACGGCGTGGACCAGGAGGCCGGCGCCGCGGAGGGGCGCGAGGTGGAGCTCTCGGGGCACGCCATCGAGCGCTTCGACACCCGGCTTCTCGAAGTCTCGGGCACGCAGCTCGCGCGAGGCACCTCGGGTGCACGCGCGGCGTCGCCTGCCCCGGAGGCGATCGGGCACTTCACGCTGCGGGGCGAGATCGTCGACGCGAAGTGCTACCTCGGCGTCATGAAGCCGGGCGCCGGCAAGGCCCATCGCGACTGCGCGGTACGTTGCATCTCGGGGGGCGCTCCGGCGCTGCTCCGGGTCGAGGACCCCGACGGCCGCATCTTGCTGCTCTTCCTGGCGGGGGCGGACGGAAGGCCTCTGGGGCCGGAGCTCCTCGATCGCGTCGCCGAGCCGGTCGAAGCCGAAGGGGAGGTGGTGCGGCTCGGCGATCAGCTCGCGATGCTCCTCGAACCCTCGGAGATTCGTAGAATCTCCCTCCAGTGAGCAGATTCTGGCGGGCGCTCCGCGCCCTCGCCCGGCTCGCGGCGCTCGCTCCGGCGACGCTCGCGGCCTACCTCTCGGCGCTCCTCGGCTGGCCGCTCGGCGCGTTCGGCGAGCGTTGGCGCGTGCGCTGGCAGGGGGGGGTCTTCCAGCTCTGGTCGCGCGCTCTCTGCCGCATTCTCGGCGTCCGCGTCGCGGCGCGAGGCCCGGTGCCGCGGCCGCCCTTCGTCCTGGTCTCGAATCACCTGAGCTACCTCGACATCATCGTGCTCGGCACGCGCCTCCCCTGCGTCTTCGTGGCCAAGGCGGAAATCGACGCCTGGCCCGTCTTCGGCGCCCTCTGCCGCTCGGTCGGGACCATCTTCATCGAGCGCCAGGCGAAGCGGCGTCTACCCGAGATCCTGGGACAGGTGGAACGGGCGCTCGAAGCCGGACAAGGGGTCGTGATCTTCCCGGAAGGGACCTCCGGCGCGGGGGACGTCGTCCTTCCCTTTCGCTCGTCGCTGCTCGATCTGCCGGCGCGGCTCGACCGGCCGGTCCACCATGCGACGCTCGGCTACCGCTCGCCCGATCCCGCTTCACCGACCCACCTGACCGTCACCTGGTGGGGGGAGATGCCGCTCGGCCCGCACCTGCGGGCGCTGCTCGACCTGCCCTGGATCGAGGCGACTCTCGACTTCGGGGGCGAGGCGGTCCGGGACACGGACCGCAAGCGTCTGGCCGAGTCGCTCCACGCCGCGGTGCGCGAGAGCTTCCGGCCGGTCGTCTCGCGCGCCGAGGTGGAGCGGCTCTTGCGCCTCAAGGAGGAGGATCCGGACGCGCTGCCGCCGGTGCTACGGACGAAGAGCGAGCGCTTCGGCTGACGCCATGCGAGGGCTTCCCACGCGATTGACCGCTTGCTTCGCCGTCGGGGCTGCGCTCGGAATCGTCGCGGCTACGGGCGCCCAGCCGGTGGCGCCGCTGGCCGGGGCGACGGAGTCACCCGAGCCGACACCGCGCCCTCGCCTGGCCCTGGTGCTCGCCGGCGGCGGCGCGCTGGGGCTCGCGCACGTCGGAGTTCTCCGCACGCTCGAGGAGATGCGCGTGCCGATCGACGTCGTCACCGGCACGAGCATGGGGGCGATCGTCGGCGGGCTCTACGCCGCCGGTTACTCGCCCGCCGAGCTCGAGCGGATCGCACGGGAGCTCGACTGGTCCGAGCTGGTGCGCGACACCCCCGACCGGCGCCATCTGCCCTACCGGCGCAAGGTCGACGACCTCATCTATCTGACGCGCTGGGAGCTGGGGCTCTCGCGGCACGGCCTCACGACGCCGTCGGGGCTGATTTCCGGCCATCGCCTCGGCGCCGAGCTCGAGCGGCTGGCGCTCCGAGTCGTCGGGATCGATGACTTCGATCGCTTGCCGATCCCCTTTCGGGCCGTCGCGGCCGACGCGGCGACGGGAGAGACGGTGATCCTGCGCGATGGCGATCTGGCGAGCGCGCTCAGGGCCAGCATGGCGGTGCCGGGACTCTTCGCGCCGGTCGAGCGGGACGGCAGGCTGCTGGTCGACGGCGGGCTGGTGGCGAATCTGCCGGTCGAGCCGGCGCGCGCGCTGGGTGCCCAGGTGGTGATCGCGGTCGATCTCGGCCGGGCGCTCGCCTCGCGGGAGCGGCCGAGCTCGATCGCGAGCGTTCTCTCCCAGAGTCTCGACGTGATGAGCCGGCGCGCCGTGGAGGAGGCCGCGGCGGATGCCGACGTCGTCGTGCGGCCAGCGGTCGCCGAGTACGCGCTCCTCGACTTCGACGCCGTCGAAACGCTCGTCGAGCGCGGTGCCGAGGCGACCCGCGCGCTCTCGGGCGCGCTCGCGCGCTACGCGGTGGGTGAGGAGGAGTGGCAGCGTTACCTCGCCCGCCAGCGGCGGCGGACGCCCGAGATCCGAATCCGCTCGCTCGCTGTCGACCCGGGTCCTGGCCTCGCGCCCGCGGCGGTGCGGCGGGCGGTTCGCACGCGCGTGGGGGAGACGCTCGATGCCGACCGGCTGGTCGCCGATCTCGACCGGCTCTGGGAGCTCGGCGAGTACGAGCGGGTCGGTTTCACCCTGACACCTTCGGAGCTCGGCGATTGGGATCTGGCAATCCGCGGGCGTCGCAAGTCCTGGGGACCGAACTTCCTGCGCACCGGGCTCTCCCTGGTCTCGGACCTCGAGGGGACGAGCACCTTCGATCTGCTCGGAGCGGTCACGGCGACCCGCCTCGACCGGATCGGGGGCGAGCTCAAGGTGGCCGCGCAGCTCGGCGGCGTGCCGGCGGCGACCGCGGAGCTCTACCAGCCGCTCCATCCCTCTCAGATCCCTTTCGCCTCGATCGGCGTCGGCTTCTCCGAGCAGAAGCGGGACCTCGGAACGTCCGAGGGACCGGTGCTCTATCGCTTCCGGCTGCTGCGAGCCACCTTCGACGTCGGTCTCGCGTTGGGGCGCTACGGCGAGTTGCGCGCCGGCCTACGGCACGATCAGTCGAAAGGGCTGCCGTTCGGCGAGGGATCCTCCCACGCGCCCGACTCCGAGCGCGTCGACGCGGGGCGACACGCGGTGCTGCTCTTCGACCAGCTCGACCGCGTCAACTTCCCGCGCCGGGGCGTCCTGCTCTCGGTCGAGCTCTACGAGACCATGGCGTCGCTCGGCGCCGACGACGACTACCGGCGCCTCGACGTGCAGTCGGTCGCCGCGGCATCGCACGGGCGGCACACGCTCGCCGGATTGCTGCACGGCACCTCGGCGCTCGGCGGCGAGCTGCCGCCGAGCGAGCGGACGGGGCTGGGCGGGCTCTTCAACCTCTCGGGATTCCCGACTGGGCGAGTGAGCGGAAGCTATGGCGGTGTCGGATCGCTGCTCTACCTCTATCGTCTGGGCCGCCTTCCCAAGTTCGGCGAGGGGATCTACGCCGGAGTCTCGCTCGAGACGGGCAACGTCTGGGAGCGCGCCGACCAGGCGCGCTGGGGGGATCTCCGGCGCTCCTGGTCGGTGCTCTTCGGTGCGGACACGCTCCTCGGCCCGGTCTATCTGGGGCATGGCCGGGCCGAGGGGGGCTACGACGCCTTCTACTTCTACCTGGGGCGAACCTTCTAGGAGCTCGCCCGGCCTCTACTCTTCGTCGAGCCGCTCGGGATTTCCGCGTCGTCCCTCGGTCGCATCTTCGGCCAGGCGCGCGGCACGCGCGGTGAAGTCGGCGAGCGCACGCGCGTCGGCGTCGCGGGGGGAGGCCTCCGCGAGCTCCGCCGCCATCGCCGCGAGCTCGCGCCAGGAGAGCTCGCGGCCGGCCCGCGTCTGCTTCAGTTTTTCGGCGAAGAGGCCGGCGACCGAAGCGACTCGGAGATCCCGGCCGCTCCGCGCGAGATTGCGCTCCAGGTCCGAGACCGCGAGGTCGCGGTGGAGCTCGCGGACCTCGCGCCCGTCGACGCTCTTCCAGCGGAGCTTCAGCGTGGCGATGCGATCGCGGCCGCGCACGCCCTCGCGGAGCCGCACTTCGTAGAGCGCCGAGGCGCTCTGACCGGCGCCGACCTCGCCGGCGTCGATGCGGTCGTTGCGGAAGTCGCGGTCGGCGACGGCACGATTCTCGTAGCCGAGCAGCCGCCAGCGATCGACCGTCTCGGGATCGAACTCGACCTGCACCTTGGCGTCCCTGGCGACGTTCTGCAGCGTGCCGGTCAGGTTCTGGACGAAGATCTTTCGTGCCGCGTCGAGGTCGTCGACGTAGTGGTAGGTCCCGTCCCCCTGGTCGGCGAGCTGTTCCATCAGGGCGTCGTTGTAGTTGCCCATGCCGAATCCGACGGTGGTGAGTTGGATACCGCGGCGCGCCTCCTCGCCGATGCGGGCGAGGATCGACTCGGGACCGGTCGCGCCGACGTTGGCGACGCCGTCCGAGCAGAGGATGACGCGGTTGATCTCGCCCCGCTCCCAGGCCTCGTCGGCCAGGTCGTAGCCGAGGCGGAGCCCCTGCTCGGCGTTGGTCGAGCCCTCGGGGACGAGGCGCGCGATGGCGGCCCGGATCGCCCCGAGGTCGCGGGTGGGGTGGAGGAGGATGCGGCCGGTCGAGCCGTAGACGACGAGGGCGACCCGGTCCCGCTCGTCGAGCGCGTCGAGCAGCAGCCCGAGCGCCCGCTTCACCAGGCCGAGCCGGTTCTCGCGGTCCATCGAGCCGGAGACGTCGACGACGAAGGTGAGATTGGCCGGCTTGCGCGCGCCGCGCGCGACCTCGCGCGCCTTGACCGCGAAGCGGAGGAGCTCGAGCCCCGGTGCGTCGGGGTAAGGCGAGGCGGCACCTTGGGCGACCAGGGCGAAGTCCTCGCCGCGCGGCGCTGGGTCGCGGTAGGACATGGCGTTGACGAACTCCTCGACCCGGATCGCCTCGGGCGGCGGCATCGTCCCCCGCTCGAGGTAGGCGCGGGCGAGATCGAAGGAGCCCGTGTCGACGTCGAGCGCGAAGGTCGAGAGCGCGTCGTCTTCGGTGCGCACGAAGCGGTGCTCGCCGGTCGGCCGGAAGATCATCGTGTCCGGCTGCGTCGCCTCGCGGCGCCCGGCTTCGGCTCTACCGTCCTGAATCACGGCGATGTCCTTCGACGCCACGGAGCTCGCCGTGCTCGAGTGACCTCCGAAGAGGACCGTCTCGGGATGCTTGTCACGCTGCTTCTTCGTCTCCTCGTCGACATAGGAGTCCGTGTAGGCCTCGTTCCGACGCAGGAACTCCTCTTCGGACAGCTTCTTCGGAGCCGCCGGCGCCGCCGCGGCAGGTGCGGGCGGGGCGGCGGAGTCGGGAAGCTCGACCAAGGCGTCGTCCACCGGGACTCGGACGGGCTCGGGGGTGGCCTCACCCTTCGATTTGCCTACTGCGAGCGCATCGCTCTCCTGCTCCCGCGAGGAGAGGCGCCGGTCGCGGCCCTTCACCGAAAAGCTTTCCGGTGAGGGGGGGACGACTGCATCGGGGATCGCGCGCTTCTCGAGCATGCGGGCGGGCGGCGGCGGCGCCTCGCCTTGCCGCAAGTGGGCCGGCGGCTCGGCGGCGCGGACGGCGGGGCGCTCGAGGCTCTGCTCCTGCTGCTGCGACGGAGCGGCGCGCTCGACCTCGGCGGACTTGGCGGATCTGGAGGGCACGGTGCTCTCGCGCGCCTTCATCGTCTGCCAGGCGACGGTACCGGCGAGAGCGGCGACGGCGAGGGCCGCGGCGAGGCGGAAGGCCGGGCGGCGGTGCCAGGCTCCGCGCGGAGCGTCTCGGGCCGGCTCGGCCGCCGCCGGTGCGGCTGCGAGCGTCGCGGGGATGTCGGCCCGGATCCGGTCGAGGAGACCGGCCGGGGGAGGCGGAGCGGGGAGGCGGCGCAGCTCGTCCTCGAGCGCGCGACGGAGCTTGCGAGTGGGGCGGGTCATCGGAGTCTCTCCTCGAGCGAAGTGGCGAGCAGCCGGAAGGCCTTGGCCAGACGCTTGCGCACCGCCACCGGGGTGATCCCCTCGGCGGCGGCGATCTCGGCGACGGGAATCTCGGACCAGTAGTGGGCCGCGACCGCGGAGCGGAGCGGCTCGGGGAGCGCCACGACCGCGCGGCGGAGGAGCGCGGCGCGCTCTTCCGCGGCCGCTTCGGCTTCGGGGCCGGGCGCGGGATCGGGTGGGTCCGGAGGGGATTCGTCGCCCGGTGCCGGCGCCTGCACGAGGCGCAGGGAGCCGCGGCGCGAGTTGAGAAAGGTGGTGAAGGCGATCCGGTGGAGCCAGGTTCCCACCTGGGCATCGCCGCGAAAGCCGGGCAGCGCGGCCCAGGCCTTCCGGTAGGTCTCCTGCGTCAGGTCGGCGGCGCGATCGGGGTCCCCCGTGAGCCGGCAAAGGAGTCCGTGCACCCGCGCGTAAGTCGCCTCGGCGAGCTGCTCGGCGGCTTGGCGGTCACCGGCGCGGGCGCGCCGGAGGAGCTCTTCGGGTGAGTCGGGCGGCTCGGCACGAAGGGGAGTCGGGTCTCGCTCGGCCATCGCGGCACCTCGTGCGAATGGGCTGCTCATGTCCCCTTAGACCCGGCGTCGCGGCGAACGACAACCGGCGGGGCGCGAGCGGCCTCAGCGGCCGCTCTTCCGAGGCTTTCGCGGCACCGCCGCTTGCTTCGCCGGCCGTTCGTAACGCCAGTTGCGCGACTTGCCCTCCGCCAGCCAGTCCAGGGTCGTCGCGAGGCGGCGCGCGCGCGTCGCCTCGGTCTTGGCTTCGACGATCCACTCGATGTACTCGCGGCGATGGCTGGGCGCGAAGCCCTCGAAGGTCTTTCGCGCCGCCGCGTTCCCGCGCGAGCGCAGGGCCCGCGCGAGGTCCTCGGGCACTTCGGCCTCGGGGCGCGGGGCGCGCGGTCGCGCGGGCTTCTTGACGCCGCTCGCGTTGGCGGCGACGGCCGCGCGCACCAGCGCGACGAGCTCGCGCTCGGGCGGCAGATCGTCGAGCGTCGTGAGGCGGCCGAATTGCCCCATCGCTTCGCCCTCCTTGCCGGTTCCTCCCGCGAGGCCGCCCCGCCAGAAGCCGAAGCCGCAGTGCGCCTTGAAGGCGGCCATGTGGCAGACGTTCCCCCCCTGGACGAAGAAGGGCATCCCCCACTTGACCGTCTCCACGATCTCGGGTGCGGCCCGGTGTACCAGGGCGCGCAGGTGCTCGAGGATCGGCCGCGCGAAGGGCGCGGCCTTGGCGATGTAGGCGTCGATGCGCGGATCTCGCTGGCCCATGGAAGTTCCCCCTCTCCGGGCGGCGATCCTACGCCGGGGCCACTGGCGCGCGGAACTCGGCGCCCCGGCACTCCCGCCCGGCCCTCGCTTCCGCGCTCAGCCCGGGGAGGTTAGCTCCTCCTCGGGCGGGCGCCGGTGGCGAAAAGCGCGCCAGAGAAGGAGGTCGTAGACGATCTTCATCGCGGCGCCCATGACGAGCGGCAGGTAGAGCTCCCCTTCGCGCATCAACAGTCCGGCGAAGACCGGTGCCACGGCCCAACCGGCGAGGCGCACGAGGTTCGTGACCCCCGAGGCGTACGTGCGCTCGCCGGGGGAGACGACCGCGAGCACGTAGGACGTTCGGGTGGGGACGTCCATCTCGACCAGCCCTTCGCGCAGGAGAAAGAGCAGGGCCGCGACCGGGAAGCTCGGCGCGAAGGCGACGGTCGCGAGCAGCAAGCTGGACGGCATGTGGGTGAAGACCATCGTGTTGACGAGGCCGAAGCGCTCGGCGAGGCGCGCGGCGGCGAGGTGCGAGAGGGCGTTCAGGACCCGGGCGCCGAAGAAGAGCAGGCCGAGCGCCGATTCGTCGACGCCGAAGCGTTCGAAGAAGAAGTAGGAGAGGAGCGCGGTGGTGAGGAAACCGCCGGCGAGGCTGTCGACCGCGAAGAGCGCGGAGAGGCGCGCGACGATCCGCCGTCCCGAGGGCGAGACCGCCCCGCGGGAGGCCGCGGGCGGGGCTTCGATCTCCGGGCCGGCGCGGGAGTAGAGGACGAGTGCCGCGAGGGCGAGGAGCGCGGTGGCGCCGAGTATCGTGCCGGTCGCGCGCGCCGGCGGCCAGCTCCGGGCGACGAGCAGCGCCGGGATCCCCGCGATCAGCGCGCCGAGACCGTGGCCGATGTCCTGCAGCATGGTGTAGACGGCGACCACGCGTGTCCGCCCGGCATCGGTGGTGGTCGCGGGGAGCGCCGCCTGCTCGAGGACGAGCGCCGCGCCGCGGTCGCGACCCATGCCGTTCAGCATGCCGAGGAAGGCGAAGCAGGCGAGCGCCAGGGTGCCGCCCGCGGCGACGAAGCCGAGCGTGCCCACGGCGGAGAGCGCCATGGTGCCGACGAGGAAGCGGCGGCGCCCGATCCGATCGCCGTGCGTCGTCGCGAGGAGCGCCGCGAGCGCGGCGCCGGCAAGCCCGGCGCTCACCACGGCGCCGATCGAGCCCGGGCCGAGGCCCACGCGCGCCAGGTGGACGCCGATCAGGATGCCCCCCGCGCCCACGGCCAGCGACCGCAGGAAGGCGGTCGCGAAGAGAAGGTGGCGAGTCGCCATGGCGTGCGGTCGCGCCGCGCGGGTCAGTCCGGGGAGAGCCGCTGCGGGCCAAAGGCCTTGCGGCCGCCCCGTTGGAGCTGGCGCTCTTCGATGGCCGAGTCGATCAGGACGCGGGCCATGTCCACCGCGCGTCCGGTGAGCTCACGGGCCGCGTCGTGGAGCGCCTTCGAGTCGCGGACCGAGGCGACGTTCCTCTCCATGTCCTCGGCGTCCCAGCCGCGCGAGTGGGCGATGTAGGGGTACTGCGGAAAGACGCAGCCGACCTCGGCGAAGAAGCCGAGCATCTGGCCGGCGACCGCCTGCACGTTGTCCTGGCCGCCGGTGACGATGAACGCCGCGACCTTGTTCTTGAGCAAGACCCGGTTGGAGAGGGTGATCTGGTTCTGGATGCAGTTCATCCGCTCGACCATCTTGTAGTAGAGCG
>CAYZBH010000051.1:0-26589 GCA_964476605.1 uncultured Thermoanaerobaculia bacterium | reverse complement strand
TCGCGCCCCCTCCGGTCACGACCTCGCGGCGGGCGATGACCATGGCGGAGAAGGTCCTGGCGCGCCACGTCGTCGCCTCCGCGAGCGCGGAGGTCTTCGTGCAGCCGGGCGATGCGGTCGTGGTCTCGGTCGACGCCGGCTACACCCACGAGTTCACCACCGCGCAGGTCCATGCCTTCCTCGTCGAGGAGCACGGTCCCGACTATCGCGTGAAGGACCCGGAGCGTTTCGCGGTCTTCGAGGACCACCTCATCTACGCCGACGAGGTGGCGCGCATGCGCCCGTTCCTGCCCAAGATCGAGATCCTCCGCGAGATGCAGAGGGAGTTCCAGCGCCATACCGGCGTCCGCGACTACTCGGCCAAGGACGGCGTGTCGCCGGGGATCTGCCACGAAGTCGCGCGGACGCGCATGGTCGAGCCGGGGGACTTCGTGCAAGCGACCGACTCGCACACCTGCATGGGGGGCGCCAACAACGCGCTCACCTGGGGGGTCGGCGCCACCGAGTACGCGGCGCTCGTCCACTCCGGCTTCACGCAGGTCGAGGTCCCCGAGTCGATCCGTTTCGAGCTCACCGGACGGCTGCGGGAGAACGTCACCGCGAAGGACCTGATGCTCCACATTCTCCTGCACTTCGCCCGGAACGAGAAGACGCTCAACCGGGTGATGGAGTTCACGGGGCCCGGCGTCTCGACGCTCTCGATGGACGAGCGGGCGACGCTCGCCAACATGGCGACCGAATGCACCGCGAGGAGCGGCATCGTCGCCGCCGACGAGGAGACCTTCCGCTGGCTCGCCAGGGAGCGACCGGGTGTCGATTCCGCGCGGCTCCGCGCGCGCGCGGTCGAGCCGGATGAAGAGGCCGTCTACGCCGGTGGCATCCACCGCATCGACCTCGCGTCGCTGGAGCCGATGGTGGCCGATCCCGGAGACCCCGATCGCGGCATCGCGTCGGATCCGACGAACGGCGCCAAGGTCTCGGAGATCGGCGACGTCGCGATCGACATCGCCTACGCGGGCTCGTGCACGGCGGGCAAGGAGGACGACCTCGCCTTCTACCACCGCGTGGCGAAGGAGGCGGTCGACGCCGGCCTCCGGGTCGCTCCCGGGGTCGCCTTCATCATTCAGTGCGGGTCACTGGAGGTGGAGGAGTCGGCGCGGTCTCGAGGGTTCCTCGAGACCTTCGCGCGCGCCGGGGTGCGCCTGATCCGCCCCGGCTGTGGCGCCTGCATCGGCTGCGGGCCCGGGGTGTCGGATCGCGTCGACCAGGTCACGGTTTCAGCGATCAATCGCAACTACAAGGGGAGAAGCGGCCCCGGCAGGCTCTGGCTCGCGAGCCCCTTGACCGTCGCCGCTTCCGCCTTCACCGGCCGCATCACGGCCTACACCCCCGGAATGTTCGCGGCCGCGAGCGCCGCGCGCTGAGCCGAATCCTGTGAACTGCTTCGCGCGGCGCCGTGCGCGCCGGCTCTTATCATCCCGCCGAGAGGAGGAACTCATGCGCCAGATCACCCACTCCCGACCGCGGGGGCTCGCTCCCGCTTTCCTGCTCGCGCTGGGATTCGCCCCACTCGCCGCGCCCACCCCGACCCAGGCCCTCACGAATTGCCTCGGCGGCTCCTGCACCGCCTGCGCACCGTCGATTCCAGGGACGGTCGCGACGCTGATCCCGTCCGGAGCCTTCACCGACACGGCCGCGAACGAGGCGGTCAAGTTCATCGATCCGGGGGACGGTTCGCCGCGCCGCTTCGTGGTGACCCAGGAAGGAGCGATCCTGGTCTGGGATGGCGCCACGGGATCGCTGCTCTCGACCCCGTTCCTCGATCTGCGGAGCGACGGCGCCGGGCCGGGCCTCGACAAGGTCCTCTACGGCGGCGAGCGGGGGCTGCTGTCGATGGCGGTCGAGCCGGACTACGCGACCGGTGGGCGATTCTTCGTCTACTACACGCGCAACGCGGACGGTGACATCGTGGTCGAGCGCTACCAGCGGTCGGCGGGGAACCCCAACGTCGCGGACACGACGGGTACGATGATCTTCCGCATCGACCATCCCGCCACGAATCACAATGGTGGCGATCTCGCTTTCGGTCCGGACGGCTATCTCTACGTCACCACGGGAGACGGCGGCGGCGGCTGCGACAGCGGCGCCGGAGCGAATGGCGACGGGCAACAGCCGGGCACTCTCCTCGGGAAGATGCTCCGCATCGATGTCCTCGGAGTCGACCCGACACCTGCGCCGGTCGAGTGCGGTCTCGACGCCGGCGCCTACACCGTCCCCTCGGACAATCCCTACGTCGGCCAGGCGAACGCCTGCAACGAGGTCTGGATGCTCGGGCTGCGCAACCCCTTCCGATTCTCCTTCGATCGCTCGACCAGCGACGTCTACATCGGCGACGTCGGCCAGGACAACTGGGAGGAGATCAACCTGCGACCGTCGGGCGCCAGCGCCTCGACCGCGGTCAACTTCGGCTGGGTCTGCCGCGAGGGGTGCGACACGAGCGCCACGTCGCCGTCCGGCTGCTCGACCGCGGGTTGCCCGACGGATACGGGGTCGACCTGCGTCTACCCGGCGCGCCCGAGCGGGTTCATCGATCCGATCCTCTGCCACTCCAATCCGGACGGCTGGAGCTCGGTGATGGGGGGATTCCGGTACCGGGGAGAGCTCGTCCCGTCGCTCGCCGGGAGGTACATCTACAGCGACGCCGGGGCGGGTCAGATCTGGGTGACCACGCATCTCGATCCCGCCGATCCGGGGGCCACCACCGCCTGCTGCTGGGACACTGGCAACGGTGGCGTCTACGGCTTCGCCGAGGACCATTTGGGCGAGCTCTACGTCGTCAACGGCGGCGCCCACCGCATCGACTGCCTCCACGACGGCAACCCGGACGGCTGCTACTGGGCGGGCTGGGGGGGGCTCTTCTCGGACGGCTTCGAGTCCCAGAACACCAGCCACTGGAGCTCGACGTCGCCCTAGACCGCCGGCGGCGCTCAGCGCTTCCAGCGCGCCGAGATCGAGAAGACGTGGCTCGCGCCGGCGAAGGTCCCTCGGATGGGGAGCGCTTCGCCCTGGAGCGCGGCGTCGCGATCGGCGTAGAGGTGTCGCGAGTAACCGAGGTCGAAGGCGATCCACCCGAAGTCGTAGCCGCCGCCCAACGCGAGCACCGTGGCGTCGCCGCGCGCGAAACCGGGTTCGGCGGTCGCGTCGGGGACCGGGGTCGGCTCGAGCGCGAGACCGCCGCGCGCCGTCCAGCCGTCGGAGAAATGCCACTCGCCGCCGAGCCGGAGGCTCAGCGTGTCCTTCCAGTCGCGCCGGCGGTCGAGAGCCGGAGGGGGCGTCGCGAACGGTGACGCCTCGAGAGCGATCGACGTGCGATCGAGGGCGGACCAGCGACTCCAGACGACGTCGGCTTCGAGCGAGAGCTCGGGCCGCGGCGCCCACCAGGCCCCGAAACCGAGGGTCGCCGGCAGCTCGAAGTCGAGGCGGGCGGGTCCGCCCGCGAAGCGCGAGAGGAAGTCGGCTTCGGCCTGGGAGTCGGCGAAGAAGTCGCGCGGCTGATGCTCGATCGTCCCGGTGCCGTCGAGCGACACGCCGCTCGACAGCGTGGCGCCGAGCCCCCAGGTGGGTGCCGCGTAGCGCAGGCCGAGGTCGACGCCGAAGCCGTCCACCGTCGACTCGGCGTGGCTCGTGATCTCCCAGGGAACGAGGCTCTGCGAGCCCTGGAAGGACTCGCGCGTCACGAAGGTCGTCTCGTCCGCACCCGTGACGTAGCGCAACGCGCCGCCGACGCTCCAGCGAGGATCGATCGCCCAGGCGACGGTCGGCCGCACCTCGAAGAGGGTGACTTCCTGCCGCACCAGGTCGAAGCGGCCAGGGAAGAGCGCCGTATTCCAGTCTTCGATCGTCCAGAAGGGGGAGTCGATGCCGAGGCCGAAAGCGAGGGACGAGCTCCCGGCGGCCGGCTTCCAGGTGACGTAGATCTCCGGGGGGAACTGGATCACGTGCTTCGGAGCGTCGGATCGGCCGCCGGTCGAGAACTCCTCTTTCGGCGCCTGGAAATCGAGGCCGGCCTGACCCTGCCACCCCGCGAGCGTCGCGAGGCCGGCCGGGTTATAGCGCACCGCGGCGGCGTCGTCGGCACGCGCGAGGAGCGCACCCGCCTGGGCGGCGGCGCGACCGCCGTGCTGGAAGATCCCGAACGCGGTGGCTCCGGCGGATGCGGGGAGGAGGAGCGCGAGGACGACGGCGAGGCGGGTGAGTGTCGATCGCATAGGGGCGCGAGTCTACCGCGCGTTGAAGGGCTCGCTCGCGCGCTGCTACACTGCCGGCGTCCGTCCGGACCCATGATCGTCGAGAAACGCCGCTTCGGCCAGGAGACGCTGCTCGTCGTCGAGGGCATCATCAAGCTCGGCGAAAGCGCACAGTTCTTCGCCCGGACCCTCGAGCGCGCCCTCGAGGAGGAGGGGGGTGCGGTGCTGATCGACCTCGCGAAGATCAACGCGATCGACTCGACGGGGATCGGCGAGCTCGTCGGCTACCTGGGCCGCTTCGAGAAAGCGCGTCGCCAGCTGATTCTCGTGCGCCCGTCGGACCGCATCCGGCGCCTGCTCGAGGTCGCCCAGCTGGACTCCCTCTTCCTGATGCACGACGACCTGGAGACCGCGCTCGCCGCCGCTCGACGGTGAGCGACGCGGTTCGAGGCCGTGGGCCGCCGGGGCGCGGATGGTGTCGCACCGGGCGAGGCCGTGGCGCGCTACGATCGGGTGGTGATGCGAGGACGCCGGAATCGAAAGGTAGTGGTGGACGGACTCGTCGCGCCGCGCGCGCGCGCGACGGCGAGGATTCCGTGGACCGTCCCCTGCGCGCTCGGCCTGCTCGTCGTCGTCGCGCTCGCCGCCTGCGCTTCCCGCGGCGAGGCGCCCGCGCGTGGCTATCGCCGCGTGGGGCCGGCGGTGGCCTTCTCGATGCTCCGCGACTCCGCCGAGCTCTTCCTCCTCGACCTCAGGGAGGCCGCCGAGTTCTCGGGGCCGCTCGGGCACATCCCGCGCGCCCGCAACGTGCCGCTCTCCGATCTCGACCGCAAGATGCGGGAGATTCGGCAGTTTCGCGGCCTGACCTTCCTCGTCTACTGCCGCGGCGACGATCCGTGCGGCGACGCCGGCATGCGGCGCCTGCAGGAGGCGGGCTTCGACAACGCCATCCTCCTCGCGGGTGGCATCGAGGCGTGGATCGCCGCCGGCTTCGCCGTGCGTTCCGCCGAGCCGCCGCGCCTCGAGGATTCGACGATGGGCCAGATCGAGGCCACGCACGTGCGGCGGCTCGCCGACGGCCTGCTTCTGGAGGTCGGCGAGAGCTCGATGCTCAACGGCCTCTTCGTCGAAGGAACCACGCGCAACGGTCGCTTCGTTCCCCTCACCACGGTCCAGGGCATGGGCGCCTTCTGCCGGAGCGGCGAAAAGGGTGCGGAGCCGGGATGGCGGGAGCTCGCGACGGGCGCCTTCCGCTCCGAGGCGGGCGGCGACGAGCCCGCGCGCCCCTACGTCCGAGGCTGCCGCGGGGCGGACGGGATCTTTCGTCCCGAATCGCGCGACATTCAGTTCTAGAATTTGGACTTTCTCGCAGGGAGGTGCCCGCATGACCCAGGCCTTCGGTGACCCGACCCCCGCGCTCGTCGAGCTCGACCAGCGCCTCGGTGGCCGGCTGACTTTCGATCTCGCGGAGCGGGAGGTCTTCCAGACCGATTTCGGGCGCTGGCGGCACGCGACGCCGGCCGCCGTGGCCCGCTTCCGGACGAGCGCGGAAGTCGCGGAGGCGGTGCGTTTCTGCCGTGAGCGCGGGATTCCGATCGCCCCGCGCAGTCAGGGGCACACCCAGAGCGGCCAGTCCCTGACGCGCGGGCTGCTGATCGACAGCGCCGCCATGCAACGCATCCTCGCGATCGACGGGGACGAGGGCTGGGCCGACTGCGAGGCCGGTGTCGTCTGGAGGGACTTGGTGGTGGCGGCGACTTCGCGCGGGCTGATCCCGCCCGTGCTCACCAACAACCTGAGCGTGACCGTCGCCGGCACGACCTCGGTCGCCGGTCTCGGGGTCGCCTCGTTCCGCCACGGCTCCCAGGCCGACAACGCGATCGAGATCGAATGCGTGACCGGCGATGGCGAGATCCACGTCTGCTCGCGCGAGCGGGAGCCGGAGCTCTTCGACATGGTGCGCTGCAGCCTCGGCCAGATCGCGATCATCACGCGCGTCAAGACGCGGTTGCGGCGCGTCGCGCCGAAGGTGCGGATGTACACCCTGGTCTACGACGATCTCGGCCGCTTCATGCACGACGCGCGACGCGTCATGGATCCGGAGAATCCGACCTTCGCGACCTTGGGAGGTATCTGCTCGCCGGCGCCGCTCGGTTTCCGGCGCATCGGGGAGGGGATGGAGCTCGGCGTCGGAATGATCGGCTACGGGCTCTGGGTCTTCCCGATGTACCTGACGGTCGAGTACGCGCCCGGGGAGGAACCCGACGACCGGGAGGTGCTCGCGGGTCTCGACCCGTGGCGGCACGCGCAGACGCAGGACCTGACGGCGCTCGAGTTCGCGCGCCGCATGGAGCCGATGTTCGAGGCCTGGAAGCTCTCGGGCTACTGGGAGCACCCTCATCCCTGGATGGAGGTCACTCTGCCGTGGGACGCGGCACGCGAATACATCGATTCGGTGCTCGTCAACCTCCCTCCGGGTGCGCTCGGGGCGGGCGGGCACGTACTGCTCTGGCCGGCGCGCACGGCGGCGTCCCAGGTCCCACTCTTCAAGCACCCCGGAGGGGAAGTCGTCCTGGGCTGGGGAATCCTGGGGGCGGTGCCGCCTTCGCGGCACGAGGCCATGCTGACGCAGCTCGATCTCGCCTCCGAGCTCTCGATCGCCTATGGAGGAAAGCGCTACCTCTCCGGCTACATCACCTTCGACACGCCCGAGCGCTGGGCGGCCCACTTCGGCGAGACCTGGCCCAGGCTCTGCGCCGCCAAGAAGCGCTGGGATCCCGACGGCATCCTGGCGCCGGGTTTCATCCAGTACGCGTGAGGAGGGGCATCCGATGCGCATCGCACTGCTGACCGGGGGCTCGACGGCCGAGCGGGACGTGGCGCTCGCCGGCGCCGCGCAGGTGCTCCAAGCCCTGCGCGGCCTCGGCCACGACGTCACGGTGGTCGACACCGTCTCCGGTCCCCTCGATCGGGCCGGCGAGGACAAGCTGCTCGCCGCCGCGGTCCGGCGCGAGCCGCCGACGCCGCAGACGCTGCGCGAGCTCGCGGCGCGCGAGAACCTGCCGGCGCTCGTTTCGGCGCCGGCGCTCGTGGAGAGCGATCTCGTCTTCCTGGTGCTGCACGGCGTGCAGGGAGAAGGGGGAACCGTGCAGGCCCTGCTCGAGCTCGCTCGGCGGCGCTACACGGGAAGCGGGCCGCTCGGGAGCGGCATGGCCATGGACAAGGAGGTCACGAAGCGCCAGCTCGAGGCGCTGGGACTCCCGACCGCTCCCTGGCGCGCCTGGCCCGCGGGGCACGACGAGGTCGTGGAGCTCGGCCTGCCGCTGATCGTCAAACCGGCGAACGGAGGCTCGACCGTGGGGCTCTCGGTGGTGCGCGACCTCGGCGGACTCGATCGCGCGATCGCGGTCGCCTGCGAGGAGGACAGCCAGGTGCTGCTCGAGAGCTTCCTCCCGGGCCGGGAGTTCACGGTCGGAGTATTGGGGAAGGAGGCGCTGGCGGTCGGCGAGATCATTCCGCAGCACGAGATCTTCGACTACGAATGCAAGTACACGCCGGGGCTCACGCGCGAGGTCTTCCCAGCGGAGATCCCGGAAGCTCTGGCGGAGCGCATGCGGGAGCTCGCCTTGGCGACCCACCGGGCGCTCAAGCTGAGAGATTTCTCGCGCGTCGACTTCCGGCTCGACGCGGCGGGAGAGCCTCAGATCCTCGAAGCGAACACCCTGCCCGGAATGACGGGCACCAGCCTGCTGCCTCAGTCCGCGCGCGCCATGGGCTTCGGCTTTCCCGAGCTCTGCGGCGAGATCTGCCGGCTCGCCCTCGCCCGCTGAGGGAGAACGAGAAAGGGGCGGCCGAAGCCGCCCCTTCTCTCCGTCACGGGACGCGCGCGCGGCGCGCCGGGATCACTCCTCGAAGAAGACGCGCAGGTTCGAGAAGGTCCAGCCCGGCGTGTAGGCTTCTGGCCCCTCCTCGGCGTACTGATACCCGAGCTCGACGAAGAAGTTGTTGGTCACGATCTCGTCGTAGGAGACGTCGTACTCCTTGCCGACGACGTGGCCGCCGTCCTGGGTGATCTCGTAGAAGACGATGTGGTTGACGGTGTCGTACTCGTAGTGGACGTGGTAGTTGCCGCCCGGCGAGATGCCGCCGTTCTGGGTCGTCTCCTGCCAGCCGTAGCCGGTGGCGTTCACCTGGAAGACGGTGCGGCCCTGCGTGCCGCGCGAGTTGACGTAGCCGAACATGTTCGCCCAGGACTGGCCGTTGTTGAGCCAGAAGAGGCAGTGGAAGCCGCTCGAATTGTGCGAGTCGAAGCCGCCGAGACGCAGATCGAAGTCCATGATGATGCGGTGGAAGGTCCGCTGTCCGCCGAACGGCAGAGGAACGCGGTAGTTGGAGAGACCGCAGCAGCTCTGCGGGTAGCGCACCACCTCGCCGGGAAACCAGAACTCGACGCCGGAGCCGGGCGGGGGCGGCGGGGGCGCGCCAGGGCTCGGCTTCACGAGCGCCGAGTCGATCGGCGCGATGGAGGGCTCGAGGAGCTCGACGGCACCCGAGCGGGCGTCGTAGGTCGTCGCGTAGGTCCAGAAGGGCTGGTTGCAGCTCACCACCGAGCGCATGCCCTCGGGGACGTTGGTGAGCTGGAGCAGGCCGGGGGCGTCGTCGAACTGCACGTGCGAGAGCGCCGGCAGGTCGAGGCTCACCCCCTGCAGGACGAGCAGGCCGTCCTTCTGGCGGATGCCCACGGTGCAGGTGGCGGGGACGTTGCCGAAGTTGATGATGCCCAAGTTGGTGGTCAGGTTGCTCGCGATGCGCTCCCAACCCTGGAGGTAGAGGCCCTCGCCAGCGGCGGCGAGCTGGTCGCTGCCGAGAACCGGCAAGTGCGCTTCGGCGATCTTCTGATTCGTCTGCGAGAGCCGGGTGGTGAGCGCTGCGCTGAACTGCATGGTCCGCGAGCCGTCGAGCTCGAGCATGCCGCGGAACCCGGGAGGAACCAGGGTCTCGAAGCGCTTCGTCTCCTGCGGCATCAGGTAGAACGGTCCGACTTCGTCCCCCTCCTCGCGCGTCGTGCCGTCGGTCAGCGAGGAGAGATAGCGAATGACGAAGCCCTGCACGACGTCGTCCGGATTGGTCGCCCAGACTTCCGTGACGTGGACGTAGGGTTGGCCACCATCCCGAATGGCCAGGGGAACGTAGACGGGGCCGGCCAGGACGGGGGTCGCGGCCAGAGCGAAACAGCAGAGCAGCAGCAGGGAGCGCTTCATGCGGTCGAATACCTCCAGGGTAGAAGTCGATCCGAGCCGGACCGAAAAGTCGCCGCAGTCTATCCGAGTCGGCATCTCGGGAGCAAGCAGGGATCGCCTCGCCGGCCCTTCCGGACGAAATCGATCTGATACCCTCCCCGGCCATGAGCCGCAGGATTCGCATCGCGCACAGTCCGGACTCCGACGACGCGTTCATGTTCTACGCCCTGACCCAGGGACGGCTCGACGTCTCCGGGCTGGAGATCGAGCACGTGCTGGCGGACATCGAGACGTTGAACCAGGCGGCGTTTTCGGGCACCTACGAGATCACCGCGCTCTCCTTCCACGCCTACGCGAAGCTCGCGAACCGCTATCGGCTCATGCCCTCCGGGGCGAGCTTCGGAGACGGCTACGGTCCGGTGGTGGTCAGCCGCGAGAAGCGGCAGCGTGAGGACTTGGCCGGGACCACCGTGGCGATCCCGGGCGAGCTCACCACCGCGGCGCTGGTCCTCAGGCTCTGGCAGCCCGGGGTGGCGACGCGGATCGTCCCGTTCGATCGCATTCTCGACGAAGTCGAGTCGGGGCGTGCCGAGGCCGGCGTGGTGATCCACGAGGGACAACTCACCTACGAGGAACAGGGGCTCCGCGCCGTCGAGGATCTCGGGTCCTGGTGGAAACGGGAGACCGGCGATCCCTTGCCGCTCGGCGGCAACGGGATCCGTCGCGACCTCGACGAGGAGCTGACCGACCGGCTCTGCAGGCTGCTCACCGAGAGCATCGCGTGGGGCCTCGACCATCGCGCGGAAGCGCTCGCCTACGCGGTGCGGTACGCGCGGGGCATCGAGGACGACCCGGTGCGCTCGGATCGCTTCGTCGGCATGTACGTCAACGACTGGACGCGTAGCTACGGTCCGGCCGGACGCGAAGCCGTGCGGCGGCTGCTCGCGCGGGCCTTCGAAGCGGGGCTGATTTCGGAGCCGGTGACGGCCGACTTCGTCAGCGTGGAATGACCCCGCCCGCCGCCGTCGTCTTCGATCTCGACGGCACGCTCATCGACTCGCGCCCCGATCTGGTGCTGGCGATCAACGCGATGCGCGGGGAGCTTCATCTCGAGCCGCTCGCCGTCGCCGCCGTGGAGCGGATGGTGGGCGAGGGGTCGCGGCTCCTCGTGCGGCGCGCGATGGGAGGAGATCCGCAGCCGCCGCTGCTGGAGCGATGCCACACGCGCTTCCTCGAGATCTACGCGGCGTGCTGCACGGACCGGACCACGCCCTACGATGGAATCCCGGAGCTGGTCGAGGCGCTCGGTGCCTCCTCGCGGCTCGCCTTGCTCACCAACAAGCCCGAAGCGATGACGCGAACGATTCTGGCGCGTTTCGGCTGGACGTCGGCCTTCGAGGTCGTGGTGGCAGGCGACACGCTGCCCTTCCGCAAGCCGGACGGACGCGGGCTCCTCTGGATCGCCGAGCGGCTGCGCCTCGGGCCCGACGCGCTGGTTCTGGTGGGGGACAGCCGGATCGATGCCGAGACGGCGGTGGCCGCAGGCGTCCCCTTCTTCTGGGTCTCCTGGGGTTACGCGCCCGCGGAGGAGCGCGAGCGGCTCGCGGCCGACGGCCACGCGGCGAGCGTTTCCGAGCTCGCGCGCCGCTTGGGGCTCCTCGCCGGCGAGCCGAGCGCCGAGACTCCTCAGTAGCCGGACAGAAATTTCGAGACGCTCTCCTCCTGCGCGGCGCGCCGGGCGATGCAGATGTCGACGATGTCGAGCGCCCGCGCCAGCATGTTGGGGCCCGCGGTGAGCTTGCCGACTCGCGGCGTGAAGAAGGCCGCGAGCTCGCTCCGGTGCTTCGCATCGCAGAACCCGACCGCCGTGTAAGGCATGTAGACCATGAACTGCTCCGGCATCGCCTGCGCCAACTTGTCGTAGGAGGCGCGCACCCAATCGAAGACCGTTTGCCTCGCCTCCCGGTCGCCCGAGAGGAAGAACATCACGCCGCTCGCCTCGCGGATGTCGAACTTCCCCGAGAGCACCAGATCGAGCCCCTTGCGCACGGCCTCCGGGTCTCGGAAGGCCCCGAGAGCGCGAATGACCTGCTGGCGCGCGCGGCGATCTTCGAGCTTCGTGCCGGCTTCGGTCAGCCGGTCGAAGAAGGCGGCATCGCCGTCGCGCGCGGCGACCCGGAGCACGAAACCGAGCATGTCGGGTCCGATCGCCGTGGGGTCGTCGATCCAGGCGTCGGCCCGCTCGCGCGCAGCGCGGCGGAGCGCGCCGTTCTCCCCCTGATCGGCCACCAGAGCGAAGAGCTGCGGCCGGAGCAGGGTGTCGTCGAGGCTCTCGCCCGCCTTGGCTTCCAGGCCGAGGGCCTGCGACCGCTTTCCGAAGAGGTGCTCGACGAAGCGGGCGTAGTTCGCTCGGCGGTCGTCGGCGATGAAGTGGGGGTCGATCGACTCGGCGATCTCGACGGCGGCCTCCACCACCAGCCGGTTGGGGCTCGCCGCGAAGCGCTCGAGCAATCCCAGCGCCGAGGCCGCGGGGAGGTTCCCCGAGCCGAAGAGGAAGTTGGCGTCCTTGAGCAGCGCGACCTGCTCGGGCACCGAGAGCGTCTCGCTCCGTGCGGCGAGCTTCTCGAAGAGGCCGCCGCGGTACTCCGTGATGTAGTAACCGAGGCCGCCCGCGTTGGCTTCGATCCACTCGGGGCAGAACGCGAGCTCGGCCGAGCCGGAAGGCGCGGCGAGCATCGTCTGCGACTCCGCGCTCCGGTCTCCGGCGCCGTAGCGGAAGCGGACCGGGACCTGCCAGGCCTGCGACGCCGAGACCGGAGAGCCGAGCGGCACGTACCGCCGCTGCTCGAGCGCCAACTTGCCCTTGCCGCCGTCGCACGAGGTGGCGACGCTCACGACCGGGACGCCTGGCTGGTCGAGGAAGGTGGCAAAGGACCGGGCCACTTCCGGGCCGCCTTCGGCCGCCAGGGCGTCCAGGAAGTCGTGGGAGGTGGCGTTGCCCCAGGCGTGCGTTCGCAGGTAGCGCTGCACGCCCTTCCGGAACTTCTCGGGTCCCATCCAGGACTCGAACATCGAGAGCAGCGCTCCGCCCTTCTGGTAGGAGATGCCGTCGAACGCCGCGACGATGTCACCCCGGTTCTGGATCGGCCGGCGCACCGGCTGCGACGAGGCGAGACTGTCGGCGCCCATGGCGGTGACGCGGCGGTCCGCGATGTCGTTCTCGGTCTGCCACTCCGGCTTCCAGGCGGCGACCGCCTTGGCGCCCATCCAGGTCGCGAAGCCCTCGTTGAGCCAGATGTCGTCCCACCAAGCCATGGTCACCAGATCGCCGAACCACTGGTGGGCGTTCTCGTGCGCCGCGGTACCGGCGTATCCGCGTTGGCGGTTGAGCCCTCCCTGCGACGGGTCGAGCAGCAAGATACGGTCGGCGTAGGTGATGAGCCCGGGATTCTCCATGGCGCCGAACGAGACGGTCTGGGGGATCGCGAGGTTGTCGAGCTTGCCGAAGGGGTAGGGAATGTCGAAGTAGTCCTCGAGCGCCACCAGGATCGGGCCGGTCACCTCGGCGGCGTAGGCCGCCTTGGCTTCGTGCCCGCGCGGCATCACGATGCGGATCGGCGTCTTCGCCTTTCCCCAGACGCCCGCGTCGACCACCGAGAAGGGGCCGACGCCGAGGGCGACGAGGTAGGAGGAGATGGGACGGGTCTCGGCGAACTCGACCGCCTTCAGGCCTCCGGCTTCCGGCCGCTCGGCGACGACGGGCGTGTTGGAGACCGCCACATGGTCGGCGTGGACGTGCAACGTGAGCCGCCAGGGGACGCGGTAGGCGGGCTCGTCGAAGCAGGGGAAGGCGCGTCGCGCGAAGGTCGATTCGAACTGGCTGAAGGCGTACCAGTTGCCGTTGTCCTGCTGACGGAAGAGGCCGTCGGTCTCGATCGCGTCGAGCTTGCCGCGATAGGTGATCCGCAGGGTCGCCTTTCCGGGCGCCACCTCAGTGGGGAATTCGAAGCCCACGAAATCCTCGCCGCCGGGGACGATCGTGGCGGGGCGCGACGCCGCGCCCCGTTCGAGGGTCGCCGCCTGCACCTCGAGCTTCGAGGCGTTCAGCCAGACGATGCGCGTGGCCTTCGTCACCTCGAGCTCGATCGCGACGCGGCCCTCGAAGGTCTCGAGCTCGGGGAGGATCGTGAGCTCGACCTGCATGGCGATCGGCTTGGCGTCGTCGGAGAGTCGGAGCGCCGGCGGTTCGGGCGTAGCGGCCGCGAGAGGCGCAGCCAGGATCGAGGCGAGGACCAGGCACGACACGGCGATTGGCTTCAAGAGCGGCTCCTTCCGGGAACGGGGGGGCGATCGGCGGATTTCCGCCGAGGGGTTTACGGAAGTCCGGGGCTCAGGGTTGCGGCGGCGGGAACCGGAAGGGGTGGGGGAAGAGCTCCCCGAGCGTGGTCTCCAGGCGCTCCCCTTGCGGATTGGCGAGCAGGATCGGCAGCTCCGGGGGGCAGAACTCGGTCAGCGTCTCCCGGCACATGCCGCACGGGGGGGCGGGGGGGGAGCACGGCGACAGGATGACGAGGCGTCGAAACTCCCGCTGGCCGGCGGCGACCGCGGCGGCGATCGCGCCGCGCTCGGCGCAGATCGCCAACCCGAAGCTCCGGTTCTCGACGTTGCAGGCGGCGATCCGGGCTCCGGAGGTGGTCTCGAGCGCCGCGCCGACCGCGAAGCCGCTGAACGGCGCATAGGCGCGGGCGCGGGCCTGCTCGGCGGCGCGCAGGAGCTCCTCCCAGCTCACGCCGGTCAGACTAGCACGGCGGTGATGGCGCCTCCGGGGGCTGTGCTAGGTTGCCCGCGCTCCGCCGGACGCAACCCGCGCCGCCGGCGCTGCGTAGTCTCCTTCGCGAGGAGCGGTCGCGACATGCCCGAGAAGTACCGCAGCGCCCTGGTCTGGTTGGCCGTCCTGGTGGTGGGTGCGTTCACCTGCTACTGGGCCTTCCCCCGTGCATTTCCCTTCTTTCCCGACGACTGGCGGGTCGACCGGGACGGAGCGCGAGCGATCGCGCTCGCCAAGTTGGGGGAGCTCGCGCCGTTGCCGCAGGACCCCTTCGTGGTCGTCCGCATGGACGACGACGCCGCGCTCGAGTACCGCCTCCTGCAAGCGCTTCGCAACGGAGGCGCCGAGGCGGTGCGGCGCTCGGATCTCCGCCAACGGGTGCTGGTCTGGGAGGTGACGGTCTATCCGCCCGGAGCATCGCCGCGCGACTGGACGCACCAGGCTCGCATCGGTTTCGGTGGCGAAGTCTTGTCGCTGCGCCGCGGCTTCAAGGCGGAGGAGGCGGCGGGGGCGTCGCTCGACGACGAGAAGGCGCTCGTGCGCGCGCGCGAGCTCCTCGGCGAGCAGCGAATCGACCCGGCGAGCTACGAGGCGCCGACCGTGCGTCGCAAGGACCTCGAGAAGCGCACCGACCTCGTGGTCCGCTTCCCCGACCGATCGCGTCCGGCCGGGGACCGTCTCCGCAGCGGGCTCGAGGTCTACTTCGCCGGCCAGGAGCTCGCCGGCTACGCCCGCTTCGCCGAAGATCCGAACCAGGAGGAGGTGATGGCGCTCCTGCGGCCCATCACCCTCTACAGCCAGTTCGCGTTCTTCTCCATCTTCCTGGTCCTGCCGCTCGTCGCCCCCTTCTTCCTCAAGCGGTACCACGAGGGGGAGATCGGCGTGCAGCGCGGTCTCCAGATCCTGGCGTTGAGCCTCGGCGCCTCGGTGCTGTTCATGATCCTCGTCGCCACTGGTTCGACCCAGGGGCAGAACTGGGGGGCGCTCTCGCGAAGCCAGGTGGCTTGGGTGTGGGGGGGGCAGATGATCGTCCTCTTCTTCCTGCCGATGGGGATCGCGTCGTTCCTCTCCTGGTCGGTCGGCGAGTCGCTCTGCCGTGAGCGTTGGGGGCGTAAGCTCGCGGCCTTCGACGCGCTCTTCCACCGCTCGCTCGACAACCGGACGGTCGCGCTCTCGGCGCTCAGGGGGTACGCGGCGGGGTTCGCCATCGCGGGTCTGCTCTTCCTCGCGCCGTTGCTGCTCGCCCGCTGGGGAGCGGTCACGCCGATCTCCTTCCAGTTCGGCCCGTTCTGGAACCACTCGCGCTATCCAGCCTTCGCGCTCACGCTCTTCCTGATCGCCTCCACGCTCTACAGCGTGCTGTTCGGCCGGCTCTTCCTCCTGCCCCTCCTGGTGCGCCGGTTCGGCCGCTGGGTGGGCGGGACCGCCGCGGCGCTGGTGACCAGTCTGGTCTTCTTCGCGCCGATCATCGCGCTGCCCTTCCGCGCCTCGGTACCCCTCTGGTTTCTCTACAGCGCGGTGACGGTCGTCCTCTTCCTGGGGACGGACCTCCTGACGACCCTGATCGCCTCCTTCACGAGCGGCGCCGTCCTCAGCCTCTACCCCTTCGTGCACGCCGTCGCGCCGGGCGTTCAGCTCCAGGGGTGGATCGGGGTGCTCGTCGGCGCGGTCCCGATGCTGCTCACGATGCGGCATCTGGTCTCCGAGAAGACCTTCCTCTACCGGTACGAGGACGTTCCGCCGCACGTCCGGCGGATCGCCGAGCGCGAGCGCCAACGCGTGGAGCTCGAGACCGCGCGCAACATCCAGAGCTCCATCCTGCCGCAGCTGCCGCCACAGCTTGCCGGCGTGGAGCTCGCCCATACCTATCTGCCGGCGACCGAGGTCGGAGGGGACTTCTACGATGTCCTGGCGCTCGACGACGGGCGGCTCGCGGTCGCGGTCGGGGACGTGGCCGGGCACGGGGTGTCGTCCGGCCTCGTCATGTCGATGGCCAAGTCGGCGCTCGCGGTGCAGGTCACCTTCGATCCCGAGGTGCCGGCGGTCTTCCGGACCCTCAATCGCATGGTCTATCAGAGCGCCCGCAAGCGCCTGCTCGCGACGCTCTGCTACGCCGTGCTCGATCCCCGGCGGCGCGAGATGCGCTTCGCGAGCGCGGGCCATCTCTTCCCTTACCGCGTGAGTCGGGACGGCAGGGTCGAAGTGCTCGAGTCGGTGGCCTATCCGCTCGGCGTCCGGGAGTCGATCGAGATCGACCAGCACACGGCGCGGCTGGAGGCGGGCGACCTCATCTTCCTGTGCAGCGACGGGGTGGTGGAGGCGCGTCGCGAGCACTCGGACGAGACCTTCGGGTTCGAGCGGCTGGAGAAGGTGCTCTCCGGGCTCGCGGGATACGGGGCCGCCTTCGTGCGCGACCGGGTGCTGGCGGCGCTCGAGACGTTCACCGGCGGCGCCGAGCGCGAGGACGACCTGACCGTCCTCGTCCTCAAGCTCCCCTGAGGAGCCCACCCGGCGATTTCGATAGACTTCTCGCGCCGTCGTCCGACGGCAGGCTAGCGAGGAGGTCACGTTGAAGATCCACGAGTACCAGGCGAAGGAGATCCTGCGCCGCTATGGCGTCTCCACGCCGCGCGGGCGGGTGACCGACAGCCCGGCGGAGGCGCGTCAGATCTGTGAGGAGCTGGGCGGCAGATGCGTCGTCAAGGCGCAGATCCACGCCGGCGGGCGGGGCAAGGGAGGCGGCGTCAAGCTCGCGAAGTCCCCCGCCGAGGCGGAGGAGTGGGCGTCGAAGATCCTCGGCATGCAGCTGGTGACGCCGCAGACCGGGCCGGAAGGGCAGAAGGTCCAGAAAGTCCTGGTCGAAGAGGCGGCCGACATCGCGCACGAGCTCTACCTCGCCGTGACGCTCGACCGGCAGGCCGGGCGGCCGATCGTCATCTCGTCGGCGGCCGGCGGCATGAGCATCGAGGAGACTGCGGAGAAGGACCCGACCGCGATCCACCGGGAAGAGATCGATCCGCATCTCGGGATCGAGCCCTTCCAGGCGCGCCGCATCGCGCGCAAGCTGCGGCTCAAGGGGGAGACCGCGGGACGCGCCGGCAAGCTGGTGACCGCGCTCGTCCAGGCCTACCTCGACAGCGACGCCTCGCTCGCCGAGATCAATCCGCTGATGATCACCGCGCAAGGGGACGTGATCGCCCTCGACGCCAAGATGAACTTCGACGACAACGCCCTCTTCCGCCACAAGGACGTGGTCGCGATGCGGGACCTCGCGGAGGAGAACCCGCTCGAGGTCGAGGCTTCCAGGTTCAACCTGAACTACATCAAGCTCGACGGCGAGATCGGGTGCATGGTCAACGGCGCCGGACTCGCGATGGCCACGATGGACATCATCAAGCTCTACGGCTCGTCGCCCGCCAACTTCCTCGACGTCGGCGGCTCGGCCTCGCAGGAGGCGGTGAAGAACGCCTTCCAGATCCTGATCTCTGACGCCAGCGTCAAGGCGGTGCTGATCAACATCTTCGGCGGCATCGCGCGCACCGACCGGATCGCCTCCGGCGTCGTCGAAGCGATCCGCGAGCTGGGAGGCGTCAAGCTCCCCGTGGTGGTGCGGCTCGAAGGGACCAACGTGGAGCAGGGGCGCGCCATCTTGCGCGACAGCGAGTTCGATTTCCTGGTCGCCGAGACGATGGCCGACGCGGCCGAGAAGGTGGTGGCGGCCGTGAAGGGAGGTGCGTGATGGCGATCTGGCTCACCAAGGACACGCGGCTCGTCGTCCAGGGGATCACCGGCAAGGAGGGGAAGTTCCACGCCCTCGGCTGCCGCGACTACGGAACGCAGGTGGTCGCGGGCGTCACCCCGGGCAAGGGCGGGGAGTCGGTCGAGGGCATTCCGGTCTTCGACTCGGTCTCCGAGGCGCGCGAGGCGACGGGCGCCAACGCCACCATGATCTTCGTGCCGCCCCCCTTCGCCGCCGACGCCATCATGGAGGCGGCCGACGCCGGCATCGAGCTCGTCGTCGCGATCACCGAGGGCGTCCCGGTCAACGACATGATCCGCGTCAAGGCCTTCCTCGAGGGGCGCAAGGTCCGGCTCATCGGCCCCAACTGCCCGGGCATCATCTCGCCGGGTCAGGCCAAGATCGGCATCATGCCGGGCCACATCCACCGGCCGGGCCGGGTCGGCGTCGTCTCCCGCTCGGGCACCCTGACCTACGAGGCGGTCTGGCAGCTCACCTGTCTCGGTCTCGGCCAGTCGACCTGCGTCGGCATCGGCGGCGATCCGATCAACGGTACAAATTTCGTCGACGTGCTCTCGGCCTTCGCGGCCGACCGGGACACCGACGCGGTCATCCTGATCGGCGAGATCGGCGGCCAGGCGGAGGAGGATGCCGCCGAGTGGATCCGCGCGCACTACGACCGTCCCGTCGTCGGTTTCATCGCCGGACGCACGGCGCCCCCCGGACGCCGCATGGGACACGCCGGTGCGATCGTGGCCGGCGGCAAGGGGACGGCGGCCGCCAAGATGGAGGCGATGCGCGCCGCCGGCATCCACGTCTGCGACTCGCCGGCCGACCTCGGCGCGACGGTCGCCAAGGCGTTGGGGCGCTAGGACGTCGCGATGGCGCGCGAGGGCATGGGGGTGGCCGGCATGGCGGCGCGCGTCGTCGTCGCGCTGGTGCTCGTCCTGCTCACCTACAACCCGAGCGGCTACTCCTTCCACCACTGGGTCTTCGGTGGGGGAGCGCTCGGCGAGGGGGGCCTCGACGCGTCCCGTGCCTTCCTGGGCGCCCTGCTGCTCTGCGCCTGGGTGGTCTATCTCCGGGCGGCCATCGCGTCGCTCGGCTGGTTGGGTGTCGGCCTGAGCGTGCTCGTCATCGCGTCGGCAGTCTGGCTGCTCGCGCAGCAGGGGTGGCTCGATCCGAGCCAGCCGAAGACCGCCGCCTGGATCGCCCTGGTGGCGCTGGGACTGGTGCTCGGCGTGGGGCTCGGTTGGTCGCAGTGGCGGCGCCGCCTGACCGGCCAGGTGGACGTCGAGGAGCTGGATCGCTGAGGGATCGGAACGCCGCCGGGGAGGGACTCATGGGCTGGAACGACTTGTTGCGCGCGCGTCGGGAGGAGATCCTGGCGCGCGCGATCGCGTCGCTCGAGCGCGCGCACCTCGAGCACTACCAATCGGCGGGGAGCGCCGTGCGCAGGCAGCGGCTCGAGTCGCTCTTCGACCTCGTCGTGCGCGCGGTCGAGCTGCGGAATCTCACCGAGCTCAGCGCCGAATCGGTGCGCATCGCCGAGGAGCGCTTCGCCGCTGGATTCGATCTCAGCGAGGTGCTCGCGGCCTTCAACGTGCTCGAGGAGGCGGCCTGGAAGGCGCTGGTCGCCGAGGCGGCGCCCGGCGAGCTGCCGGAGGCGCTGGGGCTGGTGGCCACGGCGCTCGGCGCCGGGAAAGACCGGCTCGCCGCGACTTACGTCGCGCTCGCGTCGCGGGCGCACACACCGACGCTCGATCTGCGCGCGCTGTTCGCGGGTAGCGGAGCCGCGTGACGGCCGGCGGGAGCTTCCGGCGCGGCCGCGTGGTGGCGAGGGCATGAGCGAGGCGAACGTGGCGCCGGCGGGCTGTCTCGCCCTACTCGGTGGAGGTGAGTTCTCCTTCGGCGAGACCGAGGGAGTGGATCAGGTGTGGCTCGAGCGCTGCCCGCCCGGTCCGATCGGCTTCCTGCCAGCCGCCTCCGGTTCGCTCGACTACGGACGCCATTTCTCCGAGTACATGCAGCGCGTCTTCCAGCGGACGGTGGAAGTGATTCCGGTCTACCGGACGCGCGATGCGCGCCGCGGGCGCAACGCCGAGCGCATCCTCGCCGCCGCCGCGGTCTACCTCGGAGGAGGCATCGCCGAGGCGCTGATCGAGACGCTCGCCGACTCTCCGGCCGGCGAGGCCCTCGCCCGGAAGCTCGCCCTCGGCGGCACGGTGGTGGCGATCGCGGCCGCGGCGCAGGCGTGCGGCGTCGCGGCGCGTGCCATCACGGGCGACCGCCCGGTGCCGGGGTTGGGTCTCGTTCCCGGCGGCGTCCTGGAGACGAACTTCGAGCCGGCGCACGACCGGCGCCTCCGCCGCTTGCTCGCGAGCGCGGGTGCCGACTTCGCGCTCGGCATCCCCGCCGGCTCGGCGCTGCTCCTGGGCGCTGACGGGAGCTTCGAGGCGGTCGGGACGGTCTTCCGCCTCGCCGACGCCGAGGCCGATCTCGAACCACTCCTGGACGAGAGTGAGGCGAGATGAGAAGCGGGGAACCCCAGCCGCCGTCCGATCGGCGGGAGCTCGATGGCGGCGAGCGGGGCTTGCGCGAGTGGGAAGCTCGCTTCAGCCGCATCTTCGACGCGAGTCCAGTTCCGATTACTCTCTCGACGGCCGCGGATGGGCGTTATCTGGCGGTCAACCCGGCCTACGTTCGCGCCATCGGCTGGAGCGCCGACGAGCTGATCGGTGAGAGCGCGCTCACGCTCGGCATCTGGCGCGACCGCGAAGCGCGCCGTCGCTTCGCCTCCGAAATGACGGTGCGAGGCGAGGTCCGCGACCTCGAGCTCACGCTCTTTCGGCGCGACGGGAGCCCGCTGGAAGCCGTCGCTTCCGGGACCGTGATAGAGCTCGGGGGCGAGCCTCACTTTCTCGTCTTCATCTTCGACTTGAGCGACCTGCGGAGCATGGAGGCCGAGCTTCGCCACCGCAACGCGCTCCTCGAGCAGGCGCAGGCCGTAGCCAATCTCGGCAGCTGGGTTTCAGAAGCCGCGTTTGCCGGCTCGCTCGAGTGGTCGCCCGAGGTGCACAGGATCTTCGGAGTCCCCGAGGGCTCGTTCGACGGGCGCGTGGAGACGTTTCTGCGCGCCGTGCATCCGGAGGACTGCACCGCCGTCGCGGCGGCGTTGAGCGCCGCCCTCGAATCCGGCGGCGAGTATCGAATCGACCATAGGATCGTGCGCCCCGACGGGGACGTACGCTGGGTCCACGAGCGAGCCCGCCTCCTGCCGGGGGCACCCGGCGAGCCGGCGCGTTTGTTCGGAATCGTCCAAGACATCACCGAGCGCCGACTGCTGGAGGAGGAGCTGCGCCGCGCGCAGAAGCTCGAAGTCGTCGGAAGGCTGGCGGGCGGCGTGGCGCACGACTTCAACAACCTCCTCACGGTCATCCTCGGATACGGTCAGTCGCTACGCGACGACGACTTGCCCGAAAGCGACAGGCACGAGGCGGCGCGTCAGATCTGCCACGCGGCGGATCACGCCGCAGCTCTGACGCGCCGGCTCCTCGCGACCAGCCGACGCAGCTTTCACGAGCGCTCGGCGTTCGATCTCGCGCAGCTCGTCGAGGAGCTCGAAGGAACGTTGCGCCGCCTCCAGCCCGAAGACATCGAGATTTCGAGAACCTCGGACGGCGAGCCGCTGCCGATCCTGGGAGATCTCTCGCAGATCGAGCAGGTCGTCCTCAACCTGGCCGTCAACGCGCGCGACGCGATGCCACGCGGAGGGCTGCTGACCGTCGAGACCGCGAGGGTCGACCTCGAGGCCCACGAGCTTCTGGGGGAGCCCGGAGTCGAGGCGGGGCGCTTCGCCCGCCTGCGGGTGGTCGACACGGGCGTCGGGATGTCCGAGCAGGTGCTCTCGCACATCTTCGAGCCCTTCTTCACGACGAAACCAAGAGGCTACGGCAGTGGCTTGGGGCTATCGACGGTCTACGGAGTCGTGCAGGGTCACGGCGGATTCATTCGCGTGGCGAGTCGGCCGGGAACCGGTTCGCGTTTCGACGTCTTTCTACCGCTCGCGCGGGAGCCCGTCGAGCTCGCGGCGCTGCCGGAGCCTCCGAGGGAGAGCCAGATGAGGCTCCTTGGACGGGCCGTGCTGTTGGTCGAGGACGACCTGCCGGTCTTGCGGACGACTTCCGAGATCTTGCGCAACGCGGGCTGCCGGGTCATCGAGGTGTCTTCGGGGGACGAGGCCGTCGAGCTCGCGGCGGAGCAGCTCGAGACGTTCGACCTCCTGGTGAGCGACGTGGTCATGCCGGGCTTGAGCGGTCCCGAAACCTACGACAGACTACGCGAGCGTCGGCCGGACCTCGGGGTCCTCTTCACCACCGGCTACGCCGAGTGGCAGCGGACGGGTCCGAACGGCGAAGGGCTCTTACCGGGACCCGTGCTCGCCAAGCCTTTCGGTTCCTCGGAGCTCGTGGCGAAGATCGAGGACCTGCTCGCTCGGCGCGACCGGCGCGCGTTCCGGGCGGATCGGACGTAGCCGCCGAGATTCTGGACCTGGGAGGAGTGCCCATGCGTCGTCGCTCGATCGTCGCTATCCTCGTAGCCTTCGTGGGAGGACTCACGATGTTCAATTTCGGAAGTCGCGCGGACGAGCTCACCGACGGCGCCAAGTTGCCGGCGGTGACGGCGAACGATCAGGACGGCAAGCCGGTCGAGTTGGCGACGGCCGGCGGCAAGGGGTTCACGCTCGTCTACTTCTATCCGAAGGCCGACACCCCCGGCTGCACCAAGCAGGCCTGCAGCCTGCGGGACGCCTACGCCAAGCTGACCGACGGCGGGATCCGCGTCTTCGGCGTCTCGGCCGACGACGAGAAGGCGCAGAAGGCCTTCCAGGAGAAGTACAAGCTCCCGTTTTCCCTGCTGGCGGACCCCGACAAGAAGGTGATGGACGCCTTCGGCGTGCCGCACACACTCGGCTTCGCCAAGCGCCAGGCCTTCCTCTTCAAGGACGGCGTTCTCGTCTGGCGGGATCTCGAGGCCTCGACGGCGGAGCAGGCGGCCGACGTGCTGGCCGCGGTGGCCGCGCTCTCCAAGGGCTGAGCGCCCCGCGTCTCTCGCCTGCGATAGGATGCGCCCGCGGGCTCGGTTCCCCGAGCCCGCTCGCCGTATCCACCCCGGAGAACTCCTAGGAGATCGATCGCATGGAGATGACGCTCGCCATCCTGAAGCCGGACACCGTCGCCGCGGGCAACGCGGGGAAGGTCCTGGCCCACCTCGAATCGAACGGTTTCGCGATCCGCGGTCTGCGTGTCCTGCACCTGACCGAGGCGCAGGCCCAGGCCTTCTACGCCGTCCACCGCGAGCGCCCCTTCTTCGCGAGCCTCGTCCGCTTCATGACCGAGGGGCCCGTGGTCCCGGTGGCGCTCGAGCGCGAGAACGCCGTCGCTTTCTTGCGCGAGGTGATGGGCGCCACCGACGTCGCCAAGGCGGCGCCCGGTACGGTGCGCCAGCTCTACGGGAGCTCCATCGAGCGCAACGCGATCCACGGCTCCGACTCGCCCGAGAACGCCGCGCTCGAGCTCGCGTTCTTCTTCTCGCGGAGCGAGCTCATCGCCGCGCGTTGAGCGCCCGCGCGCTCAGGGATTCGTTTCGCTCCAGCGCCCCGAGCTCCCGGCGTTGAAGCCGTCGACGAACAGCGCCGCGTCGTCGAGATCCATCCGAAAGGCGCCGCGCCCGTAGGTGCCGGCCACGAGAACGTGCGGGTCGTCGTCGATCTCCAAGTCGGTGACCGGCACGCCGATCGGCATCCCGTCGAGGAGCGGTGCGAAGGTCGCGCCGTCGTCGAGGCTCACGTAAACCCCGAGGTCGTTGCCCACGAAGACCCGGTGGGGTGCGGTCGGGTCGACGGCAACCGCGTTGGCCGGCAGGTCCGGGAGCCCTGAGCCGACCGCCGTCCAGCTCCCGCCCGAAGTCACCGACCGGTAGAGCTTGGCACCACCGAAGACGCTCCGCGTCACGAAGACGCGATTCGGGGCGAGCGGATCGGCGTCGACGTCGCTCACGTAGCCGCCCGGGTAGTCGCCGGTGACGTCGGCGAAGCTCGCGAGCGCCGCGGTCGCGTCGTCCGAGCGATGGAGGTGACCGTCCTCGGTGCCGACATAGAGCCGCACGGTCCCGATGGAGGAGGGGTCCATCACCGAGATCGAGCCCGACGGGGCGAGGTCGCCGGAGATGAGCGTCCAGGTCGGTGAGCACCCCACGGCGGAGTCCGCCCGGTAGACCCGGTCCGACGCCACGAAGACGTAGGTCGGCGTCGCGGGCCCCGAGTCGGCGATGGCGAGCGGCGTCACCCAGGGAAAGGGTCCGGCGGTGATGCCGGTCCGGCCCATCCAGCAGAAGCTCCCGGGGACACCGCCGGAGCTCGAGCGGATGATGTTCGGAAGGCTGCTCGAGGGGTAGCTGGTCTGGAAGACGATCGCCGGGCTGGCCGGGTCGACCAGGTTCATGAAGCCGTCCCCGGTCACCGTGGTGACGTCCCAGAGGCTCGAGGCGAAGCGTCCCTCGGAGGAGTTGTCCTGCGAGCCGCCGAAGAGCGTCGAGGCGTCGGAGGGGTGGAGCGCGACGTCGTAGAACTGCGTGATCTCGAGCCCGGTATTGAGGTTCGCGAAGACGATCGTCCCGGAGGGTTGGTCGCCGTTGTCGGTCCGCCAGAGGCCGCCGTCGGAGCCCACCCAGAAGCGGTTGGGGGTGAGACGCGAGTAGCGCAGCAGGTGGGTGTCCTGATGCACCTTCTGGCCGCTTCCCCAGCTCGACGTCAGAGGGGTGAGAGTCGCGCCGCTGTCCGGGGAGCGCGAGAACCGGATCGTCCCCACGAGCACCGTCGCGGGATCGGTCGGGTGGACGTCGAGCGTGAGGTTGTACGAGCACTGCCCCTCGCAGGCGCCGGCGTTGGTGCGCGTCCAGCTCGCCCCGCCGTTGGTGGTCTTGTAGAGCCAGGTGCCGCCTGGGTTGTTCATGAGCGCGTAGAGAGTCGAGGGCGCCGAGGGGGCCATGGCGATCCGGATGCGGCTCACCGCGGTGGGGGCGGGAGAGAAGGCGGAGAGCGGGATCTGTGCCCAGGTGACGCCGCCGTCGGTCGACTTGTAGACCCCGTGCACGACGGAGGAGCTGCGGCCGACCGCCGCGTACATCGTGTCGTGCGCGCTCGGGTCGACCAGCAGATCGTCGACCGCCGAGGGGATGGTCGCGACGCGCGCCCAGCTGTCTCCGGCGTCGGTGGAGCGATAGAGGCCCCCCGTCTCGAGCACGCCGCCGTCGCAATAGCCGTGCCCACCCACCAGGAGCGTCTGCGCGTCGTCGGGGTCGAGCAGGATCGAGGAGATGTAGGAGAGCTCGAGGGCGTTCGGCGCGGTTCCGTTTCTCGGCGTCCAGCTCGCTCCGCTGTCGGTCGAGAGGAAGAGGCCGAGGCCGAAGTAGCCGTAGCAGTCCTCGGCGTGCTCGCCGGTGCCGACCCAGACGCGCGTGGGATCGGCGCTCTCCACCAGGATGGCGCCGATGGTCTCGGTGCCGACCTGGTCGAAAACCGAGGTCCAGTTGGCGCCGCCGTCGATGCTCTTCCAGACGCCGCCCGAGGCGGCACCCAGGTAGAGCACGTTCTCGTCGGTCGGATGCACGGCCAGGGCGTCGACCCTCCCCGCCACGTCGCCCATCGCCCAGCCGAGCATCGTCATCGGGGCCGGGCCGAGCGGCTGCCAGACGAGCGCGCTGGGGATCTCGCCCCGGGCGCGGAGCGCGGCGCGCGTCTCCTCCAAGGCGAGCGCGCGCCGCTCCGCGGGGCGCGCGACGCTGTCGAGGCCGCGCGTTCGGATCAACCACTCGCGCCGGGCGCGAATCTGCTCCTCCTCCCCCCCGGAGAGGTCGCCGGGATCGCGGTCGATCGCCTGGGCCCGGAGGCCCGAGGAAAGGAGAGCCAGCAGGAGAGAGCTGACGAGAAAGGTCGATGGCGAGCGCATGGAGACTCCGATCGATGAAGACTCGACCGGCCGAGAGGGCGGGTTCGGGCCTTGGGGCTTCCTCAGAATGCTATCGAATTGGCGGGCGCTCCGAGTTTCGATAGCGTAGCCGCATGCGATCCGCTCCTCCTCCCGCTCCCGCGAGCGCGCTTCCGGCCGAGCGCCGGGGGCCAGTCGTCGGCCGCTTCTGCCACGGTTGCATGTCCGTCTATTCGCGTTGGGCACGGACGCATGCCGGCAAGCCGCTGGTGGGACACGACCACGTCGCTTCGACCTGCCCTTACGAAGGGCGCGACTTCGCAGAGGGCGCGAGCTGGTGGGAGCCGGCGGTCGACGAGATCGCGCCGGCGGCGACGACCGCCTGAGCCGTTCCTACTCGCGAAGCGCGCGCTCGAGCTCCTCGGCGACCGCCTCGACCTCGCTCGCCGCGAGCAGATACCAGCCACACCGGAAGCGCTCCCTGAGCAGCCGGTTGAGCTCCGGGAGCGGCAGGGAGCGGGCGGCGGCGCGCACGATCTCCCACTCC
>CAYZBH010000050.1:0-27372 GCA_964476605.1 uncultured Thermoanaerobaculia bacterium | reverse complement strand
CTTGGTCGTAGGCGCGTTGCACCCCGAAGGGCCAACTCACGAAGTCGCCCACCCGATCGTAGTAGATCGCCAGTGACGTGGTCCCGGTGACGCTGGAGCAATCCGAGTTGGTGCAGCGCGCGACCTCGACATTCACCCGAATCGAGGCGGCACCGTAGGTCACGGTGCCATTCGGCGAATACCGCACCCGGTAGCGCTGGTTGTTGTTTCCCTGCGTGCGGAGGTAGATGGTGGTCGAGCCGGTCGCCGGGAGACCCAGCTTAGGAATGAACTCGGCCCGCGTCCGCTCCCAGTAGGGGATGTCCGTCGCCGGGCCCACTGCGTCGATATCGGCCGGGGCGCCGCCGCCCGAGTGGGTTCCGGTCCAGAAGCAGCCGACGTTCGCGTCGCCGGTCCCCCAGGCGCAGGTGGCCGCCGGGCCGAAGACCTCGTCATGGCCGGCCTGGGGCCAGGAGATGCCGCCGAGGAGGGTGTGGTAGGTCTGCCCCGCGCGCACCCGGTAGAGCCAGTGCTTCGCCGTGACCCGGAGGTAGTCCTGGTTGTAGGTGCCGAAGCCGAGGTCGATGTCGGTGACGTCCTGCAGCACCTCGTAGAGCGCCTCCTTCGCCTGGCGAAACTTCGACGCCGGATCGTCGCCGTTTCGCGGCACCGGGCAGTCGCCGGTCGGGCAGACGAAGTCGCAGACGCCGGCGTCGTGCTGCGCCTGCGTGCACTTCGGAGACCAGTTCATCGAGCCCGAGGTGTCGAGGATGACGAAGAGGTAGGGGCGCGCCGTCGAGTCGCGGAGGATGTCGCGGTCGTCGGCCGGGGCCGGTCGCGTCGCGGCGAAGGCGAGGAGCACCGCGGCGAGCGGCAGGGTCGAGCGGCGGATCGTGCGAAGGGTTCGGTTCATGGCGTTTCTCCGGGACTCGCTAGAACTGGATGCGGACGCGATCGGGATCGTGCTCACCGATCAACTGATCGCCGGCGACCTGCTCGCCGGTGATGTCGGAGAGCACCGGCTCGAGGGTGATGGTGGCGCCGAGGAGCTTGGTGGCACCCACGTCGCCCGCGATCAGCGGCTGGGCGCGGACCGTCACGGCGCTCTGCAGGGCGACGTAGTTCATGGCGTTGTCGTCGTTCATCATGCAGAGGTTGCAGGGGCGCCGGGAGATCGGGAAGTAGGGGGAGGTCTGGATCCGCTCGGTGGCGGTGAGCGCCGTGCCGAACATCGAGATCGTGCGCTGGCGGATCCGCCAGTCCTGGGCCGAGGTGTCGTTGGCCACCATCTTGTAGGTGTTCATCAGGTGCACGCCGCTCGCCGCGTTGTAGTAGGTGCGCGTGGTGAGCTTCTCGCTGCCGCCGATGAAGACCTCGGTCTGGGTGATCACCGCGAGCGAGAGGCCGATCAGGGTGAGCAGCACGAGGAGGAGGAGGGTCGCCAGGTAGGCGCTGCCGCTCTCGCGACGGGACGGGGGCACGGGGCGCTGGGTACGGGTCTCGGACATCGGAGTCCTCACATTCCTCGCACGTCGACGACGGTCTGCATGATGCGGTGGCGGTGCATGCGGTTCTCACCCACCAGGAACTGGTTCGAGGGGGCGACGGTGTAGTCGTGGTCCTCGACCAGCTCGGTCGCCGGATCGGGGTCGAAGTCGGGGGCGGTGTAGCGGGGATCGGGGCGCGCCGTGCGCGCCACGGTCGTGATGCGCACGTAGAGCAGGTCGACCGGTTGGATGTTGGCCGGCGTCGCGTGCAGGCGCCACTGCGCGATGGTGGCGTCGTCCTCGGTCGAGTTCCAGAGCCAGTCGTCGGTGGAGCGCGTATCGTCGTCGGCGCCCTCGTAGACCACGTCGTCGTTGCCGATGCCGTCGGTGTCGTCGTCGAAGGCGCCCGGCAGGGCACCGTCGGCGTCGAAGTCGCTGTCGAAGCCGAGCGCGACCTGGAGGTCGATGATCTCGTCGGAGAGGTCGAGCGTGAGGTTGGCCGGGTCGTGGTCGAACGGGAGCTCGGTCCCCGGGATCATGCGGGCGCGTGCGAGTCGGGGCACTAGGCGTGACGTCGGGTCCCCCGGGATCTCGTAGTTCTCGCGCACGTAGTAGCGGTACTCCTCGAGGACGCAGGCGAACCCGATCGTGGATCTCGGATCGGGGGCGCCGTCGCCGTTGACCGGCAGGGCGATGTAGGGGTTGGGCGGCGTCTCGCCGGAAACGAAAGAGAGACTGAGCACCACCTGAGACGTGGCGTCGCCGTCCACCGCCGTCAGCTCGGCGTAGCCCAGCCGGGTGCGGTCGATGGCACTCACCAGGAGGATCGGTCCCGAGAGCGAGCCGTCGAGGAGCCGCTGCAGGCCATCCTGCTGCGACAGGCCCTGGGTGGACACGGCGTTGATCTGCAGCGTCCCGTCGTTGGGCGTGCCGTCGCCGTTGACGTCGCCGTTGAAGGCGTTCGGGTCGGATGAGTTGATGACGAACATGGGGCTCGAGAAGCAGCCGCGCACGATCAGGACGTCGGTCCCCGGAACGACCAGCGGCGAGGCGATGCCGCGCGCCACCTGGCGGTCGGAGGCGTTGGTGAGATTGTCGCGGACCTCGATCGGGCGCGCCGCGAGCCAGGTCGAGGTGCCGGTCGTGGCGACGGTGTTGATCAGAGGCAGTCCGCCGCGCCCCGCCATGCGGGTCAGCCGCACCATGTCGTACTGCGCGATCCGGAGCGACTGCTGCATGTCGGTGATCTGGATCTGGATGCGCGCCATCCGGTTGTGCACGTCGAACACGGTCAAGGCGGCGACCAGGATCTCGACCGCGATGACCATCGCGATCAGCAGCTCGATCAGGCTGAAGCCGGCCTCCGAGCGTCGCGCTGGGGTCGTCATCGTGGCGCTCCTAGAAGCCCTGGATGAACTGCACGGTGTAGGTCTGTCCGGGGGAGTCCGTGCTCTGGATCTGCGTCTGGACCTGCTTGAGATGGACGAGGCGCGGTTCGGTCGCGCCGTCGAGCGGCGTGTCGAGCACCTGGTTGTCCTTGAAGTCGTCGTAGCTGTACTGCTGGAGGAGGCGGTCGCGCTGGAACTGCTGCAGGTCTCCGGAATCGACCACGGGCCTCCAGGCGATGTCCGAGATCAAGGGGCCGCCGGTGGTCGACGGCTCGTTGCGCAACGCGATGAAGTCGGTCGTCAAGACCTGGGACTGACCCGGCGGCACCGAGAGGTCGAAGGAGTTGAAGGGCTCGGCGATGTAGTGCTCGAAGCCGTCCACCGCGCCGAAGCTCTGCCGGGTCGAGTCGTTGCCTTTCACATTGTTGAGCATCGAGCGCGAGAAGAGCGGCAGGACGCCGACGGTGACGATGAGCAGGAGCGCCGCGGCGATGAGCCCTTCGAGGAGCGAGAAGCCCCGCTCGCCGGCGCGCGATGCGATCGCTGGATGCATGCGTTCAGACCTCCGTGGAGACAGACGTTTCGAGGGAGATGAGAGCAAGGTCGATACCATCGAGAAGAAGGCCCATCTTCCTCCTCTAACCGACTCGCTCTAAAGGGGTTCGCCCCACCAAGCCCCGGCCGGACGCGCGGGCCGCCGTCGGCGTCTAGTTACCTCTTGTAACGGAAACGTCAAGAGGTAGCCGAAGGGTCGCGACGGCCCCTCCCCCTTCGCGGTTCGCGAGGGAGAGCGAACCGCCGTGCAAGTGGGCGATGCGACGCGCGAGCGCCAGGCCCAGACCCGCGCCCCCGGGGCGCCCGGAGGCGAAGGGCTGGAAGAGGCGCGCGAGGAGCGCCGGCGGAATCCCCGGGCCGCGGTCGGCGATCGAGAGCTCCACCTGGTCGCCGACCGGATCGACCCGAATCTCGAGCGGGAGCCCTCCGGTCTGTTGCGCCGCCTCGGAAGCGTTCCGGAGGAGATTGCGCAAGGCGCGGGCGAGGAGCTGTGCGTCGCCGGAGACCACGAGGGCGCGCGGCGGGGGCGCGAGGTGGATCGCCGTCCCGGCGAGCGCCGGATCGTCGATGGCGCGCGTCACGAGCTCGGAGACGTCGAGACGCTCGAGCGCTCCAGGTCCCGGTCGCGCGAAGGCGAGGAAGTCGTCGACCACGCGTGCGAGCGCGCTCGTCTCGCGCCGCGCCTCCGCGAGCTCGCGCTCGGCCTCGGCGGGCAGCTCGCGCCGCGTCGCGAGCTCGATCCAGCCTCCGAGCGTCGCCAGGCTGTTGCGCAGCTCGTGCGCGACGCCGGCGGAGAGCTCGCCGAGCTGCGCGAGGCTCTCGCCCAAGCGGCTCTCCGCCTCGCGGCGCGCGAACTCCGTGACGTCGGCGAAGAGCACCAGCGTGCCACGGGCGCTACCGCCTGCAGCTCCCGCGAGCGCCTGCACGGTGAGCCCGAGCTCGAGGACCTCCCCTCCGGGTCGTGTCACGCGGGCGGTCGCCCGAGCGAGCGAGCGGACGCCCGAGATCGCGGCGCCGGCCGCCTCGAGCAACGCGGGCTGCGGCGCGAAGAGCTCCGCCACGGGAGTCCCGGGAGCGAGGCGGATTCCGGCGAGGAGATCGCTCGCGGCCGGATTGGCGGCGAGGAGACTTCCTTCGCGATCGAAGAGGAGGAGCCCGCTCTCGATCTGGTCGCCGAGCGTGCGCTCGAGGTGCGCGAGATCGCCCGCGGGCGGCGCCGCCAGCGCCGCGAGCGCGCGGTCGAAGGTCGCGAGCAGGGCCTCGACCTCGTCGGCGCGCCCGCGGGTCGGCGGGAGCGACCCCGCGGCCCGCGCCCGCGCCAGCAGCTGCTCGTAGGGGCGCATTAAGGCGCGCAGGAAGAGGACCGCGAGGAGCGCGACGGCGAGCGAGACCGCGAAGACGAGGGGCGTGAGGATGCGGAGACTGCGCAACTGGCCCGCGAGCGCCGGGGTCGGCAGCTCGACGCGTACGATCCAGCGCCCTTCGTCGGTGACCAGAGGCGCGAGCGCCCGCACCACCTCTCCGACCGTCGCGTCCGGCCCGTCGACCGTCGGCGCCGCGACGCGGGCCGGGATGGGCCGCCCGCGGCCGCGCTCGAAGGGTCCAGCGTAGCCGAAGCTCCAGCGCTCGCTGCCATCCGCGGCGTAGACCGCCGCGGCGGCGCCGGGGGGAAGCGCCAGCGCGAGCGCCCGAGCGTCGGAGGTCCCCCGCGTGGCGACCAGCTCGGCCAAGCGCGCCGCGACCCGTCCCGCCTGCTCCCGCCGTTCGGCGAGCGTCGCCGCGACGCTGGCGCGGAAGGAGAGGAGCGTGACGGCGGCGAGCGCCGCCAGGAGCAACAACGAGGTGGGAAGCCAGACGAGCGCCTGCTCGCGCAGGCGTCCGAGGGCCGGCGTGCGAGCGGTCGTGGAAACGTCGCTCACCAAAATCTCCTACAAGAGGCGCATGTAGGCCTCGACGAGCGGTGTCCCCGCGAAGAGCGCCACCAGTCCGCCGAGCGCCAGGAAGAGTCCGAAGGGGAGCTTGCCGCCGAGGTCGATCGCGCCGCGTGCCATGAGCGCGAGACCGGCGATCGAGCCGCCCAGGGAGGCGAAGACGAGGGTCACCAGCACGCCTCGCACGCCGAGCAGGGCGCCGATCATGCCGAGCATCTTGACGTCCCCGAGCCCCATCCCCTCCACCCCCTTGACCACCTGCCAGAGCCCGGAGAGCGCGAGCAGCAGGCCGGCGCCGAGGAGCGCTCCCGCGATGCCCTTCGCGAGCGAGCCCCAGCTCAGCCAGGGCTGGCAAGCGAGCGCCAAGAGAAGGGAGGGAAGGGTCAGCCGGTCGGGCAGGATCATGTGATCGACGTCGATGCCCGCGAGCACGACCAGCAGCGCCGAGAAGAGCGCCGCGACCAGGGCGTCGAAGGAGAGGCCGAAACGCCAGACCGCGAGCGCGAAGAGAGCCGCCGTCATCGCTTCGATCAGCGGATAGCGCGCCGAGATCGTCGCCCCGCAGTCGCGGCAGCGGCCGCGCAGGAGGAGCCAGGAGAGGACCGGCAGATTGTCGCGGGCGCGAATCGGCGCGCCGCAGGCAGGGCAGCGTGAGCGCGGAGTCACCGTCGAGAGTTGACGGGGGAGGCGATGGATGACGACGTTCAGGTAGCTGCCGACGATCAGGCCGACGAGCGCGGCGTAGACGGCGAAGAGCTCAAGGGGCGGCACGATCGCCGGCATTGTACGACGCGAGGTCGTGGCGCCGGCGGGCGGCGAACGCCATGGCGAGAGTCGCGAGCAGCGCGACGGCGCTCGTCGCGCGGCCGGTCGCGAACCAAGGGTCCCGGTAGGCGAGCGTGAAGCGCTGTTCCCCGGGTGGGACGAGGAGCGCGAGGTAACCGCCGGCGGTTTCGAAGATCGGCCACGGCTCGTCCTTCGAGACGGCTCGCCAGTCGCGGTCGAAGGTCGACGCCACGACCAGCAGCGAAGGAGCGTCGGCGACGTAGGCGATCTCGAGATCGGCGCCGTGCGCGGTGACCGAGCGCAGGCGCGCGCGACCGAGCGAGCCCGTGGGCAGCACGCCGGTGCCGATGAGGAACTCGGTCCGGTCGAGCGGCAGCGCGGCCGCCTCGGCGGCACGCTCCGCGGCGGACGGCTCGGCGAAGAGCTCGGCTCGGGTCACGAAGCGGACGGTGGGGAGCGCGTAGAGGTTCTCCTCGCGCCGCGCGGAGAGGGGGGCGCCGCCGTGCGCGCGGAAATCGGAAGCCATCTCCTCGGCGCTCCGACGGCGCACGAGGTGGCGCACGCTCCAGGCGCCGAGCAGGCGCCGGCCCGCGTCGCTCGACGGGCCGAGGCGCGCGAGCCAGGCGGCGGCCCGTCGCGCGGGTCCGGTGGCGGTGAGGTCGTAGTCGACGTCGAAGACGTAAGCGGCGTCGAACAGGTTCCCGAGCCGCGGATCGAGACGCTCGACGGGTGCGCGCGCCCAGGCGAGCGCGGGGTCGCCACCGGTGAAGACGAGGTCGGTCGAGGCCTCGGGATCCCCGGACTCGGCGTAGAGACGTCCGGGGTGCCGCGAGAGGCCTTCGAGCAACCGAGGCCGCGCGAGCACCTCGGACGCGGGGAGTGTCGCGGCGAGCGGTCGTGCGTACCAGAAGAGCTCCGCGGCGACCAGCAGCGCGGCCGCGACCTCCAGTCGTCGGCGAGGGTGGCGCGAGAAGCGCGCCGCGAGAAAGAGCGCGACGCTTGCGAGCGCGACCGCGAGCGCGACCGCGCTTTCGACCGAGAAGAACGCCTGCGCCCGCCGGAGGCTCTCCGGTCCCGGCGGCAGGCCGCTGTGGGCGCGCACGAACCATTCCATCAGGCCTGGCGCACCGCGCGCGAGCGCGGCGAAGAGCGCGGCGAGCGCGGCGAGCACGCAAGCGAGCGCGGCCGGGAGCTCGGCCAGCGTGGTGCGCCCCCGTTCTCGCGCGTCGAGCAGCCGCCGCCAGGCGACGACCGCGGTGAAGATCGCCGCCGTGAGCGTGAGCAGGAGGAACTTCTCCGGGTAGCGCACGCGGTCGAGCCCCGGCAGGAGGGCGAGCGCTGGCCGGTAGAAGGGACTGTGGCGTCCGAGGGCGAGGAAGAGCCCGGCGCCCCCCGAGAGCAACCAGGGGAGCCGGTAGGGCGTGCCGCGCCGAAGCCAGGCGGCGAGGGCGAGCACGAGGAGCGGCAGCGAGATATCGAGCAGGAGCAGGTAGGGGAAGTCGCGGTCGTGGATCCCCCAGCCGAAGTAGAGGCCCCGCTCCGGGCGCGCGAGATCGCCGAAGAAGCGCGGGAAGGCGAGCTCGACGAGGCGGCCCCAGGGAAGCGACCACCGAGTCGCCTGCTCGAAACCGAGCCCGGGAGCGCGCGCGGTCTCGGCGAGGCGCCGGAGCGCCGGCAGCAGCTGCACGGCCGCGAGACCGAGCGCCAGGGCCGCCGCCGCGGCCAGCCAACCGGCACGCTCGCGGGTCCGGCGCGGAGCGCTCGCGAGGAAGGCGGCGAGCGCGAGCGCGGTCATCAACAGCATCGCGGGGTCGCCGGTGATCGCCTGCAGGGCGAGCGGGATCGCGAGCGCGGCGGTGGCGCGCCCCCGGGCCGCTCGATTCTCCGACGCGACCAGGTCGAGCGTCGCCGCGAGGATCCAGGGCAGCCAGCTCATGCCGAGCGCGAGGGGCAGCGAGTGGAGGAGCGAGAGGTAGGTCGGCCCGGCGGTGAAAGCGAGCGCGGCGAGAAGCGCGCTCCAGGCGTCGGCGCCGAGCCGCGTCGCGAGCCGCGCCGCTCCGAGCGCGGCGAGTCCGGCGTGGGCGAGGACGAGCCAGGCGAGCGCCGCGTGCGGCGGCAGCAGGAGCGCGATCCAGCTCGGCGGATAGAGGGCGCCGTAGTTGGGATTCGAGACCAGCGGCTGGCCGCCCTGCGCGAAGGGGTCCCATTGCGCGGCGCCGCCGTGCGCGAGCTCGGCCCAGCTCGCGCGGAGCGGCAGGTGGAACTTGAGGACGTCGCGCGCCACGAGCACGCGGCCCGGATCGGCTAGCGGAGCGAAGAAGAGCGCGAGGAGGAGCGTGCCCAGGAGCGCGGCGCCGCGCCCGCGGCCGGGGAGCTTCACGGGGCGTCAGAGCGCAGCAGGTCGCGCACCAGCTGCCGGTAGATCGCGACGCCGCGGTCGAACGCGGCGAGCGGGATCCTCTCGTCGGGCCCGTGCACGCGCGCGAGCAGCGTGCCGTCGAGCGCGAAGGGGGAGAACCCGTAGGCGGGGATCCCGAGCGCGCGGAAGTAGCGCGAATCCGTGATCGCGGGGATGAAGACCGGCACCACGGGGGCGCGCGAGCCGAGCTCGGTCGAGAGTGCCCGAAAGAGTCGCGAGTCGATCGGAGAGCTCGCGGTCGGTGGCGCATCCAGGAGGACGCGAATCTCGATGCCGGGACCGAGCCGCTCCGCGAGCGCCGCGAGGAAGGCGGTCTCGTCGCTGTCGGGCAGGAGGCGGATGTCGAGCCGGGCCGAGGCGCGAGGAGCGACGACGTTGACCTGGTCGGCCCCCTCGAGCATGGTGACCTGGAGCGTGTCGGTGAAGAGCGCGTCGATGGCGGGGAGCCCCTCTGGCCGGATCTGGAGCCCCTCGAGGGCGTCCAGCCGCGCGAGGATCCGCGCCGCCTGCGGGTCGACCTTCGCCGCCGCCGCGAAGTGCGCGCGCGCCGCCGCGGTCACGCGCCAGGGGCGGGGTGCGGCGAGCACTCGATCGAGCGCCCGGATCAGCTGGTGGGCGGCGCTCTCGGGGTTCGCCATGGCGCCGTGCCCGGGGCGGCCGGAGGCCGAGAGCTCGAGCCAGAGCGGCCTTTTCTGCGCGATTTCGATCCCCCAGACGAGCGTTCGATCTCCCACCGCGCGATTGGCGCCCCCTTCGTTGAGCACCCCTTCGACCACCCCGAGGCGATCGCGGTGGTGCGCGAGAATCCAGCCCGCCCCTTCGCCGCCGCCGCTCTCTTCCCCGGCGACGGCGAGATAGAGGAGCGTCGAGCGGCGCACGGGAAGCGTGGCGGCGTCGAGGAACGCCGCGAGCTGCGCGATGCCGAGCCCCTTGCAGTCGATCGTGCCGCGACCCCAGAGCGCGCCGTCGCGAGTCTCCCCGGAGAAGGGCGCCGAGCTCCACCCCTCGCCCGGCGGCACGACGTCGAGATGGTGGAGAAGGACGATCGCCGGGGCGTCCGGAACGGTCGCCGGGAGGCGCGCGAGGAGGCTCGCGCGCCCGGAGGGAGGAACGAGGAGCTCGGTCGCGATCCCCTCGGCGTGGAGCAGGCCGGCGAGGTACTCGGCCGCCACCGTCTCCCCTCCGGGGGGATTCCGCGTGTCGATCCGAACGTAGCCTGCGAGCCAATCCACCTCGCGCGAGGCGGCGCCCGAGGGAGGCGGAGCGAGGGTCGAGAGCAGCGTCCAGACGAGGAGCGCGATCGTCGGACCGCTGGCGCGCGGGCGGGGCACGGTGGGGCGAGTCTACAAAAGGCGAACGCCGCGGCGAGCCGCGGCGTTCGATGCTGCGTACGGCGAGAACCGGTCGGGCTTAGCTGCCGCCGCTCGTGTCCGCGCCACCGGGCCAGCGGACGAAGAAGCCGTCAGCCCAGATGATGTTCTGGTCGTACTGCGTCGGCGTGAAGGGGCCGATCGTGACGCCGGCGGCGGCGGCGATCGAGGCCAGATCGGTGTTGCGGCCGCCGCTGCCGATCGCGATCACCTGCGAGGCGAGCGGGTTGCCCGACCAGGCGTAGCGATAGGTCGACTTCCAGCCGTCGCGGGCCGGGACGTCGTTGATGTAGAAGAAGGTGACCGAGGGGTGGAGTGTCGAGTAGAGCTCGCCGGCGGTCAGCGGCGTGGCGTACTTGCTGCCCTCGAACGTGTTCGCCTGGCCGGCGGCGCCGGCCGAGACGACGTCCGTGACCCACGACATCCACGAGGTGCCGACGTTGCGCATGTCGGCCATGGTGCGCTTCTGCTTCGCCTTCTGCAGGGCGTCGATCAAGTTCGGGATCAGGATGGCGGCGATGATGCCGATGATCGCCACCACGATCAGGAGCTCGATCAGGGTGAAGCCCCGCTGGCGGTTCCGGAGACGCTGAATCATCTCTCCTCCTTGCCTTTCGGATTCTCGCCGACGGTCCATTCCGGTCGGCCTCCGAGAGATTGTCGCGTGCAGCTCCGATGCCAGGGTTCAAGCTTCTGGAATCGTTGATTTTGAAGGGGGTTGTTTCGCCGCCAGAACAATCTTTGTCAGCGGCCCCTGGCATTCGTTGCTACTCGACCAGCTCGCGGACGAGCCGCCGGTAACGCGCGACTCCCTGAACGAATCCCGGGAGCTGCATGCGCTCGTTCGGGCGGGCGATCTGGAGCGTTTCCGTGACCGCCAGCAGGAAGGGGGAGAAGCCATAGGCGGGGATGCCGAGCTCCCGGTAGAAGCGGGCGTCGGTCGCCGTCCAAGGGAGGAAGTAGGGCCCCACCGGGACCTCGGGATAGTCCCGGCGGATGGTTTCGACCAAGGCGCGGTACTCCCGGGAGTCGAGCGGCGAGGCCGACCGCGCGCCGAGGTCTCGCGTGACGCGCCGGGTGATCCCCCGCCACTTCCAGTCGGGGAGGAGCGCGCCGAGGACGGCCTCGAGATCCGCCTCGGGTAAGAGCTGGACTCCGACGGTCAGCGAGTACCCCCCTTCCGGGTCCGCCACCACCTCGAACGGCACGACCTCGTTGCGAAAGAGCGCGCGCATGAAGTTGGTGAGCTGGTCGTAGCGCGGGCGCTCGAGAACGATGCGATCGGGGTCGGCGAGCAGGCGACGGTAGGAGCCGAGTCCGCGGCTGGAACCGTAGGCGGCGAGGAACTCGCGCACGGGCGGAGAGACATAGGGCTCGGCGTCCCCCTTGCCGGTGGCGCGCAGGAGATCCGCGAGCTCCTCGAGCTGTTGCCGGTTGGCGCCGCAGAACTCGACGCGCGCGACACGCTTCTGCGCGAACTCGATCCCCCAGTACTTGATGTCGGCGGCGCTCACCGCCTCGACGACGCCCCCTTCCGTGAGCACCACCCCCATGCGCCGGACGAGCTCAGGATGCTCGCGCAGGATCCAGCGCGTGCCGGCATCGCTCCCCGCCTCCTCGCTCGAGGTCGCCACGAAGAGGAGGGAGCGCTTCGGCCTCTTCCCGCTCGTCGCGACATCCAACGTCGCGAGAAGCTGCGCGATCGTCAGGCTCTTCATGTCGTACATGCCGCGGCCGTAGATCCAGGGGCCGTCGATGGCGCCGCCGAAGGGCGGGTAGAGCCACCCCTCCTGCCCGATCGCGGGTTCTACGTCGAGGTGCCCCGAGAGGACCAACGCCTTCGGGTCCTCCCCTTCGACGAAGGCCCAGAGATTGGCGCGCCGGTCGCCCATGTGCTCGATGGTCGGCGAGAGCCCGACCGCGCGGAGCTTGCCCGCCAGGTACTCGGCCGCCGAGAGCTCGTTCGGGGAGGGCTCGCTCGAATCGATCGCCACCAGCTCGCGCAGCATCCGGACCTCCGGATAGGCGAGGAAATCGATCCCTTGCCAGAGGCCCTGCAGGGCCTCGATCTTCTCCATTTCGGCCGGGGTCGGCGGCTCCGCCAGGCGCAACAAGAGGGGGATCGCGAGCGCGGTCGCGACGAGGGCGACGTAGAGAGCGAGCCGGGCGCTCGCCCGCACGCGGCGTTCGTGCGGCGAGCGTGCGGCGCGTGGCATGCGGGGGGGACTCTAGCATCGCGCGCGCGGCCGCTCGGCTATCATCGTGGCACGTTGAACGATCGGCCGAGAGAGGTTGGCGCCGCGTCCAGAGCGGCTCCCGGGACGTGGACGTTCGGGCTCCTCGCGGCGTTGCCGGCGCTCGCGCTGCTCGCCGCGGAGCGCTACGTCTTCGGAGCCGAGTGGGGCTTTCCGCTCGACGACAGTTGGATCCACCTCGTCTTCGCCCGCTCCCTCGCGGCGGGAGAGGGTCTCGCCTTCAACCCGGGCGAGCTCGTCGCGGGCACGACCGCACCGCTCTGGACGGCGCTCCTCGGGCTCCTCGCGTTCCTTCCGGGCTCGCCGCTCCTCTGGGCGAAGCTCGCGGGCGTCGCGCTGCACGCCCTCGGCGCGGTGGCGACGCGCCGCCTGGGGCTGCGGCTCGGGCTCCCGCCCCGGCGGGCGCTGCTCGCGGGGGCGTTGGTGGCGTTCTCCTCCTGGCTCGTCTGGTCGTCGATCTCCGGCATGGAGGTCGGCCTCGCGACCTTCCTGATCGTCGCCGGCCTGGCCCGTCATCTCGAGGAGCGGGCGGTGCCGGAGCTGCCCCCGCTCTCCTTCCTGCTCTTCGGCTTGGCGGCCCTCGCGCGGCCCGAGGCCCTTCTCCTGCCGATCTTGGCCGCGTTGGACCGCGCCCTCGTTTTCGCACGGCGCGACGATCGTCTCGAGCTCGAGACCGGTCTCCTTCGGCGCATCCTGCTCGGGCTCTGCGTGACGGCGCTGGTCGTCGTCCCGGTCGGGCTCGCCTTCCAGCGGATCTGGGGCTCTCCGCTCCCCACCACCTTCTCCGCCAAGAGCTCGGGACCGCCGGTCTGGATCCCGGAGCTCCGGTTCCTGCGCGGCGTGCTCGGCCTCCTCTTCGCGGCGCAGCCCTGGTTCGTGCTGCTGGCGCTGAGTGGCGCGGTGGAATCGGTGCGCCGGCTCGGGACGGCGAGGGACCGCGGGCTCCTCCTTCCGCTCTGGACGCTCGGCATGCCCCTCGCGGCCGCGGCGCTCTCGAGCGGCCAGGAGATCGCGGTCGGGAACTTCGGGCGCTACTTCTTTCCGCTCCAGCCGACGTTGATTCTCTTGGGCTTCCTGGCGCTCGATCGCATCTCCTGGAGCTCCTGGCGCACGCTCCGCTGGCGGGGGATCCCGCTCCCCGCCGGCCTCGTGGCGCTGCTCCTCTTGGTCGGGCCCGGCCTCGCGGACTTCGCCGCGACCTTCGCTCGTTACGTCCAGGCGCGCGCGAACGTCGAGGCGAGCGACGTCGCGCTGGCCCGCTGGCTCGCGCCGCGTCTCGACCCCGGAGCCGTGCTGGCGGTCAACGACGTCGGGGCGATCAAGTACCTGCTGCCCAACCGCGTCGTGGATCTGGTGGGCATCGTGACTCCGGAGGTGGTCCCCTTGCGCCGCGCGGGGGTGCGCGCGGGGCGAGACAGGGTGGAGGTGCTCGCCGGCTTCCTCGAGACCACGCGACCCGACTTCGTCGCCGTCTTCCCCGAGTGGTTTCCGGCGCCCGCTCGCGCTCCCGAGCGCTTCCACCCGCTGCGGGCTTTCCGGATCGAGCACAACGTCACCATGGGCGGTGAGATGATGGTGCTGTACGACACGCCCTGGACCCGCCGGCCGCTCGCGCCGGCGGGGACGGACCGACCCTGACGGAGAGACCAGTGACCGCGATCCCGATTCTCGATCTGACGCGTGCGCGCCGGCGCTTCGAGCCCGAGCTGGCCGAGCGCTGGCGCCGTACCCTCGAACAGAACTCCTACATCCTGGGCCCCGAGGTCAAGGAGCTCGAGAAGAGCTTCGCGGCCTTCCTGGGGGCAACCGCCGTGGTGGGGGTCGGCAACGGCACCGACGCGCTGGTGCTCGCGCTGCGCGCCCTCGGGCTCGCGCCCGGCGCGGAGGTGCTGGTGCCGGCCTTCAGCTTTTTCGCGACCGCGGAGGCGGTGATCCTCGCGGGCGGTCGCCCGGTCTTCTGCGATGTCGACCCCGCGACCTACAACCTCGATCCCGAGGAGCTGGAGCGCCGCGCCACGGCGAAGACCGCCGGCGTCATCGGCGTCCATCTCTACGGCCGTCCGTTCGACGCCGAAGCCATCGCCGGGATCTGCAAGCGGCGAAGCTGGTTCCTGCTCGAGGACGCGGCGCAGGCCCACGGCGCCAAGCGGCGCGGGCGCCGTGTGGGAACGCTCGGCGACCTCGCCGCCTGGAGCTTCTATCCCACCAAGAACCTCGGCTGCTTCGGGGACGGTGGCGCGGTTTCGGGCATGGATGCCGAGCTCGTGGCACGCGTCTTCCGCCTCGCCAATCACGGGCAGTCCGAGCGCTATCACCATCTCGAGATCGGGACCAACAGCCGGCTCGACAGCCTGCAGGCGGCGGTGCTCAACTGCCGCTTGCCGCACCTGGACGAGGACAACGCGAAGCGGCGGCGCTTGGGCGAGGTCTACCGCGAGGCGCTCACCGGCGTGGGGGACCTCCGGCTGCCGCCGGACGACCCTCGCGACGAGGCGGTCTACCACCAGATGACGATCGCGAGCGAGCGGCGGGACGCGCTGCAGCGGTACCTCAAGGAGCGCAACATCGGCGCGGCCGTGCACTATCCGTCGGCGCTGCACCGGCAGCCGGCGATGCACGCGATCGCCGCCGACACGCCGGCGTTGCCGCGCGCCGAGCAGGCGGGCCGCGAGGTGCTCTGCCTGCCGATCTTCCCGGAGCTCACCGAGAAGGAAGCGCACGCGGTGGCCGACGCGGTGCGCGCCTTCTTCGCCGGCTGAGCACGCGATCGGAAGCATGGACGAGCGGTCGCGGGCCGAGCCTCCTGGAAGCCGCGCGACCGCGCTCGTCCTGGCCCTCGCGGCGCTCGTCCGCCTGCTCCACCTGGCCGCGGTTCACGACGCGCCGTTCGTCGCCCAACTGGCGCTCGATAGCCAGGAGTACGATCGCTGGGCGCGCGCTCTAGCCGCCGGCGACTGGTGGGGGAGCGAGCCCTTCTTCCAGGCGCCGCTCTACCCCTACCTGGTAGCGCTCCTCTATCGCGTCGTCGCGGCGGCGCCTCTCGGGGTCTACCTGGCTCAGATCGCGCTCGCGACGCTCGGCTGCTGGCTCCTGCTGCGCGCCGGAACGCGGCTCGGCGGCGCGCGGCTCGGAGTGGCCGCGGGGATTCTCTTCGCTCTTTACCAGCCCTTCTGGTTCTACGATGTGCAACTGCTCAAGGAGAGCTTGGCGGTCGACGTCGCGGCGGCGCTGCTCCTCCTGCTGCTCGCCGCGAGCGCCGAGGATCGCGCCCGGCAGTGGCTCGGGGCCGGCGTTACCGCGGGCCTGCTGGCGCTCCTGCGCGAGAACCTTCTCCTCGCGCTCCCGTTCCTGCTGCCGCTCGCTTGGCGGCCCGATGCCTTCGTCGCGCGTGTGGGCCGGCGGCTCGCCCTGGTGCTCGCAGGGTGCGCGCTGCCGCTGCTCCCTGTCGCGGCCCGCAACGCGGCGCTGGGCGGAGGGTTTCTCCCCACGACGTCGCAGGGTGGCGTCAACTTCTTCATCGGCAACAACCCGGAGGCAGACGGAACTTATCGCCCCCTCGTCGCGGGCAAGCAGGTCCCCGCCTACGAGCGAAGTGAGGCGCGCCGGCTGGCCGAGCAGGCGACCGGGCGGGAGCTCACGGCGGCCGAAGTGTCGCGCTATTGGTTCGCGCGCGCCTTCGCCTGGATGCGGGCGGATCCGGTCGCCTGGTTGCGACTCCAGGCTCGCAAGACCGCGCTCTATTGGAGCTGGTACGAGTGGCCGGACGCGGTCGACTACTACTGGATGAAGTCCCAATCGCCGCCGCTCGCCCTCCCCGGGCTCGAATTCGGCGCCGTTTCGCTGCTGGCGCTCTGGGGGCTCGTCCTCGAGCGGCGACGACTGCGGCCCTGGCTGCCTGTCCTGCTCTTCGAAGGCGGTTGGATGCTCTCGGTCGTCGCCTTCTTCCTCTTCTCGCGCTACCGGCTTCCGGCGGTGCCCGGGCTGCTCCTCTTCGCCGCCGTTCCTTGCGTCGCGGTATCGGAGCGCCTGCGCGCGCGAAGCACCGGCACCGCCGTCGCCGGCCTCGGGGCGCTCGCGGTGCTCGTCGCGCTGCCGCATCTCGCCGGCCATCCTCCGCGCACCGACCTGGTCGAATTCAACCTGGGGCGTCTCGCCCTGGAGCGCGGCGATCGCGTCGACGCGGCGACGCACTACCGGGCGGCGCTCGCCGTCGATCCCCGCATGTTCTCGGCGACGCTCGAGCTCGGGAATCTCGCGGCGCGCGACGGCGCCTACGAGCTGGCGCGCGAGCTCTTCCGGCGCGCCGTCGAGATCGCGCCGGAATCCGACGACGCGCACGCCAATCTGGGAGGCGCGCTGCTCGCCCTCGGGGATCGAACGGGGGCCGCACGGGAGCTCGACCGCGCGCTGGCCCTCAACCCCGGCAACCGTTTCGCCCTGCACAACCGGGCCCTGCTCGCGGCGCCCCGCTGAGCCCGCGGCCTAGGGAAGGCGCGGAGGGTAGACGCCGCGTTCCCAGCCGCGCGCCTGGTAGTAGGCGAGCTGGTCGCGCAAGAGGCGCGTGAAGAGGCGATCGAGAGCGTTCGCCTCGTCCGGGCGCTCGGCCAGGAGGTTGTGGCGCTCGTCAGGGTCGTTCCCGAGGTCGAAGAGCGCGCGTTCGCGCCGATCCCAGTTCACGATGTACTTCCGTGTGCCGACGAGCAGGCCGTCCTCGTGCGTCATCCCTTGGATCGTGAAGAGGAGCGGCCGCTGGGCGGCGGAGTAGCCGGGCTCCAGGATGTCGTCGCGCCCCTGGAAGTTCCCGTGCGGCGGAAGACCCTGCCAGCGGGCGATGGTGGGGAGCGCGTCGAGCACCGAGACCGGCTCCTCGAGACGACGTGGGGCCTGGCCCGGGAGGTGGAGCAGCATGGCCGTCCGCGCCTGCTCCTCGAGCAGGGTGGTGCCGTGGGTGGGGACGCCGTGCTCGTAGAAGGACTCGCCGTGGTCCGAGACGACGAGCAGCACCGTGTCTTCCCAGGCGCCGCGGGCGCGCAGGATGCGCACGAGCTCGCCGGTGGCGCGATCGACCGCCGCGAGCGCGTTGTAGAAGCGGTTCTCCATCACCGCGACGCGGTCGAGCGGATAGGAGAGGAAGGTGGTCGGAAAGTCGAGCGCGGCGGGCTGGAACGGTTCGGGGGCCCCCGGCTGGACGACGTAGGGGTAGTGCGTCGCCTGGAAGTTGAGGTAGGCGGCGAAGGGGCGGCCGGGCGCGGCCGCGAGCCAAGCGTCGAAGGCGGCGAGCGGGGTCGCCTCGAAGACCTTCGATTCCGGCCCCTCCCCCCGGCGCGGAGCGTCGGGCCAATCGGGGGAGTGCCGGAAGAGCTCGAGGCCGGGGGTCTCGAGGAAGGCGATCATGTTGCCCCAGCGCTCGTTCTGACAGGAGAAGACGGCGGTGCGGTAGCCGAGCGGTCCGAGCAGGTCCCAGAGCAGCGTGCGCGGGTAGGAGAGATCGGTGAAGTAGTCGTGCCCCGGGAACTTGCGCGGGTGGAGCGAGGCCAGGATCGAGGTTTGGGCGTAGTCGGAGTGCGTCGAGGTGGCGTAGGCGCGGTCGAAAACGATCGATTCGGAGGCGAGCGCGAGCAGGTTCGGCGTCGCCTGCGGCCGCGCGAGCGGTCCGAAGAGGCGGCTCCAAGGGATCGACTCGAGCATCAGCACGACGACGTTCGTCCGCCGAAAGGACTCCGGGGCGGGGTAGGGGGCGATGCGGGCGTTCCGCGCCGGATCGGGAACGAAGCTCTCCGCGAGCCGCGCGGTCTCGGCGCGCTCGATGCGGCGCGCGATCCAGCTGGTCTCCGGGTAGAGCGTCGCAGCGGCGTAGCGAGCGTAGGGGTAGCGCCAGACGGTGAGGAGGAACCCGGCGAGCGCGAGCGCGAGGAGCGTCACGACGACGCGAGGTGGCGTGGGGCGCTCGGTGGTCTCCGCGCGACGCAAGAGCGCGAAGAAGGCGGTCGCCAGAAGCACGGGTGAAGCCGCCGCGACGAGGAGAACGGCGTGCTCGCGCCCGCTCCCTTCGCTGGCGATCTGAGGGAAGCTGCGCGCGAGGAACCAGAGATCCTCGTAGCGCAGATGCGAGCGCGTGTAGACGAACTTGAGAAGCGAGAGGCCGAGCCAGGAGTAGGCGGTTCCTGCCAGGAGCGCGAGCAGAGCGTCGAAGCCGCGACGCCAGCGGGCAGCCGCGAGAGCTCGCGCGAGCAGGCGCGAGGCGCCGGTCCAGAACGCCGCGTGCGCCAGAGCGAGAAAGACGATTTGCAGACCCACCGCGGCGTAGCTACCGAGGCTCGGCGGCGTCGCGAAGGCGGCGAACGCGACGACCGCTAGCACGATCCCGTAGGCGGTGGCGACGAGAGCGAAGGCGCGCGGAGAGGGACCTGGATTCGAGGCCACGGACGGGATGATAGATCCGGAGGAGAGGCGGCGGGAGGTGGACCGGGGCCCCGAGAGCTCCGGTGCATCGGTGGTCGGGCGGCCGGCGGGAATCCCTCGGTGGGTCGGCTAGACTGCGCAGCGACGACGCATGCCGATCGAGTCCGCCGGAGCCCACCGAAACGACACCGAGCGGGATCTTTACCGCCGACTGAGCCAGCCCGAACCTCCAGGCCCAGCGGGCGGTCTTCTCGTTTTGATGGTCTCGCTGCTCGTCGCAGTCTACGCGTTCCAGCTCCGGCTCGTCGCGGTCCTCAACGTCAACTGGGACGAGTTCTACTTCCTCTCGTTCGTCCACGAGGCACGCCGCCAGGCCCTTTCCCGGTTCTGGACGACCTTTCACGTTCATTTCTTCGGCTGGTTGCCGGGGATCGCGGGCACGGAGGTCGACCAGATCGTGGCGGCGCGATTGGCGCTATGGATGCTCCTGGTGGCGAGCGGGCTTCTTCTCTACGCCGTAGCGCGCCGCTTCCTCGGCCGCTCCGCGTCCGCCTTCGCGGTGCTCGCCTATCTGAGCTTCACCTTCGTTCTTCGCAGCGGCGCCAGCTTCCGGCCGGACCCGCTCTGCGTCGTGCTCTTCCTGGCGGCGATCTGGCTGCTGCTCCCCGGGGGGAGGCGCGGGAACGGGGTCCTCGCGGGGTCCGCTCTCGGTCTGGCGCTGCTGGTGACCGTCAAGGCGGCGCTGCACGTGGCGTTCGCGGCGCTCTTCCTGGGGTTGCTCGCGCTCTATTCGCCGGCTTCGCGGCGGACCGTCGCGCGCGACGCGCTGTCGGTTTTGGCGGGGCTCGCGGGAACCCTGATACTGCTCGGGCTCGGCCACTGGCGGGCCGTGGTCCCTGGCCCCAGCGGCTCGGGCGAGGCCTTCCTCAGCTCCTCCTTCGCGAAGATGTTCGGCACCGGCGTCTTCTTCCCGCAAGCCGCGGTCGCACTGCGCAGCGCCCGGGAGAATCCGCTCACCTGGCTGCTGCTGGCAGCCGGTCTTCTGTTGGCGCTTGGTGGCTGGTGGCGCTCGCGCGGCGCCGCGCGGGGGCGCCATGTCCTCCTCCTCTCGTTTCTGGCGCCACTCGCGACCCTCGCCTTCTACCGCAACTCTTTTCCCTACTACTTCGTGTTCGTCCTCCCTCTCGCCACCGTGACGGGCGCGACGGTCCTCCAGACCTTCCTGGATCGATCGTCCGCGCGCGGCGGGCGTCTGGGTTCCCTGTTCGGCGTGGCGCTGGCGCTCGCGACCTTCTCCGTGGCGTTCGCATACGCGATGCGGCATCGAGCCGACGAGACGGCGCCGCAGCGGCAGGTCCTGGAGGTCGTCCACCGCATGTTCCCGGAGCCGGTGCCCTACGTCGACCGCTGCTCGATGGTCTCGAGCTTCCCGAAGGTAGGCTTCTTCATGAGCAGTTGGGGCATCGAGAAGTACCGGCGCGCGGGGCAGCCGATGTTCCGCGCGTTGGTCGAAGAGAAGAGGCCTGTGTTCCTCCTGGCCAACGCGCCGGGCCTCCGGCTCGACTTTCCTCCGAACGCGTTTCGCGGCGTCCCCTTCGGGCTGCTCGCGGAGGACTTCGCCTTCCTGCGCTCCAACTACCTCCACCTCTGGGGTCCTCTCTTCGTCCTGGGCAAGGAGATCCGCGCCGGGGACGACGAATCCGAGATCGATCTCGTCGCGGGCGGGACCTATCTCGTGGAGACCGACGGCGAGCTCCAGGTGGACGAGCAGAGGTTCGGCAACGGCGCCGAGGTCGCGCTGCGGGCCGGCTTCCATCGTTTGAGCACGGCGGGGGGCGCGAGCTCGGGGAGGTTATTGTGGGGGGGGCGCCTCTTCCGGCCGTCCGAAGCACCGTTTCCGCAGCCACTCTTCCTCGATTTCTGAGCGCCGCGAGCGCGTGCCGTCCGCGTGGCGCTTGACGCTATGCTGAAGGGGAACGAGGCTCGCGATCGGATGTCCGGCTCGGCAGGCCACCTCGAGGAGGGAGGTGCCTTGAAGCTCATCATTCAGATTCCCTGCTTCAACGAAGAGGAGTCGCTGGCGGAAACGGTGGCCGCTCTCCCGCGAGAGGTCGCTGGGTTCGAGCGGGTGGAGATCCTGATCGTCGACGACGGCTCGACGGACCGAACGCTCGAAATAGCGCGCGAGGCGGGGGTGGATCACATCGTCAGGCACCGCAGCAACCGCGGGCTCGCCGCCGCATTCCGCTCTGGGATCGACGCCGCGTTGCGCCTCGGCGCAGACGTGATCGTCAACACGGACGCGGACAACCAGTACGAGGCCGCAGACATCCCGAGTCTGGTGCGTCCCATTCTCGAGGGGAGCGCCGACCTGGTGGTGGGCGATCGTCGTCCGGCCGCCCTCAAGCACTTCTCCTGGGTGAAACGCCTCTTCCAGCGTCTGGGTTCCGCGACCGTACGGCGTTTCTCGGGCCTGGAAGTGGCGGACGCGGTGAGCGGCTTCCGGGCGCTCTCGCGGGAGGCCGCGCTACGCACGAACGTGGTCTCAACTTTCAGCTACACCATCGAGACCCTCATTCAAGCGGGCAGAGCGCGTCTGTCGGTCGCGAGCGTGCCGATCTCCGCGCGGCCCACGCCGCGCGCCTCGCGGCTGTTCTCCAGCGTTCCACGCTTTCTCGAGCGCTCGCTCGGCACCCTGCTCCGCGCCTACACGATGTACCACCCGCTCCGCGTCTTTCTGGGCCTCGGCGGCCTGCTCGGCGCGATCGGCACCGTGCCCGTGCTCCGCTTTCTCTACTTCTGGTCACGCGGGGAGGGGGGCGGCAAGGTCCAGTCCCTGGTGCTGGGCGGCGCGCTGCTGACGATCGGGTTCGTGACCCTGCTCGTGGGTTTCGTGGCCGACCTCATCGCCTGCAACCGGCAGCTCTTGGAGGAGACCCTCGAGCGCGTGCGCCGGCTGGAGGTCGAGAGCGAAGGGCGGCAGGTCCCTCGCTCCGAGGAGATCTCCTAGGGGGTTTCGCGCTTCGGGCGGCGCGTCGCGCCGGGGCCTGAAGCCGCGTGGCGGACGACCCACAGCTCGTGATTCGCGAGCGGCGCGCCACGCGCGAGGAGCCGATCGTCGATGCGGGCGAGCCGCTCAGCGACCGCGGTCGCGAGCCGGGCGCTCCTCCGCAGCAGGACGCCGGACGCCCGGTACAGGCCGGCAATCGCCAAACCGAAGAGTCGACCGCGTGGAAGCGGTGGTTCGAGCAGCTGGAAGAGCGGCGCTCGCGCGACGAGATCGAGGCCCGCAGCGGAGAGGAGGTCACGCCACTCGGCGCGCGAGCGGAAGACGACGTGGCGGGCAAGCGCGATCCGGCGCGTGACCCCTGCCTCCGTGAGCAAGAGCATGCCTCCAGGAGCGAGCAGTCGCGCGGAGTCGACGAGGATCTTGCGGAGCGAGAGGTCGTCGAGGACGTGATAGACGACGTCGAAGAGGGTGACGACGTCGAACGTCGCGTCCTCGGCCGTCAGGATCTCGTCGCGCGCCAGGTCGAGCCGGAGGAAGCGATGGCCTGGATACTGCTCCCGGAGGGCTTCGAGCGCCGGGAGCGAAAGGTCGACGCCGGTGAGCGCGGCGACGCCGGCGGCGTGCCAGTAGCCGACGTAGAACCCGGTTCCGCACCCCAGGTCGAGGATTCGTGCCGTGCGCGGCTCGAAGCGGAGGCGCGCGAGCAGCGCATCGAGGGTCTCGAGGCGCCGCCGATAGATGACTGCGTTGTAGGCTGGACCGAGAGCCCGGTGACCGACTTCGGAGAGTCCCGTCGAGCGGCGCACGCGCTCGGTCCAGTAGGCTGACGGATCGAAGCCGGAGCGCGTCACGGGAGCCGGCCGAGAGCGACCCATGTCCGTGTCGTCCACAGAGCGCAGTCTACGATCAGATCCGGTCGAGCGCCCGTCGCTCGTGATGACGGCGACCACCTTTCCACGGCGCCTCGACGACGATCGCCCCTCCTTCGTCCTCGACTTGGCGCGCGGTTTGAGCGCCCGCTGGAACGTCACGGTGCTCGCGCCGCACGAGCCGGGAACAGCGCGTCGCGAGTGCCTCGCGGAGGTCGCCGTGAGGCGGTATCGCTACCGGCTCCCGGGCCTGCGCGCTCTGACTGCGGGCGGAGGCATCTTGGCGGCTCTCCGCGCGCACCCGGTCGGGTGGATCCAAGTGCCGTTGCTGCTCGCGAGCCAGGCTCTCGCGCTCCGGCGAGCTTGCCGCGAGCTACAGCCGTCCCTGGTGCACGCGCACTGGATCGTGCCGCAGGGCGCGGTGGCGGTCGCGGCCGCCGGGAGAACGATCCCGTGTCTCGGCACCGCGCACGGGGGGGACATCTGGGCGTTGCGCCGGGGGCGCGCGCGAGGGGCCCTCGCCTGGACGCTGCGGCGCCTCGACCTCGTCACCGCGGTCAGCGGCGCGTTGCGTGACGCGGTGCGAGAGATCGTGCCGGAGACTCCGGTGGAGATCGCGCCGATGGGCATCGACACGGCCCTCTTCCGGCCGGGGGTCGGTGGCGACGCGGAGGATCTCTGGCCGCAGGGCGATGGTCTGCGGCTGCTCTTCGTGGGGCGGCTGGTCGCGAAGAAGGGGCTCGAGATCCTCTTGCGGGCGCTGGCGGCCGATCGCGATTCGGGAGATCGCCTTGCGGTGGTGGGAGGCGGTCCTTTGCGCGCTCCGCTCGAGCTGCTGGCGAGGGAGCTGGGCTTGATCGATCGAGTGCGCTTCGTGGGGGCAGTCTCCCATCGCGCGCTTCCCGCGATCTATGCCGCGGCCGATCTCTTCGTGGGCCCGTCGATCACCGCGGAGGACGGGGACAGCGAGGGTCTCGGGCTCGTCTTCGCCGAGGCGCTGAGCGCCGGTACACCGGTCGTCGCGTCGGATCTTCCGGCGATCCGCGACGTCGTGCGGCATGGCGAGAACGGCTGCTGCTTCCCGGCCGGGGACTTTGCCGCGCTCTCCACCACGCTCGCCGCGCTGCGGGAACCCGAGGAGCGGCGGGCGCTCGCGAGCCGGGCCAGGGAATCGATTCTCGGAAACCTCTCGCTCGAGACCGTCGTCGATCGCTACGACCTCCTCTACCGGCGCCTCAGGTCCGACGCGCGGCGTGGCGAGCACCGCAGGCCAGGCGCTTCCTCGGTATCCCGCTAAGTCTTCTGCGGTCGCACTGGCAGCACGTGCGCGAGCGCCGCCGCGAGAAGGTCGGCTGCGATCGAGAAGAGGCGCAGGGCCAAGGTGACGAGGGCTCCGAGGCGGGCGCCCGGGTCGTGAGCCTCGAGATAGAGGAGCAGGATGGCCTCCCTCACTCCCAGACCCCCCGGGGCGCCCGGGACCACGAACCCGGCGAGCCAGGCGAGCGCGCTCGCGGACACGAAGCCCAGTGCGGAGCCCGCCTCCGCAGGCAGCGCGCCAATCGAGGTCGCGAACCAATAGCCTGCGGTGCCGGTCGCGAGATAGCCAAGGGCACTCGCGATCGTGCCGCGCGCGAGCGTCACGACCGGGGCGCTGCTCGACGTCCCGAGAGTTGCGCGGCGGCTCCGAATCGCGAGCAACGCGGCCAGCCCGAGGAGGGTTGCGATCGAGAGCCACACGATGGTCCAACCCCCGGACAGGGTCGAGAGCATGGTGTCTCGGAGCGTCCGGAGCATGGACAGGGCGGCGGGAATGCCCAGCGCGAGGCTGACCAGGGCCGCGAGCAGAGTTTCGAGGGCGATGGAGCGCGTGACGTCCGGCAGCGAGATGCCGTCACTGCGCGCCACGGCGGCCCTGCCGACATAATGGAAGACGTTGCCCGGGAGGTACTTGGCGAGGTTGGTGCGGGCCAGCACCCGGGCCGACCAGGAGAGAGTCCTCTTCTGGCCGATGAACGCCAGAGAGGCGGACCAGAGCACGGCGTGAGAGCCGAGCGCCGCGAGGTTGGCCAGGATCACGGCAATCGCCGCGGCGGCGGTCGCGCCGCCGGACAGCGCGGTGAGTGGGATCGCTTGGTCGAAGAAGCGCCAAGCGACGAAGGCGAGCGCGAGCAGCGAGAGAACGCGCCCCGCCCAAAGGCCGATCCGCGAAGGGAGGCTCACGCCCCCTCTTCGGAGCTCGTCTCGACTTCCTCGCGCGCGAAGCACCCGATCACCCCCATCGGCGCGAGCTTCGCCGTCGGCGGATCCAGCCACCGGAAACCGACCGAAGGGAGGACGTTCAAGGCGCTGAAGAGCGTTCCCACCAGGGGCAACGGCAACAACGGTCCGGGGAACGCGGTCGCGATCTGATGGTGGAGGAAGCTGAAGAGGCCGCCGTAGTGGAGCATCTCGACGGTACGGAAACCGGCGTCGAGGAAGAGCCGTTCGAGGCCCCGCGACGTGAAGCGGTAGTAATCGCTCGGCCACTCGTGGTAGCGGGAAAGGTGGGGAACGGAGACGATCGCCAGCCCACCTGGCGACAGCACGCGCGCGAACTCGCGCGCCGCGAGCCAGGGCCGTGCGACGTGCTCCAGGACCTGGTGGCAGAGCACGCAGTCGAAGCTCGAGGACGGTACGCCGGGCATGTCGGCGACATCGCCGACGTAGTCCGGGGCGAATTCTCCCCGGGCCGCGAGATCGAGGCTCACGTAGCGGGCGCCCGCGGCCTCGACGACGACTTTCCAAGCGCCGCGCCCCGCTCCCGCGTCCAACACGCGCCCGCGGAGATGGCGGCGGACGAACGGCGTCGCGACGGCGCCAAACGCGAGAGTCCCGGCGGAAAAGTAGCGGCCTCGCCAGCTCGCTTGATGCCGGTCGAGAAAGCGGTTCCTGGCCCGCCCGAGGCGATCGCTCAACGGGCTCACGTGGGTCGTCTCGCGATACCTTGGCGGGTCACGGGGCGCCCTCCACCGCCTCGATGGCGCCGACCGGAGGTTGCGGCGCAGCGTGCAGCCGGCCCGCCGCCCACCAGGCTCCCCAGGCGAGCGCCAGCGCGGGATAGAAGTCGACGACGTAGTGCCATCCGAGGTAGATGGCGCTCGCCGCCACGGCGAGGTTCCAGGGGACGAGCAGCCAGAGGAGGGGACGGCACCAGCGTCCGGCGACGAAGAGGCCGGTCGCGGTCGTCGCGAGGTGGAGGCTCGGGAACGCGGCGATGCCGAAGAAGGGCACGGCGGGAGCCTGCGGGTGCTCGATGACGAAGCGCATCGCCGCGGCCATGGAGCGCTGCGTCTCCCAGGCCGGAGTGCCCGCGAGCGCGGCGTAGCGTCCGGGCTCGACGAAGGCCGGACCGAGGCTCGGGAAGGCCAGATAGACGAATCCACCCACGAGGTAGCAGAGCCCGAGCGCGCCGAGCGCGCGTCGGGCGGCCGGTCCGCCGGCGCGGGCGAACGCCACCGCGAGCGGCAGGGCGAAGGGGACCCAGGCGTAGAAGTAGAGGAGCTGGAAGGCGACGGTGGGCGCGGGTGCGTGCCAGGAGACCACCCAGCCGATGAAATCGCCTCCAGCGGCGTGCAGGAGGTCGTCGAGGCGCGCGAGGATCTGATCGAAGAGGTGCGGATTGAAGAGCAGCAACCGTGCCTTGAGGTTCGTGTAGGCGACGAGCACGAGAAGGAAGGGCAGCAAGGCCCGCGCGAAGGTGATGAGGTCGGATCGGATGGTGCCGGGGTGCGATCGGCCGCGCCACCGGCGCCAGATCCGCGCGATCGCCCAGCCGGGAAGCGCGAGCGCCGCGATCGAGAGGAGGAAGCCCGCGTAGGCGGAGAGGAGCGGCAGGAGCGTCGGAGGGTAGCCGCGCGCGAGCAGCAGGAGCAGGATCGCCGCGGCGTAGACGAGCGCCAGGCGCTCCTCGGGCCAGAGCGCGACTCTCCTCATGGCCGGCCGGACATCCGTCGCGCGAGATAGGCGCGATGCCGCTCGAGCAGCTCGCCGCGCGCGCGCCAGAGCGCGCGCAGGTGGTCGCGCGCCTCGGCGGGGACCGCGGCGAGGATCTCCTCGGGGGGCTCCGTCGGGCGCAGCGCGAGGAGCTCGGCGAAGTTGGCGAGCCAGGTCCACCCCCCCTTGAGCAGCGTCCCGCTCTCGTACTCGACCGCGGGGAGGTCGTCGACGTGGGGTGGGGTCGCGGCGAGGACGGTCGCCAGCTCCCGCTTGCCGGCGAGATAGCAGGCGAAGAGGTCGGCAGGGGAAGCGACGCCCAGGTCGGCGAGCGCCTCGCGCACCGGTCCGGGCGCGAAGCCGCGCGCGACCGCTGCTGGATCCCAGGCTCCGCCCTGGCGGCGCCCGGTGACGATCGTGAAGGGGTTGAGCGCCGAGGGCTCGTACCAGACCGCGATCTCCGGGAAGACGTCCGCGAAGGCGCGAAGGATCATGAAGTAGTTGCGCGGCGTGAGCGAATAGGTGGGGAGCCACATCGAGACCACGCCACCCGGCTCGAGACGGGCCGCGACGAGCTCGAAGTACTCGCGGCTGTAGAGCGATCCGTTGCCGGCGTAGCGGGGGTGGATCGAGTCCGAGAGCACGGCGTCGAAGCGCTCGGCGGTGGCGAGCAGGAAGTTGCGGCCGTCGTTGATCTCGACGCGCACGCGGGGATCCGCGAGCACGCCGTGGTTGATGTCCGAGAAGAAGCGATCGGAGGCGGCGATCACCCCGGGGCTGATCTCGACGATCCGGATCTCGTCCACGGGGTGGCGCGAGACCGCGTAGGCGGTGCCGCCGCTCCCGAAGCCGATGTGGACGACGTGTCCGTGCTCGCGTCCGCCCAGGAGGAGGGGCAGGTGCCCCTGCATCTTCTGCACGGCATAGAGGTCGGGGCTGGTGCCCGCGA
>CAYZBH010000049.1:5373-28243 GCA_964476605.1 uncultured Thermoanaerobaculia bacterium | reverse complement strand
TGCGCGCCGCCATCTGCTTGAGGTAGTAGAACTCCTCGGCGTTGGTCTGCTCCGGCGGGCTCTGCTTGCGGCGTGTCACGGCGCGCGGCTGCTCGTTGCGCTTGCTCTCGGATAGGTCGGGTCGGATCAGTTTGCGATTGCTCATGAGGCTTGACTCACCGGTTCGTCGGGCTTCGATTTCTTCGACCCCTTGTACTGATCGTCCTCGTAAGCGAGACAACAGAGCAGTCGGCCGCACTGACCGGAGATCTTGGAGGGATTCAGGGAGAGACTCTGGCGCTTGGCCATCTGGATCGAGATGGGCCGGAACTCCTGGAGCCACGAAGAGCAGCAGAGCGTGCGCCCGCAGACGCCGACGCCGCCCAGGAGGCCCGCCTCGTCGCGCGAGCCGACCTGCATCATCTGGACGCGCGTGGCGAAGCGTTGCGCGAGGTCCCGCACGAGCTGACGGAAGTCCACGCGGTGCTCGGCGGTGAAGTAGAACATCGCCTTCTTGCCCGAGAGCGAGAAGGCGACGCGCGAGATCTTCATCTGCAGGTTCTGCGCGCGCACGCGCTCGCGCGCGAAGAGCTTGGCCGCCTGCTGGCGCTCCATCTGGCGCTCGAAGGCCTTGACGTCCTCGTCGCTCGCGCCGCGCAGGATCTTCTTGGCGCCCGCTTTCTGGCAGGGCTTGAAGATCGGCATCGGAGACTGCTCGACGTGTCCGAAGGTGGGCTCCCCCTCGAGGTCGACGATCACCTGCGCGCCGCGACCGAAGAGGGCGCCCCCGGTGCCGCAGAGCGTGAGATTGGTCTCCTCCCAGAAACGGACGCCGACGAAGGCGTTCTCGACCGCCGTCGACATGCCGCGATAGGAGCAGCCGCCACAACCGGACATATGGGTTCCCGAGGACTGCACGATCAGTACCAGACGAATTCCCCGCTCAGAGGCGACACCAATCCCCTCGATCCCTCTCAAACGACGCCAAGCGGGCGCACGCGGTACCTGGGCGCCATGATGGCACCCGCCCCATGGGCTGTCAACATGAAGTGGCACGCCGGTCCCGGAGGAACCGGGAGTCGCGCGGGCGGCCGTCCGCGCGGGGCCGAAGCGACCGCCGGCTCAGCCTTCGCCGGGTGCTGGGAGACGGAAGACGCCGCTCTCGCCAGGCTGGTAGTCGCGCGCCAGGATGCGCCGGCCGATGTCCTTGCGGAGGATCTTCGCGGGCCAGGTGATCTCGCCCGCCGCCGCATAGGCGGTGCGGAGGGCCTCGGCCAGCGTGGAGCCGCTCGCGGCGACGTTCAGCACCCGTCCCCCGGCCGCCACGATCCGTCCGTCCCGTTCCCCGGTCGCGGCATGGAAGATCTCGACCCCCGGCAGCGCGGCAGCGCGCTCGAGCCCTTCGATGGGCTCCCCCTGGACCGGCTTGTCCGGATAGCCGGCGCTCGCGAGAACGACCACCGCGGCGGCCTCCTTGCGAAAGTGCATGCGCGGCAGGCTGAAATTTCCAGCGGCCCCGGCGGCGAGGATCGGCAGCAGGTCGTCCTCCAACCGCAACATCAGCGCCTGGGTCTCGGGATCCCCGAACCGGACGTTGAACTCGAGGACCTTGGGACCCTCGCCGGTGAGCATCAGGCCGGCGTAGAGCACCCCCGTGAACGGTCGGCCCTCGCTCCCCATCCCGGCGACCGTCGGGTGCATGATCTCCTCGAGAATGCGCCCGGCCAGGTCGCTCGTCATCAACCCCGAGGGGCTGTGCGCTCCCATGCCCCCCGTGTTCGGACCCTGGTCGCCGTCCCCGAGCCGTTTGTAGTCGCGCGCGGTCGCGAAGGGCAGCACGTGCGCGCCGTCGGAGAGCGCGAGGAAGGAGACCTCCTCGCCTTCGAGGAACTCCTCGACCACCACCCGTTCGGAGGCACCCGCGAACCGGCGCTCCTCGAAGAACTCGTCGAGCGCCTCCTCGAGCGCCTCCGCGTCGGTCGCGATGAGCACCCCTTTTCCCGCCGCCAGACCGTCGGCCTTGAGCACGACGGGGAAGCCGAAGCGCTCGGCGGCCCGCGCCGCGTGCTGGCGATCGTGCGTCACCTCGAAGGCGGCGGTCGGAATCCCGTGCCGGCGGAAGAACTCCTTGGCGAAGACCTTCGAGCCCTCGAGCTCGGCCGCGAGCTTGCGCGGCCCGAAGACGCGCAGCCGCCGCGCCTGGAACTCGTCGACGATGCCGAGCGTCAACGGCAGCTCGGGGCCCACCACCGTGAGGTCGATCCCCACCTCCTGCGCGAAGTCCGCCAGCCGGTGGACCTCCTCGGCGGCGATCGGGACACAGTCGGCGAGCGCGGCGATCCCGGGATTGCCCGGGGCGCAGTAGAGCTCGGAGAGCTCGGGGCTCTGACGCAGCTTCCAGCAGAGCGCGTGCTCTCGCCCGCCGCCGCCGATCACCAGAACTTTCACGCCGGGCTCCTTTCCGTGGCGGCCGCGGCGGCCACCGTCATGACGTCGACCACGTCCTCGGCCGTACAGCCTCGGGAGAGATCGTGCACCGGAAGCGCGAGTCCCTGCAAGAGAGGACCCAACGCCCGGGCGCCCGCCAGCCGTTCCGTCAGCTTGTAGGCGATGTTGGCGGCATCGAGATCGGGGAAGACGAGCACGTTGGCTGCCCCCTGGAGCGGACCGTCCGGCGCCTTTCGGGCGGCCACCTCCGCCACCAACGCCGCGTCCGCCTGCAGCTCGCCGTCGAAGAGGAAGTCCGGAGCGCGGGCGGCGAGCCGCTCGACCCCCTGCCGGACCCGCTCCACCCTCGGATGCCGCGCGCTGCCGCGCGTCGAGAAGGAGAGCAGCGCCACCCGTGGCTCTTGGCCGAGCAGCGCGCGGCAACTCGCCGCCGTCTGCACGGCGATCTCGGCGAGCGCCTCGGGGTCCGGCTCCGGCACCACCCCGGCATCGGCGTAGAGCAGGGAGCGGCCGTCCGGGAGCGTCATCAGGAAGCAGGAGGAGACGAGACTCGCCCCGGGGGCCAGACCCACCGTCAGCAGCGCGGCCCGCAGGACTTCGGCGGTCGGCGACGCGGCGCCGAGCACCGCCCCCTCCGCGTCCCCGCTCGCCACCAGGGCGCAGGCCAGATGCAGCCGGTCGGCGCGGCGCCGCGCGCACTCGGCGGCGTCGTATCCACGCGCGGCGAGACGGTGCTCGAGGAGGGTTCGCGCGGCCGCGAGATCGGCGTCCTCGACCAGGACCGGCCGGCAGAGTCCCCGCTCCCGGGCGCGTTCGGCCGCCTCCCGGACGCGCCGATCGTCGGTTTCGGCGAGCACGATCCGCGCCGCGCGACGGCGCGCCAGCGCGCGCAGCCGGTCGAGCGGATCGGTCACCGGGGGCGTCTCCTCAAGCCTGGCGCGCCACGTCGAGGGCCGCGAGCGCCGCCTCGACTTCGTCGATCACGTAGTCCGGCGTCGACGCTCCCGCGGTGACGCCGACCGTCTCGACTCCCTCGAACCAGGCCGGATCGAGGTCGGAGGCCCCCTGCACCAGCCGGCTCGGCCTGTAGCGCGCGCAGATCTCGAACAGATGGCGGGTGTTGGCGCTGCGCGTGCCTCCGATCACCACGATGCGCTCGACCTCCGGATCGCGCCCGAGCGCGTGCGCCGCCTCCTGGTTCTCCTTGGTCGCGTAGCAGATCGTGTCGGCGCGACGCACGAGGGCGACCGCCCCTTCGAGGAACCGCGCCAGCTCTTCGAAGTCGTCGGCGTTGAGGGTGGTCTGGTAGAAGATCTTGACCTTCGGATGGCGTGACCAGTCGATCTGCTCCGCCTCCGCGACCGAGGAGAGCACGTGGTAGATCCCGGGGTCGAGGTCGTGCGTGTAGCCCATCACCTCGCGATGCCGAGGGTCGCCGACGAAGACCAGGTGGAACCCCTGGGCGAGCGCCACCCGCGCCTCGTCGTGGATGTCGTAGACGAAGGGGCAGGTGGTGTCGAGGATCTTGAGACCGAGGGCGCCGGCACGCGCGTGGAAGGAGGGGGGTACGCCGTGCGCCGAGAAGACGATCGTCCCGGCGGGCGCCGTCTCGAGCGTCTCCACGGTCGCGACCCCGAGGCGCTCCATCTCCTCGACCACCCGCTCGTTGTGGACGACCTGGCCGAGAATCGCCCCCGGCTCGCCGGCGGTCGCGAACTTCTTGACCTTCTTGTCGGCGATTCGCACGCCGGCGCAGAAGCCGTACTTGGCGGCGCGCTTGACCTTCATGATGCGCGGCAGTCTAACAAAGCGCTCCCGCGCGCCCCGCTCAGGGGGCGGCGCCGAAGGCGGTGAGCTCGAGCCGCACGCGCGCCGGCGCGCGCGCCACCTGGATCTCGACCGGCGTCGCCACGCCGTCGTCCGCCAGCCAGAGGTCGAGCTCCCCCTTCCAGACCCGGCGGTTGGGGAGCTCGAGCGGCCGCACGGCGTAGTGCCGGGTCGCCACGCGGTGTCCGAGCACCGTGCGGAGCTCCCGCCCTTCGAGCCTGACCGCGATCGGGTAGAGCTTGCCGTCCGACCAGATCTCGAGCCGCCGCTCCCCTTCGGGGCGGTCGCGGCGCAGCAGCGCGATCGCCGAGGCGACGTCGACCACGCCCGCGGCGTCGATCGCGCTCTCTTTCTCCTTGCGCTTGCCACGCCAGAGCTGGCTCGACCAGGCGCGCAGTGTCCGCCCGCTCTCCGGATCGAGAGCCGCGCCGTAGCGGAAGAAGTCCGGCGTCTCCGAGGCGCGCGAGGTGATCAGCAACTCGCTCACCAGCTCGCCCTCCGCCGATCGGTGCGCGGTGAGCTCCCCCTCGCCGCTCGCCGGGAAGAAGAGGCTCGAGAGCACGCCGAAGAAGCCGAGCATGCGCCAGCGGTAGGTGAGACGCTCTCCCTCCCCGCTCTCCGCGCTCCGCGCGCCTCCCGGAAGGGAGACGAGCGCGAGAGCCGCCAGCAGGGAGGCCAGGACGAGTCGGGAGCGGCGCGCCGCGTTTCGCACGGCGCGGATCCTACCGAAAGGCGTGTGCGAGAATCGCCCGGGGTGCCCGCCGCCCCCTCGCACGCGATGATTCTCGAACCGAAACCCGCTCTCGACGACCTCGGCCTGCTGCTCGCGGTCCTCCCTCCGCGGCTCGCGGCCGGGCTCGCGGCGCGCCCCGATCTCGCGGAGCTCCTGGAGGTCGTGCTCGATCTGGGCCGCCCGCCGGAGGCGCGTTTCGCCGGCGCCAGCGTCACTCTCGATCCCCTGCCGCTCGACCGCGACACGCTCGCCCAGATCGTCTCGCGGGTCGGCCGCTTCGGGCCCGACAACCGCGCCGGCATCGAGCGCACGCTCCATCGAATCTCGGCGCTCCGCAACCGGCGCGGCGAGGTGGTGGGGCTGACCTGCCGGGTCGGCCGCGCGCTCGTCGGCACGGTCGAGATCGTGCGCGACGTGATCGAAGGGGGACGGTCGGCGCTCCTGCTGGGACGTCCCGGCGTCGGCAAGACGACCCTCCTGCGCGAGGCCGCGCGCGTCCTGGCCGACGACCTGGGGCGCCGCGTGGTGGTGGTCGACACCTCGAACGAGATCGCCGGCGACGGCGACATCCCGCACCCCGGGATCGGCCGCGCGCGCCGGCTCCAGGTCCCCGAGCCCGCCCAGCAGCACGCGGTGATGATCGAGGCGGTCGAGAACCACATGCCGGAGGTGATCGTCATCGACGAGATCGGCACCCAGGCCGAGGCGCTCGCGGCGCGCACGATCGCCGAGCGCGGCGTGCAGCTGATCGCGACCGCGCACGGCAACTCGCTCGAGAACCTGCTCGCGAACCCGACGCTCGCCGACCTCGTGGGGGGGATCCAGACCGTGACCCTCTCCGACGAGGAGGCGCGCCGCCGCGGCACTCAGAAGACGGTCCTCGAGCGCAAGGCGCCCCCCACCTTCGAGGTGCTGGTCGAGATCCAGGAGAAGGACCGCTTCGCGGTGCATCGCGACGTGGAGGAGGTGGTGGACCGTCTGCTGCGCGGTCTCGCCGCCCGGCCGGAGGTCCGCCTGCGCGGCCCGGGGGGCGAGGTCGACGTACGCCCGGCCCTCCCCGCCGCTCCGTTCCACGCCGCGCCGGAGCCGGAGGGGGGCGCGCCCGGCGTCCGCGGCACTCGCGGCACCAGGAAACGCCTCCGCATCTTCCCCTACGCCATCTCGGCGCCCCGCCTCGATGGCATCATCCGCTCCCTCCGTCTCCCGGCGGTGGTGATCGACGCGATGGCCGACGCCGACTGCTTCGTGACCGTCAAGTCGCAGGAGCGCCGACTCCCCCGCGCCATCCGCGTCGCCGCGGGCGAGGGGCGCGCGCTGCACGTCCTCAGGGCCGGCACGGTCGGACAACTGGAGAACTTCTTGAAGGGGCTCTTCGGGCTCTCCGACGCGGCCGACGACGAGGCGACCGCGCTCGTCGACGTCGAGGCCGCGATCGACGCCGTCCTCGAGGGCGCCTCGGCGGTCGAGCTCACGCCGCGCGTCTCGCACCTCCGGCGACTCCAGCACGAGGCCGCCGAGCAGCAGGGGCTGACCTCCACCAGCCGCGGGCGGGAGCCCTTCCGGCGGGTCGTGGTGCTCGCGCCGTGATCCCCTGGACGCTCGCCCTCGCCCTCTCCGCGGCCGGCGCCGGAGGAGAGGGGCAGGCGCCCGCCTTCCCCCCGGCGCTCGACGCCTACCCCGGCGAGGCGGGTCAGGGGCTCTTCGCGATCCTCGCCGGGCGCATCGCCGCCGAGCCGCTGAATCTCGTCGCGACGCTGATCTTCGCCGCCGCGCTCGGCCACACCTTTCTCGCCCCACGCCTCCTCGCGCGCGCCCACCGGATGGAGAAGGAGCTCGCGACGCACCGGCGGGACGAAGAGGGGTTCTCGCTCGCCGCTTTCCGCGCCGAGATCCTGCACTTCCTCGGGGAGATCGAGGTCGTCTTCCTGCTCTGGGCGGTGCCGCTCGTCGCCTGCGTCACCTGGTTCAAGGGGTGGAGCACGACCGAGTACTTCCTCGGCCACCTCGTCCAGTTCACCGAACCGATGTTCATCGTGGTCATCCTCTCGGTCGCCGGCACGAAGCCGGTGCTCGACTTTGCCGAGCTCGCGATCGGGCGCCTCGCGGCGTTGGGAGGAGGCACCCCCTTCGCCTGGTGGGTCGCGATCCTCGCGGTCGGCCCGCTCCTGGGCTCCTTCATCACCGAGCCCGCGGCGATGGTGATCTCGGCGCTCCTGCTCTCGCGGACCGTCTTCCGCTGGGAGCCGACGCCACGCTTGCGCTACGCGACGCTCGGGCTCCTCTTCGCCAACATCTCGGTCGGGGGGACGCTCACCCACTTCGCGGCGCCGCCGGTCCTCATGGTCGCGGGCGCCTGGGGGTGGACGACCCCCTTCATGCTCCGCACCTTCGGCTGGAAGGCGGTCGCCGGTGTCCTCGCCGCGACGGCGCTCTACGCCCTGCTCTTCCGGCGCGAGCTCCGAGAGCTCGCCGGCCGGGCGCGCGCGGCCGAGGAGGTGGAGCCGAAACCGCCTGCCCCGGGGTGGCTGATCGCGGTCCATCTCCTCTTCCTCGCCTGGACGGTCTTCACGGCTCACACGCCGCCGCTCTTCGTCGGCGGCTTCCTCTTCTTTCTCGCCTTCCACGAGGCGACCTCGCCCGAGCAGGATCCGCTCGAGCTCCGGAGCAGCCTGCTCGTCGGCTGCTTCCTCGCGGGGCTCGTGGTGCACGGGAGCCTGCAGGCGTGGTGGGTGGCGCCGATCCTGGGGAGCCTCTCGCCGCTCGCCCTCCTCTTCGGCGCCGCGGCCTTGACGGCGGTCAACGACAACGCCGCCATCACCTACCTGGCGTCGTTGGTGCCTGGCTTCTCCCCCGCCGCGCGCTACGCGGTGGTGGCGGGCGCGGTCGCGGGAGGCGGTCTCACGGTGATCGCGAACGCCCCCAACCCCGCCGGCCAGGCGCTCCTGGGGCGCTTCTTCCCCGGCGGCATCTCGCCCCTCCGCCTGGCCGCCGGCGCCCTACCCCCCACCGCTGTCCTGATCGCGTTCCTGCTGATCGGGAGCTGACCTCGCGGGCGGCCCCTCCGCCCGCCGAACGAAGCTCTGCGTCGGATCCGAGAAACGCGTCTCGATCGAGAAGAGGTCGAGCACGGTGGCGAAAACCTGTTGCTGCGTGTACTCCGCTCGCTCGGCGATTCGAATCGGCACCGACGCCTTGACGATCAGCGGAACCTCGGCCTGTTCCGGCGGCAGGGAGATCCCGGGTGGCATGCCGTGGAACATCCGCCCCTCCTCGAGCAGGGACTCGCCGTGGTCCGACAGGTAGATCAGCACGTACGGTACGCCGGACCGTTCGAGCCGGGCGACGATCTCCCCGAGCACGAAGTCCACGTAGAGGATCGTGTTGTCGTAGGAGTTGAGAAGCTCCTCCTGGGTGCACTCGTTCGCCACGTCCGCGTCCCGGCACAACGGCTCGAAGCGTTGGAACTCGGGAGGGTAGCGATCGACGTAGGTGGGCCCGTGGCTGCCTCCACCCAGATGCAGGACGATGAAGCGGTATCCCGAGCGATAGGTGGCCAGATCGCTCTCCAGCAATGGAACCACGTCCTCGTCGTAGCACTTGCCGGCGTGCCCGCAGTTGCTGACCTTGGTCTCTCCCGGCTCGAGGCAGTTGTCGTAGAGCGTGTAGTTGACGAAGCAGCGGGTGGGAATTCCGAGACGCGAAACGATCTGCGGAAGCTTGGCGCCCTCCTTCTCCAGGATCTCGGGTAGCGCGTCGAGTGTCGAGCCGCGCTTCGCCCTGCCGGCCAGCAGGTGGAGCCCGGGAATGGTCCGCAAGACGGGATTGGTATCGCGTCGTTCGTACCCGTAGACGCTGAAACTGCTCCGCCGGGAGGACTCCCCGACCGCCAGCACCACGACCAGGTCGCCGGTCTCCGCGATCCGCCCGGAGATCTCGATCGGCTTCTCGTGGATCAGATGCGGTTTCAGCGCCTTCGAAGCGACGCTCAACGTCCCCGTGATGACGTTGATCGGAACGAGCGAATAGACGATGTACTTGTTCGAGACGTTACCCGCCTGATGGATCGCCCGGAAATTCGAGTACAGAACCACCAGGGCGACGGCCAGGGCCAGGGCACCCAGTTTCAGAGAGCCGAGGAGATACCTGCCTCCACGCGCGAAGGTGATCCGCAGCGGCACGAGGCAGGCGATGGGAAGCGCCATCAAGAACACCACGTACGGGATCATCTGCGGCGAGAGCAGTTGCCCGACCTCCGTGGAATCCGTGTGCAGCGCGTTACGCACCATCGAGGTGTCGATGGCGACGTCGTACTTGGAGATGAAGTACGTCGTCGTCCCGCTCACCAGGATCAGCAGGGCGGCAAACGGCTTGATCGTCCAGCGATGCGCCAGCAGCAGAAAGAAGACCAGGAAGAGGCACCAGCCGGCGAGCAGGTAGGCGGAGAGCGCCGGGATGTCGTAGCCACCCCGGTGCCGGAACCAGTGCGCCAGCTTGCCGGCATTGGGCGCGTTGCAGATCGCGTACAGCACGGCCGAGAAGAGGATCGCGAACCGGAGATGCGACAGGGTCGGGCGACGCTTCTCGATCTTCGCCAAGCCTCACTCTCCGGCGTCGGGGCTGATCGCCGCCGGGAAGGGCTCGAAGCCTCCGGCGCCCGCGACAGCGAGCGCCTCGCGGCGCTTCGAGACGGCGTCCGGTAGGGCTTCCCGCCAGGGTCGGAACAGATAGAAGTGCAGAACGTCGGCGGCGATCCACATCAGGAAGAAGGAGACGAACGAATCCGAGAGGTAATGAGCGCCGGCGGCGATGCGGGAGACGGAGACCACCGTCCCGAAGGTGAAGGCGGCGAGCAGCGGCAGGCGTTTGCGCCCCCCCACCAGAACCGCCGAAAGCCAGAAGAAGGCCCCGGCCCCGTCGCCCGAGGAGAAGGAGCAGTTCGACGCGCACTCGTCGGTCACGACGAAGGCGGGGGTGAAGATCTGCGGGCCGCCGAACTCCGTGATGTTCCTCGGGCGGGCGCGACCGAATCCGTTCTTCAGAACGACATTGATGACCAGGCCTTCCGCCAGGGCGAGTACCAACAGGAGGTAGACGACGACCCGGCCGGTCACGCCGCCGACGTTCCGCTTCGCGAGACAGTTGAAGAGCCAGAGAGCCACCACGGCAGCCAGCCCGAGGCTGAGGAAACTGCCGACGCTCCAATGCAGCAGCTCGATCCACCAGCGGCGAGCCAGGTAGAAGCTCCCGTTGCGATAGAACCAGCTCGAGACGTGCAGATCGATGGCCGGGAAGCAGACGAACAGCGCCGACGACGCGACGAAGAGCAGGAGCTTGCCCCGCGCGCCGGGCGCTCTCAGATAGCGCATGACGCCGGTGGAATGCGGCTCGAGTCCGATTCGGTGGACGCGCCCGGTCGCGAGCCTCTGCGTCTGGCAGCTCGGTGCACAGGCCACATGCGCGAGTTCAGCAATGGACGCCAACCCCCCGTACCGGAAACTCCGGCGCTCGACCGGCCGCGTGGAGCACGTCGTCACGCCCCTCGAGGCTGACCTTCGGGCGAGGTACCGAACGGAATTCGCGCGCGTGCGATGCGTCCGCCGCGAGGCTCGCCCCCCGCACGGCGCGACGGCGCGTCGCCACGAAAGTCGCCACCCTGACCTGGGACGTCGCGGGAGGAGTCTACGGCGGGACGGGCCTCCTCGGCCACCGGAACCCGAAAGGGCGGACCGTCTCTGGTTCGGGCCGCCAGTCGACGGCCGCCGGCGCCCTCCCCACGAACACCCTCTTGATCAAGTTCCTGCGGACCGGGAGCGGCGCTCGAGGTCCACCGCGACTCTGCGGTCACGCGGGCGGTGGCGGCGGTACGGCACGCGGCGGGGGGTCCGGGCTGGCGCCGCTCGCAGGCAACAGCCTGCGGGTGGCGCTGACGACCGCGGCGCCGCAGGCGGTGCGGGCGCCGGCCACGATCTCGAGCAGGCGCTGGCGCTCGGTAGCGGCGAGCTCGCGCCGCGCGAGGGCGATCCAGCGCGCGGGGGGCATCCCCTCCGCCTGTCCGCCGCAGGCCAAGTCGAGCCCGCCCGCCGCGCCATCGGCGATGTCGAGCAGCACCGCGGCGTAGCGGCCGCTCGCGAGCTCCGCTTGGGCGCGCGCGCGGCTCGGCGGTCGCTCGCAGCCGGCACCCGTGCTTCCGATCTCCTCGGCCAGCGCCTCGAGCTCCGGATCCTTCCCCGCGGCGAGACAGATCTTCGCGTGGCCGCCCCGCGCCCCATCGCCCAGCTTCGCGCGGAGCGCCTCGGCCACCGCCCCGGGTGGAGGCGGAAGCGGCAGGCAGCGATCGAACCCCACCGCCACGCCGCGCGTACTCCCGGGAGCGAAGGCGTAGAGGAGGAGCGGCAGATTCCCGCGCGCGAGCTCGGGCTCGATCGCTACCAGGTTGCGCCAACCTTCCGAACGCTCGGGGTCGAGATCGAGCGCCACCAGCGCGGGGCGAAGCTCGCGCAGCATCCGCTTCGCCTCCTCGAGGTCCGGGGCCCGCACCGCGAGTAGCCCCTCGCGGTCGAGATCCGCGGCGAGCGCGGTGAAGCGGCCGCGGTCGGGCTCGAGAACCACGACGCGCGGCAGGTCGCCTGGGGTCGCCGCGCGCGCCGTGCCACGACGCCCCTCCCCCTCGGCGCGCCCCGAGGCGTCGACCGGGAGCACCACGCGGAAGACCGCGCCCGCCACCGGCGAGAGCACCTCCACGGTTCCCCCGTGCAGCGCCACGAACTGACGCACGATCGACAGACCCAATCCCGTCCCGGCGTGCGTGCCGCCGCGCGTCCCGAGCTGGTGGAAGGGCTCGAAGATCCGCTCGCGGTCCTCGAGCGCGACTCCCGGGCCCTGGTCGCTCACCGAGAGCTCGTAGCTGTCGAGTCCCAAGGGCGAGGCGTCCGCCGCGAGCGGCCGCGTCGTCACCACCACCCGGCTCCCCGAGGGGGAGAACTTGATGGCGTTCGAGAGCAGGTTGATCGCGATCTGCCGCAGCTTCGCGACGTCCACGAGAATCGGTGGCACCGCCGCCAGGTGCCGGAGCTCGAGCTCGACGCCGCGCGTCGCCGCGTAGCCCTCCATCAAGCCGGCTGCGCTCTCGGCGATCTCGTCGAGCGCCGACGGCTCGAGGTGGAGGTCCATTCCGCCCGCCTCGATCTTCGCCTGGTCGAGCAGGTTGTTGATGAGCCGCAGCAGGTGATTGCCGCTCTCGCGGATGTTCGCGAGATAGCGCGCGTGACGGGGCTCGAGCCGGTCCGCGAGCCCGTCTCCCAGGAGCGCCGCGAAGCCCAAGACCGAGGTGAGCGGGGTGCGGAGCTCGTGGCTCATCTTGGCCAGGAACTCCGCGCGATAGCGATCCGCGGCGCGGATCCTCTCGTTGGCGCGATCGAGAGCCTCGACGTGCTCCTCGAGCGCCCGCGCGTAGCGGGCGAGATCGTCGGTGCGTTCCGCGATGCCGCGCGCCAGCTCGCGGTTGCGCCGCTCGACGCTCCGCGTGCGCAGATGGACGCCGCCGTAAATCCCGAGCGCCGCGAGCGCGGCGAGGAGGGCGCGCGCCCAAGGGGTTTGGTGCCAGGCCGGAGCGATCTCGATCGCGAGCTCCGCCGGCTCGCCCCACGCGCCGCCGGCGAGCGCCGCGCGCGCGCGCAGCCGGTAGCTTCCGGGGTCGAGATTGGTGTAGTAGCGGAAGGGCTCGGGGACGGGCTCGCCCCACTCCTGCTCCAGGCCCGCGAGCTGGTACTGGAAGCGCAGCTCCCGCTCCCCGGCGAGGATCTGCGCGCGCACCACGACACGGAGATCGCGATCGCCGTGCGCGAGCCTGGCGCCGCGCGGCGTGAGCGCCTCGCCCGGCCGTCCCGGGGAGGCGAACGGCGCCGAGAAGAACCTCCCGAGCCCGGTCTCGAGGCGTTCGAAGTCGACTTTCGGGGGGGCGCTCCGGGTCGGCTCGAAGTCGCGCGGAAAGGCCGAGAGGCCCGCCTTGAAACCGAACCAGCCGCGCCCGTCCGCGCCCCACGTGAAGGCCCCGGAGTGCGGGACCTCCGCGGTCGGCAGACCGTTGGCGCGCCCGAAGCGCGCCAGGACCGCCCCCTCCCCCTGCCTCGCGGCCGGATCGAAGAGCAGGACTCCCCGGTTGGTGCCGAGCAGCAGGTGGCCGTGACCGTCTTCGGCGATGGTGAGCACCAACACGCCGGCGAGACCCGAGCGCTCGCGGTAGACGCGGAACCGGGGCGGGCCCGCGCCGTCGAGCAGGCGCGCGAGCTGCCCGTAGCCCCCCACCCAGAGCGCGCCGTCCCGGCCGCGGCCGAGAGTGCGGGCCGCGCGCAGATCGAGCCCCGCGCTGGAGGTCACGGCTTCGAATCGATCCCCCTCGCTGCGGCTGAGCCCCTCGCCGTGGGCCACCCAGATGCGTCCGAGCGCGTCTTCGGCCACGGCGTAGCAGCGCGCGCGCGCCAGCCCCTCCGCGACGCCGAAGCGCGCGATCTCGGCGCGGCCGCCGCCAGCCGGTCGGCGCAGTCGGGAGAGCCCCCCGATAGCCGCCACCCAGAGGTCGCCCTGCCGGTCCTCCGTGAGCGCGGTGACGTAGTCCCCGGCGAGGCCGTCGTCGTGCCGATAGACCTCCACCACTCTTCCGGAAGCGAGGCGCGCCACCCCCGCTTCGGTCCCCACCCAAAGGTCTCCCTGCCGGTCGACGTCGAGCGCCCAGACCCACTTCGCGGGCAGTCCGCGCTCCGGGCCCCAGGTCTCGACGTGCGGCCTGCCCTGATCGTCCACGTCGAGACGCGCGAGCCCTCCGAAGGTCCCCACCCAGACGCCGTGCTCGCCGTATGGCGCGAGCGCGTAGACCTGGGGATCCGGGAGCCCGTCGCTGATGCCGTAACTCCAGACGTCGCGGCGCGCCATCTCCGCCAGGCCGCTCTCCGAGCCGATCCAGAGCGTGCCTTCGCGATCCTCGAGCAGCGCGCGCACGCTGTTGTCCGCCAACCCGTTGGCCTCGGTCACGAGGTGGCAGGGGTCGAGCCCGGGCAAGGAGCAGATCGAGAGCCCGTGATCGGTGCTCCCGACCAGGAGGCGCCCGTCGCGATCGATCAGGAGGGCGTAGAGATCCGCGGCCGGCAGCTCCGGTGTCACGGGGAGATGCTCGAATCGTCGGCCGGCGAAGCGCGCGAGGCCGGCTCCCCGGGTAGCGAAGTAGAGGGTGCCGCTCGAGTCCTCGGCGATCGCCCGCACGGCACCGCTCCGGAGACCCTCGGCCTCCCCGAACGTCCGGCACGCGCCGAGCCGCCCGCCCGACTCGACCGAGCAGCGCGTGACGCCGCTGCCGCGCGAGCCCAGCCAGATGGCACCGTCGCGCGAGAGATGGAGCGCGTAGACGTAGTCGTCGGCGAGACCGTCGCCCTTGCCGTAGGTCCTGAAGTCGCCGCCAGACGCCGCCACCAGACCCTGATCCGTGCCGAACCAGGCGACGCCGTACCGGTCCACCCCCGCCGCCCAGACGGTGGCGGCCAGGGCGCCGCCGCGGTCGGCGTAGGAGACGACGCTCCGGCCGTCGTAGCGGGCGAGGCCTCCGTTGGTGCCGATCCAGAGGTCCCCCGAGGGGTCTTCGAGGGAGAGCCGCACGTTGGCGCTGGGCAACCCCTCGGGGACCGAAAGGCTCGAGAACTGACGGCCGTCGTAGCGCGCCAGACCCCACGTGGTGGCGATCCAGAGGTAGCCTCGCCGGTCCTCGAGCACGTGCCAGACCTGCGAGGCCGGCAGCCCCTCCTCCCCCCCGAACCGGGTCACCGGCAAGCGTTGCGCGGCGAGCGGCACCCAGGCCGTGGCGACGAGCGCCGCGGCGCACGCGAGAGAACGAGCCTGGCGAGCGGCGGTCAAGGGCCGCCTCCTCCCCCCGGGACGGGGCATCACCACCAACAGTGAAGTGACGCTACCACGCCGTCCGGCGGGCGGCCCGGCTTCACTCGGTCGAGACCGCTTGCGAGCTCTCCGCGAGCGCAGCGAGGAGGGTATGCCAGGCGAGGGTCGCGCACTTGACGCGCATCGGGAACTCGCGCACGCCGGCGAGCGCGGCGAGCTTGCCCAGGCGATCCTCGTCGGGAGCGGTCGCGCCAGTGACCGCGTCGCGGAAGGCGGCGAAGAGCTCCTCGATCTCGGCGCGCTCGAGCCCCAGAACCGCTTCGGTCATGAGCGAGGCGGAAGCGGTGGAGATGGCGCACCCCGAGCCTTGGAAGGCGACGCGCTCGAGTCTCTCCCCCGCGAGCCGCGCCGAGACCTCGACGCGATCGCCGCAGAGCGGATTGTGCCCCTCCGCATGGTGGGTGGCGTCCGTGAGCGCGCCGAAGTTGCGCGGCTGGCGGTAGTGGTCGAGCAGGACCTCCTGGTACAGCGCCTGGAGCTCGCTCATCGCCGGAAGAGCTCCGCCGCCGCGGCGACCGCGGCGAGCAGCCGGTCGACCTCCCCGGGCGTGTTGTAGAGCGCGAAGGAGGCGCGCACCGTCGCCGGAACACCGAAGCGCTGCATCAGCGGCTGGGTGCAGTGATGCCCCGCCCGCACCGCGACGCCGTGATGGTCGAGCACGGTGCCGAGATCGTGCGCGTGGATCCCGTCGAGCAGGAAGGAGACCACTCCCGCCTGGGCGGCCGGCCGGCCGACGCGGCGCACGCCGGCGATGGCGTCGAGCCCGGCGATGGCGCGCGCGAGGAGCGCGGCCTCGTGGCGCTCGACCGCCGCGAGGCCCACGGATTCGAGATAGTCGAGCGCCGCCGCGAGCCCCACCGCCTCGGCCGCCGCCGGAGTCCCCGCTTCGAAGCGGCGCGGTGGGCGGTCGAAGGCCGTCTCCTCGAGCGTGACCCGTTCGATCATGCCGCCGCCGGTCTGGTACGGAGGCATCCCGGCCAAGAGCTCGCTCCGTCCGTAGAGCGCCCCGATGCCGGTCGGGCCGTAGACCTTGTGGCCGGAGAAGGCGAAGAAGTCGCAATCGAGAGCCGCGACGTCGATCGCCAGGTGCGGCACCGACTGGGCGCCGTCGACCAGCACCGGCACCCCCGCCGCGTGCGCGCGCCGCACGAGCTCCACGACCGGGAGCACCGTGCCGATCGCGTTCGAGACATGGGCGACCGCTGCGAGACGGGTGCGCGGCGAGAGGCGGCGGGCGAACTCCTCCGGATCGACCTCCCCCCGCTCGTCGACCGGCACCACCACCAGCCGCGCGCCGCGCTCGCGGCAGGCCTGCTGCCACGGAACGAGGTTCGAGTGGTGCTCGAGATGGGTGACCAGGATCTCGTCGCCGGGCGCCAAGCGCGGCCGTGCGTAGCTCGCCGCGACCAGGTTGATCGCCTCGGTGGTGCCGCGCACGAAGACGATCTCGTCGGCCGAGGGCGCGCCGAGGAAGCGCGCGACGCGCTCGCGCGCCGCCTCGTAGGCCGCGGTCGACTCGGCCGAGAGGCGGTGGACGCCGCGCGCGACCGACCCGTAGTGCTCGGCGTAGAAGCGCTCCATCGCCGCGACGACCGCCCGCGGCTTCTGCGCGGTCGCCGCGTTGTCGAGATAGACCAGCGGATGCTCGCCGATGCGGCGGGCGAGGAGCGGGAAATCGGCCCGGAGGCGCTCGACGTCGAGGGGCGCCGCGGGGGCGCTCGCCGCCGCTCCCCTCCGCTCCGCCGTGGTCGTCATCGCCCGCCTCTCCTCGCTAGACCGCGTCCCGCACCACGTCGCCCTGGGGGATCCAGGCGAAGAGGAACTCCTGGAGCTCGTGCTTGAGCGCCGGGACCTTGACGCGCTCGACCAGGTCGCTCGCGAAGGCGTAAGTGAGGAGGCTGGTCGCCGCCTCGAGGCCGATGCCGCGGGAGCGTAGGTAGAAGACCGCCTCCTCGTCGAGCTGGCCGACCGTCGAGCCGTGCGTGCACTTGACGTCGTCGGCGAAGATCTCGAGCTGCGGGTTGGTGTTGACGAGCGCATCGTCGGAGAGCAGGAGGTTCCGGTTGGTCTGCTTGGCGTCGGTCTTCTGGGCACCCGGGTGGACGTGGATCCGCCCGTTGAAGACGGCGCGCGCCTTGCCGTCCAGGATCCCCTTGTAGAGCTCGTGGCTGTCGCAGTGCGCGGCCACGTGATCGACGCGCATGTGGGTGTCGCAGAGCTGGCGCCCCTCGACCATGTAGAGACCGTTCAGGATCGCCTCGCCCCCCTCGCCCGCGAGGCGCGCGCCGATGTCGTGGCGGACGATCGCGCCGCCGAGCGAGAAGGAGTGGGTCGAGAAGCTCGCGGCGCGGCCGGTCTCGAGCGCGATCGCCGAGAGGTGGAAGGCCTCGCGGCTCTCGCGCTGGAACTTGTAGTGGTCGACGACCGCGGCCTCCTCGCAGAGGATCTCGGAGACCGGGCAGGTCAGGTAGACCGCGCCGGGGGCGCCGGCGAAGCTCTCGACGACGGTCGCCTGGCTCCGCTCGCGCGCGACCAGCACGGTGCGCGGGAAGTGCGCCGCGGGGTGCGCTTGGGCGGTCGCGTAGAAGATCAGGTGGAGCGTCGCGGTGACCACCGCGCCGGGCGCGATCTCGAGCAGGGCCGCGTCCTCGCAGAGCGCCGTCGAGAGCGCCACGAAGGGGTGCCGCGTCGCGTCCGCCTGACCGCCGAGCCGCTCCGCGAGGGTTCCGGCGTCCGCGGAGGCGAAGGTCCGGAAGGTGATCCCCTCCGGCAGCTCCCGGCGCGAGAGCGCGGGCGCGAAGCGGCCGTCGACGAAGACCAGCTCGACCGCGTCGGCCAATCGGAAGCTCTCGATCTCGGCCGCGAGCTCGGCCGCCTCGCGCGGCGCCGGCGCGGCGAACGCGGTCTTCGCGACCGGCGCCACGTTGGTGAAACGCCACTCCTCCTCGTGCAGGGTCGGGAAGCCGCGCCGCTCGAAGCTCGCCCAGGCGGCTTCCCGGCGCCGCCGGACCGCCTCGGGCTGGGGTTTCGCGCGCGCCGCCTCGTAGAGCGCCGGCAGCGCGCCGAGATCGGTCGAGGTCTCGGTCATCGCCCCCTCACGCGCCGGCGCCGGCGGCGACGCCGTCCTCGAGCCAGGAGTATCCCTTCGCCTCGAGCTCGAGCGCGAGCTCCTTGCCGCCGGAGCGGACGATCTTGCCGTCGAGCAGCACGTGCACGAAGTCGGGGACGATGTAGTTGAGCAGGCGCTGGTAGTGCGTGATGACGACGAAGGCGCGCTCCTTCCCCCGCAGGCTGTTGACGCCGTCGGCGACGATCCGGAGCGCGTCGATGTCGAGCCCCGAGTCGGTCTCGTCGAGGATGCCGAGCCGCGGCTCGAGGACCGCCATGTGGAAGATCTCGTTGCGCTTCTTCTCGCCGCCCGAGAACCCCTCGTTGACCGGGCGCTGCAGCAACGACTCGTCGAGCCCTACGATCTTGACCTTCTCCTTGACCAGCTTCAGGAACTCGAAGGCGTCGTACTCGGGCAGCCCGCGATGCTTGCGCACCGCGTTGACCGCGGCCTTCAAGAAGTAGGTGTTGGAGACGCCCGGGATCTCGACCGGATACTGGAAGGCGAGGAAGACGCCCTCGCGCGCCCGCTCTTCGGGCGCCAGCTCGAAGAGATCCTGGCCGTCGAGGAGAACCTTCCCCGCGGTGACCTCGTACTCCTCGCGACCCGCGAGGACGCCGGCGAGCGTCGACTTGCCGGAGCCGTTGGGGCCCATGATGGCGTGGACCTCGCCCGGGTTCACCCGGAGATCGATGCCGCGCAGGATCTCGCGGCCCTCGACCGAGGCGTGCAGGTTCTGGATTTCTAGAAGCATCGGTTGCTCATCCCTCTCGGAAAGTTCTTGTCGGCTGTCGCCGCGGCGGTGACACCGTCTCGTGCTCGGAGGTCGATCGCCGTTCTCGCCGCCTCGTAAGAAGAGGCCGCCGGCTGACGCCGGCACGAGGCATGCAGCGAGCCGTCGGCTCGGCCTCCTGCGCTCGACACGGTGTCACCGCCGCTACCATCTGCACTGCTCCGTTGCGAGGTCGTCGCCCCCCGCACGACTTGGTTCTGACTCCCACCACCGGTAGCGGAGGCGCTTCCCTTGCGCGCGCAGGGGCAGGGCGTCCCGGCTCGCCGTTTGCGGCGTGCCGCCGTCAGGCGGCGCTCTTCACACGCCGCGGCGAGAGCGGGACCCGAGCCCCGAGCACGCAAGGGAAACGCCTCCGCGGCTGTAATCGACAACCCGAGCATCACCCCACCGACCCCTCGAGCGAAACGGAGAGCAGCTTCTGGGCCTCGACCGCGAACTCCATCGGCAGCTCCCGGAAGACCTCCTTGCAGAAGCCGTTGACGATCATCGAGACGGCGTCCTCGGTTTCGATGCCGCGCGAGTTGCAGTAGAAGATCTGGTCCTCGCCGATCTTCGAGGTGGTGGCCTCGTGCTCCATGCGCGCGGTCGGGTTCTGGACGTCGATGTAGGGGAAGGTGTGGGCACCGCAGTCGTGGCCGATCAGCATCGAGTCGCACTGCGAGAAGTTCCGCGCGTGGTCGGCGCCCTTCAGGATCTTCACCTGCCCGCGGTAGGTGTTCTGGCCGCGCCCCGCGGAGATTCCCTTGGAGACGATGGTCGAGCGGGTGTTCTTGCCGATGTGGATCATCTTGGTGCCGGTGTCGGCCTGCTGGTAGTTGTTCGTCACCGCCACCGAGTAGAACTCGCCGATCGAGTGGTCCCCCTTGAGGATCACCGAGGGGTACTTCCAGGTGATCGCCGAGCCGGTCTCGACCTGGGTCCAGGAGATCTTCGAGCGCGCCCCTTCGCACTTGCCGCGCTTGGTGACGAAGTTGTAGATCCCCCCCTTGCCTTCCTTGTCGCCGGGGTACCAGTTCTGCACCGTCGAGTACTTGATCGTCGCGTCGTCGAGCGCCACCAGCTCCACCACCGCCGCGTGCAGCTGGTTCTCGTCGCGCATCGGCGCCGTGCACCCCTCGAGGTAGGAGACGTGCGCCCCCTCCTCGGCGACGATCAGCGTGCGCTCGAACTGCCCGGTGTTGCGGGCGTTGATGCGGAAGTAGGTCGAGAGCTCCATCGGGCACTTGACCCCCTTCGGCACGAAGACGAAGGAGCCGTCGGAGAAGACGGCGCTGTTCAGGGTGGCGAAGAAGTTGTCGCTGTAGGGGACGACCGAGCCCAGGTACTTCCGCACCAGCTCGGGGTGCTCCCGCACCGCTTCCGAGAAGCTGCAGAAGACGATCCCCATCTCCTTCAACTTCTCCTTGAAGGTGGTCGCGACCGAGACCGAGTCGAAGACGGCGTCGACCGCGACGCCGGCGAGCGCGGCGCGCTCGTGCAGCGGGATGCCGAGCTTCTCGTAAGTCTTGAGCAGCTCCGGGTCGACCTCGTCGAGCGACTGCGGACGGTCCTTCATCGATTTCGGCGCCGCGTAGTAGACGATCGACTGGTAGTCGATCGGCGGGTAGCTGACGTTCGGCCAGGTCGGCTCGGTCATCCCCTGCCAATGGCGGAAGGCCTTGAGCCGCCACTCGAGCAGCCACTCGGGCTCCCGCTTGAGCGCCGAGATCTTGCGCACGATCTCCTCCGAGAGACCGGGCGGCAGGGTCTCCTGCTCGATTTCGGTGACGAACCCGAACTTGTACTCCTGGGTCGCCAGCTGCTCGATGGTCTGCGAGTCGGTGGTGGTCATGGTCTCCTCTCGAGGCTCACGAAGTCCGCGCCTGGCCGGTGCCGCGGCTGCCGGAGGCGCGACCCGGCGGGATCGGCCGCAGCGGCTGCAGCGACTGCCCCAGCTGCACGAGGCGCGCCCCGGGACCGGCCGAGAGATCGGCCAGGGTGATCGTCGCGAGCGCCTCGAAGACGGCGTGGTTGATCCGCTGCCAGGGCCCGCGAACCGCGCAGAAGGTCTCGCGCTCGCACTCCCCCGGCGAGCCGTCGATGCAGACGGTGAGCGCCACGGGCCCTTCGAGCGCGCGGATGATCTCCGCCGCGGTGATCTCGCTCGCCGGGCGGGCGAGGCTGTACCCCCCCTTGACGCCGCGGTGCGAGACCAGGAGCCCCTGGCGCGCCAGGAGCTTCAGGATCTTGCTCACCATCGGCAGCGGCAGGCGGGTGCTCTCCGCGAGCTCCGGCGCGGCGGCGACGGTCGACGCGTCGGTCGCGGCGTCGGCGGCGAGCTCGGAGAGGAGCACGAAGCCGTAGTCGGTCTGCTTGGTCATGCGGATCATGGCGTGCCGATCGCTCCCGCCCGGAATCAGGACTCCCGGGGTACGGATTCTGGCAGAACCGACTCCGGGGCGCAAGGCTCGGCCGGCGACGCCTCAGCCCGGGCGGGTCGCTTCGTCGGCGAAGACGGGTGCCGGGGGCTGCTCGGAGTGCCCCCGTCCCGCATCGAGCAGGGTCGCCACCCAGCGCCAGGAGTCGCTGCGCTCGAGGAGGATCTTGACGGTGGCGGTGAGCGGCACGGAGAGGAACATGCCGACCGCCCCCCAGAGCCACCCCCAGAAGACCAGGGAGAAGAAGACCACCAGGGTCGACATGCCGAGACGCCGCCCGAGGAGCGCCGGCTCGACCAGGTTCCCGAGCAGCGTCCCGATGACGAGATAGCCCACCCCCACCGCGATCGCCTTCATGAGGTCGTACTGCGCGAAGGCGAGGAACATCGCCGGCAGCGCCGCGAGCAGCGCACCGATGTTCGGGATGAAGTGGCAGACGAGGGCGACGAGGCCGCAGAGCACCGCGAAGTCGACCTTGAGGACCCCCAGCCAGAGCCCGGAGGCGAGGCCGATGGCGAGCGACATCGCGGTCTTGATGAGCAGGTAGCGCTGGAGCTCGCGCGAGACGTGCCCGAAGCGCGAGAGCCCGTCCCGAACCATCGGCGGCATCCGCGCGAGCTTGGCCGGCAGCGCCGCCGCCTCGAAGAGCAGGAAGAGGAGGAGGAGGAGCACGATGGCCGCGGAGGAGAGGAGGCGGAGGAGGCTTCTGACTCCGCCGCTCAGCCACTCGACGATCGCCTCCGGCCGCCTGAACTTGGCGGGCATCCAGTCGAGGATCGTGATCCCCTTCCCCTGCCACCACTCGACCGTGTAGGCGGCGCGCTCCTGGAACTCCTTGTAGTAGGTCGGCCCCACCTCGCGGAGCTCCCCGACCGAGCCGAAGAAGATCATCAGCACGCCGCCGATCGCGATACCCAGGATCAGCATGGTGGCGAGGACGGCGAGGAAGACCGGCACGCGCCGGGCGAGCAGCCACTGGAAGAGCGGCTGGACGAGGATGCCGAGGAAGAGCGCGAAGGCTAAGGGTGCGAGAACCGGCGCCGCGAGCTTCAGGCCACCGACGATGATGAACCCAGCCGCCACCCCCAAGACGATCCTGAGGCTCTGTCCCTCCGCGGCCGCCGTCATCGCGCGGGAGTCTACACCGGGAGCGCGCGGCGGCCGACGAGGGCGCGTGCCTCGCGCCCGACCCGCTTCAGCTTCGGCTCGAGAAAGTAGCGGAAGAGGGCGAGGGAAGCGCGCCAGCCTCGCTTGGGCCGCGCGACGATCACCGCGTAGAAGTCGGGAGCACCTTCCTCGAGCAGCTCGTCCTCGCGCCGGAAGAGCTCCTCCAGGATCCGGTCATCGACACGCTCGAGCTCGAGATTGGGGAGGATCATCGCGAGGAGGTTGCCGCCGTAGCCGCGGCAGGCCTCGATGTCGAAGCCGATCCGGAGCTGCGCCAGAATCTCTCCCGATCGAATGGCCTCGCTCGGGTCGTCCAGCTGGACCGGGACCGTGAGCTCCTCCAACCGCCGGATCGACCGCGGGAGCGCCCGGTAGACCTCCGAGGGTATCCGCATCGCCTCGGCATCCCACTGGTGGCGCGAAGGGCCGACGTACTCCTCGAGGTAGAGGAGCCC
>CAYZBH010000049.1:0-5273 GCA_964476605.1 uncultured Thermoanaerobaculia bacterium | reverse complement strand
CGGCATCCCACTGGTGGCGCGAAGGGCCGACGTACTCCTCGAGGTAGAGGAGCCCTCTGTCTTCGGGGGGGGGGCTCAGCCACCGAAGAACGGCGCTCAACAGCCTCTCGAGCGCGGCAACGTGGTGGAGAGCCTGGTGGACGAAGACGCCCTCGTAGTGGGTGTAGGGAAAGACCGGGCGATTGAAATCGGCCGCCAGGTAGCGGACGCGAACCCCCTGCCCCGCCGCGCGCGCCGCAGCACGCGCCCGAGAGAGTGACGGGAGCGAGCCGTCGAAGGCATCGATCCGCTCGCAGAGCCCGCGGCGCAGGAGATCGCGCTCCAAAGCGCCCGTTCCGCACCCGATGCTGAGCGCCCGCGCGAAGCGCCGCTCCGGATACGTCCTTTCGAACCAGTCGAGTGGCCAGGCCGGAGAGTCGCCACCGATCTTCTCGTTGATCCGTGCGCGAACCGCCGGTATCCCCATCCAATCGGTGTGCCGAGGGCTGGTCAGCTCGCGGCTCCAGAAGGCCACCCCGGCATCAGCCTGCGCCATGATCCTCGTCCTCGCAGCCACGGCTTGCCTCACGGAGCGGGTCCCGGCGGATCGCGCCAGGAACCCTCGAGAGATTCTACGAAGGGATGTCGCTCCGTGTCACGCGATCCGGATGGAGCGCGACGCCATCGACTGTCCGGGCATCCCGGAGCCCGCGCAATCCGCCCCGGACCTGCCGGCCAGAGGGGCTTCTACCCCTACCCCAACAGCTCGCGGAGGCGCGAGTGGCCGCTCCGCGAGACGGGGAGCTTGGTGCCGTCCTGGAGGATGGCGATCCAGCTGTCCTTGGCGTAGAGCTCGAGGCGGGCGAGGCGCTCGACGTTCAGGAGGTAGGAGCGGTGGATGCGGACGAAGCGGTCGGGGTCGAGCTGCCCTTCGAGGTCGGCCATCGTCTGCTGCTTCAGGTAGCGCTTGCCGGCCGAGGCGAAGGAGAGGTAGTCGTCCTTCGCCTCGACGAAGTCGATCCGCCCCACCTGCAGGACGTGGATCTTCCCCTCCTCGCGGATCAGCACCCGCTCGAGCGTGCGGCCCGGCGGGAGCGCGGCCTTGGCGAGCGCCGCGGGCTCCGGGCGCACGTCGCCCGCGCTGAGGCGCTCGCGCGCCCGCTCGAGCGCCGCCGCGAGCCGCTCCGGCTCGACCGGCTTCAGCAGGTAGTCGACCGCGTGCACCTCGAACGCCTTGACGGCGTACTCGTCGTAGGCGGTGACGAAGACCACCGCCGCCTTCTCGCCCACCAGCTCCATCACCTCGAAGCCCGAGAGCTTCGGCATCTGGATGTCGAGGAAGAGGAGGTCGGGCGCGAGCTCCTCGGCGAGCTTGACCGCCTCGAAGCCGTTCGCCGCCTCCCCGACCACCTCCACCTCCGGGCGCTCGGAGAGGAGCTCGCGGAGGGCCTGGCGGGCGAGCGGCTCGTCGTCGACGATGAGGACGCGCACCGCCCGCGATCCTGTCACGGCGCGGGCGAGGCGGGCAGCAGCAGGCGGACCCGGTAGCTCTCCGGCGCCGCGTCCACGTCGAGGCGGGCGCGGTGGCCGTAGATCGCCTCGAGGCGCGCCCGCACGTTGGCGAGCCCCACCCCCGCGCCGCGCGAGGTCGGGCGGTCCGGATCGCACGGGTTCTCGATCGCGAGCTCGAGGAGCTCGTCCCGCCGCCCGGCGCGCAGCGTGATCTCCCCGCCGTCGATCCGGTGCGCGATGCCGTGATGCACGGCGTTCTCGACCAACGGCTGCAGGACGAGCGGCGGCACCGCCAGGGTGAGCGTCTCTTCGGCGACGTCGAGATGCGTGCGCAGGCGCTCGCCGAAACGCACCTCCTCGATCGCGAGGTAGGTCTCGGCCAGATAGAGCTCCTCCGAGAGCGCGATCCGCTCCCGCTGGCCGAGCCCCAGGCTCTTGCGGAAGAAGCCGGCCATCAGGTAGCACATGCGGCGCGCCGCCTTCGGGTCCGAAGCGATGAGCGCCGAGACCGAGTTGAGCGAGTTGAAGAGGAAGTGCGGGTCGAGCTGCTGCTTCAGGCTCTTGAGCTCCGCCTCGCGGGCATGCACCTGGAGCTCGAGCGCCCGCCGCTCCGCCTCGCGGCTCCGCTCGACCACCGCGAAGAGGAAGTGCACGAGCGCCGCCACCACGAAGAGCGCGACGCCGGCGACGAAGAGGAGCGGCAAGGCGACGTCGAAGCGGTGCGGCAGCGTCGCGAACCGGGGGGAGCCGGCGAGCAGGCGCGACCAGAGCCAGCCGAGCGCCGTCCAGACCGCCGCCATCGCGAACGAAGAGACGGTCAAGAGCACCAGGAGTCGGGGCGCCATCGTCCGATCGGCCGGCAGCTGACGCACCGGATACCAGACCGAGAGGCACTGGAAGGCGTAGACGAGCGCCATCGGCAGGGCGAAGGCGAAAGCGCCCGTGAGCCCGCCGGGAGCGATCATCTCGAGCAGCAGAGCGAGCAGCGCCCCGATCGCCGCCGCCACCACGAGATAGGCGGCGAGGCGGGAGGGGCGCTCGAGGATCGGATGCAAGGTCGTTCTCCCCTCAGTTCTTGACTTCGATGCCGCCCATGAAGGCGACGCCCCGGATGGTGAGGCGGCCGTCGATCTTCGCCGGGTCGGCGATCGGCCGCGTCTTGTCGTCGAGCGCCCCCATCACCGGCATCACCTCGCCGCGCACCGCCCAGCTCTCGGGCACCTTGATCTCGATCCCGCCCCAGACCACGAAGGCGTCGATCACCGCCCCCTCCGGGGGGGTCTTGGCGCCGCGCAGGTCGAGCTCCACCCCGCCCATGAACGCCCCGAGGTCGCCGCCGCGGAAGCTCGCGCTGTCCATCTTGCGCACGTTGCCGCTCATCAGCGCGAAGGCGCGGACACGATCCTCGCCGTCCGCCGCGCGGAGCGTCGCGCGCCGGAGCGGCGTCGCGCGCGCCAGCAGGGAGCCCCCGACCAGGATCAGGAGGAGCGGGAAGAAGAGCTGCCAGAACCCGATGTCGATCCAATCGAGCGCCTCGGCGAGGAGCCAGGATCCCGCCGCGATCCAGGCCCACCCCCAGACGCTCTTCTGCGCCAGGCAGGCGGCGCCGATCAGGAGCAGGATCGCCGGCAGGAAGTAACGCAGCACGTGCCGCGCCTCTACCAGGCCGAGGTTGTCGGCGAGGAGCAGCGCCCCGAAGGCGACGATCGCGAGACCGAGGATGATGCGCGGCGCGAACGCCGTCACGAGCGGCGACGGCCGACTCGGCTCGGGCTCAACCCACATGTCCTTCACCCCCTTCGGGTCGCGGTCGCATCCAGGGCCTCGCCAGCATCTCGAGCCCGGCGGCGATGATGAAGATCGGCCAGGCCGTCCCCCAGGTGAGCCCCCAGACGCTCCAGATCGAGAGCCAGCCGTAGATGCCGGCGAGCATCAACCAGAGACCGTTGCCGCACCCCTCCTGACGCGCGAAGAGGAGCTTCACGCCGCCCAGCGCCATCAGCAGGAAGGGCCAGTAGCTCCAGACGCTCCGGCCGTCGATCCACCCGAGATTGGCCGCCAACAGCGCCACGCCGGCGATCAACAGAAAGAGCCCCCAGATCGGTCGGCTCGCGGTTCTCGTGCGTCGATGTCTCATCTCGATTCCTCCTCGGCGGCCCCGACAACGCCGTCCGATCCGACAGTACGCGCGCCCCATCGGCGCGTCACCGGCCGGCCGGTCAACGGCGGCGCGCGACCGGCGAGCTTCGCCTTGGGCTAGCATCGAGGGCGCCGATGCCCACCGCTCCCGTCACCGCCCGAGATCGTTCGCGGGTGCTCGTCGTGCGGCTCTCGGCGATCGGCGACGTCGTGCACACGCTCCCCGCGGCCGCGGCCCTCGCCGGCGCCGGCCACGCGGTCCTCTGGGCGGTCCAGCCCGCCGCCTTCGCGCTGGTGGACCGCAATCCCGCCGTCGCGGGCGCGGTCCCGATCCCCGCGCGGCGAGGCGCGAGCCGCACCGCGCTCGCCTCGTCGCTCCGCGCCCTGCGCGCGGCACGCCCCGACGTCGCGCTCGACTTCCAGGGACTCTGGAAGTCGGCGCTCTGGGCGCGCGCGAGCGGCGCGCCGCGACGCGTCGGCTTCGCGGGGAGCGCGCGCCGCGAACCGCTCTCCGCCCTCCTCCTCTCCGAACGCCTCGCGCCACCCGCCGGAGTCCGGCATGTCGTCGACAAGAACCTGGCGCTGCTCGCCGCGCTCGGCCTCGACGCCGTCGGCACTCGCCACTTTCCCCTCCCGCCCACCGAGCGGGAGGCGGCGCGCGTCGGTCGCGGCTTCGCGGAGCTCGATCTCGCGACCGAGGGCGCGGCCAAACCGCTGCTCCTCCATCCGGGAGGCGGCTGGCCGGGCAAGCTCTGGCCCCCCGAGCGCTACGGCGCGCTGGCGCGCGCGCTCGCACCGCGCGGGCTCGCCTGCCTGGTGACCTGGGGACCGGGAGAGGAGGAGCTCGCCGAGCGCGCCGTCGCGAGCTCGGAAGGGCACGCGCGCAAGTGCTTCCCCGCCACCCTCCTCGAGCTCGTGGCGCTCGCCCGCTCGGCCTCCGGCATGGTCGGCGGCGACACCGGCCCCCTCCACCTCGCGGCTGCCGCCGGCGCCCCGGTCGTCGCGCTCTTCGGCCCCACCGATCCCGAGCGCAACGGTCCCTGGAACCCCGCCGACCGCGTCGTCGCCCGGCGTCCCCCCTGCTTCCCCTGCCACCGCCGTGCCTGCCCGCGGCACGCCGGCGTGATGGCGGAGATCCCGGTCGAAGAGGTCGCGGCGGCGGTCGTGGCGCGGCTCGGTGTCTGAGGCTTCGCGCGCCCTCCTGGCGCGCGTCTTCGGGTACGCCACCTTCCGCGGCGAGCAGGAGGGGGCGATCGACGCCCTCGCCGGAGGCGAGGATGTCTTCGTCCTCTTTCCGACCGGCGGCGGCAAGTCGCTCTGCTACCAGATCCCGGCGCTCCTCCGGCCCGGCACCGGCGTCGTCGTCTCCCCCCTCATCGCTCTCATGCAGGATCAGGTCGCCGCGCTCTCCGAGCTCGGCGTCCGGGTCGCGTTCCTCAACTCGAGCCTCGACCTGGCCGCGCAGCGGGAGGTCGAGCGGCGCTTCCGCTCGGGCGAGCTCGACCTGCTCTACGTGGCGCCGGAGCGGCTGCTCACCGAGCGCTGTTTCACGCTCCTCGCGAGCGCGCCGCTCGCGCTCTTCGCGATCGACGAGGCGCACTGCGTCTCGCAGTGGGGGCACGACTTCCGGCCCGAGTACCTCG
>CAYZBH010000048.1:0-28415 GCA_964476605.1 uncultured Thermoanaerobaculia bacterium | reverse complement strand
CGTCGACACCCCGCCATCTGACCCGTCTCGGCAACCAGGTCCTCTTCACCGCCGAAGACGAGGAGCACGGCCTCGAGCTCTGGACCACGGATGGCACCTACGAGGGCACGCATCTGCTCAAGGATCTCGCCCCCGGCGCCGCTTCGTCTGTCCCAGACGACCTCGTCGTCCGCGACGGGACGCTCTACTTCTCCGCCTGGACCCCCGCCTACGGCCGCGAGGCCTGGAAGAGCGACGGCACCTCCGCGGGCACCCTCCGCATCACCGACATCGCTCCAGGCTCCCTCTCCTCGAGCCCACAGCGCTTCGTCCGTACCAGCAACCGCCTCTACTTCACCGCCACCGACCAGGTCCACGGCTACGAGCTCTGGGCCATCTCCGACGACGGGCTCACCCCTCTCTTCCTCGACGGCTTCGAATCCGAAGACACAGCGCGCTGGTCTCAGGTGCAACCATGAATCGACTCGCAAGGCTCTCGCGGATACCGATCTTCCTCGCGACGTTCGCCGTCGCGCCGGCAGCGGCTTCGCCCGGCGGACTCGAGCCCGTTGGGCGCGTTCTCGCCGAGCCCGAGCTCCCGTCCCTCGCGACGCTCGTGGCCGACATCGGCGCCGGGGTCACCGACACGCTCGAGGACGCCTTCCGACTCCCGACCTCCACGACGCTCGACGGGGTCGGCTACTTCTTCTACGACGACGGCATCCACGGCCGGGAGCTCTGGCGAAGCGACGGCACGATCGCCGGAACGTACCTCCTCGTGGACCTCTGCGCAGGTGCCTGCGGCGCGGCGTGGCTCCAGAGCTACCTCCAGTTGGCCGCCTCGAGCGAGCTCGTCTACTTCGCTGCGGACGACGGCGTGCACGGCCAAGAGCTCTGGGTGACGGACGGCACGGCCGCCGGCATCCGCCTCGTGCGCGACCTCGCGCCCGGGCTTCGCAGCAGCCAACCGAGCAACTTCACCGCGGTCGGAAACCGCGTCTTCTTTACCGCCGACGACTCGGTCCACGGCCGCGAGCTCTGGGTGAGCGATGGCACCCCAGGAGGAACCTATCTGGTCGCCGACTTGGCACCGGGTGCAGCGTCCTCCGGCATCGGAGCCAGCCTGGCGCTCAACGGCGACCTTCTGTTCGGCCTCTGGACGGGCAGTGGCGGTCGCCGGCTCTGGCGGTCCGACGGAACGACGGCGGGAACGCATCTGCTCGGCGACGTCGAGATCTGGCAGCAGAACTTCATGACCGCGAGCGGCTTTGCGATTCTCGGCAACCAGCTCCTTTTCCGAGGCAGTGTCGGGAGCATCTACTCCGACGCGACGCTCTGGGTTAGCGACGGAACTCCTGCCGGGACTCACGAGCTCCTGCCTCTCCCCAATCCGTACTACTTCTCAGCGGGCCAGAGCGTCGTCTACTTCTTCACCGAACCCACCTCCGGCCCGCGAGAGCTCTGGCGAACCGACGGCACCGTGGGCGGAACCACGCAGGTGCCGCTCGACCCGGGGCTCTCCTTCTGGCTCATGGTCTCGGGGCGCTTCGCCGTTCTCGGAGACGCGCTCTTCTTCACTGCCTCCGACGCGGCGCATGGCCTCGAGCTTTGGCGTACTGACGGCACGGCGCCCCAGCTCGTCGCCGACATTCGCGCCGGCAGCGCGGGGGGCCTCGAGCCAGTCGACGTCCTCGAAGAGGTCTGGAACGGCGACGGCCCGTTGCTCACCGCCCTCTCCGATCGGGTCGTCTTCTTCGCCAACGATGGCGTGTCGGGAAAGGAGCTCTGGACCTCGGACGGTACACCCGGGGGCACCGCGCTCGTCGGCGACCTGACTCCGGGCCCGGAGTCTTCGCGACTCGACCTCCGCGAGGGCTTCCTTCCTGCCCTGGTCTTAGGTTCGGAGCTCCTCGTCCGCACCCGCAGCACGAACGGCAAGCTTCTCTGGCGTTCGAGCGGCGTTCCGGGGGATGCCACGGTCATCTCGCTCCTCAACGGGCAGACTTCCGCGTTCCTTTCGGATGCTCCGGGCCTCATGATCTTCGCCAATCGCCCGGTAGAGGAGTGCTTCTCCCCCATGAGAAGCGGCATCTTCTTCGCCGCCGACGACGGCCCCGCAGGGATGGAGCCCTGGTATTACAACCCAGCCAGCGACACCGCCGAGTTGATCGAGGACGTCCTCCCGGGAGCCGCTTGGAGCGGCGTTCACTCCTGCCGCCCGATCCACGACCGGGTGCTCTTCGAGGTCGACCTGGAGGGGATCTACGCTTCGGGCGGGTTTCCCGGCGACCTCGAGCAGCTCACGTCGGTCAACGCCAGTGCCGAGATCATGTCGGGCGCGCTTTTCGACGAGGACTGGTTTCTCGCCGGAGATATCGCGGTACTCCGCAGCGACGGTACCGTCGCGGGCACAGAAACGGTGGACGCGGGAACCGGCTACTCGCCATCCGAGGTGGAGGCGCTGGGAGACCTCCTCTTCGTGGCTGGCGGCATCTTGAGCGTGACCGAAGGCACGCCCGGCACGCTCACTCCCCTGGCGGCGACGGTTGGCACCGGCCCCTTCTACCCGCTGCGGCTCACCGCGGCCGGCGATCACCTTCTCTTCTTCGCCTCCAGCGACGAGGCCGGCGTGGAGCTCTGGCGAAGCGACGGAACGAACGAGGGGACGAACCTCGTCCGCGACATCCGGCCTGGCGTGGCGTCCTCGATCGTCGAGGAGCAGTTCGCACACGACCACGCTCTCGCCTCGCAGATCGTGCGCGCGGGCGGCTTCGCGCTCTTCTCCGCCGACGATGGGCTGCGCGGCGAGGAGCTCTGGAGGACTGACGGGACGATGGAAGGGACGCAGCTCCTCGCGGATCTCGTGCCCGGGAGCTACCCGTCGACGCCGCGCGCTCTCACTCGGCTGGGGGAGTGGGTCTATTTCGTCGCCGAGTCCCCCGGCATCGGGCGCGAGCTCTTCCGGACGAACGGCCTTCCCGGCGGAACGGAGCTCGTCGGTGACCTGGCTCCCGGTCCGGACTCCTCCCTGCCGCAGGAGCTCACCGCCGCCGGCAGCGAGCTCTACTTCTCCGCCTGGACGCCGCTGCACGGACGCGAACCTTGGATGCTCCGCGAGGGCGCGGACGGGACGCCGGTCGCCCAGCGCCTCGCCGACATCGCGCCGGGTCCCCTCTCCTCGAGCCCGCTCGTCTTCCGGGAGTTGGCCGGGCGCCTCTACCTCGTCGCCAACGACAACACCCTCGGCTTCGAGCTCTGGCGGCTCGATCCCCCCGGCTCCCTCTTCTCGGACGGCTTCGAGTCGAGCGGCACCGGCGTCTGGTCCCTGACTCAGCCCTGAGCCGCGGCGCTTCCCGGGGGGCTTGACGCGCCCGACGTGCGTTTCTATACTTAACAGCGTTAAGTATTGGAGGGGCGTTCATGGGCGTCAAGGAGCGGCGGGAGCGGGAGAGGGAGGAGCTCAAGGGGAAGATCCTCGAGGGGGCGCGCGCGCTCTTCCTCGAGCACGGCTTCGAGGCGGTGACGATGCGCCAGATCGCCACCGCGATCGAGTACTCCCCGACCGCCATCTACCACCACTTCAAGGACAAGCGCGCCGTCTTCCTCGCCCTCTGCAACGAGGACTTCGGCGCGCTCGCCAAGAAATTCCAGAAGATCGCGAAGATCGCCGACCCGATCGAGCGCCTGCAGGCGACCGGGCGCGCCTACGCGGCCTTCGCGCTCGAGCACCCGAACCACTACCGGCTGATGTTCATGACGCCCCACCCGCAGCACGGCCCCGAGGACGTCGCCATCGATCACGGAAACCCCGAGGAGGACGCCTACGCCTTCCTCAAGTGGACCGCGAGCGAGGCGATCGCCGCCGGACGAATCCGCCTCGAGCTCGTCGATCCGGAGCTCCTCTCGCAGATCGTCTGGGCGGCGGTCCACGGCATCGTGTCGCTCCGCATCACCAAGAGCTCCGACCCCTGGGTCGCCTGGCGCTCCGAGAAGAAGACCGTCGAGGCGATGCTCGATCTCGTGTTGCACGGCATCCTCGTCGACTGATCGGGCGCTCGGATGCCGAACCTCGCGATCAAGAACCTGCTGCACGACAAGCTGCGCACCGTGATGACGGTCGCGGGGGTCGCCTTCGCGGTGACCCTGGTCTTCGTCCAGGTGGGGCTCTTCCTGGGGCTGCTCGACAACGCCTCGGTCACCATCGAGCATCTCCAGGCCGATCTCTGGGTGACCTCGCGGAACACCCCCAACGTCGACTTCGCGCATGGTTTCCCCGAGACGCTGGTCGAGCGCGTCCGCTCGGTGCCCGGCGTCGCGCGCGCCGACAACCTCCTCGTCCAGTTTCTCAACTTGACGCTTCCCAACGGCGCCGAGGAGGGGATGCTGGTCTACGGGCTCGAGGACTTCTCGCGTTGGGGGATGCCCTGGGTCGTCGAGTCCGGCGAGCTCGCGGACCTCCGGCGCGGCGACTACATGTTCCTCGACGCCTCGGCCGAACGCCGCTTCGGACCGTTCGCGGTGGGTGATCACCGCGAGGTCATGGGCCACCGGCTGAAGATCATCGGGCGCACCCGCGAGGCGCTCTCCTTCACCACCTCGCCGATCGCCTTCATCGACTACGACCTGGTGCAGCGGCTCTCCGGCGAGCGCATCGCGGGGCGGACGACCTACGTGCTCGTGCGGCTCGCCCCCGGCGCGGACCCCGGCGAGGTCGCGGCCGCGATCCGCGCGCGGCTCCCCTTCAACGACGTCTACACGCGCGCCGAGTGGGCGAAGCGCTCGCGCAACTACTGGATCGCCTCGACCGGCATCGGGCTCAACATGTATCTGACCGTCTTCCTCGGCTGCCTGGTCGGCGTGGTGGTGGTGACGCAGACGCTCTACACCTCGACCATGGAGCACTTGAAGGAATTCGGCACCGTCAAAGCCATCGGCGGCTCGAACCGGGACATCTACCGCATCCTCGCCGCGCAGGCGGTGATCGCGGCGGTCGTCGGATTCCTCGCCGGCGGCGCCATGGCGCTGGCGCTCGCCCCCGCGATGGAGAAGATCCGCCTCAAGCTCATCGTCCCGGCCGAGCTCGCGACGGCGGTCTTCGCCGGCACCGTCCTCCTCTGCCTCGTGGCCTCGCTCGTCTCCTTCCGCAAGGTCGCCAAGATCGACCCGGCGCTCGTCTTCCGCACCTGATCCGGAGAACCCCGATGCCCGTTCTCGAAGCCAGCGGCGTCACGAAGGTCTTTCGCGAGGGGAGCGAGCCGGTGCCAGTCCTGAACGGCGTCGATCTCACCCTGGAGCCCGGCGAGATCGTCTCGCTCGAAGGCCCCTCAGGCTCCGGAAAGACCACCTTCCTCTCGATTCTCGGCTGCATCCTGACGCCCACTTCGGGGCGCGTCGTGGTCGACGGTGAGACGATCGACGGCGCCCGCCCCGAGCGCCTGCCCGAGATCCGCAAGCGCTCGATCGGCTTCGTCTTCCAGCAGTACAACCTCTTCCCGGCGCTCAGCGCACGCGAAAACGTCGAGTACGCGCTCCGCATCAAGGGGGCAGGCAAGCGCGAGGCCCGGCGGCGGGCCGAGGCGGCGCTCGAAGCGGTCGAGCTCGCGGAGCGCGCGGACTTCCTGCCGCGCGACCTCTCGGGAGGTCAGAAGCAGCGGGTCGCGATCGCGCGGGCGCTCGCCGGCCGGCCGCCGATCCTCCTCGCCGACGAGCCGACCGCCAATCTCGACACCCACGTCGGAGCGCAGGTGCTCGCGCTCTTCCGCGATCTCGCCAAGCGCGAGAACCGCGGCCTGCTCATCGTCACCCACGACCCGAACGTGCGCGCGATCGCGGATCGCGTCGTCAAGATCCGGGACGGCCGCATCGTCGCGCCGGAAGCTCCGGCACCCACGACCGCCGAACAATTGCCCTCGCGCAACCAGGAGCCCGCGTCATGAGCCAGCGAACGATCCGCCGCACCCTCCTCTGGACCGCCGCCCTCGTCCTCACCGGCGTCGCGGTCTTCCAGGCGCGCGGCATGACGTCGCGCGCGAGCGAGACGATGAGTCCGGCCATGGCGTCGGCCTCGCCGGCCGCGTCGCGCGTCGTCGCCGAGGGGCGCCTCACGACCTACCCCGGCGCCGAAGTGGTGGTGGGGAGCGAAGTCGCGGGGCGCCTCGTGGCGCTCCCGGTCGAGGAGAAGCAGACGCTCCGCAGGGGCGCTCTCGTCGCCGAGCTCGCGTCCGACGAGCTTCGCGCCGAGCTCGCCGAGGCGCGCGCCAAGGTCGCCGAGGCGGAGGCCGAGATCCGACTCGCCGAGGTCGAGAGCGCGCGGGCGGAGCGACTGCTCGAGCAGAAGGTCGACACGGTCGCCCGGCGCGACCGGGCGCAGCGCGACCTCGACGTGGCCCGAGCCCGGCGCACGACCGCCGAGGCCGCCGTCGGCCGGCTCGAGGCGGAGCTCGCCAAGCGCCGGATCCTGGCGCCGATCGACGGCGTGGTGGTCGTCCGCCACGCCGATCCGGGCGAGACGATCGAAGCACGCGCCCCCATCGTCACCCTGGCCGATCTCGGGCGCCTGCGGGTCGAGGCCGAAGTCGACGAGTTCGATGCCGGCCGCGTCGCGCTCGGTGCCCCCGTGCGCGTGACCGCCGAGGGGTACGAAGAGCGGAGCTGGCGAGGCACGGTCGAGGAGATCCCGGATGCGGTCTCGGGGCGGAAGCTCAAGCCCCAGGACCCCGCCAAGCCCTCGGACACCCGGGTCCTGCTCGTGAAGGTCCGGCTCGAGGAGCCAACCCCGCTCAAGCTCGGGCAGCGCGTGGAGGTCGCGATCGGCGGCTGACGGGAACTGGATTACAATCGGCGTTTCCTCGAGGAGGCGCCATGTCCAAGACCCGTTCGCCGCTGGCCGTCGCCGCGGCGGGCCTCGCGGTCGTCGCCGCGCTGTCCGCCCCCCTCCCCGCCCGTGCCGCCCTCTTCACCGTCGGTCCGGGCGGGACCCACGCCACCATTCAGGCGGCGCTCGACGCCGCCCTCGCGGCGCCCCCGGGGGCACACGAGATCCGGGTGCACCGGGGGACCTACGACGAGAATCTGATGATCCCCGCCGGGGCGGAACCGCTCGACCTCGTGGTCCGCGGGGGATGGAACGACGGCTACCTGACCTCGACCGCGAACCCCTCCGACACCGCGGTGGACGCCGGCCGCCGGGGGCGAGCGCTGCAGGTCGGGCGGAGGGAAGCCGGGAGGCTCCGACTGGAGGCCCTCACCCTGCGCGCCGGGCGCGCCTTGGACCCGCGTCCCCTGGGAGGAAACCTCGACCTCGAAGCGGGGGGCGTCATGGCGCTCGAGATCTCCAACTGCGACTTCCGGGGTGGCGACGCGTTGGGCGACGGCGCCGCGCGCGTCGCGGGCGGGGGGCTCGCCGCGCGCCTCTTCGACAAGGCCACGCTCAGCCTCGAGCTCCTCCGCTTCCACAACAACCGGAGTGAGCTGCGGACAGGGATCGGCATCGCGTTGGGAGGCGGGGCCTACCTCGAGCTTCACGACGATGCCGAGCTCCGCGCCACCGGCATCGCCTTCGACGGCAACTCGGGCGCCGTTCCCGCCCTCCCGAGCTCGCTCAGCGGCGTCGGTTTCTTCCTCGAGACCTTCGGGGCCTCGACCGCCGACCTCGACGGGGTCGAGCTCTTCGACAACTCGGCGGTTGAGGCGACCGGCGTCGGCGCCGTCCTCATCGCGGACGACCAGAGCGCGATCGGGCTCCACTCTCTGGTGGCCATCGGGAACTCCGGAACCTCCTCCGCGCAGCTCATCCTGCAGAGCTACGACGATGCCTCCCTGCGGGCGGGCGACTCGATCGTCGGGCCGGGGGGCGCGGTGGGGATGTACGTCTACCTCGAGGACCGCGCGACGCTCGACATGACCGGCTGGACGGTCACGCAGCAGGAGGAGATCGGTGGGTCGTTCACCCGCGAGCCGACCGCGACCGGCCGGCTCGCGATCTACAACTCGATCTTCTGGCAGAACGGGAGCGACCTCGAGCTCGACGGCGCCGTCGACGCGGCGGCGAATCTGGTCGGGGTGGATCCCCTGTTCGTCGACGCAGCGGGGGAGAACTACAACCTCGCCAGCGGCTCGCCGGCGATCGACGCCGGGGAGAACCACCCGCCGGGCGGGCTCTGGGGGACCGACTTCGCGGGCGCGACGCGGCTGCAGGGACCTCGCGTCGATCGCGGCGCCTACGAGACCGCAGGGCCGCCCCATCACGACGGGGGTGAATTCCCGCTCTGCCGGGTGCTCTCCCCGCAGGGAACGCCACCCGGCTCCTTCGAGCTCCCGATCCCCGCCTTCACCAACGTCTGCACCTGTCTCGGCGACTATGGCCTCAACGAGTTCCGCTGCCTCTTCCGGTTGGTCGACGTCGAGCTGGTGGCGCGCTTCCCGCGCTTTTTCGCGCCGGGCGAGCCGCTGCCGGTGCGCTGGGCGATCCACCCCTGGGGGGAGATCCGAGGTCCCTACGCGATGTCGGCCGAAGCGGAAGTCGGAGGGCAGTGGATCCCGCAGACCTGGCTCGGGCCGACCGCCGGCAAGCTTCACCTCGACAAGATCGTCGTCGAACCCTTCGAGGTGAAGCCCGGCGTGGAGGGGCGGACGCCGCTCCGCACCACGCTCTCCTACCGGCGGGCCGACGGCAAGTGGGCGAATCCGCTCTTGGAGCTCGTCCTACCGGCGCCGGTCTCGCCGCCGCAGTGACTTGGTCGCGGCCGCGCTGCGATAGGCTCGGCCGCATCGACTCCTGGGAGGTGCCGTGCACTACGAGCTCTCGATCAACGGGGCAAGACGCCAAGTCGACGTCGCGCCCGACACGCCGCTGCTCTGGGTACTGCGCGACGCGCTCGACCTGACCGGCACCAAGTACGGCTGCGGGATCGCGCAGTGCGGCGCCTGCACGGTTCACCTCGCGGGCCAGCCGGTGCGCTCCTGCGTTCTCCCGGTGCGGGCGGTGGGCCAACGCGCGGTGACCACGATCGAGGCGCTCTCCGGGCCGCTGGCGGAGGCGGTGATGGCGAGTTGGGACGAGCTCCAGGTTCCGCAGTGCGGCTACTGTCAGTCGGGACAGGTGATGAGCGCCGTCGCGCTGCTCGCGCAACACCCGCATCCGAGCGACTCGGAGATCGACTCCGCGCTCGCGGGCAACCTCTGCCGCTGCGCTACCTACGGCCGCATCCGCAAGGCGGTCCAGGACGCGGCGTCGAGGCTCGGTCGATGATCGCTCCCCCGCGGCTCCGCCTCCCCGCCCTCGATCGCCGCCGCTTTCTCGCTTCCGGCCTCGCCGCCGGCGCCGGGCTCGTCATCGGCCTGCGCCTGCCGCGCGCCGCCGGCGCCGCGGCAGCGCCGGCCGAAGCCGCGGAGTTCAACGCCTTCGTCCGCATCGGCACCGACGACCGGGTGACCGTGATCTCGAAGCACATCGAGTTTGGCCAGGGGGCCTACACCGGACTCGCCACCCTCCTCGCCGAGGAGCTCGACGCCGATTGGGCCTCGGTTCGCGTCGTCGCCGCGCCCGCCGACGCGGAGCGATACAAGAACCTCTTCTTCGGCATCCAGGGGACCGGCGGATCGAGCGCCATGGCCAACTCCTGGGAGCAGATGCGGCGCGCCGGCGCGACCGCTCGCGCCATGCTGGTCGCCGCGGCGGCGGCGGAATGGTCGCTGCCCGCCACCGAGATCACCGTCGCCTCCGGGGTCGTCCGCCACGCCGCTTCGGGGCGCTCGGCCCGCTTCGGCGCGCTCGCGGCGCGCGCCGCGACGCTCGCGCCGCCGGCGGAGGTGACCCTCAAGGATCCGAGCCGATTCGTGCTCGTCGGGCGCGACAAGCTCGCTCGCGTCGACATCCCGGAGAAGACCCGAGGCGCCGCGCGATACGCCATCGACCTCACGCTTCCGGGACTGCGCACCGCGCTGGTGGCCCGGCCGCGCCGCTTCGGGGGGACCGTTCGCTCCTTCGACGCGACCGCGGCGAAGAAGATCCCGGGCGTGGTCGACGTGGTGGCCGTGGCGCAAGGAGTGGCGGTCCTGGGCGAGAGCTTCTGGGCGGCCAAGCAGGGGCGCGACGCCCTCCAGATCGAGTGGGACGAGAGCGGCGCCGAGAAGCGCGGCACCGCCGAGATCGTCGCCGAGTATCGCGCCCTGCTCGACCGGCCCGGTTTGGTCGCGCGCGGCGACGGCGACGCCGCGGTCGCGCTCGCTGGCGCGGCGAAGGTGATCACCGCGGACTACGAGTTTCCCTATCTCGCGCATGCGACGATGGAGCCGCTCGACTGCGTGATCCGCCTCGGCAAGGAGGGCTGCGAGATCTGGACCGGCTCCCAGATCCAGACCGTCGACCAGCAGGCGGCGGCCTCGGTGCTCGGCCTCGCCCCCGCTCAGGTGAGGATCGAGACCACGCTCGCGGGGGGCAGCTTCGGCCGCCGGGCGACACCGCAGGGGGATCTCGTCCGCGAGGCGGCGGAGATCGTCAAGGCGATCGGCGGGCGCTATCCGGTCAAGCTCGTCTGGACGCGCGAGGACGATCTGCGCGGCGGGCGCTACCGACCGCTCTACCTCCACCGTCTCCAGGCCGGTCTCGACGACTCGGGCAAGATCATCGCCTGGACGCACCGCATCGTCGGCCAGTCGCTGCTCACCGGCACCCCCTTCGAGGCCTCCTCGGTCAAGAACGGGATCGACGACTCCTCGGTCGAGGGAGCGAACGACCTCCCGTATGCGATTCCGAACCTCTCGGTCGAGCTCCACACCACGCACGTCGGAGTGCCGGTGCTCTGGTGGCGCTCGGTCGGTCACACCCAGAACGGCTATGCCACCGAGGCCTTCTTCGACGAGGTCGCCCGCGCGGCGGGGCGGGATCCCTACGCCCTCCGCCGCGAGCTCCTCGCCGACCATCCGCGACATCGCGCCGTGCTCGAGCTCGCCGCCGAGAAGGCGGGCTGGGGCCAACCGCTGCCGCCTGGCCGCGCCCGCGGCATCGCGGTGCACGCCTCCTTCTCCAGCTTCGTCGCCGAGGTGGCCGAGGTCTCGCTCGGCGCCGACGGCCTGCCCAAGGTCCATCGCGTGGTCTGCGCGGTCGACTGCGGGATCGTGATCAATCCCGACAACGTGCGCGCGCAGATGGAGGGCGGCATCGGATTCGGCCTCGGTTCCGTGCTCCACGACGAGATCACGCTCGACGCGGGACAGGTCGTGCAGTCGAACTTCCACGACTACCCGTTGCTGCGCATGAACGAGATGCCCGAGGTGGAGGTGCACCTCGTGCCCTCGACGGAGCCGCCGACCGGAGTCGGCGAGCCGGGGGTGCCACCGATCGGCCCCGCGGTCGCGAACGCCTTCGCCGCGTTGACCGGCAAGACGGCTCGCCGGCTTCCCTTCCGCCGCTTCGTCGCCGAGACGGCCTGACGCCGGCGCACCGTGGGGGCCGCCCCGGAGAACGTCGCGGTCCGTCCGCGGCGCCGGCCCCAGGGCCGGCGGCGGGGCCTCACCAGACTTCGCACTTCCCGGGCGGATTCATCGCCGTTCCGGGGGCGCAGGAGAAGGTCCCCGCGAAGCCGGGGTGGTTCACCAGCGGACCGATCACCCGGAACCGCGACGGGGAGTGGGGGTCGGTCTGGACCTGCAGGCGCTCGGACTCCTTCGTCGACTCCGTGCACCAGACCTGCGCCGCGGCGACGAAGAAGAGCTGGTCCTCGGTGAGCCCGGCGACCTTGGGACCCTCACCGCGCTCGGCCTGCTTCTTCTGCAGGACGTCCCAGGCCTCCTTGAGCCCGCCGTTGTCGGCGATGTTCTCGCCCAGCGTGAGCTCGCCGTTGACGTGCACTCCCGGCTCGATCTCGTAGCTCCCGTACTGGTCGCGGATGCAGGCGGTCCGCTCCTCGAACCCCTCGAGCGACGCATCGCTCCACCAGTTGGTCAGCGACCCCTGGGCGTCGAACTTGCTCCCCTGGTCGTCGAAGCCGTGCGTCAGCTCGTGCCCCATCACGTAGCCGATCCCGCCGAGGTTCATCGCCAGGGGATAGTCCTTGTGGAAGAAGGGGGGCTGCAGGATGCCCGCCGGGTAGGTGAAGGTGTTCTCGAGCGGGTTGTATTGCGCGTTGACCGTCTGCGCGTCCATCGGCCACTCCTTGCGGTCGACCGGCTTGCCGACCTCCGCGAGGAGGCGCGCGGTCTCGAACTTCCGCGCCGCGACCGCGTTCGCGAAGTGGCTCTTCCGGGAGATCGCGAGCTTGGAGTAGTCGCGCCAAACGTCGGGGTAGCCGATCTTCATCCCGAGCGTCCCCTTTTTCCGGAGCGCCGCCTGACGCGTCGGCTCGTCCATCCAGTCGAGCCTCGCGAGCGAGGCGGCGAAGGCGTCGGCGATGTCACCGATCATCGCGGTCGCGATCTCCTTCGACTTGCCGGTGAATCGTTCCGCGACGTAGAGCTTGCCGACCGCTTCCCCCATCGCCTGCTCGGTCGCCTGGATGCAGCGCTTCCAGCGCGGCTGGGGCTCTTGCTGCCCCGCGAGGGTGCGTCCGTAGAAGTCGAAGTGCTCGTCGTAGATCCTCTGCGGCAGCAGGCCCGCGGTCGCGGTCAGGAGCTCGTAGCGCAGATAGGCGCGCAACGTCGGGAGCGGCGTCTTTCCGACCTCCGTCTCGAGCGTGGTGAAGAACTCCGGCGTCTGCACGTTGATCTCCACCAGATCGGGTCGCCCGATCGCGGTGTAGAAACGGGACCAGGGGAGCCCCGGCGCGAGCTCGGCGAGGCCCGAGGCATCGATGCGATGGTGCAGCTCCTCGACCTTGCGCATCTGCTCGATGGTGCGCGAGCCGCGGGCGAGGGCGGTTTCGAAGGCGAGGACTTCGTCGGCCCGCGCCGCGGCCTCCGCCGGCTCGAGCCCGGTGAGCTCGAGCATGCGGGCGACGTGATGGACGTACTTCGTTCGGAGCGCCTTCTTGTCGTCGGCGTCGGAGACGTAGTAGTCGCGCTCGGGAAGCCCCAACCCGCCTTGGGAGAGGTGCAGCACTTCGGTCTTCGGGTCCTTCAGGTCGGCGAAGACCTCGACCGTGAAGAAGGCGCCGGCGCTGACCGCCTGGAGCTCGCCCGCGAGGGCGAAGAGCGTGGCGGCGTCCGGCGCGGCGTCGATCTTCTCGAACCAGGGGGCGAGCGGGGCGAGACCGGCCTTCTCGACCGCCCCCTCGTCCATGCAGGCGCTGAAGAAGTCGCCGACGCGCTGCCGGTCCGGGTCCCCGGACGGCTGCTTCGCGGCGCCCTCGATGAGCTCCTTGAGGAGCTCCCGGTTCCGTTCGTGGATGACCGAGAAGGAGCGCACCCACTCGCTCTCGTCGGCCGGCAGCTCGACCTGGTCGAGCCAGCCGCCGCAGGCGAAGCGATAGAAATCGGTGCAGGGGTCGGCCGAGCGGTCGAGCGTCTTGTCGACCGAGGCGGCGATCGCGTCGGGCGTCAGGTCGGCGCCGATCGGGGCATCCCCCGCCGCCTTGGGCGCGGCGGCGGCGAGCGGTGAGGTCAGGGTGAGGGCGAGCACGAAGAGCGAAGCACACGTCGAGCGCATGAAATCCTCCTGGCTCTATCTACGGCGCGAGCGCCGGGCGGTTGCTCACCCCTTTTCCTATACTGCGACACCATGAAGAGCTATCGGAAAGAGCTCTGGATGGCGGTCCCGGGGCGGCGCGGCTTCGTCAATCTGACCCCGCAGGTCGAAGAGGCGCTCGCGGCGAGCGGGATCCGCGAGGGGCTCTGCCTGGTCAATGCCATGCACATCACGGCCTCGGTCTTCGTCAACGACGCCGAGTCGGGGCTCCACGCCGACTACGAGCGCTGGCTGGAGGGGCTCGCCCCCTTCAACGCGGGGAGCGACCCCAGGCGCGGCGGCTACCTCCACAACCGGACCGGCGAGGACAACGCCGACGCCCATCTCAAGCGCCAAGTGATGGGGCGCGAGGTGGTGGTCGCGGTGACCGGCGGGCGCCTCGATTTCGGCCCCTGGGAGCAGATCTACTACGGCGAGTTCGACGGCGACCGCAGGAAGCGCGTGCTGGTCAAGATCGTCGGCGAGTGAGGAAGGTGAGGTCATGAGAATCGTCGTCAAGGACCGCGGGTCGCTCCGCGTCGAATGCGCCCCGGGCGAGAGCGTCGAGCTGGTCGACGGGCAGGGCCGATCCTTCGGCCTCGGCGGGCGGACCGCCTTTTCGCTCTGCCGCTGCGGACAGTCGGGGGACAAGCCCTTCTGCGACAGCTCGCACAACCGGTGCGGTTTCGACTCGGTGGTCGAGGCGCGCGACCTGCCGCCCCCCAAGCCCAAGGCCTGATCCTTAGAGGTGCTTCGTCGCCTCGCGCACCGAGAGGGGTGCGAGGCGGCTCCGGTGGCGCGCGACGTAGTCGCGCACCCAGGCGGGATCGGTGCGCGCGAAGTGCCGGAGCGCCCAGCCGATCGCCTTCGCGAGGAAGAACTCGCGTCGGCCCAGCGAGGGCTCGATGAGCCGCGCGAGGAGCCCACGGTCGGTCGCCTCCCGGAAATGAAGCTGAGCGAGGATCGCCGCGCGGCGAAGCCAGAGGTCCTCGCCCTTCGACCAGGCCAGTAGCTCGGCTCGCACGGCGCCGGGGTGCCGGCTGAGGATCTCTCCGAGCGGGCGCGTCGCGATCGCGTCGACCAGATCCCACCAGGCGCCGGTCGCGATCATCTCTTCGACCATCGGCAGAGCCTCGAGATCGAGGAACGCCCGGTAGGACGGCGCCTTGAGAAGCTCGATCGCGGCATAGCGCTCCTCGCGATGGGTGGCGTCTCGGTAGAGCTCGAGGATGGTCGCCCTCCAGGCCGCGGCGTCCGGCAGCGGATGGCGCGCGAACGCTTCCTTGCAGATCCGGCGCAAAGGGTCGGCCCCGAGGCCGTGGAAGGGCATCGCCGACTTCATGTAGCGCTGCGCCCCGAGGGCGCGCGCAGGGTCCCCCGCCGCCGCGAGCGCGCGGCGGAGCTCCAGGACCAGGGGGGCGCTCCGGCGCCGCATGAGAGAGAGGATCGCACGGCCGTGCCGCGACGCGCGCAAACCAACCGGCCCGTTGACTGACCCGGTTCTTATTCTAAGTAGCGCGCTATTAATACTAAAAGAATCGTGTGTTATATTAAGTGGCGAGTTCTTTATATCAAAGGAGATGGATCGACCGTGGAATCGACCCCCCTCGTCGCCGCCGACACCGCCTGGATGCTCGTCTCGACCGCCCTCGTGCTGCTGATGACCCCCGGCCTCGCCTTCTTCTACGGCGGGCTCGTGCGCGCGAAGAACGCCCTCAACACGATGATGATGAGCTTCGCCACCCTCGCGGGCGTCGGGCTCGTCTGGGCCTTCGGCGCCTACTCGCTCGCCTTCGCACCGGGCTCGGGATTCGTGGGCGGGCTCGATTTCGCCTTCCTGGCCGGGGTTGGCGTCGAGGCCAAAGGGACGATCCCCCATCTGCTCTTCTTCGCCTACCAGGGGACCTTCGCGATCATCACCGCGGCGCTCGTCTCGGGTGCGGTGGTCGAACGGATGCGCTTCGGCGCCTTCGTCGGCTTCGGGGTGCTCTGGACGCTCGTCGTCTACGCCCCGGTCTGCCACTGGGTCTGGGGGGGCGGGTGGCTCTCCACGCTCGGCGCGCTCGATTTCGCGGGCGGCACGGTCGTCCACGTCAACGCCGGTACCGCGGCGCTCGTCGCGGCCCTAGTCCTGGGACCCCGGCGCGACTACGGTCGGCAGGCGCTCCTGCCGCACAGCGTCCCCTTCGTGCTCCTCGGGGCGGCGCTCCTCTGGTTCGGCTGGTTCGGCTTCAACGCCGGCAGCGCTCTCGCCGCCAACGCCTCGGCCGTGATCGCCTTCGCCAACACGCTCCTCGCCCCGACCGCGACTCTGGCAGTCTGGATGGCGCTCGACCGCTACCGGACCGGGCGGGTGACCGCGGTGGGCGCCGCGACCGGCGCCGTCGTCGGCCTCGTGGCCATCACCCCGGCGGCCGGCTTCATCTCACCCCTCGCGGCGCTCGGCCTCGGCGCGATCGCCGCCCTCCCCTCCTACTTCGGCATCCTCTACCGCTCGCGCACCCGCCTCGACGACTCGCTCGACGTGGTCGCGGCGCACGGCCTCGGCGGGCTGACGGGCGCCCTGCTGACCGGCGTCTTCGCGAGCGCCGCCTGGGGTGGAACTCCGGGGCTTCTCGAGGGCAACCTCGCATTGGTAGGCAAGCAGGCCATCGCCGTCGCCGCCACCTTTCTCTACTCCGGCGCCGCCACCTGGGGGCTCCTGAAGCTCCTCGCGCTGGTCGTCCCGCTCCGCGCCGACGGCCGGCTCCAGGGGCGCGGGCTCGACGTCGAGCTGCACGGCGAGGAGGCCTATGGCAGCGGCGAAGGGGCGATCCTGGTGCTCGAAGCGGCGCCGCCGGGGGCGGCGCGCCCCGCTCCGCAGCGTCGACCCGAGGCGCGCCCGGTGAGCGCCGCGGCGGGAGCCTGAGCCATGAAGCTGATCACCGCCATCGTCCGCCCGGAGAAGCTCTCCGACGTCCTCGAGGCGCTCTTCCGCGCCGAGGTCACCGGCCTCTCGATCTCACGCGTGCAGGGGCACGGCGGGGAGACCGAGGCGGTCGAGACCTACCGCGGCACCACCGTGAAGATGGAGCTGGTCGAGAAGGTACGCCTGGAGATCGGGGTCTCCGACCCCTTCGTCGAGGTCACCGTCGACGCCATCCTCGGTGCGGCGCGGACCGGCGAGGTCGGCGACGGCAAGATCTTCGTCCTCCCGGTCGAGAGAGTGGTGCGGATCCGCACCGGCGAGACCGACGTCGACGCCGTGACGCCGGTCGCCGCGGCCGCCGTCCCCTAGCGCGGAGCGCGGCCCTCGTCCGACGCCCCCTCGATCCTGGCCAGCAACCAACGGCGGGGATCGAGCACGACGCGGGTGACCGGCTCGGCGGTCGCGAAGGAGAAGGTCGCCTCTGGTGCCGCCGGAAGCTCGACCCGCTCGAGGCGCAGGCCGGAGGCGCTCTCGAGGCCGAGCTCGAGAGGCAGGTGATAGAGGGCGCCACGCTGCTCGACACGCACCTCGAAGCGGCCGTCGCTTCCCGTCTCCTGCCGGAAGCCGACCGCGAGATCGGGAACGCCCGGACGGAGGAGCCACTCGTCGCGCCACCAGGCGAGCGGGCGCCCGGCGCTCTCGGCAAAGGTCGCGACCAGCTCATCGAGCGTGAAGGTGCCGAAGCGGTACCTCTCGTTCAACCGCCGCACGCCGGCTCGGAAAGCGTCGTCCCCGATCGCGAAACGCAGCAGGTGCATCAGCCAGGGGTAGCGGCCGTGCACGATCTTCTGCGGCGTCGAGCCGCGGAGCTCCGCGAGCGGCACCTCCTCGCCCGGTGGCATCGCCAGGTACTCGGCGCGGAAGCGCTCGAAGATCGCCGGAATCGGCTTGCCGCGCGCCTCGTCGTAGAGGATCTCGACGTAGTCGCCCAGCCCTTCGGTCCATTGAAAGCTCCCCGGGCCCCGCCCCGCGAAGGTCGAGAACCACCAGAGGAGCGCCGTCTCGTGGGCGTCGTGCCCGGTGCGCTCCATCTCGCGCGCGAGGTAGGCGGGGCTGTAGCCGACGAAACCGGGAAAGGCGCGGCGGGCGAAGATGCCGTCGAGGGTGACGAAGCTGAAGCCGTCGAAGGCGTAGCCGCCGTGGAGCTCGCTGTAGAAGGCGAGCACGTCGGCGCTCGCGCGCGCCACCTCATCGGCGAGCGCCGCGCTCTCGGGGTGGAAGAGCGTCTGGATGCGCCACGCTCCGACCTGGTGCTCGCGCCGCTGCCAGCGCCGGTCGGCGAAGACCGAGGGCAGACGGATCGGCGTCTCGGACGCGAAGCGCCAGTGAACGCCGCTCTCCGCCTCGCGCCGTTCGGCCAGCCGCCCGGGAGCGATCGCCTCGAAGCCGGCCGGCAGGGTGACGGCGATCTCGGTCGACGCCCAGTCGTCGAAGACGGTCGGATAGAAGCGATCCGACCAGAGGAGAAAGAGATCGTCTGGCGTCAGGAGCTCGCACTTCTCGTCGCCGCTCGCTCCGGCCGGGCCGGAGAGCTCGAAGGTGAGAACGACGCGGCGCGCCGGTCGCTCGAGACGCACGGTGATCGCGCCGCGCGAACGCTCGACCGCGACCGGCGAGCTCGCTTCCCGGACCGCGACCGAGGTGAAGGCATCGCGCAGCCCGAGCTCAAAAGTCCCTTCGAGCCCTGGATTCTCGAAGGTCAGCACGGCGGTCTCGGCGAGCGTGCGCGCCGCGAAGTCGGGCCGCAGGTCGAGCTCCAAGCGGATCAGGTCGGCGGGGATGGGCGCTTCGCTCGCCGCGCCCGCGACCTCGGCGCCGACGCCCGCGGTGAGCAGGCCGGCGATCGCAGCGGCGAGGAGGACTCGCATCGAATCCCCGCGCCACGACGCTCGAAAGGGTGCCGCTCGCCTCATCGCTGGGCGCTCAGGCGGACTCCCCGAGGAGCCGGTTCCAGAGCTTCCGGCAGTCGGCTGGGAGCTCGCCCAGACAGCGCCCGACACCGGCGACGAGCGCGTCGCGCGTCGGCATGGCAAGCAACTGGAGGACGTCCCAGGCGTCCTGCGGCCCGCCGGCGTAGAGCTTGAGGAGCACGAGGTCGGCCGCGGGAGGAACCGCCACCCGAGCCTCGCCCAGATCGAAGACCTCCGCGCGCTCGACCAGCCGGGTCATCCAACCGGGGCGACCGACGACCAGGTCGACGTCGCGTTCGCCTGGGCAGCTGAACCGGACGACGCCCGCCAGCGGATCCTCGTCGTCGCCACGACGCGCCTCGACCTCGTCTCCCCCCTCGGCGAGCGGCGCCCAGAGGGTCACATCGAGCGCTCGCGGATCGGTGGTCAAGAGGTCGCGACCGGCGGTGGCGCGGCTCGCGCCGCGTAGCGCCAGCGCCTCAGCGCCCACCAGCGCGCTAGGGACGCGCCGCGCCGCGAGCCGCGCGAGCACCCGTTCGAAGAGGCTCATGGCCGGGCTGCCGCCGAAGGGCGACGTCCGGTCTGCCGGCGCCGCGCGAGCTCGCGTCGCGCCTCGCGAAGGGTCAAGCCGAGCGCCGAAGCGAACGCGGCGACCGACTCGTCCCCCACGCGTTGCGCGAGCCGGAGCCGCTCGAGCGGGCTCATCGCGGCCTCACGCCGGAGCCGCTCGACGCGCAGGGCCTCCGCGAGCTCGGACTTCATGGAATCCAGTATAGCCAGGAGGCGCCGCGCGGCGACGACGCCGGGGCGCTCAGGTCGGACCGGAACGCACCGCCTGGCCGAACGCCAGCCAGTCGCCGTCCGGCAGGCGCACCATGAGCTCGCGCTGGCGCCAGGGCTTGTCGCGCGGGCCGTCGACATCCGCCGCGGGAATCCGCGCGAGCGAGGAGCGCAGCGCCGCGTGGAACGCGTCCACGTCGTCGACGTCGAGGTAGACCGTCATCCTCGCCTTGCCGTCGGGAGTCGTCCGCCGCCCCCGCTCTTCGAGCACGCGGAGCCCCGCCCGCCCCCACTCGAGATAGGCGTAGCCGGGCTCACGGTACTTCACCTCGAAGCGAAGCACCTGGCAGAGCCGTTCGAGCGCCGCCTCGAGATCGGGGACGTGGAGCATCGGAGTGATCTGGAAGATCTCGCTCATGGCCCTGGCAGGCGACGCAGCAGTTCTCCTCGCCGGCCTCTCGGCGAGGGACGACCGCGCACGCCGCACACCTCCCGCGCGGTACGCTACGCCAGCCATACCCGGCCGCGCCATCCTCTCCCAGCTCCGCGTGGTGCTCGAGATGACACTGATCGAGCAAGAGGCCAAACTCTCTCTTGTGGTCGAGAGAGTTAGAAAAGGAGCACTGGGGCAACGCACACCTGCTGTACCCACCAGGCGCGCGTTCGAGCCGGGCAAGAGGATTCGGGCGGAATTAGGGGGAGTGGTGGCGGGCGCTACTTGTCTACTCTCACGCATTGCTGGCTGAAGTCCCGGACTCGCGAGCCCGGGAGCGTGAGGCAGAGCTCGTTCCCGATGCGGATGACACCGGGCTTCGAGTAGTCCTTCTGGGTCGACCCGGGTAGCGTCGGGTAGGCATAGAGCCCTTCGACGCAATACCCAGGGACCGACTCACAATCGACACCAGGCGCTACCGGCGACCGATAGAGCGGTGCCGGGTCGGCATCGATCCGCGCTCCTGGCCGGCTGTAGTCGCGCACGTCGGTGCCCGGCAGGGTCGGGTAAATCTCGTTGCCGTCGACCCGTGCGCCCTGGCGGCTATAGTCGCGAGCCCCGGTTCCAGGGTGGGTTAGATAGACCTTGTCGCCCTCGACCCTGACGCACGGCTGGCTGAAGTCCCGGACATTGCTCCCTGGGAGCGTCGGGCAGACCAGATCCCCGTCAACCCTGAATCCGGGCTTGCTGTAGTCACGCATCTTCGTTCCGGGAAGGGTCTGGTACCCGCGGTCTCCGTCCACCCGCGTGCACGGCTTCGAGTAGTCCCGGACGTTCGTCCCGGGCAGCGTCGGACAGACCGAGTCGCCCGAGATTTCGAGGCCCGGCTTGCTGTAGTCGCGGATCCTCGTCCCGGGAAGGGTCTGGTAGCCCTTGTCGCCTTCGACCCGCGTGCAGGGCTTGGAATAGTCCCGAAAGCTGGTTCCGGGAATCGTGGGACAGATCGTCTTGCTTTCTTCGGCTGCGATGGGGGCCGTCGACCCCACGAGAAGTGCCGTCAAGCCGAGGAGCGCGATCGGTGAGTACTTCACCAGAGCCTCCCTTCCCCAAGAACCGTCAACCGTTCCGCCAAACGGAGCCTGGGTATGGCGTGCACTCTACACCTCAGCGGCCTCCCCAGGAGCTGTCGACTTGGCTCTCGGACTCACACCGAGCCGAGGACCCGGCGCGCCCCAGGCCCCCTCGGGATGCCTCCCCATCCCCCGCGCCCTGGAGCGGTCTCGAGCTCTCTGTTGGCTTCGCCTTCCCAGATGTCGAAAACCGCCATCTCCGCACTGCGGTATCTTTGCGACGACGCCAACGCGACAATCGGCAGGAAGGGTGTAGCAAGGGCACTGGTTTCGCTGGAGCGCGCATGAGCCGACTCGAGGACCTGAAGCCCAACTCCTCCCTCCGGGGGATCCTCCCGGACGGGCTGGTCACGGTCGTCGCGGCGGGGTGGATCGGCGACAACGCGCTCGAGCTCACCTACAAGGACGCCGCCGGACGGCTCGGAAGTCGCTTGATCTACCGGGACGACGAGCCCCGAATCGAGGTCGTCGAGCTCGGGCGGCCCTGGAGCTTCGACGGAGACGGCGCCCTCTTCCGGCTCGTCTCCGAGGCTCACCGCATCCGTCTCGCCCACCTTTTCGACCCGGTCCTCGCGGTCCACACCTCGGTCGTCGACCCCCTGCCCCACCAGATCACCGCCGTCTACGAGGCGATGCTCCCGAGGCAGCCGCTCCGCTTCCTTCTGGCGGACGACCCGGGCGCCGGCAAGACGATCATGGCGGGCCTCCTGATGCGCGAGCTGATCGCCCGCGGCGACCTGCAACGGTGCCTCGTGGTCTGCCCGGGGAGCCTCGCCGAGCAGTGGCAGGACGAGCTCTACAACCGGTTCCAGCTCCCCTTCGAGATCCTCACCAACGACAAGCTCGAGGCCGCCCGGAGCGGCAACTGGTTCCTCGAGAGCGATCTCGTCATCGCGCGGCTGGACAAGCTCTCCCGGAACGAGGACGTCCAGCAGAAGCTCGCGCTCCCCGACTGCCGGTGGGACCTGATCGTCTGCGACGAGGCGCACAAGCTCTCGGCCACCCTCTTCGGCAACGAGATCAAGTACACCAAGCGCTACCAGCTCGGGCGGATGCTCTCCGGCCTCACCCGCCACTTCCTCTTGATGACGGCGACGCCGCACAACGGCAAGGAAGCCGACTTCCAGCTCTTCATGGCCCTGCTCGACGGGGATCGCTTCGAAGGGCGCTTCCGCGACGGCGTCCACTCCGTCGAGGTCTCCGACCTGATGCGGCGGATGGTCAAGGAGAACCTGCTCAAGTTCGACGGCACTCCCCTCTTCCCCGAGCGCATCGCCCACACGGTGCCCTATCGGCTCTCCGACGCCGAGGCCGAGCTCTACAAAGCGGTGACCGACTACGTCCGCGAGGAGTTCAACCGGGCCGAAGCGCTCCAGAACGAGAAGCGGGCGGGGACGGTCGGCTTCGCGCTGACCATCCTCCAGCGCCGGCTCGCCTCCTCCCCGGAGGCGATCTATCAGTCCCTCCGCCGCCGCCGCGAGAAGCTCGAGAACAGGCTGCGCGAGCTCCAACTGCTCCAGCGGGCAGCCGTGCTCGCGCTCGACCCGGCCAACGGCCTACGGTCGCTCGACGCCGAGGACTTCGAGGACCTCGAGGAGGCCCCGGACGGCGAGATCGAGGCCGTCGAGGAGGAGATCCTCGACCAGACCACCGCCGCCCGGACGATCGCCGAGCTCGCCGCGGAGATCGACACCCTCCGCCGGCTCGAAGCGCTCGCCCTGGCACTGCGACGCAGCGGCGAGGATCGCAAGTGGCGGGAGCTCGCGAAGGTCCTGGGCGAGGTCTTCACCCGCTCCGCGATCGCCGACGAGCTCGCCGAGCGACCCGACGATCCCGCGCCGGCACCGCCCCGTCCAACTCCGTCCCCTCTTCAGAAGCTGGTGCTCTTCACCGAGCACCGGGACACGTTGGCCTACCTCGAGAGCCGGATCCGGACCCTCCTTGGCCGCCCGGAGGCCGTGGTGGTGATCCACGGCGGCATGGGGCGGGAGGAGCGCCTGAAGACCCAGGAGGCCTTTCGTCACCTCCCCGAGGTGCAGGTGCTGCTCGCGACCGACGCCGCCGGCGAGGGCATCAACCTCCAACGCGCGCACCTGATGATCAACTACGACCTCCCCTGGAATCCGAACCGGATCGAGCAGCGCTTCGGACGGATCCATCGCATCGGTCAGACCGAGGTCTGTCACCTCTGGAACTTGGTCGCCGAGGAGACCCGCGAAGGCGAGGTCTACCGCGTGCTCCTGGAGAAGCTGAACGAAGCGCGTTCGAGCCTGGGCGGGCAGGTGTTCGACGTCCTGGGGAAGCTCGAGTTCGAAGGGAAGCCTCTCCGGGATCTCCTGATCCAGGCGATCCGCTACGGCGAGCAACCGGAGGTCCGGGCCCGCCTGACCCAAGTGGTGGAGAAGGCGTTCGACCGCGGCCAGCTCCAGCTCCTCCTGGAGGAGCGGGCCCTCGTCCACGACGCCATGGATGCCTCTCGCGTGCGATCGATCCGGGAGGCGATGGAGCGGGCGGAGGCGCGCCGGCTTCAACCTCACTTCATCGAGTCCTTCTTCCTGGAGGCTTTCCGGCAGCTCGGTGGCACCGCCAAGGAGCGGGAGCCGCGCCGCTATCAGCTCACGCACGTTCCCCACGCCGTGCGGAGCCGCGACCGGCTGATCGGGCACCGCGCGGTCGTCCTGCCCGAGTACGAGCGGGTCGCCTTCGAGAAGCCGCTCGTCGCTCCACCGGGACAGCCCCTCGCGGCGTTTCTCTGCCCGGGTCATCCGCTCCTCGACGCCACGATCGACCTGACCCTCGAGCGCCACCGGGATCTCCTTCGGCGGGGCACGGTCTTGGTGGACGAGCGCGACCCTGGGGATCAACCCCGCGTTCTCTTCTACCTGGAGCATGCGATCCAGGATGCGAGCCTCACCCGCTCGGGCGAGCAACGGGTGGTGTCGAAGCAGCTCCTCTACGTCGAGATCGACGCCCAGGGGCGCTCGCGGCATCTCCAATACGCGCCTTACCTCGACTTCCGGCCGCTCTCCCCGGGCGACCCCGGTATCGACGCCATCCTGGAGCGACCGGAGGCCGCCTGGATCGGCCGACAGCTCGAGCAGCAGGCGCTCGCCCACGCCATCGAGCACGTGGTCCCCGGGCACGTCGAGGAGGTCCGGAGCCGGAAGCTCGAGCTGATCGCCAAGACGGAGTCAGCGGTCAAGGACCGGCTGACGAAGGAGATCAACTACTGGGATCACCGCTCCCAGCAGCTGCGACTCCAGGAGCAGGCAGGAAAGTCGAACTCCCGGCTGAACTCGGAGGAGGCCCGGAAGCGCGCCGACGCGCTCCAGGCCCGCCTGGTGAAGCGCCTGGAGGAGCTCGCCCGGGAGCGAGAGCTCGCCCCGCTCCCGCCCCTCGTCCTCGGCGGCCTGCTCGTGGTGCCCGCCGGGCTCCTGGCGAAGATGGCCGGCGCACCCACCGATGCCGCTGGGGTCGCTGTCGAGACCCAAGCCTCTGCCGCGCGCGCCCGCGCGGCGGTCATGGAGGTCGAACGCCAGCTCGGCTTCGAGCCGGTCGACCGCGAGATGGAGAAGCTCGGCTACGACATCGAGAGCCGCGTGCCCGGGACTGGCAAGCTCCGCTTCCTCGAGGTCAAGGGCCGCATCGCCGGCGCCGACACCATCACCGTCACCAAGAACGAGATCCTCTACTCCCTCAACAAACCCGAGGACTTCATCCTCGCGATCGTCGAGTTCCTTCCCGACGAGAGCCACCGGGTCCACTACCTTCGCCAGCCGTTCCGGCGCGAGCCGGATTTCGGGGTGACCAGCGTGAACTACGATCTCTCGAAACTGATCGCTCGTGGGGGGCTGCCGACGTGACGTCCCACCAGCAGTTCGAGGCTTGGCTCCTCGAACGAGAACGCGAGAACCTCGAGTTCAAGGAGGCGAAGAGCTCCTTCGAGTTTGAGAAGCTTGTCGACTATTGCGCCGCCTTGGCGAACGAAGGCGGGGGTTGCATCGTGTTGGGAGTCACCGACAAGTTGCCGCGCAAGGTCGTGGGTACCGCCGCCTTCTCGAACCTCGAGCGGACAAAGGCGGGGCTCTTGGAGCGTCTGGCCATTCGGGTCTCAGTCGACGAGCTCGTATTCGAGGGAAGCCGCGTCCTGATCTTCACCTCGCCAGCACGGCCTATCGGCCGTCCGATCGCCGACAGGGGTACCTACTGGATGCGGGCGGGCCAGGACCTCGTCCCGATGAGCTCCGACCAGCTGAAGCGCATCTTCGACGAGGGTTGCCCCGACTTTTCCGCCACCGTCTGCCCCGGGGCCACACTCGACGATCTTTCGCCCGCCGCGATCGAGATCTTCCGATCGCGGTGGCACCGGAAATCGCGGTCCGATGCGATCCGCGACGAAGCTCCGGAACAGCTTCTCCGAGATGCGGAGTTGCTTTCGGACGAGGGCGTGACGTACGCCGCGCTCATACTTCTCGGGAAACAAGGCGCGCTCGGCCGGCTCCTTGCACAGGCCGAGGTGGTTTTCGAGTATCGCTCGTCGGAAGCGCCGGGGCCCGCGAGCCAGCGCGAGGAGTTTCGGCAGGGTCTGCTGCTGTACTACGACCGGCTATGGGAGCTTGTGAACCTCCGTAACGATCTCCAGCACTATCAGGATGGTCTTTTCGTGCTTGATATCGCGACCTTCGACGAGCGGTCAGTCCGCGAAGCGATTCTCAATGCTCTCAGCCACAGGGACTATCAGCACGGCGCATCCATTTTCATTCGGCAGTACGCCCGCCGCATTGAGATCGTGAGCCCTGGAGGGCTCCCACCAGGCATCACGCTGGAGAATCTTCTCTGGCAACAGAACCCTCGGAACCGTCGAATCGCCGAGGCGCTTGCACGCTGTGGCCTAGTGGAGCGCTCTGGCCAAGGGTTCGATCTGATCTACAGCGCGTGCATTCGTCATAGCAAGCCCCTCCCGGACTTCAGCCGCACGGACGAGCACTTCGTCGCTCTCACTCTTCAGGGGGAGATCCAGGATCCGGAATTCTTGCGCTACCTGGAGAAGGTCGGGCGCGAAACTCAAACCTCGTTCGACACACGTGACCTCCTGATCCTCGATCTTGTGCATCGTGGGGAGGCACCCCCCGCGGGTCTCCAGAAGCGAACCCACCGCTTGGTCGAGCTCGGGGCGCTCGAAAGTGTCGGGCGCGGGCGGGGAACACGGCTGCTCCTCTCGCGAAGCTTCTTCCGAATGGTGGGCAAGGCCGGCGGCTATACGCGGCGCAAGGGGCTCGACCGCGAAACGCACAAGGCTCTGCTGGTCAAGCACCTAGTGGAGAACCCCGGCGGCACCCCTTTGGCCGAGCTTCATCAGGTACTCCCTCACCTCTCGACGCGTCAGGTGCAGGCCCTGCTCAAGGAGCTCCGCGGCGAAGGGCGCATTCACTTGAGGGGCCAGCGCCGGTGGGGGCGATGGGTCGCGGCGCGCGCTAAGAACGGCACCGAATCACGAGGTTCATAGAAGATGTCTTTACGGTCCGTAAATGGCCCTGTTTTGGAACCTTCCGGGCAGCACCCCTATAGCACCAGGGATTTCGCAATGCATACGAAAGGTGCTCAGGCGAAGCCGGGAACACTTATCGTGACCGCTTTCCACCTCCGGGCCTCCGGGCGATGCGTCGGCGGTGGAGCAACTTCCCCGCGAGCGTCCCCACAGTCACCGTTGTCTGCGGGGGCACATCTTTCTAAGCATGCCGATTTCCCAAACCTGGGAGCCTCCCGCCGGCGCCCTTCGCCCGGCCGTGCCGAAGCTCCGGAGCCAATCCTCCCGAATTTGGGTGCTATATGAGACCCCTCTACAAGATCCGCTTCCAAATCGAGCCGAAGGCACCGACCCCGCCGAGCACCATTGCAGAGACCTGCCTCGCCTATGTCGAGGACTGGGTCGAGACTAGCCACCTCAAGGGCAGCGTTACGTCGCCCGGGATTCGAAAGACCTCGGAGATCGACCCTTCGTCCGATGAACCTCAGATTCGATCTTCTCTCCTCGAGGCCGGAGCGTTCTTTCACAGCTTCGCCTGGAGAAAGCGCGATGGGGGGGCGGCCGGGAATCGCTGGGTGACGCTGATCGACCTGATCAGTGACGGGGAGAGCGTCGACTTTCAGCTAGAGCTCGGCGTGGAGTCTCCGAGCTTGGCACTCGAGACGGATCGTCAGAAGCCGGCTAGGCCACGGCTGATTGCCACTCTTCTCAGCCATCCCGAATGGGACTGCAAGAGCGGCGACCAGACGCTTAGCGTCCTGCCAACCGTGGTGACGCTCGCGGGAATAGAGTCTTTCTGCAACGAGGTTCTCTTCGCGCCGGGTCGCAATCTTCCGAGCGTTGTCGCGACCCCGAGCGGCAACAGCCCTAGGCCGCCCGTGAACACGCAGAAACTGGCCGAGAGGCTGGCGGGATCAGCTCGCGTATACCGGGTTCGAGACCGCATCGCAGGCCAAGTGCTGGACCAGTACCTTGGCTCTCAGCTCGCCATCGGACCTGACGCGGTGCGCGTCTTCGCAGCTGGGCTTGAACCCGGCTCCACGGTCGACGGCCACTGGCATCTGCTCGGGAGGACCATCCGGGACAAGGGGTTGACCGACATGGAGTTCGCGGACTTCCTCTTCGGCCGCCTCGCCGAGCGAGCGCTCGCGCGCTTCCGAGACTCGCCTCTGGTCGGGCGCTTTCGAGACCTGGCGGCACAGGAACGGGCTCGAAAGCTGGAAGAGCTCCGCGCCGCACAGCGGTCGGACCGCGACTTCTACGAGGCCTACTCCAAAGACTTGGAAACCGCCAATCGCAACCTCGACACGACGGTCCTCGGCTTGCGAGCCACGCTGCAAGACAAGGACGCGCGCATCGAGAGCCTGCAGGCGGAGCTCGACGCCGCGAGGGAGAACATCCGAACTCTCACCGCCTCTCTCTCGCAGCGAGCAGAGGCCGTCCACGAGCCGCCGCCCCCTCCGCCAGAATCCCCATCGACCGTTGCCGAGGCGGTTGCCAAGGCCAAGCGAGAGTTCAAGGATCTGGTGTTCCTTCCGAGCGCACTGGAGGCGGCGGACGACGTACCGATCACTTACAAGTTTGTCGACCGGGTGATGGCCACGCTCGAGGCTCTGCAGGAGGGAGCAGCGCAACGCAACCGCGGCGACGGTCGCATCGCCGGCGGCTGGAAGGCGTACTTCGAGAAGCAGGGGATCGAGTACAAGCCGCGGCTATCCGATACGACGCGCAATACCTGGGGCGACGACTACCGCTTCCTGTACGAGCGCGCGAGGGTGATGTTCGAAGAGCACTTCACGATCGGAGTGAAGTCCGCCAACACCTGCATATCCATCCACTTCTCGACCGAGCTGCGAAAGGACAAGATCGTTGTCGCCTATGTCGGACGCCACCTCCGGAACACCCAGAGTTAGGGACGAAGAGTGAAGACTCGCAAGAAGCTCATCGAAGTCGCCCTCCCGCTGGAGGCGATCAACAAGGCCTCGGCGAGGGAGAAGTCGATCCGACACGGGCACCCGTCGACGTTGCACCTCTGGTGGGCGCGGCGGCCGCTGGCGGCGGCGCGGGCGGTGATCTTCGCGCAGATGG
>CAYZBH010000047.1:0-29106 GCA_964476605.1 uncultured Thermoanaerobaculia bacterium | reverse complement strand
CCAAGTCCTGCGCGGACAGGTCCTCGATCTGCCGCGCCCCCACTTCGACCACCGCGCCGGCGAGCGGCTCGTGGCGCGTTTCCTCGACGATCGGGGTCGAGGTGACGGTGATCCTCTCCTCCACCTTGGCCGCTGGCGCGGGGCCCTCTTCGACGGCCGGTGAGCTGGGGGCCGGGGCGAGCGCCACGGTGAGGACGAAGGGTGCGAGCGCGATCATCGGGGCTTCTCCTGGCGACGGTGACGAGGGGCACCGCGCCGTGGCCTTCTCCCGGAAGGGCTCACGGCATGGGGATGCGCATGCGAGTGACCATGCGCATGCGGATGCGGGTGGGCGTGGGGCGGAGCGTGCCGGTGACGCGTTCCCGCGCTCCCAGCGACGATCTCGGGAGCGCTCACCACGAGCTTGCCGTGCAGGACGCCCTTGAGACCCAGGATGCTGTCGGCAAAGCTCTCCAGGTCCGCGGGCCGCCCGCGCAACGTCAAGACTTCCAGGCAGAGTCTCGCATCGAGATGCACGTGCATCGACGCGAGAACCTCCGCGCCCGATCCGTGGTGCCCCGCCTCGACGAGCTTCTCGGAGAGCTCGCGCTGCGCGTGGTCGTAGAGCAGGGTGAGGCTCGCGACCGCGTCGCCCACGCCCGAGCGCGTCTCGTCCTCGACGAGACGCGCCCGGATGAGATCGCGCATCGCCTCGGAGCGGTTGCCGAGCCCGCGCGTCGCGAGCAGGGCGTCGAAGCGGGCGAGCAGATCGGCGTCGATAGCCAAGGTGACACGCTCGAGATCGGGCATCGTAGGAAATCCTCGAGAATTTTCCTACTATTGTCCGCTGCGCGCGCCACCCGGCGGGGTGGTCGAGCGGGAGAAGCTAGCGCGGGCCCGAACCCGTCAGGCGGCGTCCCGCCGCGTTTCCGCAGAGGGGCACGCGGTCGAGGAAACGCTCCCAGAGCCGGCCCCAGGTGGGCCAGTCGTGCGCTCCGGGAATCGCGTCGGCCCGTTCCGAGGGGAGGAGGGTCGCGAGCATGCGGTTCGCCGGGGCGAGCGCGTCCTCGCGCCCCCAGGCGAGGTAGAGCGGCGGTCCCTCGCGGGCGGTCACCCAGGGGACGAGCCAGCTCCAGAGCTCGCGACCCAGCGTCGCCTCGCCCGGAGTCGCACGGGCGCTCCACGCCAGGGGTCCGCCGGCGGCTTCGATCTCCCGGAGAACTCCCTCCTCGCCGAGAAAGGGCGCGAGCGCGAGGACGCCCGAGATCTCGTCGGGATGCTCGCGCAGGAAGAAGAGACTTCCGAGCCCCCCCATCGACACGCCGGCGAGCCAGATCTCCCGGTAGCCCGCGGCGCGCGCCGGCAGGATCACGTCCTCGCGCAGCCGCGCGACGACCGAGCGGTCCCGGTAGTAGCCGACGTGGGCGTCGACCGCGACGAGGTCGAGCGGCAGGCCGCGGCGCTCGACCGCGGCGGCGAATCCAGCGCGCGCGAAGCGTTCGGGCCGATCCCACCGGCCGGGAAGGAGCACGGCGAGGCAGCGCGCCTCCTCCACGTGGCGAAGCTCCGTTTGGCGCAGGGGAATCTCGGGCGGGCGGAAGGTGGAGCAGCCTACCGACGCGAGCATCGACCACGCCCATGCGAGCACCCGGCCGAGCGCGCCCACCCTTTCCCAGAGCCTCAGCTGGCCCCCTCCGCGGCGATGCGCCGGATCAACGCCTCGAAGCGCGCGTCGCCTCGTAGCGGCGCGAACCAGGGAGCGACCGCGAAGAAGACCGGCGACTCCTCGCGCGCCGCGATGGAGCGCTCCATCTCGACGAGGGCAGGCTCGCGCTCCCCGAGCAACGCAAGGAGGGTCGCGCGCGCCGCCGGGCTCGGCGGCGGCGCGCCGTAGCGCCCTTCGAGCTCGGCGCGCCAGGCACCGCGCAACGCCGTCGGCGCCGCGTCGTCCAGGCGCTTCTCGAGCTCCTCCGCCACCTTGGCGCCGCCGGACAACCGCAAGGCGCGCGCGAGCGCCGCGCCCGCGAGCGCATGCTCGCCGTTCGCGGAGAGCGCGAGAGAACGCCAGCGCCAGAGCTGCGCGACCTCGGGGAGGACCGAGACGGAATACGTCGAGACCTCCGCCGCCTGTTCGGCGCGCCCACCGAAGAGGAGCGCCCGGCCGAGCCCCGCCTGAACCGTCGCATCCAGAGGCGCCAGCTTGCGCGCCCGGAAAGCCGCCTCGATCGCGGCGCCGTGCCTCCCCTGCGCCGAGAGCGCCGCGGAGAGAGCGAGCTCCGCCTCGGCGCTCGCGGCGTCGAGCTCGAGCGCGCGGCGCGCCTCGGTCTCCGCGCCGTGGACGTCCCAACGCGCCAGGCGCGCGCGTGACGCCAAGGCGTGCAGCTCGGCGTCGTCGGAGGCTCGCTGCAGCGCGGGATCGAGGGCGCGGAGGGCCGCCTCCCCTGCCGCGGCACCGTGTTCTTCGAGCGCGGCGCGCGCGCGCACGACGCGCGTCGCGACCTCGGGGTCGCGCGCCGGGAGAGGGGTCGGCCAGAGTCTTCGACCCGCTTCGGCCGCGACCCCCTCGGCGAGCGTCGAGCGGCCGTAGAACCAACGGTCCGCCGACATCTCGACCGTCGACTGCCAGGTCACCCGTTGCGCGGCGCCGCTCAAGAGGCGGAACTCGGAGCGCAGCCCCGCCGGAATCGCGAGGAACTTCGCTTCGAGGCGTCCGCACGTCGGCCCACTCGCCGTCGGCGCGAGCAGGACCCCGCCGCGCCCTTGGGCGCGGTCGAGCAGACCGGCCACCACTTCCGCCTCGAAGGCTCCCGCGATCGACCGTGTGTCGGGGAGCCCGTCGTCGGAGATCGCGACCGCGACGTCGCAGCGCGCTGGCGCCGCGTGCCGGACGGCGAGCATCACCCCGGTGCCAGCCAGGAGAGCGGCGGCGAGGGCGACCGGAAGCCGCCATCCCCGTCGCGTCGTGACCGGAAGCGACGGCTGGCGCGCCGCGGAATCCGCCGTGGCTTCGTCGTCCGCGAGCACGACCGGTATCGCGAGTCGGTAGCCCAACCGCGGCACCGTCTGGATCGGCGCCGCGCCGTCCGACGCCTCGGCGAGCGTCCGCCGCAGCGTGCGCACGCAGAAGTTGATCCCGGACTCGGCGTCGACGAAGGTCCCCTCGCCCCACAGGGCGCGTTCGAGCGCGGCCCGCGAAACCAGGGCGCCGGAGGCCAGGACGAGCTCCTCGAGAAGGCGGAAAGGTTGCGGCGCGAGATGGACCGGGCGTCCACGGTGGCGCAGCTCGTGGCGTCGCGCGTCGAGCTCGAAGTCACCGAATCGATACACGCTCTCGGACCCGGCGCGATTCTGCTCTCCGCTGGCGCAGCTGTAAAGCCACGGAGCCGCGCTCTCCGCTCACGCTCCGGGAAATCTCAGCGGGCGCTCATGGCCTCCGCCTGTCGGGCTCCCTAACCTCGCCGGCTACGAACGGCCGCCCCTCGCGGCCCAGGAGGATCGCCATGCGCCAGTTCGCCATACCGTCTTCCGCCCCCCTTCTCGCGACTCTCTGCTGCACCCTTCTCGCCGCCTGCGGCGGCGGGGGGGGAGGTGGCTCGCCAGTCGCCCCGCCCCCGGGGGCACGGGTCTCGCTCGCCGCCGAGCCGAGCCCGATCGTGGCGCGTCCCTGCGCCTGCGGCCCACTGGTCGGCGAGCTCGATTTCGACGCCACGCTGGTGCTCTCGGAGTCGGCTGGCGGCGCCGCCCATCTCGAGCAGTACCAACTCGTCCTGCGGAGCGACGCCGGCGCGCGCGAGGTCTCGAACGGCACTTTCTCGGCCCAGGGCAACCGGACGATTCCCGCCTCGAGCGCGCTCCGCTATCCCTTCTCGCTCCACTTTCCGGGCGCCGACTCCGCCCTTCCGGGGACGCTCGAGATCACCGCGACCTACTCCGATGCGGCCGCAGCTCGGCGCGACGCGACCACCTCGGTCCGCGTCCTGCCGCCGTCGTGAAGCGGCCGGCCTCCGCCATGCGTCGGCGTCACGTCGTCTCCGTCGGGCTCCTGCTCGCGTCCCTTCTCGGGGCTTGCGACCGATCCTCCTCGCCGACCGCTCCCGCGACCCCCCAGAGCACCCCGCCGTTGCCGCTCGAGCTGGTCACGGCCGACTTCCGGCTCGTCTACTCCCAGCCTTCCTCGAGCTTGATGGAGAGCTACGCTTCGGTGCTCGAAGCCGAGCGCCCCCGGCTGATGGCGGACCTCGGGGTCCCCTCGCTTCCACGCGTCGAAGGTCGCTTCTATCCGGACGCCGCATCCTTCACGGCGGCCACCGGGTACCGCGCCACCGGCTCGGTGGGGGGTCCCACGCTCTTTCACCTCGTCGCGATCCCCTTCGCGCCGTCGAGCGCCGTGCACGAGCTCGCGCACAACGTGACGCTCCACCTCGAGCCCGACGCCGCGAACCACCCGACCTGGCTCTGGGAGTCGGTGGCGATCTACGAAGCGGGAGAGTTCGTCGATCCGCGCGGCATCCCCTATCTCGCCGCCGGCGACTTTCCGACCTTCGCCGAGCTGGACAACCGGCAGGGGCGCTACTCCATCTACGAGGTGGGATACACGATCGCGGAGGCCGTGGTCGAGGGGTGGGGGCGCGACGGGCTTCGCCGGCTCGTTCGGGCGCACGGCGACTCGGCGATGGCTCTCGGTCTCCCGGTCTCGGAGCTCGAGCGACGCTGGCGGGAGTTCGTCGAGGCGGGTTACCTCTGACCGCACCCGTCGCCCTGTCCTGGCGAGGGCGCCAAGGGGAGGCCCTCTCCGGCGCGGCGACACCAGACCCGACACCTAGCCCTGCGCTCGCGACGTCGGACCCGATCTAGGCGAAACGCTGGCGCATCGCGACCACGCCTACGGCCGCGAGCAGACCCGCGAGCGCCGCGAGACCCCAGGTCGAGAGAGTCGGAATGCGCGCAGCGTAGTCGGGAAGCCTGGGGCAGGTCCCCTGGAGCGAGAAGATGACCTGTTCCGGGTAGCCATTTCCCGCCAAGCTGGTGAGCGTTACCGTGAGCGGGTTGTAGGCCGGCGGAATGCTCCAGCTCGCGCTGCCGAGCGTGTAGCTTCCGAGCGGGAGCTGGCTCGAGAAGGTGAAGATCTGCGTTCCGGCGCCGTCGGTCGCGTCGTACCGATAGGCCTCTTGTCCGGACCCGGTGTTGTCGCGATCGAAGGTCACGGTATTCGGAGCGAGATCGCTGAACCCGCTGCAATCGATGGTGAGGGTCCCCGTGTAGCTGCTGGCGAGGGCCATCGAGAGCGGGGCGAGACCCATGGCGACGGAGATGGCAAGGGCGAGTTGAACTTTGCGGCTCATGGCCCGGGGCCTCCTTGGCCCCCCTAAGAGGCATCACCTTGAGCCCTTTCCCGCGCCTTTCGAGCGGTCCGGGAGCCTCGCACGTTCGCCGTGCGTAGGGCTCGGTGGCAGTGCGCCTCGGGACGAGTGGAAAGAAACCACTCGATGGTAGTCCCATCCGCCCGGGCGGTGCAACGCTCTCGGCCGCAAGACCGACCGCGAGCGGGAATCGCCCTCGCGGCTCGGTGCATCCGCCGCTTCCGGGCGGGGTGCTACTCTTCGCCCTCCATGGCGACGCCTTTCGATCGTCCAGCGGCGGGGGGGGCGGTCCTGGAGCCCGACGCCCCCCTGACCGAGGTCCTCGCCGAGATCGCCGAGACCGCCGCGGAGACCCTCGAGCTCCGGGAGGTCTTCGACCGGGTCGCGACCGCGATCCGACGTCTCATCCCCTTCGACCACATGGGAGTGATCCGCATCATCGACGACCGCTGGGCGGTCACGCATGCCACGACCGCCCCTTGCGGACCGTGCGAGCCGGGCTGCCATCAGCCGCAACCCATCGCCGCCTGGTCCCCGCGCTTCCGTCCACGGCCCGGCCCGATCCGGCGCATCGAAGAGGCCCAGCGCGAGCTCGACCTCGCTTTCGCGAGCGACGCCGCGGTGTTGGGCGCCGGCATGCGTTCCGGCCTCTGGCAGCCCTTCCGGCTGGGGGAGAACTACGGCGGCGTCTGGCTCTGCTCCAACGCGCCGCGCGCGTTCACGGACGAGCACCAGGAGATCCTGCGGCCGATCGCCGCCCTGCTCGGCTCGGCGGTCGAGCACTGGCGGATCTGGGACGTCGACCGGCGGCGGCGCGAGCGGCTCGACCGGCTCGAGACGCTGATGGAGTCGTTCGCCGCGTCGCTCGATCCGCGCGAGGTCTTTGCCCGCATCTCCGAGGCCGTCCGCGAAGTGCTGCCCCACGACGTGCTGGTGATGACCGAGCTCGACGTCCGGCGCCGCACCCTCAGCATCGTGGCGAGCGCCGGCAAGGCCGATGCCCCGGTGCCCGAGGGGCCGATGCCCCTGACCGAGGCCGAGCTCGACGACCGGGCGCGCGAGAGCCTGATCCTGCGCGACATCCCGGCCGAGATCGCGGGCGACACCGAGCGCGAGCGGGCGCTCCTCGCCTCCGGCATGCGCGCCTGGCTGCGGGTACCGATCTGGACCGGCGACGAAGTGCGCGGCGGCCTCGGCTTCTTCTCGCGCGACGCGGCGCTCTACGGCGAAGCGGACATCGTGATCGCGGAACGCCTCGCGGACCGCATCGGGCTCGTGCTCTCGCACCAGCGGCTCGCCGAGGAGGCGCGGCTCGCCGCCGAAGCCCGGGAGCGCGCCGAGCGCCTCGAGGCGACGGTCGAGACACTCACCCGCGAGCTCGAGGGGCGGCGGCGCATTCGCATCACCGGCGTCTCCCCCGCCTGGCGCGACGTGCTGACCCAGATCGGGCGGGTGGCTTCCTCCGAGACGACGGTGTTGATCACCGGCGAGTCGGGCACCGGCAAGGAGATCGTCGCCGACTTGATTCGCCAGGGCTCGCAGCGCGCCGCGAAGCCCTTCGTCGCGGTCAACTGCGCGGCGCTGCCGGAGCAGCTGCTCGAGTCGGAGCTCTTCGGCCACGAGAGGGGCGCCTTCACCGGCGCCGTCCAGACCAAGGTCGGCCGGATCGAGCAGGCGCAGGGGGGGACCCTCTTCCTCGACGAGGTCGCCGAGATGAGCCCGCTCGTCCAGGCCAAGTTTCTCCGCGTCCTGCAGGAGAGGGAGTTCCAGCGCCTGGGCGGAACCCGGGCGTTCAAGGCCGACGTGCGCGTGATCGCCGCCACCAATCGCGACCTCGCGTCGGCGATGGCCCGCGGGGAGTTCCGCGAGGACCTCTTCTACCGGTTGAACGTCTTCGCGATCCACATTCCGCCCCTGCGCGAACGAATCGAGGACGTGCCGGTCCTGGCGGAGGCCTTTCTCGAGGAGCTCGGCCGCACGATGGAGCGGCCGGCGGCCGGGATCTCCCGCGACGCCCGCGAGTGGCTGCTCTCCTACCACTGGCCGGGCAACGTGCGCGAGCTGCGCAATGCGATCGAACGGGCGATCCTCTTCTGCGACGGCGGGTTGATCGCGCGCGAGCATCTGCCGGCGCCCGTCGCCCGCCCTGACGCGATGCGCCCCACGGCGGCCGGCACGACGCTCGACTCGCAGGCGCCGCTCCCCCCAGGGGGCATCGACCTCGAACGGGTCGAACGCGATCTGGTGGCGCGCGCGCTCCGCGACGCCAAGGGCAACAAGTCCAAGGCCGCCCGCCTCCTGGGCTTGAGCCGCGCGCAGCTCTACTCGCGGCTCGAAAAGCACGGGCTCAGCGTCTAGCCCGCGGACCCCCTTCGCTGCCGCCGGGCAGAGCCATCCGGTAGCCCGCGCTCAGGTGCTCCCGCCGCTCCCCGTAGTCGCCGTAGGACCAGGAGGCGAAGAAACGTCGGTCGACCACGACTCCCAGCTCGACCGCCGGCACGAGGGTCTCGAGGTGTTCCGCGAGCGGCGCATAGGAAGCCCGCGTGAGGCGCGCTCCCGCTCTCGCTTCGAGCTCGATCCGGGAGGCGGGCCGCCAAGCCGCCGCGGCGCCGAGCAGCAACCAGGAGCGTAGGCCCGGGACGAGATCCACTTCGAACCGCGGACCCCAGTCGGTGCGGTCACCTCCCGCGAAGCGCCGCTCGGCGACGGCCGCGGCGCGCAAGTGGAGCCTCGACGGCAGGTAGCGGAGCTCGACGGATTCGCTGCCGAGCACGCGGTGCACGGCGTTTTGCGCTCGCTCGCCGAAGATCCCACGTCCGGTTCGCACGAGACCGGCCTCTCCAGCGAGGCCCCAGCCGCGCCACGGAGCCAGATCTCGCGCGACGCTCAGGTAGGTCTCGTCGAAGCGGATCCCCGCCTCACGGTCGGTGAAGGCGTTCTCGCGCAGCGAGGCGGTGCTCTTCCCGCGCTCGACTTCGAGCGCGACGGCGAAGGTGTAGAGATCGTCCCGTGCCTCGCTCCCGGCGAGCAGGTCGTTCTCGGTGCGGAGGCGAAGGGTCTGAGCGGTCGCGGCGTCCGCTCCGCCGCCGAGGAGGGTCAACGACGCGGCGAGCAGCAGGGCGAGAGCGTGGAGCTCCTCGAATCGGAAGACGTTCACGCAGCGTCTGCATCTCAATCCCACTGCCACGGTCTTCGGGCCGCGCCGGATCCGCGAAAGACCTTGCACTCGCTCGGCTTGCGGCGACGCGGGAGGCGTCTGCGCCGCGGCGCGCGGTGCGGATTCGCCGACACCCTGTCGAGAAGGCGACGATTCGTCCGGGACGGGCTTGGAGGCGCTGCTGCCATGACGCTGTCAGCAGCGGCGCGACATGGTGCGCCCCATGTCGGGATTCGAGTCCCTTGGCGGCCGATCCGCAACCTGTCGATTTCGCCGCAGTCCGCGGGCCCGCTCGCGGCGGGGCGCCGGACGCGGATACGCGCTCCTGCGCCGGCAAAGACGGGACTTAGCTCTGCTCGGACGGCTGGCCGCGAGAGCTGGCACGCAACTTGGTTTCTCCGGGGAGATTCCAGGGCGCGCTGTCGATTTCGCCACGCGCCGTTCGTCGAGAGCTCGAGGACGAGCCTCTCGTCCGGGGGAGGCGGCGGTGAGTCAACGCTACGTGGAGTCCATCCTGGGGCGGCTGGTGAGCGACGAGGCGTTCCGCCGCCGCTGGTGGAACGACCCGGAGGCGACGCTCGCCGAGCTCCTCGCGAGCGGAAGCGACCTGAATCCCTGCGAGCGACGCGCCCTCTTGGCGATCGCGCGTGACGAAGCCGATCGATTCGCCGCGAGCCTCGATCCCCGCATTCAGAAATGCGACCTGAAGGGAGGATGCAGTTGAAGGCATCGAAAACGGTGACGGGAACTCTCGCCGCACTGATCATCTTGGGGTGCCCCTGCGAGATGCGCGGCGGCGAGGGGACGATTCGGATCGAGGAGGCGCTCCGCATGGCGCTCGAACACGACGAGTCGATCGCCATGCAGCGCGAGGCGTTCGCGGCGAGCGCGGCGAGCGTCGAAGGCGCCGCCGGGGCCTACGACCCCACGCTCTCGGCCGAAGCGGCCTGGAGCGAGGCGCGGACACCCGCCAACTCCGCCTTCTCCGGCGCACCGGAGGGGCAACTCGCCCCACGCCATCGGGCCACGCAAGCGACGGTCGGCATCGAGCAACTCCTGCCTACCGGCGGCGTGGTGGCAGTCAAGGCGACGGGCGACCGGGGGAGCACCGACGGGCGCTTCGAGCCGCTCTCTCCGGCCTACCAGACGCGGCTCGGCTTGGAGCTGCGCCAGCCGTTGCTGCGCAACCGGGCGATCGACGCGGCGCGCGCCGGTCGACGCGCGGCGGAAAGCGATCGGGTCGGCGCCGACGCCGAACTGCGGACGACGCTCGCCACGACGGTGGCCGGCGTCGAGAGCGTCTACTGGACGCTGGTCGCGGCGCACCGAGAGATCGCGGTACGCGAGGAGGCGGTGCGCCTCGCCGAGGAACAGCTCGCCGAGACTCAAGTCCGCATCGAGACGGGAACGGCTCCCGAAACCGAGATCTCCCAGCCGCGCGCCGAGCTCGAGCGCCGCCAGGGGGAGCTCTACGCCTCGCGCGAGGCGGCGGTCCGCGCCGAGAGCGGGCTCAAGCGGCTCATCCTCGGCGACGCCGAGCCGGAGCTCTGGACCGAGCACCTCGTCCCCGAGGAGTCGCTCGAGGTCGTGGCGCGCCCGGTCGACCTCGCCGCGGCCATGGGGCGAGCGCTCGAGGCGCGGCCCGAGCTCGAGGTCTTCGCGGCGGAACTCGAGAGGCGGCGCGTCGAAAGCGCCCTCGCTCGGGATGCGGTGCGCCCCTCCCTCGACGCCATCGTCGTCTACGACCGCTTCGGCCTCGCCGGCGACGCCAACCCGGCCTCCGCTTCCGAGCCGATTCCGGCGGCACTCCGCGGAGGCCTGAACGACTCGCTCGACGGCCTCGCCAGCAACGACTTCTCCGACACGAAGGTGGGCCTGCGCCTCTCCCTGCCGCTCGGCAATCGCGCCGCGCGCGCCGGGGCCTCCGTGGCGGCGAGCGCCGAACGCCAGGCCGCGGCGGCCTTTGCGCGCGCGCGCAAGGCGATCCGTGCGGAGGTGCTCGACGCCGCCGCGGCGCTCGAGACCGCCGGCCAGCGCATCGCCGCCGCGCGCGCCGCTCGCGAGGCCGCCGAAGTCCAGCTCGACTCGGAGCGCATCCGCTACGGCTCGGGACTCTCGACTAACTTCCTGGTGCTCACGCGCCAGAACGATCTGTCCCGCGCGCGTCTCGACGAGATCGCCGCTCAGACCGACTACCGCCGCGCCGACACCGAGCTCGCGCGGGTGACGGGAACGCTGCTCGCGGACCGCGGGGTCGACGTCACCGCGGACCGGACACCAGAGGCTCGCTGAGGAGAACCCCATGAAATCGAGAACACTCAAGATGGTCGTCGCGATGGTGCTCGTCGTCGTCGCGCTCGGCGCGCTCAAGTTCCTGCAGATCCGGGCCGCGATGGCCCAGTACGCCGGCTTCCAGCCACCTCCCGAGGCGGTGACCACGGTCGTCGCCGCCGCGGAGCGTTGGCCTTCGACGTTGCGCTCGATCGGCACGGTGTCCGCCGTCCAGGGCGTCCTCGTGAGCGCCGACCTGCCGGGCATCGTCGAACGGATCGCCTTCGACTCCGGCGCGCAGGTGAACCAGGGCGTGCTGCTCGTGCAACTCGACATCCGTCAGGAACGCGCGCAGCTCACCGCCGCCGAATCGGCCTCCAAGCTCGCCGATCTGCGGCTCGCGCGCTTCCTGGGCCTGCGCGAGAAGCAGGTCGCGGCGCAAGCCGAGCTCGATCAGGCGCGGGCCGAAGCCGAGCAGGCGGCGGCACGCGTCGGTGAGATCCGGGCGCTCATCGAACGCAAGACGATCCGCGCGCCGTTCTCCGGCCGGCTCGGCATCCGACAGGTGAACGTCGGGCAGTACGTGCAGGGAGGGGACGCGATCGTCCCGCTCCAGGCGCTCGACCCGATCCACGTCGACTTCGACGTCCCGCAGCAGGCCGTGGGCTCGCTCGTCGTCGGCCGCGAGATTCTGGTGACGGCGGAGGGTCTCGCCGGCGAGCGCGCCGGACACGTCACCGCCGTCGACTCGGTGCTCGACCCCGCGACTCGTAACGTCCGCGTGCAGGCGACGCTCGGCAACGCGGACGGCGCGCTGCGGCCCGGAATGTTCGTCGAGACCCGCCTCTCCGACGGCGCCGGCGAGCGCGTGATCCCCATCCCCGCCTCGGCGGTCGCCTACGCGCCCTACGGCGACTCGGTCTTCGTGGTCGCCGAGCTCGAGGGCCCCGACGGCAAGCGCTATCAGGGGGTGCGCCAGCAGTTCGTCAAGCTCGGCTCCGGGCGCGGCGATCAGGTCGCCGTCCTCTCCGGGCTCGAGCCAGGCGCCGAGATCGTCTCCTCCGGCGTCTTCAAGCTCCGCAACGGCGCCGCCATTCTCGTCGACAACCGGACGCAGCCCGGCAACAGCCAGGCGCCCGAGCCGGAGGACAGCTGATGAAACTGACCGACATCTTCGTCCGCCGGCCGGTGCTGGCGGTGGTGGTCAACCTGGTGATCCTGATCGCCGGGCTGCAGGCGATCCGCTCGCTCTCGGTGCGCCAGTACCCGAAGAGCGACATCGCGGTGGTCAAGGTGACCACCGCCTACGTCGGCGCCGACGCCGACCTCGTCCGCGGCTTCATCTCGACCCCGCTCGAGCGGGTGATCGCGTCGGCCGACGGCATCGACTATCTCGAGTCGTCGAGCACGCAGGGGGTGAGCACGATCACCGCCCACCTCGAGCTCAACTACGACACCAACGCGGCGCTCACCCAGATCCAGGCCAAGGTCGCGCAGGTGCGCAATGAGCTGCCGCCCGAGGCCGAGGCTCCGGTGATCGAGCTCGAAACGGCGGACACGCAGTTCGCGGCCATGTATCTCGGCTTCGCCTCCGAGGAGCTCGACCAGAACCAGATCACCGACTATCTGACGCGCGTGGTGCAGCCGAAGCTCTCGGCGGTCGCCGGCGTGCAGCGCGCCGACATCCTGGGCGATCGCACCTTCGCCATGCGCGTCTGGCTCAAGCCGGACAAGATGGCGGCGCTCGGCATCGCCCCCTCCGACGTGCAGGAGGCGCTGGCGCGCAACAACTACCTCTCGGCGCTCGGCCGCACCAAGGGGTCGATGGTCTCGGTCAACCTCGTCGCCAACACCGACCTGCGCACCGCCGAGGAGTTTCGCCAGCTCGTGGTGAAGCAGGAGCAGGGGACGGTGGTGCGGTTGGGCGAGATCGCCGACGTGATGCTCGGCGCCGAGAACTACGACGAGGACGTCCGCTTCAACGGCCAGACGGCGACCTTCATGGGCATCTGGGTGCTGCCGAGCGCCAACTCGCTCGACGTCATCTCGCGCGTGCGCGCGGCGATGAAGGAGGTGCAGGCCGCACTTCCGGCGGGGATGACGGGGGGCATTCCCTACGACTCGACCGAGTACATCCGGTCGGCGATCGACGAGGTGGTCTCGACGCTCGCCGAGACGCTGCTCATCGTGGTCGCGGTCATCTTCCTCTTCCTCGGGTCGGTGCGCTCGCTGATCATCCCGGTGGTCGCGATCCCGATCTCGCTCGTCGGCGCGGTCTTCCTCATGCTGGTCGCCGGCTTCACGATCAACTTGCTGACGCTGCTCGCGATCGTGCTCGCGGTCGGGCTGGTGGTGGACGACGCGATCGTCATGGTCGAGAACGTCGAGCGGCACCTGCACCTCGGCCAACCGCCGTTCCAGGCCGCCCTCCTCGCGGCGCGCGAGCTGGTCGGCCCGATCGTCGCGATGACCATCACGCTCGCCGCCGTCTACACGCCGGTCGCGATCCAGGGGGGCCTCACCGGCGCGCTCTTCCGGGAGTTCGCCTTCACGCTCGCGGGGGCGGTGCTCGTCTCCGGCGTCGTGGCGCTCACCCTCTCGCCGATGATGGGGTCGAAGCTCCTCCGCCTGGGGGACAGCGAGCGCGGCTTCGCCGGCATGATCCACCGTCACTTCGAGATCGTGCGCGCCACCTATCAGCGCTGGCTCGCCGCCACGCTCGAGAACCGGACCGCGGTGCTCGTGCTCTGGATCGCCGTGCTGCTGCTGATCGTCCCCTTCTACATGTTCTCGATGCAGGAGCTGGCGCCCAACGAGGACCAGAGCGTGGTCTTCGGCATCATCCAGGCGGCGCCCAACTCCACCCTGGACCAGACCAAGCTCTTCACGACCAAGGTCAACGACGTCTACGAGTCCTTCCCCGAGACCCGCGCGACCTTCCAGATCACCGGCCCGACCGGCGGCTTCGGCGGCATGGTGACCAAGCCCTGGTCGGAGCGCGACAAGAGCACGCTCGCGCTCCAGGCCGAATCGGCGGTCGCGCTCGCCAAGATCCCGGGCGTCCGCGTGATTCCGCTGGTGCCGCCGGCGCTTCCCGGCGGCGGCGACTTCCCGGTCGACCTCGTGATCGCCTCGACGGCCGAGCCGCAGCAGCTCCTCGAGATCGCTGGGCAGCTGGTCGGAAAGGCGTTCGCGAGCGGTCTCTTCATGTACGCCGACGCCGATCTCAAGTACGACCAGCCGCAGGCGGAGGTGGTCTTCAACCGCGACCTCGTGCGCTCCCAGGGGGTCGATCTCGCGCAGGCCGGCCGTGACCTCTCGACCATGCTCGGCGGCAACTACGTCAACCGCTTCAGCATCCAGGGGCGCAGCTACAAGGTGATCCCGCAGATCAAGCGGAGCGAACGGTTGACTCCGGAGCAGCTCTCGGACATTCACATCACGGGCCCGAACGGGAAGCTGGTGCCTCTCTCGACCGTGGCGACGCTCGAGACTTCGACCCAGCCGCGCGAGCTCAAGCGCTTCCAGCAGCTCAACGCGGTGCGCATCCAGGGGGTCATTCCCCCCGGCGTGCCGCTCGACCGGGCGCTCGCCTTCCTCGAGGACGAGGCGGCCAAGAGCCTGCCGTCGGGCTTCACGGTCGACTACGCCGGGCAGTCGCGGCAGCTCCGAACCGAGGGGAGCAAATTCCTTTCGACCTTTCTCCTCTCGGCGATCCTCATCTACCTGGTGCTCGCGGCGCAGTTCGAGAGTTTCCGCGATCCCTTCATCATCCTCGCCGGCTCGGTGCCGCTGGCGATCGCGGGAGCGCTTCTCTTCTCGTTCCTCGGCCTGACGACGCTCAACGTCTACAGCCAGGTCGGCCTGATCACCCTCGTCGGGCTGGTCTCGAAGAACGGCATCCTGATCGTGGAGTTCGCCAATCACCTCCAGGAGGCGGGGCGGGAGAAGCTCGCCGCGCTGATCGAAGCGGCGGGCACGCGGTTCCGCCCGATTCTGATGACCACCGCGGCGACGGTGGTCGGCCACCTCCCGCTCGTCTTCGCGACCGGCCCCGGCGCCGGCGCGCGCAACTCGATCGGCATCATGCTGGTCTCCGGGATGATCATCGGCACCGCCTTCACCCTCTTCGTGGTGCCCTCGGTCTACATGCTGCTCGCCCGGGATCGCCGGCCGGCGGCGCTCCCGTCGGCATCCTCCGAGCGCGACGACGAGACCGAGCCCGGCCTCTCGCCAGCCGCCGTCTGAAGCGCGGCCGGTCCGGGCGGCCTCCTCGCGATCTCTCGCGGGAGGCGCTCGGATCGAGCCGGTCGAGCTGGAAAGCGCGCGCCCTCCTACGCGATAATTCGCGGACCTTGCGACGGCGGGCGGCGGTGGCCTTCTTGGCGTTGGCGGTGATGGCGACGCGCGCCCCCGCCGAGCGTCCGCCGCTGCGCACCTATACGCTCGCGGACGGGCTCGCCGGGGAGCGGGTCCTCGCCCTCTTCGAGGATTCCCGTGGCTTCCTCTGGATCGGCACGAGCTCCGGTCTCTCCCGCTTCGGGGGGCAGCTCTTCCGTTCGTACGAGGTCGGCGACGGCCTTCCGAGCCCCGGCATCGACGCGATCGTGGAGACCAGGGACGGTGCGATCTGGGTGGGCACCGAAGATGGTGCCGCGCGCCTCGACCCCGATCTGCGCGGCGTGGAGCACGGCGCCCGCTTCGTGAGCGTTCCCCTCCCGTCCGCCGAGCGCTCGGCGGTGCCGGCGACGCCGAACGCCCCCAACCCGGTGCACGGACTCTGGGTCGACCGGCGGGGGCGACTCTGGCTCGCGTCCCGCGAGCGCTGGTTCGTCGCCGAACCGGGAACGGCGGCCTTCGCCGGACGGGAAACACCGCGCGAGCTGCCGCTTCCGCCCGGGCTCCTGGCGGTGAGCGGTCTCGTGGAGCGCCAGGATGGCTCGACCTGGATCGGCGGCCAGGGGGGTCTGGTGCGCTGCTCGGGAGACGTGGCGCGCCTCGAGGGGTGCCGGCTCTGGGCGACCGACGCGATCGTGGCGCTCGCCACGGACCCCGCGGGACGCCTTTGGGCGGCCTCGGCGGACGCGATCTTCGTCCTCGCGCCCGAGACTCCAGCGGGCGGGGCGGTCACGCCGGAGTCGCTGCTCGCGCGCGCGCGCCGCCCCGTCCGACCCGGCGAGATGCCCGTTCGCCCCGACGAGCTTCTCCGCTACGACGCGGCGAGCGGCGTGCCGAGCCCCTTCGTCTACAACCTCGCGCCCGGCCGCGACGGCATGTGGAGCTCGACGCGCGGCGGCGCCTGCCGCATCGGTCCGACGGGGGTCCAGGTGGTGGCGGAGCGGCAGGGGCTTCCGGAGGCGCAGGCGCTCGCGGTGCTCGAGGACCGCGAGGGCACGCTCTGGATCGGCACCGACAGTCGCGGATTGACGCGCTCGAGCCGCTCGGGCTGGGTGAGCTACGACGCCGCGGACGGGCTCGACAACGACCGTCTGCTCGCCTATCTCGACGACGCGAGCGGCGCGCTTCTGGCGCTCGAGCGCAACGGGCATCTGGCCCTGTTCGACCGGGACCGCTTCCGCGACGTGACGCCGCGCGCGCTCCTCGAAGCCGGCGTGCCGGCCGCCTGGGGGTGGAATCAGATGCTCCTGCGCGACCGGCGGCGCCGGCTCTGGATTCCGACCTCCGGAGGCCTCTTCCGGTTCCCCGCCGGTACTCCCTTCGCCGCCCTCGCGGCGGCGCGGCCGGAGGCGCGCTTCTCGCGGCGCGACGGGATGCCCGGAGACGACATCTTCCGCGTCTACGAGGATCGTGCGGGGGATGTCTGGGTCTCGATGATCGCCGATCCGCCGCTGGTCCGCCTCGCGGGCGGCGAGCGCCCGATCGCGGTGCCCGAGGTGCGCGGCGTCGAAGGCGCGGGGGCGCCGACCGCCTTCGCGGAGGACGCGGCCGGCGCGCTCTGGATGGGCTTCTACGTCGGCGGTCTGGCGCGGCGCGACGGCGACACCTGGCGCTTCTTCGGCCGCGAGGAGGGCGTGCCGCCCGGTTTCGTCGCCGACCTTCACGTCGACACCCAGGGGCGACTCTGGATCGCCACCACCTCGGGGGGCGTGGCGCGGATCGACGATCCGACCGCCCCTCGGCTCCGCGTGACGCGCTTCTCCGCCGCCGAGGGGCTCACCACCGACAGCGCGCGCTGCTTCGCCGCGGAAGGGAACGACGTGCTCTGGATCGGCACCTCGCGCGGGCTCGACCGGCTGGAGATCGCGAGCGGCAAGGTGCGCTCGTTCTCGACCGCGGACGGCCTGCCGAACAACGTCGTGCATCTCTGCCACGCGACGCGCGACGGCGAGCTCTGGTTCGGCACGCCGCACGGCGCGGCGCGCCTCGATCCGCGCCGGCTCACCGCGCCCGCGGTGCCCCGCCTGATGATCGCCGGCTTGCGCGTCGCCGGCTCCGCGCTCCCCGTGCCGGAGCTCGGCGCGGCCCGGATCGAGGGGCTCACCCTCGAGCCCGGACAGGCCTTCCTCGAGGTCGACCTGGAAGCGGTGGGCCTCGGCCAGGGCGCCCGGGTGCGCGTCCAGCACCGCTTCGGCACCGGCGCCTGGAGCCTCCCGGTCGAGGCGCGGAATCTCTACTTTCCGCACCTCGATCCGGGGGAGTACGCGCTCGAGATGCGCGCCGTGGGGCGGGACGGCGTCGCGAGCTCCGCGACCGCCGAGCTCGCCTTTCGCGTCCTGCCGCCGCTCTGGAGCCGCCCCTCGGTGCGAGCGCTCGCGGTGGCTCTGCTGGTCGGCGCCGCCTGGCTGGTCATGCGCGCGCGCGCCGCGCGTCTGGTCGCGGTGGAACGCGCGCGGACTCGCATCGCGGCCGACCTCCACGACGACGTCGGGGCCGGATTGTCGCGCATCGGGATCCTCGGGGATCTCGCGCAACACCGACTCGCGGCCGGCGGCGACGAGCTCGCGCCGCTCCTCGACCAGATCCGGCGCGAGACCGCCGAGCTCGCCGACTCGGCCTCCGAGATCGTCTGGTCGGTCGATCCCCACCGCGACGACCTGGGGAGCCTGCTCGCGCGCCTGCGCCGCTTCGCGGCCGACCTGCTCGAGTCCCGCGGCATCGCGCTCCGCTTCTCGGCCCCGGAAGAGGCGGCGGCGACCCAATTGCGCCCGGAGGTCCGGCGCGCCCTCTACCTGCTGCTCAAGGAGGCGATCCACAACGCCGCCAAGCACTCCCGAGCCTCGCGGGTCGAGGTCACGATCCGGATCGACGAGGGGGAGCTCGCGGCCGAGGTACGCGACGACGGCGTCGGCATCCCCGCCGACCGTCCCGAGAACGCCGAGCAGGAGGGGCGTCGCGGGCTGCCGGGCATGCGGGCCCGCGCGCGCGCGCTGGGCGGCCACGCGGAGATCGACTCCGGAGCGGGCCGCGGGACCCGGATCGCCGTGTGGGTGCCGCTGCGCCGCGCGCATGGACGTGCGAAGCCCGGCTTCCGGGCTTCCTGATAGGAATCGCGAATGCCCTCGACCGTGTCTCTCCCGGGACCTGGCCATCGTGTGGTGCTGGTCGAAGACGATCGCGTGGTGCGCGAGGGGTTGCGCGCGCTGCTCGACGGCTCGCCGGGCTACGCCTGCGCCGCGGCGGTGCGGTCGGTCGAGGAGGCCCTCACCCTGCCGGCATCCGTCGTTCCCGACACCGTGCTGCTCGACATCCATCTCCCGGGGCTTCGTGGCTCGCTCGGCGTCCCGAAGCTCGCCGAGAAGTGGCCGCGGGCGATCGTCCTGATGCACACCATCTCGGAGGACGACGCGCTGGTCTTCGAGGCGCTGTGCAACGGCGCCACCGGCTACATCCTCAAGCGCACGCCGGCGGCGCGGCTCCTCGAGGCGATCGGAGAGGCTCATCAGGGAGGCGCTCCCATGTCTCCCGAGATCGCGCGTCAGGTGGTCGCGCGCTTCCGCCGGCTCGGGCCGGCGCGCCCGCCCGAGGAGGAGCTCTCCGAACGCGAGGTGCGCGTGCTCGCGGCGCTCGCCGCGGGAAGCTCCTACAGCGAGACGGCGAGCGCCCTCGGCGTGACCATCAACACGGTGCGCTCCAACATCCGCTCCATCTACGAGAAGCTCCAGGTCCACACCAAGTCGGAGGCAGTCGCCAAGGCGATGCGCTCCGGCCTGATCTGAGCCTCGCGAAGCCGCCGCTCCCGTCCGCATGCGCATGCGATGCGGAGCGGTTTCCGGCTCTCTAGGCTCTCCCGCGCAGTTCGATCCCCCGGCGCGGCGATCCGTCGCACGGGGTACCAGGAGGGAGAGCGATGCGGCGCGAGACTCGAGTCTTCCAGTTCGGCTTCTTGGCGGTGACGATGCTGCTCCTGGGAGGCACCGCCGCCTCCGCGACCGGCACCTGGCTGTCGGTGCCCTTCGACGACGCCTCCGCCGGCGTCATGCAGGGGATCCTCGACGGCGGCCCCAACCAGAGGTGCGTGACCACCACCGGAGACGTCTTCGACTATCCGGGCACCTTCCACTACCGCCACGGGAACCCCTCGGAGCCCCACCTCTTCCAGTCCTACACCCTCTACAACAACGGCCCGGAGCGCTGCGCGGAAGTGCAGCTGACCTGGCTCAGCCACGACTGCGGCGGCCTGCCGATCGGTGTCGGCTTGTATCTCGACAGCTTCGATCCCTCCGATCCCACACAGCATCTGCTCGCGCACAGCTACTACAAGGTGCGCGACTTCTTCGGATTCGGCGACGACCACTACAACGACTACTACTACAGCGAGGGCTTCTATCGCGACGAGGTGCAGAACTACCACCTCGACTCGCTCGACGTGACGGCGGTGGTGCCCGCGCTGTCCCGCATCGTGGTGGTGCTCGACTCCACCGACTCCCCCGGCGACAGCGGTCAGTGCCCGGTCGCACCGGCCTACGACCTGGTGCTGACGAGCGCCGCCTTGCAGGAGCACGCGATCGGCGTCACGGTCGACGACACCGGGAGCTACGAGTTCAACACGGGCGATTCCCCCACCCTCGACTTCTACGTCTCGCTCACCGCGCAATTGACCGAGCCCTTCACCGTTCACTACCAGACCGCCGGCGGCTCGGCGACCTCGGGGGTCGACTTCACGGCCACCGCGGGCAACCTGACCTTCGATCCCGGTCAGACGCTCAAGCTGGTGCAGGTGCCGATCGTCGGTGACGACGCGCAAGAGCCCGACGAGCAGATGACCTTGACGCTCTCGAATCCGAACCCTCCCGGCGTGCCGATCGTGCGCGCGACCGCCACCGGGACCATCTTCGACGACGACGACCCGAACGCCGGTTGCCGCATCACGAATCACCCGACCGGTCCCCTTCCGCCGGGGAAGGTGGGCCAGCCCTACGGGCCGGTCGACTTCACCCCCAGCGGCAAGGAGAGCTCCGACGACTACGCCTGGACGGTCTCGGCGGGAGCGACCCCGCCGGGCGTGCCGCTCACCACCTTCCGCGACGACCCGAGCCCGCCGGGCGATCACGAGATCCACGGCCGCCTCGCGGGCACACCGACCCAGGCCGGCGACTTCCCGTTCACCTTCACGCTCGACTGTCCGCAGCTCGACGGCGGTCACGACACCAAGGACGTGGACTACACCATCCACGTCGATCCGGAGGACCCGCCGGTGCTCGTGACCCTCGACGACGCCCAGACCTTCGAGGGGGACTCCGGCTTGACGCCGCTGCTGCCGCAGATCCATCTCTCGGCGCCGCTCCCGAGCGACCTGCTGCTCGAGGTCCTGACCTTCGACTCCTCGGCCGCGGTCGCCGACCCGGACTACCTCGCGCTCCCTCCGGGCCAGCAGATCCTGATTCCCGCCGGGGAGACGGTCGAGCCGGTGCCGCTAGATGTCGTAGGGGACCTCAACGTGGAGGCCGACGAGCAGTTCCTCGTCGTCCTGCGGACGCCGATCACCCATCAGACGGTCGCCAGCGCGACGATGACCATCCTGAACGACGACGGCCTGGAGAATCCGGCGCCGATCCCGGCGCTCGACGGCGCCGGCCTCGCGGCGCTCGCCCTCGGCCTCGGCGGCGCGGCCCTCTGGCACTTGCGGCGCCGGAGGGCGATCTTGCGACGCTAGGGAACTCGCATTCCGCCGAGCAACCGGCAAACGCGAAGAAGGGGCACGCGCCGGCGCGCTCCAGCTCGCCCTCAGGGCGCCTGAGCTGGCGCGCCGGCTTCGGCCTTCTTGCGGAGCCTCTCGAGAGCCCGCCCGAAAGCGGCGCGGTCCGGCAGGTCGAAGCGCGTCGCGAGCTCCACCGCGTGCCGCGAGGCCCGCAGGGCGTCTTCCAGCCGCGCGCCCTTCTCCAGCGCCTCGGCGAGGCTGTCCCAGGCGTTCGCGGAATTCGGGTTCTCCCGCGCCGCGCGCTCGAAGACAGCGATCGCCTCGGCGACGCGCTCGCCTCCGAGCAGTTGGTACCCGAGGTCGTTGAGCGCCGCTTCGGGCACCGCGACCGGGATACCGAGTTGCTTGGAAAGCTCGGCGTAGTGCGCTTCCACGGCGGCAAGCCCCTTGGTACTCAGATCCTCCGGTAACGCGTAGCCCGCGTAGAGCGCCCGCAGCCCGTCGATCGTGGCGAGCAGCGGCAGTGCCGAGTGCGTCTCCCCGGGGAAGGCGCGCACTCGGACGCGCAGGGTGCCGGGCGCCGCTGCGGCGAGGGCACGCGTGAGGCGGAGGTCGTCGTCGAGCGCCTGCTCCCGATCGTCGCCGTAGGCGAAGTAGACGAAACGCGCTGCGCGGTTGGCGCGCGGCGGCGCGGCTTCGAGCTCGCGGATCGGCAGCCGGCCGTCCCAGTCGAGGCTCGGGGCCATCGCGAGGAAAGCCTGAAAGCGCGCGGGCTCCGTCGCCAGCTGGTGGAGGACGAACTGGCCGCTCGCCGAGTGACCCGCCAGGATCCGGAAGGGCGCCGTGCGGTAGTCGCGCTCGATGCGCGGGAGAAGCTCGGTCGCGAGAAAGCGCGCGAAGTTGTCGGCACCGCCGCCGCCGATCCAAGCCTGGGGCCAGTCGGTCTGCGTGAAGTCCCGCACGCGCACCGTGCTCGCGATCGACACCACGATCATCTCGGGCAGCTCGCCCTGCGCGGCCAGGAAGCCGCTCGAGGCGACCGCGTGCGCGCCGTGCGTCTGCCCGTCGAGCAGGTAGAGCACCGGATAGCGGCGCTCAGTCGCCCAGGGGTAGCTCGCGGGGAGGTGAACCTCGACATGGCGGGATTCGCCGAGCACGGCGGAGGGGATGTCGAGGACGTCTGGGCCGTTCGCCGCCGCCGGCAGTGCCCAGGCGAGGAGGGCGAGCGAGAGGATGGCGGAGCTGAGGCAGCGGCGGCGTGGAGACATGTCCGGAGGCTCTCCTCTGATGGCAGCGCGAGACAATCCGCGCGTCGCGTCGCAAGGGAGTACCGGAGTTCGGCCCCACGGTTACAGTGCGTGCAGGCTCCCGGGCAGATTGACCGTTGCCGGCGCCGTGCGCGCTACGGCACGCTCCAGAACGACGTGCCGCCGCTCTCGAAGCCATCAGTGAACGGTAGGCCGGCCTTCAGACGGACGACGACCATGGCGTAGGTCAGACCGCCCATGCCGTCCGCATCCCAGGTGGCGCCGGCGATCAGGATGCCGCCGTCGGTATGCAGGGCCATCACCTGGGCGCCGTCGGGGTCGCCCGAGCCGCTGTTGAGCGAGAAGATGCGGTTGCCGTCGCTGAAGAAGTAGGGATCCCCGGCGCCGCCGGGTTCGAGCCGCGCGACTCCGTAGTCGACCGTGGTGACCTGGTCGGAGTAGATCCCGGCGATGACCGGCCGGTCCGCCGCGTCGAGCGCGAAGGCCGTCGCCAGGTTGGTCGTGCCGACCTCGAAGCCGGCGTAGGTGAGTCCTTGGAGGCCATAGGTCGTGTCGAGGATGCCTGCATCGGTGAACCGGGCCGTGCCGAAGCGCTCCTGCACGACGTCCGTCCGGGTGTAGTCGCTGGCGAGCAGCAGCCCGCCGTCCCGGAGGACGGCGACGCCGAAGGGTTGATGGGCGTGCGTGGGATAGCCGGGCCCGCTCCAGCTGACGAAGTTCCGTCCGATGCCCGCGAAGCTCGAGTCGAACCCTCCCGCGAGGTCGAGCCGGCCGATCGCGGAGAGATCCGTGCCGAAGCCCGAGTTGCGGAAGTGCCCGGCGAGGATCAGCCGGTCGGAGCCATCGAGCGCGATCGCGTCGACCCAGCTCCCGTCGCCCTCCTCGGGGCTCGGGTTCCACTCCTTGAGCCGCGTGCCGTTGACCACCTGCCAGCTGCCGTCGGGATCGCCATTGTCGAGCAGGCGCGTCAACGCCATGACGGGGCGGCCATTGAGAATCCCGGTACCCTGGCCGTTGCTCGCGATGAAGAGCTTTCCGCCGGGCGCGAGGAGCGCGGCGCGGGCGCGCTCGCCGTCGAGCGGGAGGTCGAGGATCTTCTCGGCACCCGAGTTGAAGGATGGATCCGGGTTGCCGGTGGGTAGGAGGCGAATCACCCCGATTCGGGCTGCGGTGCCGTCCGTATTGTTGTCCCAGACGACGACGATCCGGCCGTCCGGCTGCACGAGCAGACAGCGGAGGAGCCCGGAATAGCTGAAGTCTAAGAACGCGCCGTCGAGGTCGCCGTCGCGCTCGAGGCGCCGGACGATGAAGGGACCGTCGCTCGAAGTGGCCAAGCCTCCGATCACGATCTTGCCGTCGGGCGCGACCGCCATCGCCGACGGCAGCTCGTAGTCGAAGATCCGCGGCACGACGGCTATGCCGTTGAATCCGAAGCCGAGATCGACCTCGCCGTCGGCCCGGGCGGGCGCCGTCGCGAGCCCGGCGAGGGCCAGAAGGGAGAAGACGCTCTTGGAGAGGAGGCGAAGGGGTCGTTTTCGGGGGCCCATGGAGCGACGGATCCTCGCGCCCCGATGGCCCTCGCGCCGCGAAGGGAATCGGAAATCTTTCTTACCGGAGCCGTCGCCGGGTCGGTCTAGGATGGCGACCCATGGTCGATTCCCCGCCGGGCGGCCTCCAGACCCCGGCCCCCGAGATCGGGCGCCTCTGGCGCCGCTGGCGCTTCGGCGCGTACCTGCTGGACGAGCGCGAGCACCGGCTCACCCACGCGGGGGGCGTGGTCGACCTCACGCCCAAGGCGTTCGCGCTCCTCGTCCATCTCGTCGAGCGTCGCGGGCGCCTGGTGCGGCGCGAGGAGCTGATGACGACGCTCTGGCCCGACACCTTCGTCGAGGACGGCACGCTGGCACGGCACGTCTCGAGCCTGCGCGCGGCGCTCGGTCCGGACGCCTCGCTCGTCGAAACCGTTCCCAAGCTCGGCTACCGGTTCGCGGGCGCGGTCGAGGAAGTCGCCGAACCCGAGGTGAGCACCGCGCCGTCGCCCTCGACGGCCCCGCTTTCCGGCTCGGGATCGAGCCCGCGGGCCGGGCACGGTCCGGCTCTCGCCGCGCGCCCGCTCCTCTGGCTCGCGCTCGCCTTCGTCGTCCTCGTGGCGGTCTGGCTCGGACCGCTGCGGCGGTCGCCAGCGCCGGCACCGCCATCGCTCCGCTCGGTCGCCGTACTGCCTTTCGCGTCGATCGGCGAACACGTCCCGGACGACCACCTCGAGCTCGGCCTCGCCGACGAGCTGATCCTCGAGCTGAGCCGTCTCGCCCGTCTCGAGGTCCGGCCGCTCGGCGCCGTGGCGAGGGACGAACGCGCGACGACCGATCCGGTCGGCTTCGGCCGCGCGCTAGGCGTCGACGCGGTGCTCGTCGGCACCCTCCGCCGCCAGGAGGGGCGGCTGCGCGTCACCGCGCGCCTGCTCGCGACCGCGGACGGCCGCGCCCTCTGGTCGGGCTCGTTCGACCATGCCGATCGCGAGCTCCTCGCGGTCGAGCGCGCGATCGGTCGCGAGGCCTCGCTCGCGCTGCTGCCGTCGCTCGGCGCCGGCTTCGAGCCCGAGTCGACGACGAGCGATCCGGAGGCCCACGACCTCTATCTGCGCGCCCGCTACTTCTGGAGCAAGCGAACGGCCGACGCGCTGCGACAGTCCGTCGCGCTCTTCGATCGAGCGCTCGCCCTCGACCCCGACTACGCCGCCGCCGAGGCGGGGCTCGCTGCGGCCAAGGCGCTGCTCGCCGGGCCGGTCGAGCTCTACGAGGAGGCCCGGCGGCACGCCGAGCGCGCGCTCACGCTCGATCCGCGCTCGGCGGACGCCCACGCGGTGCTCGGGCTGGTGGCCGAGAACTACGACGCCGACTGGGCGCGCGCCGAATCGGAGTACGAGCAGGCGCTCGCGATCCAGCCGAACCACCCGACGGCGACCCACTGGTACGGCGAGATGCTCGTGCTGCTCGGCCGCTTCGACGAGGGGGACGCGCTGCTCGAGCGTGCCGCCCGGCTCGACCCGCTCTCGCTGGCGATCGCCTCCGACCTCGCCAAGGCCGACTTCGTGGCGCGCCGCTGGGACGGCGCCGTCGCGCGCGCCGAGGAGGTCCTCGCCATGGACCCGCAGTTCGCGTGGGCGTGGGGCTGGCTGGGCGTCGCCGAGCTCCGGCGGGGGCACGTCGCGCGCGCGGTCGAGGCGACGGCGCGCCTCGCTGAGCTCGAGCCGTCGCCGCTGACGCAGGCGTTCCGCGTGGAGCCGCTGGCCGCCTCCGGCCGGCCCGCGGAGGCGCACGAGATCCGCGAGGAGGTCGAGCGCGCCGCGCGCTCCGGCTTCGTGACGTCGTCCGCCCTGCTCCTCGCGCGGCTCGGCGATGGTGACCGGGCGGGCGCCCTCGACGCGCTCGACGACCTCTTTGCCCGGCGCGAGAACCGGCTCGGCCTCGCGACCATCCCACAACTCGACCCCCTGCGGGAGGAGCTGCGCTTCCGCGCGATGCTCCTGCGCGTCGAGCCGGGCGGTGGGCGCGCGGCCCGGCGCTAGCGACGCGCCTTCGGGCGCACGGGCAACCTGCGCCGTGCGTCCGTCAGATCGACAGTCCGACGTCGCCTTCGAGAACCGATGTCTTCAGCTGCGGGCGCTCTCCGCTCTTCCAGAGACCAGCCGTGTGGATGACCCGATACCGGATGGGTCCCCCGTCCGGTCGTTCGCTGCGCGCGATGGGGCGCGGAATGCAGACGAACTCGGTGCGCATCTCGTCCGCCGACAATCGGACCTTCGCATAGCCGTGCCCGCCCAGATCCACGAACTCGAGGTGCGGCGCCAGGTCGGGGTTCGACAGCGACCGTGCACGCGCGAGGTCGAAGCTCTTCGCATATTCGAGGCACGCCCGGACGCCGTGCCGGAGCAGCATGTTGTTGGTCCAGTCCGGCGGCCCCGCCACCCCCGCCGGGCGGTCCGCGAGAAACAGCGGTCGCAGTGGAGCGTCCTTCGGAAGATTGTGCTCCTGCGCCTCCATGGCGCCCGAGCTGGTGAGCGAGGCGCCGACGAAGCTCAGGCCGACGGGGTCGAACTTGCCGGGGGGAAGCTCGGCGGCCGCATAGCCGGCCCAGAAGCTGTGCAGGTCGCCCGAGACGATGGCGAAGCCCGACACCTTGGAATCGCGGACGAGCTGGTAGATCTCGGCGCGCTCCAGGTACGCGGTGCTGTAGTCCCCGTTGAACATGGCTGCGTACCCGCCGTCCGCCGGCCAGGGCTCCCGGGTGAGACCCGGGGGCAGGTTCTGCGGGTCGGCGCGGTGGTCGAGCGTGCCCTGGGAGTTGGCCCAGATTTTCCACACCGCCGTCGAGCTGCGGAGCCTCTCCTTGAGCCACGCCTTCTGCTCCGCGCCGAGGATCGACTGCGGCGGCGCGCTGCGTCGCGGATTCGGGACGTGCGCGTCGTTGAAGCGGACCTCCGCGGGAGGATTCCCGCCGTTGAAGGCGCGCCCGCCGTCGAGAATCCTCATCAGGGACTCGGGCGCCATGCCGATGAACTCCTCGCCGCCGAGCCCGCCCAGCGACGGATCGTTGAAGCAATCGGCGCTGCGGTAGCTGTGCTGGTCGGTGAGGATCACGTCGAGGTTCCGGCCGTAGCGCAGGGTCCGGTAGGCCTTGAGGCTGTGGATCGCCGTCAGGTTGTTCGGCTCCAACCCCAGTCCGTTGGCGTCGAACTCGGTGATGGGAATGCCGTCCTTCACGACGGGCGGACCGAACTGGTCGAACGAACCGCTCGGCGGCGCGACGCGCGCGGGGAGGTATTCGAACCAGGCCTGATTCGCCGCGATCTTGACGCTCGGGGCAGCCCGTTCGAACTTTCCCGCCTTGACGGTGCTCTGCCAACCCAGCCAGGAGAATTCGTGGTTGTCCCAGATGCAGACGAACGGCCAGCGCGCGCGCGCGTCCTGCAGGTCGGGATCGGCGAGGTAGCCCTTGTAGATGGCGCGGTAGCCCTCGACGGTCAGCGGGATGTGGAAGTTGCCGACCTTCTGGCCGTCCGGGAGGCGTGCCACCTCGTAGATCGTGCGGTCGTAGCGCGTCTTCACCTCATCGGGATACTCGACCAGCTCGTAGATGAAGTCGCCGAGGTGCAGCACGAAACCGAGTTGCTCGGCGGCGGGAGCGCGTTCGTCTTCGTAGATCATCCGCCGATAGGCGTTGAGCTTCCCCTCGTTGACGTCCTGGCAGCTCACGAAGGCGAAGTTGACCGTGCGGGGATCGTCCGGCAACGGCGCGGTGATCGTGCGTCCGACGCGGCTGCCGTTTCCGTCTCTGTCGGTGAACCGATACCAGTAGGTGCGCGCCGGCTCGAGTCCGCCGATGAGCACGCGCGCCGTCCAGTCGGCGGCCAAGGAGACCGGCGCCTCGGCGTGCGCCACGACCCGGCGGAAGGCCTCGTCCTCGGCGACCTCGACGGTCAAGAGCTGGCGCGTGCCCTGGTCGAACGGACGCCTGGTCCAGAGGATGACGCTCCTCGGATCGGGATCGCCCGAGGCGACCCCTTGGGGATAGAGATCGCGCCGCTCGCGCCACTCGATGCGCGAACCTCGAGCCGGTCCGGCCCATGCGAGCGACGCACCGATGGCTGCTGCGGCTTGGACGAAGGTTCGGCGGCTGATCGTCATCCTCTCGCTCCCTCCGGGGCGGCCTTGGACGCGCTGGCTGCGAGTCGGGCCGACCCTTCGCCTCTTGTCAAATCGAGTCCATCCCTCCTCCGACCGAACGCGCGAGCCGCGGAGGATGTCATCGACATCTGCTTTGGTTCGCGACGAACAGCGCCTGGCTCGAGTGCGCCGACGCATCGCCCAGGGTCAACCTGGATGGCTGATACGCGCCGGCGACCTTTGGGTTCTGGGCGACGCAGCTCGGTCGAGCCGCGGCCTGGCGTCTGCCCGAGACTCCCGAGCCGTAGAATCCGGCGCATGAGCGCATCCACGACTTCGAATCGGGCCGCGGCGTTCCTCGCGATGCATCGCCGCGGCGCCGGCTTCATCCTGCCGAATGCCTGGGACGGTGGCTCGGCACGGATCCTGGAACAGGCCGGGTTCGCCGCGATCGCCACGACCAGCGCCGGGATCGCCTTCAGCCGGGGCGCTGCCGACGGCACGCTGGAAGGACCGGAGATGCTCGAGTGCGTCGCGAGGATCGTGTCGGCCGTCGCTTGTCCGGTGACCGCCGACTTGGAGTCCGGTTACGGCGACACCGCCGAGCAGGTCGCGGCGACGGTCGCCGCGGCGGCGGAGCTCGGGGTCGTCGGAGGAAACCTCGAGGATGTGACCCGGCCCGGAGAGCTGCTCCCGATCGAGGCGGCCTGCGAGCGTCTCGAAGCGGCGCGGGCCGCCGCGCCGTCCGGTTCGTTCGTGCTGAACGCGCGCACCGACTCCTACATGCTCGGGCGCCCGGACGCTTTCGCCGAGACGGTGCGGCGGGCCGAGCGCTATCTCGCCGCGGGAGCCGACTGCATCTTCGTTCCAGGCGTCGAAGCCGCCGAGGAGATCCGCAGGCTGACCGCCGCGATCGGCGCGCCGGTGAACGTCGTGGCCGGGCTGGTCGAGCCGGTGCTGGACGCCGCCACCCTACGCTCGCTCGGCGTCGCCAGGATCAGCGTCGGCGGCACTCTCGCGCGCGCCGTCCTCACCCTGGTCGAGCGGGCCGCCCGGGAGATGGCCCAGCACGGCACCTTCGGCTTCGCCCAGGGCGCCATCCCGTACCGCGAGCTGCAGCGGCGCTTCCGTCGCTGAAGGGGCGCGGCGGTCGCACTGGTGCCGTCGCCCTTCGACGAGATTCAGGGCGATGAAAGCGACCGGCACGGCGGCGAGTGCCGACCCTCGGGATCAGGAGAGACTTCGGTCGTCAGCGCGTACGGGATTCGCCATGCGACGGCCATCACCGGCCGGCGCATCCGAATCC
>CAYZBH010000046.1:24073-30455 GCA_964476605.1 uncultured Thermoanaerobaculia bacterium | reverse complement strand
CCCATCAGCTTGAAGCCCGAGCTCTTGTCCTTGGCCATCGCCATGTACTTCTTGTAGTCGCCGCCGTCGGCGCGGATGTGCTGCAGCATCTCGAGCACTTCCTGGTTGGCGCCCCCGTGGAGCGGGCCCCAGAGCGCCGACACGCCGGCCGAGCAGGAGGCGAAGAGGTTGGCCTGCGAGGAGCCGACCATGCGCACGGTCGAGGTCGAGCAGTTCTGCTCGTGATCGGCGTGCAGGATGAGCAGCAGCGTGAGGGCCTTCTCGAGCACCGGCGAGGGCTTGTAGGGCTCGGCCGCCACCGCGAACATCATGTGCAGGAAGTTCTGGGTGTAGCTGAGGTCGTTGCGCGGGTAGACGAAGGCCTGCCCGATCGACTTCTTGTGCGAGAAGGCGGCGATGGTCGGCGTCTTGGCGAGCAGGCGGACGATGTTGAGGTCCTGCTCCTCCTCGCCGCCGCGCTGCGGGTAGTAGGCCGAGAGCGAGGCGATCATCGCCGAGAGAACCGCCATCGGATGCGCGGTCGCCGGGAAGCCGTCGAAGAGCTTCTTCATGTCCTCGTGGAGCAGCGTGTGGCGGGTCAGCTGCTCGTCGAAGCGCTTGAGCTGCGCCGGCGTCGGCAGCTCGCCGTAGATGAGGAGGTAGCAGACCTCCGGGAAGGAGGCGTGCTCGGCGACCTCCTCGATCGGGTAGCCGCGGTACCGGAGGATCCCCTGCTCACCATCGATGAAGGTGATCGCGCTCGAGCAGGCCCCGGTGTTGCCGTAGGCCGGATCGAAGGTGATGGCGCCCGAGGCACCGCGCAGACCGGTCACGTCGATACCGACCTCGTTCTCGGTGCCGACGAGGACGGGGAGCTCGTACTCCTTGCCCATGAGCTGAAGCTTGGCCTTGTCCATGATGCTCTCCTTGTCTCTGTGTCGCGCCCGAGCCCCGGTCGCTGGTCCCGGCTGGCCACTCGGAGGGGACACTAGTCTGAAGGTCGACTGTGCGGCCGGTGCCGGACCCCGGCAACACCCCGCGGGGTGGGCGGAGGGGCGCGCCGAAGGCCGGGCTAGATGCCGCGCTCTGCTCTCGCGAGCCCCGAGGCGATGATCCGGCGCGCGTCGGCCATCACCGCTTCGAGCGGGGCATCGGGCTCCTGGGCGAGTGGCGGGTGAATCGTCACCCGGATCGTGCCGGGGAGCGGCAGCAGGCTCCCCTTGGGCAGCACGCGACGCGAGCCCGAGATGGTCACGGGGAGGAGCGGGAGCCCGAGCTGACGCGCCATGATGAAGCCCCCTTTCTTGAAGGGGAGGAGGCGGCCGTCGTCGCTCCGCGTCCCTTCCGGGAAGAAGAGTACCGAGACTCCGCCAGCGAGCTGCGGCTTCGCGGCGTCGAGGCTGGCGATCGCGTCACGCGGGCTCGAACGGTCGACGAAGATGTGGCCGATCGCCGCGCACCCCCAACCCAGGAAGGGGACGCTGCGGAGCTCCTGCTTCATGACCCACCGGAACTCGCGGCCGAGGAAGCCGTAGAGCGCGAGGATGTCGAAGTCCCCTTGGTGATTGCAGAGGATGACGAAGGACTGCCCCTGGCGAGCGTTCTCCCGTCCCGAGACCTTCACGCGCACGAGCGCCGCCCAGCAGAGGCACCAGGCCCAGACGGTGCCGCAGTAGAAGGCGACCCGGCGGCTGAGGAAGGAGAGCGCGACCGCCATCAGCCCCCAGAAGACCGTGGTGGTGGCGACCAGGGGATAGAAGACCGCCAGGGTCCAGGGCAGGACGGCCCAGCGGCCGAGCTCCCTTCCGGAGCGCCGCCGGCGCGGGCGTGCTCCGGTGGAGTCGGGAGGGGACGGGGCGTCCACGGACAGCGGGCGGTCGTTTTCCAAGTGGCAGGGCATTCTATCCACCGGCCCGCGCTTGCGTCGCCGCGACGGGGCGGTATGGAATGAGGCCGTGCGAGGCCCGGCGCCGGTCGAGGAGAACCGAGGGACGGGCGGCCGCGGGCTGGCGCTCCGGCGCGCTCTCCGGGCGCTCGCGCACCGCAACTACCGCCTCTTCTTCTTCGGCCAGCTCGTGTCGCTGGTGGGGACCTGGATGCAATCGGTCGCCCAGTCCTGGCTGGTCTACCGGCTCACCGGGTCCGCCACGCTCCTCGGCCTGGTGGGATTCGCGACCCAGGCGCCGACCTTCTTCTTCGCCTCGGCCGGCGGCGTGGTCGCGGACCGCTGGCCGCGGCGCCGGATCCTCGTGGTCACCCAGGTGACCTCCGCCGCCGTGGCGGCGCTGCTCGCCGCGCTGACCTTGAGTGGTGTGGTCACGGTGCCGCTGGTCGTCGTCTGCGCGATCCTCCTCGGAATCGTCAACGGCTTCGACATCCCGGCGCGGCAGGCGTTCGTCATCGAGCTCGTCGGCCGGGAGGACCTGATCAGCGCCATCGCGCTCAACTCCTCCGCCTTCAACGCGGCGCGCGTCCTCGGACCGGCGGTGGCGGGCATCCTCGTCGCGGCGGTCGGCGAGGGGTGGTGCTTCCTCGCCAACGCGGTGAGCTTCCTGGCCGTCATCGTCGGCCTCCTCCGCATGCGCCTCGCCGCCGCGCCGCCGGCCCCGCAGCAGACGTCGCCGCTCCGGAGCCTCGCCGAGGGCTTCCGCTTCGCGGCGGGGTCACGGCCGGTCCGGGCGATCCTCCTCCTGCTCGGCCTGGTGAGCTTCACCGGCATGCCCTACGTGGTGCTCATGCCGATCTTCGCCGACCGCATCCTGCACGGTGGGGCCTCGGGGCTCGGCCTCCTGATGGGGGCCTCGGGAGTCGGAGCCCTCGCCGGCGCCCTGCTCCTGGCGAGTCGCGACGGCGTCTCCGGGCTCGGGCGCTGGGTCGCGTTCGCCGCCGGAGGATTCGGGCTCTCGCTGCTCGCCTTCGCCGCTTCGCGGACCTTCTGGCTCTCGGCCGCGGTGCTGGTGGCGGTCGGCTTCTTCCTGATGAGCCAGATGGCGGCCTCGAACACCCTCGTCCAGACGATGGTTCCGGACGCCTTCCGCGGGCGCGTGATGGCCCTCTACGCCATGATGTTCATGGGGATGGCCCCGTTCGGCGCGCTCGCCGCCGGGGCGCTGGCGGACCGGATCGGGGCGCGGTGGGTGGTCGCCGCAGGGGGTCTCCTGAGCCTCGTGGGGGGGCTCTTCTTCGCGCGCCGTCTGCCCGCTCTGCGCGCCGCGGCGCGCGCCGCGCACCCCGAGTTCGGGGTCCCGGCGAGCGCGCCGCCGGACGAGGCCGTCGGCTCGTAGCGGTCACCCGCGGCGCCGGCGGCGGGGTTGGCTCTCCCTTTGCACCGCCAACCCCGGGCGCGACGATTCTGTCGCCGCTCTCATCGCGACGGTTGGTCCGTTGGGCGACGTGCGGTCGAGTTCGACGCGGGACGCCGGGGAGGAACGGAGGAATTCGTCGATGCGGAAGCGAGAGAAGATTTGGTCCGTCGGCTGCTGGATTCTCGCGCTGGCCCTCGCAGGCGGAGTGTCGCCGGCCCGAGCGGCCGCTCCGGGAATCTACCTGGAAGACGCCGCCGCCAAGACCGAGAAGGCGATCGCGGCGAGCCTCACGCTGGACTTCCAGGGCAAGAACATCGGAGCGAGCATGCTGACTCTCGGGCTGATCAAGCCGAAGACCCTGTTCAGCTTCGAGGGCACCCGGTCCGACCTGCGGCTCGGCGCGCAGCCCGCCTTCCGCTTCCGCTTCGCTCCGAAACGGGACGCGCAGGCCATGCAGGACCCCGCGCAGGCGATGGAGATGTTGTCGGGGAAGGGGATGCCGATGGGCGCCGCCAAACCGGAGGACTTCGTGCTCGTCTCGCTCACCGTCCAGGGTGAGGAGCGTCAGCTCGTCCTCGTGCAGAAGCGCGGCGCCATGAAGCCCAAGAACGCCACCTTCGGCCTGTCGGTCGAGAAGCTCGGAGACGGGGACTTCAGGGTGCGGCCGAAGGCGCCCCTGCCGCCCGGAGAGTACGGCTTCTTCTGCGGCTCCGCCGGCGCGATGCCCGAGATCTGGGCGTTCGGCGTCGACTGAGCCGCCGCGATGCCGGCGGCGCCGGCGTCTCGGGGCGCCAGGGCGCCCTCCGCCGGACGACGGGACCGGCGTCTAGGGCGCAGCCGAGGACCAGCCCGAGGCATCGCCGCTCTCGAGACCGTCGTAGAAGATCAGGGTGCCACCTGGCACCGCGAACGTGCTGGCCCGAGCGGCACCGCCGTCGAGGGCGCTGTCGACGGCGAGCAGGCTCCAGCGGTAGACCGCCCCAGGTTCCAGCCCGGAGAGCGTCCACGAGCTCGCGGCGCTCAGGTTCCCAGGCTCGGGCAGCCGTTCCGCGGTGGCGTGGCCCGCGCCGGCGCGCGCGAGCCGCAGCTCGTAGGTCAGTGACGCCGTGGGGGTGTGGTCGTCGTTCGCCGGGCTCCAGGTGAGCGTCACGCTGTCCCCGGTGACCTGGGACTGGAGCTGCTGCGGCGCGCTCGGGGGCGCGTTCGACGCGGCCGTCGCGTTGCGCAGCAGCTGCAGCTTCGCCTCCACGAGCCCGTTGCCGCCGGGAACGTAGTACGCGCCCGCCACGAGGTAGTCGAGGTCGCCGTCGCCGTCCAGGTCGAACCAGGTGAAGGCTCCTCCGCGGCCGATCGAGGAGATCGGAGCGGGCAGGGTGATTCCCTGCGGCACGAAGTTGCCGTTCTCGTTGGAGAAGATCTCCGACTTGCCGACGATCTCGCCGTCGCCGACGTGGTTGCCCGTGACCAGGAGATCGACGTCGCCGTCCGAGTCGTAGTCGGCCCAGGTCGCGGCGTGGAGGTCGAGCCAGTCGGCGCTCGGGGCGTCGAGAATCGGGACGAGAGTGAAGCCGGCGGCTTCGCGCCGGTAGAGACGAACGGCAGTGACGAAGGTGCCGTCCGGCTCCTCCAGGTTGCCGCAGACCAGGACGTCGAGGTCGCCGTCGCCGTCGGCGTCTCCCCAGTCGGCGAGACCGTATTGCACGCTGAGGTCGACGAGGGACTCCCCGACGAAGACCCCCCCGTCGTTGCGGAAGCGCTTGATGAACCCCTCGTCGAAGTAGGGGTCGATGTTGGCCAGGAAGAGGTCGAGATCCCCGTCCCGATCGTCGTCCGCCCAGGCGCTCTGCGCATGACGGGTCGGGTCGAGAGCGGCCGCCGTGTCGGTGAAGGTCCAGCCGCCCGCTCCGTCGGAGCCGTCGTTGCGGAGGAGGCGGGTCGAGTACTCGAGGAGATCGAAGTCGAAGACGGAGGGAATCAGGAGGTCGAGGTCGCCGTCGTTGTCGGCGTCGGCCCAGATGATCGACCGCAGGTCGTAGGCGCCGGTGTAGCTCGAGTCCTCCCAGTAACCGGGCAGCTCGTTGGCGAGCGGAACCAGGACGCCACCGTCGTTGCGGTAGACGACGGTCGCGCCGTCCGAGCCCACGGCGAGGTCGTGATCGCCGTCGCCGTCGAAGTCCCCCCAGGCGAGATCGGAGGCGCCGGCGCTGACGGCTCCGAGCGGCACCTCCTGGTGGGCGAACTGCCAGTTCCCATCCCCGTCGGGCCCCTGGTTGAGCAGCAGGACGAGCCGATCCGTGGCGCTCACGTTGTAGACCACGTAGAAGCCGAGAACCGCGAGGTCGAGATCGCCGTCGCCGTCGACGTCGGCCGGCGCCACGGCGTTGATCCAGAAATCCTCTTCCGGCGGCGTCACGAAGAGCGGATCGAGGGGTGGCGTGACCTCGACGAAGCTCGGCTGGGCGGCGAGAGGTGCGGCCGCGAGGGCGAGGAGGACGAGACTTCGGGAGGCGACGCGTCGCATGGTCGAGGCTCCTGGTCACCCCTTGGGACAACCGGGAGCCGTCGCCGGAACAGCGCCGGATTCCCCGGGCGCGCCTAATGCGGCCAGAGCCAGCCGAAGACGCCCGCCGTGAGGAGCGCGTAGATCAGCCCGTCGAGCACGTGCTTGCAGGTCGACGACCAGGGCTGTCCCATCCAGATCGAGTTGACGATGTTGCCGAGCCCGTAGGCCATGAACGAGGTCGCCCCGACGACGCGGAAGACGGCGAGGTAGTGGGTCCCGGGCGCGAGCGTGCGGCCGGCGAGGTAGGCCGCGAAGAGACCCACCAGCAGCAAGAAGACGAACCACTGGCCGAGGAAGCCTCCGAGCTTCACCGGTCCGCTCGGCCGGATGGTGAGGATCCCCACGGGCCCCTGGCGGAGCTTCTCGAGATGCTCCGCCGACCCCATCTCCTTCGAGCTCGCGCAGTAAGGGAAGTGATAGACGCCGGGGGCGAGATTCTGCGGGCGGAGCTGGTCGAGCGTCTCCGCCTCGCGCGGGAGCTTCCGGTAGTCGCTCTTGTGGATCGGGAGCACCATGTGGATGAGCGAGCTCGCCA
>CAYZBH010000046.1:2038-23973 GCA_964476605.1 uncultured Thermoanaerobaculia bacterium | reverse complement strand
ATGCGCGACCGGCCCGCGGTGCGCAACCACCTCCGCTCGGTGCACGCCATCGCCCTCGCGAATCTGGCCGAGGTGTCGAGCGGGCTCGCCCTGCTCGCGGGGCTGCCGGCGGAGGCGCGGGCCATCCTCGTCGGGCTGGAGGTCGACTACCTGAAGAAGGGGCGGGGGACGCTCCTCTCCCGCTGCGACTTCCCGCCGGTGACCTCGGCGGAGGCGCGGGACCTGGTCGTCGAGTCGGAGATCACCGACGGAACGGGCGAGCTCGTGGCGCGTGGCCGCGCCCGCTGGCGGATCGCTCCGGCGCCTCGGAGCTAGCCGGCGAGGAGAGCCCCGAGGTCGAGCGGTTCCGTGACCATGGCGAGGTTTCCCGCCGCGTCGCGCGGCCAGTCGGCCTCCGGCCGGTCGCGATAGAGCTCCACGCCGTTGCCGTCCGGGTCCCGCAGATAGAGCGCCTCCGAGACACCATGGTCGGCGGCGCCTTCGAGCGCGATCCCCGCCTCGAGCAGGCGCCCGAGGGCCTCGGCGAGCGAGGCCCGGTCCGGGTAGAGGAACGCCACGTGGTAGAGGCCGGTGGTCCCCGGGGAGGGCGCCGGACCGCCGCGGCTCTCCCAGATGTTCAGGCCGATGTGATGGTGATAGCCGCCCGCGGAGAGGAACGCCGCACCGTGGCCGAAGCGCTGCGTGAGCTCGAATCCGAGCACCTCCCGGTAGAAGGCGATCGAACGCTCGAGGTCCGCGACTTTGAGGTGGATGTGACCGACGCGAACGCGCGCGTCGATCGGGGAACGGGATCGGCTGGCGGACATGGCGGGCGAGCCTAGCGCACGCTCCGGGGCGCGGCGAGGCCCCACCCGCGAGCGCGGGGCATCTCGAGACCGGCGCTGGTACGGTTCGTCCAGCGCCATGACGCGCCCCTCCCGGTGACTTCCCCATGACCGACCGACCGTTCGACCCCGCCCTCGATCTGCGCCCCCTCGTTCGACGCCTCCGCAAGCCGCCCGAGCAGTGGCAACGCCGCGACCTGGTGGAGCTCTGCCTCGCCGACGGCATCCGGGTGCTCAATTTCCGCTACCCCTCCTTCGACGGGAAGCTCCGCGAGCTGCGCCTGCCCGTGGCCGACGCTTCCTACCTCGAGCGGATCCTGGCGGCGGGGGAGCGGGTCGACGGCTCGAGTCTCTTCCCGGGGCTCTTTCCGACCGGCGCGAGCGACCTCTACGCGGTGCCGGTCTATCGCTGGGCCTTCCTGGATCCTTGGGCGCCCGACGAGCTCCACGTCGTCTGCCGCTTCGCGGACGCCGACGGGGCGCCGGCGGCGACCCCCGACAACCTCCTCGCCGCGGTCGCATCGGACCTGACGCGGCAGAGCGGCCTCGAGCTCTGGGCGCTCGCGGAGCTCGAGCTCTACCTCATCCTCGAACGGCGGGACGAGCGCTTCACCGGGCGCGCGCAGCGCAACTACCACCAGAGCACGCCCTATCTCCACGGTCGCGCGATCGCCGACGAGCTGCTCCGCAGGGCAGCCGAAATCACCGGGCGGGTCAAATACGCGCACGCCGAAGTGGGATACATCGACCGGCTCGAGTCGGCCGATCCCGAGCTCGACGGCCGGCGGGTGGAGCAGTACGAAGTGGAGCTCGATCTGGCTCGGGTCGAGGATCTCGGCACCTGGCTCGCGGTCCTGCGCTGGCTCGCGCGGGCGATCGCCGACCGGCACGGCGCCTCGGCCACCTACGTCCCGAAGCTCGACGAAGGGATGGCGGGAAGCGGCATGCACCTCCACCTCGCGTTGAAACGGGACGGCGAGAACGTCATGCGCGCGGCCGACGGCGAGCTCTCGGAGGAAGCGCTCCGGATGATCGGGGGGCTCCTGCGCCACGCGCCGGCGCTCACGGCCTTCGGAAACACGGTGGCTGGCAGCTACCTACGCCTGGTTCCGAACCAGGAGGCGCCGACCCGTCTCACCTGGGGGCGGCGCGATCGCTCCGCGCTGATTCGCGTGCCGCTCGACTTCGCCACCCCGCGCCGGCTCGACCAGACGATGAATCCGCAGGAGACCGGGGTGTATCCGGACGGGCTCGCCCGCCCGACGGTGGAGTATCGGAGTCCCGACGGCAGCGCCTTTCCTCACCTCTTGTTGGCCGGCATGGCGCTCGCGATCGGGGACGGTCTCGGCGACCCTTCGGCCCTGCCGCTCGCCCGTGCCGCGGAAGCTGGAAAGGGCGAAGCCCCGAGCGAGCTCGGGGAGCTTCCGCGCTCCGCGGTCGAGGCCGCGCGGCGTCTCGCCGACCATCGAGCGTTCTTCGAGGCCGGGGGATTCGTGCCGCAGCTCGTCGACCGCGTCCTGGGACAGCTCCGCTCCGAGGCCGACGAGGAGCTCTCGGAGCGGCTGCGCCGGCTACCAGCCGCGGAGCGGCTGGTCGAGAGCCGGCGGCTGATGCACAAGGACCTCCACAAGCACTGAGCCCGGGACTCCCAGCCCGAACCCTCAGTTCGCGGTCGGGTCCGAGACGCAGTAGGCGTGCGGGGAGCTCGCGCAGCTGCAGCGCGCGGCCATCCCCGCCGGGCAGTCGATGCTGAACCAGCGCGGATTCCTTTCACCCGGTACTTCGCAGGTGATCGAGCAGGCGGACCCGCTCCCCGCGGTCACCGGGTCGGAGCCGTTCCGCGATCGCGCCGTCCGCTCGGTGGTGCAGCCCGCGAGGACGGCGACCACGCCGATGACGATCCACGGCATTCCCCGTCGATGAGCGCTTCGCATGGCAGTCGGGCTTGCAAGGCCCTTGCCGCCGGGGCCTCGTCGATCGATCGCCCGAGGTCGAGGGACGGACGCCGTCACTCTCCCAGCGTCGCGTAGCGGACGAGCCGGTAGCGCGGCCCCTCGGCCTCGCGCAGGCGGGCCGCCAGGGGTTCATGGAGCTCGCCCGTCCAACCCGTCCAGCGCGTGAAGAAGGCCTCGGCCGCGGCCGGGTCGCCGGCGCGCTGGAGGGCCATGACTTCGGCGAGCAGCGCGCGAACGGTGGCGTCGTAGCGGTCGTAGTGGATCTCGAGACGGCCTGCGGCGTCCGCGGCGAGGAGCCCTCGATCGAGGAAGTCGTTGAACTGCGCGAGCTGCATCGTCTGGTAGGGCTGATCGCGCCGCGGGCGGACGCTCTGCAGGGTCCGGAGGATCCCGTCCGCTTCGACCGCGCGGCGCCGCTCGGCCGAAACCCGCCCCTGCTCGGCGAAGCGCTCGACCGCGAAGAGCGACACGAGATCGGCCTTCATCTCCTCGAGGGCGTCCGCCCAGGCGCCGAGCGCTTGGTCGAGGGTCCGTCCGTCGACCGTCCGGTCGGGGCCGAGGTAGTGACCGACCTCGTGCCAGAGAGTGCGCTGGAAGCCGCCGTCGATGGCGAGCTCGTCCCGATGCGCGGGGGCGACCGCGGCCCGGAAGCGCCGCTCGGCGAGCGTGAAGAGCTCGGGATGGGTCATCACATTCTCGCGCAGCAGGATGATGCGACCGTAGCGATGCGAGAAGAGCGGGTCGTTGGGGAGAATGGTCGCGGTGTTGGTGCCGCGCGCCTGGCCGAAGTCGGCGATCACCTGGTAGACCCCGACCGGGATCTCGGAGCGCACCCGCTTGTGCTCCGGCGTCGGGAGCGCGTCCTCGACCTCCTGCAGACCGCCGAGCGTCTTCTCGAGCTCCGCCGTGGCCGCCGTGTCCCGGAGCAGGAGGCTCGCGCCGTAGAAGGCCTTGACGCCGAAGAGCGCGTCGTCGTAGGTCTCGTAAGCGCCGAGCTGGGCGTTGAGCTGTCCGAAGCGCCCGGTAACCCAGGAGGCGTCGCCGCTCTCGTAGTCGTTCGAGAGCAGGTCGCGCCCGCGGTTGCGGAGGTACCTTGCGAGCTCGGAGTCCACGCGCTCGATCGCGGCGGCCGCGGCGAAGAGGTGCTGCTCGGCCGCGACCATCTCGTCCGCCCAGGCGACGGCGTAGGGGACCGCGTAGAGCCGGGCCGGGTCGGGGTGCTCGGCGAGGGCGGCGAGCTTCTGCTCGAGACCGGGGTGGAGAGCCACGAGCGCGGGATGGCGTGCCAGCGCGGTCCGATCGCGCGCCAAGCTCGGGCCATCCGCGCGGCGAACGGCCGTCCGCTCGCCGAGGATCGCGTCGCGCTCCTCCGGATGCGCGGCCAGGAAGCGGTCGACCTCCGCCGCCTCGATTCCGAGCGGCCAGACGTTCTTTCCGGGCGTCTCCGGAGCGACGTCGAGGAAGGGCTCGCGCCGATTGTCGAGCGTCGTCGCGATCGGCCCCTGGAAGAGCCGGTAGAGCGTCGCGAGATCCCCTTGCGCGGCGGCTCCCGCTGCGAGCGCTTGCGAGTGGCGTGAGTCCTCGTAGACGCGCTGGAAGATGGCTCCGACCTGGAGGAGCTCGGCGAGCGCGCTGCGCTCCTCCGGGGAGAGCGGAGCGAGGTCGGGCGCGAAGCGGATGGCGAGCGTCTTGTCGAGGATTTCGCGCTGGCGCTCGGGCGGCCAGGCGGCGGAAGCGGAGTGTGCGTTGGCGAGCTGCAGGAAGGGTAGCGCCAGAGTCGCGATCTCGAGGGCGGAGATTCTCATGTCCGGACGCTAGCAGAGCGCTCCCCCAACCTCGGGCGGTGGCGGGCGGCGGCCTGAAGGGGAGCATCCGGACCAGGTCGAACGTTAGACTCCGTGGCGCCGAAGCGCCTTCGCCGGCGATGGACGCGACCTTGCGGGAGGACCGGATGCCCTGGCTTCGCCTTCACTCTGCGCCCCTGATCGGGCTCGCCCTGATGGTCGCCGGAACCGTGGGGAGCTTGGCTTCGGCGAGCGCCGTCGCGCCGCCCGCAAGTCCCGCTCCGACGTTGCGCGTCGAATACGCGCATTCCGGCAACTCCCATGAGGAGCGCTTCGCGTTGCTCCGCGTCGTCGCGGAGCCGCTCCCCTGGCCGGGGAGCCCGGCGCAGGCGCTCGACGATCAGGACCTCGGAAAGTACCGCTTCGAGGTGATCGACCGGGCGAGCCGCAGGGTTCTGTTCGCGCGCGGCTTCTCCTCGGTCTATGGCGAATGGGAGACGACCGGCGAAGCGGGGAGGATCGACCGAGCCTTCCCCGAGTCGGTGCGCTTTCCCCGCCCCGAGGCGCCGGTCCAGCTGCGCCTCTCGAAGCGGGACCGGGCCAACGACTTCCGCGAGCTCTGGTCGATCGTGATCGACCCGGAGGATCCGGCGATCGATCGCTCGGCACCTCCCTCCGCCGGCGAGCGGATCGCGTTCCAGACGTCGGGCCCTTCGCCGGAGAAGGTGGATCTCCTGCTCCTGGGCGACGGCTACACCGCGGCCGAACGGGAGAAGTGCGCGGCCGACGGACGGCGCCTCGTCCAGATCCTCTTCGAGGTCGAGCCCTTCCGGAGCCGGCGCTCCGACTTCAACGTCTGGGGGCTCTGTCCGGCGGCCGCCGAATCGGGCATCTCGCGCCCTTCGCTCGGCATCTACCGTCGCTCGCCGGCGGGCGCGAGCTACGACGCCTTCGGCTCGGAGCGCTACATCCTGACCCTCGACGATCGGGCGCTCCGGGACCTGGCGTCGCAGGCGCCCTACGAGTTCGTCGAGGTGTTCACGAACTCGGCGACCTACGGCGGCGGCGGCATCTTCGGCCAGTACTCGACCGTGGCGGCGGGGAGCCTCTGGGCCCCCTACCTCTTCGTGCACGAGCTCGGGCACCACTTCGCCGGCCTCGCCGACGAGTACTACACCTCGGAAGTCGCCTACGAGGCATCCGCTGAGCGCCTCGAGCCCTGGGAACCGAACGTCACGGCGCTCCACGATCCCGCGCTTCTGAAGTGGCGGGATCTCGTCGCTCCGTCCACCCCACTGCCGACGCCCTGGGGGAAGGGGGCCTTCGAGGAGCGCAGTCGCGCCGCCCAGGCCGAGCGGCGGAGGATCCGCGCCGAGCGGCGACCGGAGAGCGAGATGGACGCGCTCTTCGCGCGCCAGCGCGACGACGAGGAGCGGCGACTCGCGGCGGAGCCGAACGCGGGTGCGGTCGGGGCCTTCGAGGGGGCGAACTACGAGGCCACGGGCTACTATCGTCCGCAGGTGGACTGCATCATGTTCTCCCGCGATCGCGTTCCCTTCTGCGCCGTCTGCCGCCGCGCCATCGAGCGCCGGATCGACTTCCATGCGCGCTGAGCGGGTGGGAAGAGGAGCGCGGAGCGGTCGCGCGATCGCCGCGACGCTGGCGTTGGCGCTCGGAGCCTGGGCACCGTTCGCCGTGCGGGCCGAGCAGCGAACCGTGGCCGGCGCGGAGACGGCGCGGCCCGCCGACGGCTTCGTCATCCTGCAGATCAACGACACCTACAAGATCGAGGGGCTCGAGGCGGGACGCGTGGGCGGCATGGCGCGGGTCCGCACGCTCCGCAAGTCGCTCGAAGCGGAGGGGCGGCCGGTACTCGTCTTGCACGCCGGCGACCTGCTCTTCCCCTCCGTGGCCAGCAAGTACCTGAAGGGCCGGGCGATGATCGCGGCGCTCAACCGCCTCGACGGCTCGGACGCCTTCGACGACCGGTTCGTCGCGACCTTCGGCAATCACGAGTTCGACGATCGGGATCCCGCCGTGCTGCTCGCGCGCCTCGCCGGCTCGCGATTCCGCTGGGTCTCCTCCAACGTCCGCTTCCGCCCGCCCGGTGCCTCCGCGCCGGAGCCCTGGTCGCAGCGGCTCTCGAACGTCCACGAGACGCTGTTGCTCGAGCTCGGCGGCGTCAAGCTCGGAATCCTCGCGGTGACGAACGACGACCAGCCGCGCGCCTGGCTGGCGACCGACTATCTCGATCGTGACGCCCGCTATCGGGCCGTCCGGGGGGCGCTCGACCGGCTACACGCCGGCGGCGCCGAGTTCGTGGTGGCGCTCACCCATCAAGAGCTCTCGGAGGACGAGCGCCTGGCGGCGGACTTCCCCGAGATCGACCGCATCGTCGGCGGCCACGAGCACGTCTACCTGGAGCGCCGGATCGGGGGCGTCTGGATCACCAAGGCGGACGCCGACGCCAAGAGCGCGGTGCGCATCGACGTCGCGCGGAGCGAGGACGGAAAGCTCGCGTCGAGCCATCGCCGCATCGGTCTCGAGGGCACCGACGTCGCGCCGGATCCGGAGATGTTGGGGGAGGTCGCGAGCTGGCTCGTACGGCTGGAGCGCACGGTGCGGGAGGCGACCGGGAAGCGGCTGCTCGACGTGGTCGCCACTACCGAGCACGCGCTCGAAGGGGTGGAGCCCGCCATCCGCGGGCGCGAGACCGCGCTCGGCGATTTCCTCACCGACGTCCTCCGGGAGCGCCTCGCGACCGACATCGCGTTGCTCAATGGCGGCGCGGTCCGCGTCAACGACGACGTGCCCGCGGGGGGCGACGTCCGCGTCTACGAGATGGAGGGGATCTTCTACTACGACAACCGACCGGTCGCCTTCGAGGTCACCGGGACCGAGCTCCTGGAGCTGCTGCGCAAGTCGGTCTCCGAGACGCGGCTCGGCCACGGGAGATTCCTCCAGGTTTCGGGCCTCCGCTTCCGCTACCACGCACGGGGAGGGGAAGGGGCCGACGAGGAGACGCGCGTCGAACTCGTCGAGGTGGACGTCCAGCAGGCCGACGGCTCGTTCCGCCCGCTCGAGCCCGACCGCCGGTACTCGGTCGCCAGCCTCGACTACCTCTGGAAGTTCGGCTTTCGGGACGGCTACCCGCTCTTCTCGGGCGGCGGCGGAGGCGCGAGCCCGCCGCTCCTGCCGCGACCCGAGCTTTCCTGGCGCGCGATCACCGAGGAGGCGATCGCAGCGCTCCCCGGACGGCGCATCACGAGCCGGATCGAGGGGCGAATCGTCCGCGTCGAGGAGTGAGGGAGAGGCGCGACCTACTCGTAGCGCAAGGCCTCGATCGGCTCGAGCCCGGCGGCGCGCCGCGCCGGCCAGAGGCCGAAGAACAGTCCGACGGCGGCCGAGAAGCCGAAGGCGAGGAGAGCAGCCTCCGGGGTTACCGCCATGCGCCACCCAGCCAGGCGCTGCAGGACGAAAGAAGCGGCGGCCCCGAGCGCCAGCCCGAGCGCTCCCCCGACGAGACAGAGGGTCAGCGCCTCGATCAGGAACTGGCGGAGGATGTCGCCGCGCCGGGCGCCGAGCGCCTTGCGCAGCCCGATCTCTCGCGTCCGCTCGGTCACCGAGACGAGCATGATGTTCATGATGCCGATGCCGCCCACCAGGAGCGAGATCGCGGCGATGCCGGCGAGCAGGAAGGAGAAGGTCTTGGTCGTCTCCTGCACGGTCGCGAGCAGAGCCGCCTGGTCGCGGATGCTGAAGTCGGCGGCTTGCCCCGGCCGGATCTTGTGCGCCCGGCGCAGGATCCGGTCGATCTCCTCCATCGCCTGGTCCATCGCCTGCTGGCTCGCCACCTGGACGCCGATCGAGCGGACGCGATCGTCGCCGAAGAGCCGGAAGCGCGCGGTCGTGAGCGGCACGTAGATCGCTTCGTCCGGGCTCGAAAATCCCTGCGAGCCCTTCTCCGCCAGCACGCCGACGACCTCGAAGGGAACGCTCCGGATCCGGATCGTCTGCCCGACCAGGGCGGCGGTCGACGGGGCCCCGAGGGAATCGCCGACCAGCGCGCCGAGCACGGCGACGCGCCGCCGCCCTTCGTCGTCGCGCGCCGTGAAGAGCCGTCCGGACGCGAGCGCGAAGTTGTTCATCGGGAAGTAGTCGGGCCAACTTCCCAGGATCGACAGGTTGGCGTTCGCCCTGCCGGACTCGACCTGGAGGTGCCCCTCCATCTCGGGCGCGATCCCGATGAGCGCCGTCGATTCCTGGCTGAGCTTCTCGGCGTCTTCGATCGAGAGGCGCGAGGAGCCGCGCGCGACGCCGCCGAAGAAGGACTGTCCCTGCCGGATCGTGAGGACGTTGGCCCCCATCCCCTGGAGCCGGGATTCGACGGTGCGCTGTGCGCCCTCCCCGAGGGCCACCATGGCGATCACCGCGGCGATGCCGATGATGATGCCGAGGGCGGTGAGCAGCGAGCGCAGCTTGTTGGCCGCGATGGCGGCGAAGGCGACGCGGAGGAGCTCGGCGAGCGGCATGGTCAGCGGCCGCGAGGCGTCCCGCCGGTGCCGGGGCCCAGGGCTCCCGTGCGCTCGCGCAGGCGCTGCTCCATCTGCTGCTGCTGCCGCTGGATCTGGGCGAGAGACACGAGGATGACCCGGTCCCCCTCGGCGAGGCCGTCGAGCACTTCGGTGTAGTCCCAGTCCGCCAGACCGAGCAGAACGCGGCGGGCCTCGGTGCCTGCCGCCCCCTCCACGAAGACGACGCCCGGCCGGCGGTCGGAGCCGTCTCCTTGTCCCTGGGCGCTGCCACCACCGTTCTCGCGGTTGCGCCCGCCGAACAGGTCACGGCACCGGCGGAGCCGGGTGCGCTCCGCGTCGGAGAGGGAGTCGAAGCCGCCACCGGCGCGAAGCTTCGAGCGGAGCTCGTCGCACTGCTCCGCGGTCGGGTCGCCCGGCGAGGCGGCCGGAGCTCGTGCCCCCGGCGACGCGGAAGCGGCGGCGGGCGTCGGGGCGGCACCGCCACTCAGCGAGGCGCGCACGGCATCGCCGGTGAGGCCCACCGATTCCGCGACGTTCGCCGCTTCGCGCAGCGCCACGACGGCGCCGTTCGGGACCGTCAGCACGCCATCCCGCCGGGCGATCTCGATCGTGATCTCGGCGGACATGCCCGGAAGCAGGAGTCCTTCCTCGTTGCCGATGCGGACCAGCACCGGGAACATGGTCACGTTCTGCTCGACCACCGCCTGCGGCTCGATCTTCTCGACCGAGCCGCGAAAGGTGCGGCCGGCGTAGGCCTCGACGGTGAGGCGAACCGATTGCCCGGGGCGGATGCGTCCGATGTCGCTCTCGTCGATCTTGGCGCGGATCCGCATCTCGCCGAGGTCGGCCATGCGGAAGAGAGTCGTGCCGCCGGAGACGTTGGCGGTCGCCGAGGCGATGATCTGACCCGGCTCGACCTCGCGGTCGATGACCGTGCCGGCGATGGGCGCGCGAATGGTGACGTCGCCCCGCTTCTCGCGCGCCAGCTGGAGATTGGTCTCGGCGCGCACGACGGAGGCGCGAGCGGAGGCCTCCGCGTCGGTCGCGGTATCGACGTCGCGCTGCGCGGCGACCCCTTGCGCGAGCAGCTCGTTCATCCGCTTCGCCTGCGCGCTCGCGATGGTCGCGCCGACGCGGGCCGAGGCGACGTCCGCCTCGGCCTGCGCGAGGGCATTGTCGACGTCCCGCGGATCGATCTCGGCGAGCAGGGCGCCGATCTCGACGCGGTCCCCGGTTTCGGAGAGGACCCGCCGCACCTCGCCCGAGGCGCGCGACTTGACCTCCACGACGCGCACCGGTTCCACGAGCCCGGTCGCCTCCACGGTGACCTCGAGAGAACGCCGCTCGACGCTCGCCAGGTTCTTCTCCTGCACCTGCTTGGGCTTCTTCTCGAAAACGCCGAGTGCGACCGCGGCGGCGGCGGCGATCGCGACGACGCCGAGGAGCGAGTTTCGAAGGATGGGTTTCAAGCGAGACCTCCGACGGGCAGTCTACCGCCGGCTCGGGCGGTGGCCCAGAGGAGAAACACCGGAGCCCGAGGTCTCCTGCGCGCGGACCCGTCGAACGTCGGCCGGTGCCTCCGGCCTGAAACCGGACGCCTTCGGGTGCATCGAAAGGGCTGGAGACCGAACCATGACCCGAAGAGTCCCGGCCGTCGTCTACCTCGTGTCGCTCCTCCTCGCCTCCGCCGCCCTGGCGGTTTCGCCCGTCAACCGGACCCTCTTCGGAGGCCTGGCCATCGACGGTTACGACCCGGTCGCGTACTTCCTCGACGGCCACCCCGCCGAAGGGAAGAAGGAGTTCTCCTTCGACTGGAAGGGAGCGACCTGGCGCTTCGCTTCCGCCGACCATCGGGACCGCTTCGTCGCCGACCCCGATCACTATGCCCCGCAGTACGGTGGCTACTGCGCCTGGGCGGTCTCCCAGGGGTACACCGCGGGGATCGATCCGGAGGCCTGGACGATTCACGAGGGCAAGCTCTACCTCAACTACGACAAGGACATCCAGAAGAAGTGGATGCTGGACGTCCCCGGCAACGTCGCCAAGGGGGATGCGAACTGGCCGGGGATCCTCGCCGGCAAGTAGGATCAGCTTCGCCCGGTCGCCGTAGTAGGCTGCCGCGCTCCCGATGAGCGCCAACCGCGAAGAATCCCGGGCCCTTCTCGGGCTCGCGGCGCCGGTCGCCCTGACGCAGCTCTCGACCATGCTGCTCGGCACGGTCGATCTGCTGATGGTGGGGCGGCTCGACGTCCTCTCCCTCAATGCCGTCTCCCTCGGGCGCATCTGGGTGCTCGGGACGTCGATCGTCGCGATGGGTCTTCTCTTCGGGCTCGACGCCGTCGCGGCTCAGGCGCACGGTGCGCGGAACCGCGAGCGGCTGCGGGATGTCCTGCTCCACGCGGCGGTGCTCGCGCTGCTGATCAGCGTCCCGCTGGGGGCTCTCTGGCTGGCGACCGATCGGATGCTCGGGGCTTTCGGGCAGGACGCGGCGACGGTCGCCCTCGCGCATCGCTACGTGATCGTGCAGATCCCGGCGCTCCCCTGCTTCCTCCTCTTCGTGGCGCTCAAGCAGTACCTGCAGGCGCGCGGCATCGTACGACCGGCGATGTGGGTGAGCTTCGGCGCCAACGTCTTCAACGCGTTCGCGAACTGGGTGCTCATCTTCGGGCATCTCGGCGCGCCGCGTCTCGGCGCCGTCGGAACGGGCGTGGCGACCGCGATCACCGAGGTCGCGATGCTGGGGGCCCTTCTCTTCGCCGCCCGCCATCATCGTCTGCACCGGGAGCGCGGACCGGTGCTCGACCTGACGCGCCTGCGCGTCAAGGGGATGTCGGAGATCCTCGCGCTCGGGGCACCCGTCGCGGTGATGCTGGCGCTCGAGTACTGGGCGTTCGCCGTGGCGACGCTCTGGGCCGGGAGGCTGGGCGCGATCGAGCTCGCGGCGCATTCCATCGTGCTCAATCTGGCCTCCATCTCCTACATGTTGCCGCTCGGGATCGGGCTCGGGGCGACTACCCGGGTCGGCAACCTGATCGGCGCCGGCGAGCCGCGGGCGGCCGAGCGCGCGGCGTGGGTGGCGTTCCTGCTCGGCGCCGCCACGATGCTCGGATTCGCCCTGCTCTACGTCCTGGGCCGCTGGTGGATTCCGCGCGCGTACACTCCCGATGCCGCGGTCCTCGCGCTCGCCGCCTCGATCCTCCCGATCGTCGCCGCCTTCGAGCTCTTCGACGGCCTGCAAGTGGTGGGGGGCGGGATCCTCCGCGGCATGGGGAGGCCGCGCCCCGCCGCCACGTTCAATCTGATCGGCTACTACGTGCTCGGGCTGCCGCTCGCGGCCTACCTCGGCAGGACCGATCGCCTGGGCCTCGCGGGGATCTGGTGGGGGCTGGCGGCCGGGCTCTTCGTGGTGGCGGCGCTCGCCGTCCTCTGGGTCTGGCGCTTCGGTCCCGCGGGGGCGCGGCCCCTGGTCGGGCCTCCGGCGTGAGCGCCGCGCCTCGCGCGAGAAAAAGGGCCGGGTGCCTCTCGGCTCCCGGCCCTTCGGGTTCCCGGAGCTCCCGCGGGAGCGCGATCCTAAGCGCGGCCTACCAGTTGTAGCGCACTCCGAAGCGGTAGGTCCGCGGCTGATTGGTGCTGAGCGGCGTCTCGAAGGCGGAGCCGGCGCGATCCTCGACCAACGTCGCTCGTGACTGGTTGGTGACATTGAAGACGTCGAGGAAGAGACCGAAGCGGCCGTCCGCCCCTCCGATGTCCTTGTACCACTCGGCGCGCAGGTCGAGCTCGCTCTTGTCGTCGAGGCGTCGGATGCCACGCGGCTCGCCGAAGACGCGCACGGTGCCCTGGTTGAAGCCGTAGCAATCGCCATCGACCAGCAGGCACCGGGAGCGTAGGTTGTAGGTGTCCCCGGTGTTGAAGGTGTAATTCCCCGACAGCGAGAGGTTGATCTTGGGGATGACGTAGGTGCCCTGCAGCTTCACCTGGTGGGTCGGGTCGTAGGTGGGCTTGCCCTCGGCGAAGACGAGGGAGTTCGGAGTGTTGAGCCAGCTCCCCGGGTTGTCCGCGCCGTAAGTGCCGCTGAAGGAGAGGTTGTCGACGTTTCCGCGCGCCTTGGAGTAGACGTACGAGAGCATCATCTGCCAGTTGTCGCGCAGTCTCCGGTTGAGGACGAGCATGTACCCTTCGTATTTTCGATGCAGCTCGGGTACGTTCCGGTAGGCGAGGACGTCGTCCTCCGGATTCAGGTAGTCGTAGAGAGTCGCCGGCCGTCCGGTCTCGTCGATCACGCCGGAGACCGGAATGAAGACTCCGTTCCGGCTCACCGTCTCGATGAAGTCCTTCTTCTTCCGGTTGATGTAGGTGAACGAGAGAGTTACCCCGCCGGGCAGCTCGCGGTCGACGCCCAGCGTGTATTGATCCATGTAGGGTTGCTTGAGCTTCTTGTCGAGCACGACGGTGTCGGCGCCTGCCTGACCGACGTCCTCGACATATCCGCTCGGATAGATGTTGCGGAATTCGAGCGGCGTGTAGGCGCCGGGGTTCGCGTAGTAGAACTCGGTGGCGACGAACTTCTCGAAGTAGCGTCCGTAGTGCGCCTTGAAGACCGTCTTGCCGTCCCTGGAGAGGTCCCAGGCGAAGCCGACGCGCGGCGCGATCGCCGTGTTGTCGAAGATCTTTCCCTCACCCGGGATCTTGCCCTGATTGAACTCGGCGCGCGCGCCGACGTTCAACGTGAAGGAGGGCGTGATGCGCCAGCTGTCCTGCACGAACGCGGTCTGGCGTTCGATCGTCCCCTTGAGGTCGTAGCTATAGCCGTAGTAGCCCTGGGTGTAGTAGACCGGGTCGTACTCCGGCGTCCCCGGATCGTCGTAGTAGCCGTAGTTGTCGTAGAACCAGACGCCGGTCGGGAAGCCGTAGCGGCTACGCAACGTCGAGCGCTCGAGCTCCATGCCGAACTTGAAGTCATGGTCGCCCTTGATGAAGTCGTCGGCGTAGTGCGAGATGGAGGCGTTGACCTGGTTGCGGGCGCGGTCGGCGAGGTAGTAGTAGGTGGAGTTGACGCTGTAGAGGCCGGACGCGCCGTCGTAGTGGCCGGCGATGCCGTAGCCGTTCTGCGGGTCGAGGTAGTAGTAGCCGTCGTAGCCGCCGTAGGAGAGGTTGAAGACGGTGTCGCTCGAGAACATGGAGCGCCAGGAGAGGTTCCAGACGTACTCGGGCGCCTCCTCGGTCACCGTCGCCTCGAGCGGCGTCACGGCGTCGGCGCCGCGGCCGGTGATGTCGTAGCGGTCCCACTCGACCCAGGCCTCGAGGTTGTTCGACTCGTTCGCCTGCAGCGTCAGTTTGCCGAAGAGGCGGGGCGACTCTTCGGTGCGGATCGGTCCGCCCTGCGAGTTCTCCTCCTTGTAGTACTGACCGGAGGCGAAGAACCAGAGCTTGTCCTTGGTGATCGGTCCGCCGATCTGCGCCGTCGAGTCGACGAAGCTCTTGGTCGTCGGATTGAGCCCTTCGAACTGCGCATCCGAGAAGCTGTCGACCAGGCTGTCGTCGGTGTAGTAGAAGTCGACCAGGCCCTTGAGGTCGTTTCCGCCCGACTTGGTCACGCTGTTGAAGACCACGCCGGTGAAGCTCCCGTACTCGGCGGGGGCGCCCAGGCCGACCAGCTGGACCTCCTCGACGATGTTGTAGTTGACGAAGGACCAGGCCGTCCCTCCCTCCGGATCCGACGTGTCGACTCCGTCGAGCTGATAGGCGATCGCGGAATCGGACGCGCCGTAGGCGACGCTCTGGTTGATCCCTGGCGCGTAGTTCAGCACGTCGGGCTGGAAGCGCGCGGTCGGGAGGTTCTGAAGGTAGTCGTTGTCCAGGTTCGTGTTGCTGGCCGAGCTCGCGGTATCGATGACGGCGGCGTCGGCGGTGACCACCAGCGTCTCGGAGACAGCCGCGACGTTCAGCTGCACCGGCACGTCGCTGGTCTGGCCGACCGCGAGCGTCACGCCCTCGATGCGCATCGGTTGGAAGCCGTCGAGAGTGACCGACACCGTGTAGATGCCGGGTGCGATCTGGGCGAAGCGAAAGCGTCCCTGGCTGTCGCTCTTCGCGAGGCGACTGCCGCCGATGAGCGCCGGGCTCGCGATCTCGACGGTGGCGCCCGGAATGGCGGCTCCCGACTCGTCGAGCACCGTGCCGGTCATCGCCGACGTCGTCTTGCTCTGCGCCCAGGCGCCGGTCGCGGCGAGCGTCGCGATCAGCGCGCAGGCCAGGGCTCGAAAGATTCTCGACCTGCTCATGCTGCCTCCTTTCGTCAACGGGGAGAGCCGCACGAGACGGCCAGCCCCGGTGGGTTCCTCACCCTCGGGCAAGAACTCGGCCACTTAGGAACAATCGAAGTGCTGGCCGGAGAATAGCGCCGAAGTGATGTCCCCACAAGCGTTAGGCGAGGAGTCTCGAGTTGCGTAGGATGCCGGACCGGGGAAGCTCGATGCGGCGTCTTGGATCGACGGCATGGGTTTGGATCGCCCTCGCGACGGCGGCGGGCCTGCTCGGCTGCGGCAAGGGGAGGCCGCTGGGAAAGCTGGAGCACGGTCTCCGCGCCCAGGACCTCGACGTCCTGCTGGTGACGCTGGACACGACGCGCGCCGATCGTATCGGGGTCTTCGCGCGACCGCGCGGGATGCGGGCTCCCGAGACCCCGGTTCTCGACGCCCTCGCGGCCCGCGGCGCCCGCTTCGACAACGCGGTTTCGGTCACCCCCTTGACGCTACCCGCGCACTGCACGCTGCACACCGGCCTCGTGCCGGCGGCGCACGGGGTTCGCGACAACGGCGGTTTCCGGCTCTCCCCCGAACGCGTCACCCTCGCCGAGGTTCTGCGGGGCGCCGGCTTCCGCACCGGCGGCTTCGTCTCCGCTTACGTGCTCGACCACAAGTGGGGGATCGACCAGGGGTTCGAGCGCTACTACGACGACTTCGACGAGGAGGCGCTCAAGAAGGCGAGCATGGGGGAGATCCAGCGCTCCGGGGATCTGACGGTCGCCGAGGCCGTCAAGTGGCTCGATTCCGTGGCCGGCCAACGCTTCTTCGCCTGGGTTCACCTCTACGACCCGCACACTCCCTACGCGCCGCCCGAGCCCTTCAAGAGCCGCTATCCAGGCGAGCCCTACAACGGCGAGATCGCCTGGACCGACTCGCTGGTCGGACGCCTGCTGGACGAGCTCGAAAGGCGCGGGCTCCGCGATCGGACGATCGTGGCGGTGATCGGGGACCATGGCGAGTCGCTGGGTGACCACGGGGAAGGGGAGCACGGCTACTTCATCTACGAGTCGACCGCCTGGGTTCCGTTCCTGCTCGACGCGCCCTACGAGCGTCTGCGCGGACGCGAGGTCACGGAGCCGGTGGGGCAGGCCGATCTCGCGCCAACTCTGCTCGAGCTCGCGGGAGTCGCAAACGGCCTCGAGGCCGGACAAGGGAGAAGCCTCGTCCCGCTCCTCGCCGGCGTCGCGGAGGAGCCGTCCGCGCCGCCGCGCGGCTATAGCGAGACCTTTCTCGCGAGGTTGCATTACGGATGGGCGGAGTTGCGCGCGCTGCGCAAGGACCGTTGGCACTTCATCGAGGCGCCGCGCGCCGAGCTCTACGACGTCGTGGCGGACCCCGGGGAGCAGAAGAACCTCGCAGACCAGGAGCGCCGGGTGGTCCGGGACCTGCGGGCCGACCTGGCGGCGCACGACGCGACCGTGGTCGTGGATGCGTCGGCCTCCGCCCCCGTCGAGGAGGACGAGGAGACCCTGCGGGCGCTCGCCGCCCTGGGCTACGTCGGCGGTCAGGCGATCGACACGGGCAAGTCCTTCCGAGACCTTCCGGATCCCAAGGACCGGCTCGAGGTCTACGGGAAGATGGCCAAGGCGCGCGGCCTCGCCAAGAGCGAGGATCCGGGGCGCGCCGCTCCGGTTCTCGAGGAGATCCTCGGTGTCGATCCCGAGGTCGTCGACGCCTGGTTCACGCTGGGTAACGTGCGCTTCCGCCTGCGCGACTGGGAGGGCGCGGCAGAGGCCTACCGGGAGACGCTGAAGCGCCGCCCGGACCACGACTGGGCGCAGATCGGGCTCGCCGACACGTTCGTCGCGCGCGGCGACGTCGACGCCGCGGTGCTCGGCTATCGCAACTACCTCGCGACCGACCCCAGGAATGCGCAGATCCTCTACCGCTTGGCGCAGGTGCTGACCGACGCCGGACGCGACGACGAGGCCGAAGCGGCCTTCCGGAAGACGCTCGAGGTCGAGCCCAAGACGGCGCGCGCGGAAGTCGGGCTCGCGGTGCTCGCTTTTCGCCGCAAGGACTTCGGCGGCGCGCACGCGGCGCTCGACCGTGCGGTCGCGATCGACCCCAAAGCGAAGTTCGCGAGCTATAACCGGGCGCTGCTCGACGAGACCGAGGGGAACACGGCCGAGGCGATCGCAGGGTACCGGAAGGAGATCGCCCTCCATCCGGACGCCTACAAGGCGCACTTCAACCTCGGGCGTCTGCTGGAGAGGACCGGCGACGCCGCCGGAGGGATGGCCGAGCTGCGAGCGGCGGTGGGGGCGCGCTCCGACTTCGGCCTCGGTTACCTCTACCTGGCGCGGGCGCTGCTCGTCTCCGGTCGCATCGACGAGGCCGAAGAGGCGGCGCGGCGCGGCCTCGAGCTCGAGTCGGGGAGCGCCTTCGCGGCGCTCGGCCACTATGTGCTCGCCGACGTCTACAGCCGGCGAGGGCGCCGTGCGGACGCGGCGCACGAAGCGGCGCTGGGGCGGGAGGCGGAAGCGCGCGGCGGCCGCGAACGCGACGGCTCCTGACCCGGGCTCGGCAGCGCCCCTGCGGTCACGGAAGCCTGCCCACGCGAAGCGACAAGGCCCAGCTCGCGCGTCGCTCGCGCGCGGGGTCCCCCCAGAGCGCGGTCAGGTCCGGCGCGGCGCGCGCGATCGGATCTTCCCCGGTGGCGGCGCGGTAGCGCTTCGCCGCCGACCAGGTGCTGAGATAACCCAGCAGGTGGGCGAGGCGCCAAGGGGCCGTCATCTCGAAGGGCGGCGCGGCGAGCTCGGAGAATGGGAACGGGAGAGTGCGATATCCCGCCTCCAGGAGCCGTCGCTCGGCCGGCCAATACTCTCCCACCTCGTCGTGGTAGAGGTGATCGATCCGCCGGTCGAGGACGGGGTCGAAGCGCAGCAGGTCGTAACACCAGACGGCCACGAGAGCTCCCGGCGCGGCGACCCGCCGGACCTCGGCGTAGAAGCGCTCGGTGTCGAACCAGTGCAGGGCCTGCGCGACGGTGACGAGATGGACGGTCCCGGAGGCGAGCGGGGCCGCCTCGGCGAGGGCGGCGAGCGCCTGGACGTTCTGGCGAGGCGGGGCCTCGGAGAGCTGCCCGACGCTGCGATCGCTCGCGAGGACGCGGACGAATCGCGCGGCGAGCCCCGCCGTGGCCTGCCCGCTGCCGGCCGCGCAGTCCCAGGCTAGGCCGCGCGCCGGGGCGGCCTCGGCGAGCCAATCGAAGAGCTCCGCGGGGTAGTGCGGGCGGAATTCGCGGTAAGCGTCGGTACCGCGGGAGAAGGGATCGTCGCCGCTCACCGGGCCGCGGGCGCGGGGGCGTCGAGGTGGCGCCCGAACCAGACGAGCAGACGCCGCAGCCGGTCGACCAGGTGGGCCGGCGAAGCCATGCTGTGCGACTCGCCCGGATAGACCACCAGCTCGGTCTTCTGTCCCATGAGGCGCAGTCTCTGATAGGCCTGGAGAACCTGCGGCAAGGGACAGTTGAAGTCGTCTTCGTCGGCGATCAGGTAGAGAGGCGTGGTGACGTTCGGCAGATAAGTCCCGGGCGAGAGCCGCCGGTAGAGGTCGGCGTGCTCGAGCGGGCTTCCGAGCTCGCGGAGCAGCCAGACGAACCACTGGTCCTCCCCGAAGGTGGAGAGGTAGTCGAAGCTGAAGCGCTCCGGAACCCCGACCTTGAAGCGGTGCGTGTGGCCCACCGTCCAGAGCGTCATGATGCCGCCGTAGGACCAGCCTCCGATGCCGAGACGCTCGGGATCGATCTCGGGATGCAGCTCGAGCGCGCGATCGAGCGCCGCCATCAGGTCGGCGTACTCGCGCGAGTGCCAGTCCCCCCAGACGGCGCGCGAGAACTGCTCGCCGTAGGAGGTCGAGCCGCGATAGTTGACGCGCAAGACCGCCCATCCCGCGGCGGGAAAGAGCTGGTTCTCGAGATCGAAATCGAAAAAGTCGCCATCGAACCCCTGCGGCCCGCCATGGATGTAGACGACGAGCGGCGCGCGCGAATTCGCGCGCGGCGCGAGCGGCGGGTAGTACCAAGCCTCCACCTCGCCTCCGACGGGGCTCGTCGCGACCACCTTCTCCGGCGCAACGAGGCGGCGCCTCGAGAGCCAGTCGTCGTAGAGGCGCGAGAGCCGGCGCTCCCCCTCCGGACCCGTGCGATAGAGCTCCGGCGGGTGGGTGGGATCGGTGCGCGAGTAGAGCAGGCCGCCACCGGGCAGCGGGCGGGCGAGGCCGTAGACCGCGCGGCCGCCCAGCAGCTCGCGCGCCTCGCCGGTGGTGGCGTCGACGCTGCCGATCCAGGTCGCGCCGTGGCGCTCGAAGACGACGGTGAGCGAGCGGTCGTCGGCGGACCAGATCGGCGCCCGGGGGCTCCCCCAGGCGAGAGCGTCGGAAGCGACCCAGGCGTCGAGCGCGCCGGTCAGGTCGGTCGGTTCGCCGCCGGTCGCGGCGATGGTCAGGACGCGCTGTGGCTGGTAGTAGTCGTCGGCGCGACGCAGGGAATGGAAGGCGATGCGGTCGCCGGCGTGCGACCAGACCGGCGCCGATTCGGCCCCGGGGCCGTCGTAGAGACGGCGGGGCTCCCCGCCTTTCGATGAGATCAGGTAGAGGTCGGTGTCATCGGTCGCGTCCGGGTCGGGTGTCCGATTGGAGACGAAGACGATCGAGCTCCCATCGGGGGACCAGGCCGGGGACGCGTCGTCCCAGGCACCGCTCGTCAGGCGTCGCGGCGTTCCGCCCGTGCGCTCGACGATCCAGAGGTGGTCGCGGCGCGCGGAGAGGAAGCCCTCCCCGTCGCGACGCGACTGCGTGCGCGTCACCACCCAGGGGCGATGCTCGGCGGCGCCAGGGGGCTCCGGATCGCGGCGGACGAAGGCGATCCGCTCTCCGTCCGGAGACCAGGCGATCTCGCCGATCCCCTCCGCGATCGCGAGCGCGGTCCGGACGCCGCCTCCCGCGGAGCGGGCGATCCGCAGACGGCTCTCCGTCTCCCCGTTTTCGACCCAGGCGAGGAATCGGCCGTCGGGGGAGAAACGGGGGGTCGCGGCGTCGGCATCACCGGAGGTCAAAGCCCGCGGGCGTGGAGCGCCCGGCTCCAGCGGATAGAGCCAGAGGCGGCCGCGGAAGGCATCAGCGGTCCGATCGGCGCGCTGCACGACCGCGACCGCCCGGCGACCGTCGGGCGAGACCTCGAGCTCGCTCAGAATCGGCAGCGCGTAGACGTCTTCCGCCACGACGGGCGAGGGGGCTTCCGCAGCGGCGGGGATCGTGCGAGGCGGCGGGGCGGAGGTGCAGGCGGCGAGCGCCCCGGCGGAGAGGAGAGCGAGCAGCTTCGGACGGATCGGCCTCATGCTCCTTCCTGGTCGGCGGCCCTCCAAAGATACCAGCTCGCGGCCGTGCGGTAGGGGCGCCAGCGGTCCCCCCGGTCGGAGAGCTCCTTCGGCTTGGGTAGCACCTCGCGGCCGAAGACGTGCGAGAACCCCTTGCGGACGCCGTAGTCGTCGAGCGGCAGGACATCGGGACGGCCGAGCGAGAAGATGAGGAACATCTCGACCGTCCAGCGCCCGATTCCTCGCACGGCGGTGAGTCGCTCGACCAGCGCGTCGTCGGAGAGCGTCTCCGCTTCGCGGCGACTCGGAATCTCGCCGGCGCGCGTTCGCTTCGCGAGATCGCAGAGCGCCGCCGCCTTGTTCCGCGAGAGGCCCGCCGTCCGGAGCAGCTCGGGGGGGGCGGCCAGGACCTTCTCGGGCTTGGGGCATGTGCGCGCCGAGAGCGCCTTGCAGAAGCGGGCGTAGATGGTCGCGGCGGCCTTGCTGTGGAGCTGCTGGTAGACGATCGACTCGGCCAGCGCTTCGTAGGGGCTCTGCCGCGAGGCGATCTCGAGCCGGCAAGGGCCCACCGCGCGAATCAACCGGGCGAGCGTGCGGTCCTTGCGCTCGAGATGCGCGCGCGCGGCGGCGAGGTCGAACGGCGGAGGTGCCATGGATACCGACAAGGGGGCGGAGTCTAGCGGATCAGGCGGAGAAGACCGAAGTGACGCGGACGATGGAAGTCGGGCGGCGTGATCCAGGTCGGACGCCAGCAGGAGAATTCGGCCGTCCCGCCGCGCGGCCGCTCGATGCGGAAGAAGTTCGCGCGGAGCGTCGCCGGCGGCTCATCGCCGCCGAGGGCCCGCCAGGGGATGGCGAGGCCGGCCCACCAGTCGTCGGCGCGGCCGAGCCGCCCGACGCGGGATGCGAGCCCGGCGCATCTCCAGGCCGCGTCGACGCGGAGCGCGCTCCGGTCGCCGCCCGGATTCTCGACGCGCGCGTCGAAGAGCACGCCGCGCGGGCTCAGCTCGAATTCGAAGTAGGTCTCCGGCTCCTCGCTCCCCGCGGCGAGGAAGACCTCCACCACCTCCTCGCGCCAGAGCGGCTCGTCACGGCGCGAGAACGTGGACCAGGCGTCGTCGTCGCGGCAGGTGAACCGGACGTGCAGCGCGCGCTCGTCCCAGGCGAGGCGGACGCCGGTAGGCCAGGTGGCGGGGGACCCGTCCTCGGCGCGC
>CAYZBH010000046.1:0-1938 GCA_964476605.1 uncultured Thermoanaerobaculia bacterium | reverse complement strand
CACGACGGTCGGGCCGCGGCTGCAATGGCGCAGGCACCCGGTCCGGGTGACGAGGACGCCGTCGCGAAGGCCGCGCGCCCTCACTCCGTCCTTGAGCGCGCGATAGACCGCGAGACCGCCGCGCGCCGCGCAGCAGGGCTTGTCGCCGCCCTCCGCGCGTTCGTTCACGCAGACGAGGATCTGAACGTCGGGCTTGGGCACGCGGGGAGTCTAACGAAGGAGGGGAGCGCCGCCCGGGACGCCGCGGCAGCGAAAAGTTGCACATTTTCTTGGACGGCAGACAGGCCGCAAGGGGCTCCGGTAGGATCGCTCGCGAGCCGTCACCCGGATGTTCGCGAGTCGCCATCAGGCGGGGCGGGTCGCTCAATAGGATTTCGAGGCATTTCGGAGCACGCAGATGGCGCTCAATTCCAACAAGGAGGAGTCATGAGGAGTTTGCGGATCACGGCGGCCCTCGCGGTCGCGCTGCTCGCCCTGGCCAGCGTCGCCGGGGCCCAGACCGACGTCACCACGACGCGTATCTCGGGGGCCGTGCACGGCAGCGACGGCAGCCCGCTGCCCGGCGCGATGATCCAGGTCACCAACCAGGACACCGGACTCGAGATCACCGCCTACGCCGACGCCCAGGGCGCCTATCGCGCGCTCAACCTGCCGCCGGGCGTCTACACGATTTCGGCCTCGCTCGAGGGCTTCGCGACCGCGACCCAGAACGACGTCCGCCTGCTCCTCGGGTCGACGCCCACCATCAACTTCAACCTCAACCCCTCGACGGTGACGGAGACGATCACTGTCACGTCCGAGGTGCCGGTGATCGAGGTGACCAACACCTCCGCCTCGACCACCATCCAGACCGAGCAGATCCAGAGCATGCCGCTCGCGGCGCGCGACTTCCGCAACCTGGTGCTGCTCACGCCGGAGACGCGCTTCGATAGCGAGCGCGGCAACCTCTCGATCTCGGGTCAGCGCGGCATCAACACCAACGTCACGATCGACGGCGTGGACTTCAACAACGCCTTCTTCGGCGGCACGGTGGGCGGCGCCGAGGGGCGCGCCCCGCTCTCGGTCTCCCAGGAGTCGATCAAGGAGTTCTCGGTGATCACCAACGGCGCGTCGGTCGAGTTCGGCCGGTCCGCTGGTGGGTTCGTCAACGTGATCACCAAGAGCGGCACCAACAACCTGCACGGCTCGGCCTTCTACTACAACCAGCCGCAGAGCATGATCTCCGACTTCGCCAACGGCGTGAAGCCGGCCGACCAGAAGAAGGACCAGTACGGCGGCTCGATCGGCGGCCACATCATCAAGGACAAGCTCTTCTACTTCTTCTCCTACGACCAGCAGAACAAGAGCCAGACGGTGCCGATCGACAGCCGGGTGCTCGACGCGGACGTCTTCGCGCGCTACCCGCAGCTCGCGTCCCCCTCGACCTACGCCTCGACGCAGGACGGCGACGTGACCTTCGGCCGCCTCGACTTCCAGGTGACGCCGACCCAGCGCCTGATGCTGCGCGGCAACTTCACCAACTACGACGGCGTGAACGGCACCTCGACGGCGACCACCCGCACCGCCTCCTACAACGGCGTCGAGGGGCTGAAGACCGACGCCTGGGTCGCCTCCTACACCGGGCAGTGGGGGACCAACCTGCTGAACGACTTCTCGGCGAACTACATCAAGGAAGACACCCCGCGCGAGGACAAGGGGCTCGACCTGCCCGACTTCCAGGTGACCGGCCTCGGCGCCTACGGCGAGGTCTCCTTCCTCCCGATCACCTCGACCACCAAGCGCAAGGCGCTCGGCGACACGCTGACCTGGCTCACCGGCGACCACGTGGTCAAGTTCGGCGGCGAGTACAACGACACCTCGATCACCCAGGTCTTCAAGGGGAACTGGCGCGGCGTCTTCCGCTTCAACAGCAAGGCCGACTTCCTGGCCGGCAAGTGG
>CAYZBH010000045.1:0-31514 GCA_964476605.1 uncultured Thermoanaerobaculia bacterium | reverse complement strand
CAGGTGCTCTACACCGGCGCCGACGTCGGGCGGCCGAAGGCCGAGGCGGCGGCCGAGCGGCTCGCGGCGCTCAACCCCTTCGTCCGCTACGAGGCGCACGTCGAGCGGGTCGAGCTCGCGAACGTCGAGCGCTTGGTGGGCGCCTACGACCTGGTGGTCGACGGGACCGACAACTTCCCGACCCGCTACCTCGTCCACGACGCCTGCTGGTTCGCGGGCAAGCCCTACGTCTACGGCTCCATCTTCCGCTTCGAAGGCCAAGCCTCGCTCTTCGCGCGCGATCGGGGCCCCTGCTATCGCTGCCTCTTTCCCGAGCCGCCGCCTCCGGGTCTCGTGCCCTCGTGCGCCGAGGCGGGAGTGCTGGGCGTTCTCCCCGGCCTCGTCGGCTCCATCCAGGCGGCGGAGGCGCTCAAGGGGCTGCTCGGCGTCGGGGACGGCCTCGCCGGGCGCCTGCTGCTCGTCGATGCCCTGTCACTGCGTTTCCGCGAGGTGGCCCTGGCGCGCGATCCCGCATGCCCGCTCTGCGGCGAGCAGCCGAGCCAGTCCGGCCTCGTCCAGTACACCGACGTCTGTCTTCCGGAAAGCGAAGCGGACGACTTCGAGATGACGCCCGAGGAGGCGGCGCGCCGGCTCGCCGCCGGCGAACCGATGCTGCTGCTCGACGTCCGTCGCGAGGACGAGCTTCCGCTCGCGAGCCTCTCGGGCGCGCTCTGGATCCCCCTCCACGAGCTCGGCGACCGTTGGCGGGAGCTCCCGGCCGACCGGCCGATCCTCTGCGTCTGTCATCACGGCGCGCGCTCCGCGCTCGCGACCGAATGGCTGCGCGCGCAAGGGCTCCCTGGCGCTCGCAACCTGGCCGGGGGAATCGACGCTTGGAGCCGGCGCGTCGATCCGGGAGTGCCGCGCTACTGACTCGCCGCAGCCGTCCGAAGTCCAGACCGACTCCGGCTCTTGGAGAAAGCCATCGCTGGAGCCTCCCGATCGATCAGGTGAAGTCCCTGGAGAATCAGCACGTTGGGTCCGCGGCTCGCGGCGAGATCGGATGGCAAGTCCTTTGCCCTGATCCGGGACATGATCCTGCTTGCCGCCCCCAGGCCGTCCGAAAAGCTCGCGCGGCTCCTGCTCGTCGATGACGATCCGAGGGCTCGCGAGCTCCTCCAGCGAGTTCTGCGGCGGAGCGGATTCGAAGTCACCGCCGCTCGAGAGCTCGAGGAGGCCGCCGCGATTCTCGAATTCCGTGACTACGACGCGCTCTGCGTCGACCTCGACCTTCGGGGCCTTTCCGGGCTGGAAGGACTCGAGCTCGTCAACGAGGCGCACCAACGACGGCCAGATCTCCTGATCGTCGTCCAGACGGGTAACAGCGACTCCGACGTCCACCGCGCGTGCCTCGCCAGCGGCGCCCGTGGTGTCTTCGTCAAGGGACAGCCCATGAGTCAACTGCTGCGGCTTCTCGGCCGCGCGAACGAGGAGGACTGGAGATGAAGCCGTCGTTGATCGAGCGCGTGGTGGAACCCGGAGCCATCAGCGCGATGTTCCAGCCGATCTACGAGATCGGAGCGGCGCAACCAGCTCTGTGCGCGGTGGAGGGATTGGCGCGAGGTCCGCGGGGATGCACCCTCGAGGCGCCCGACATCCTCTTCGAGTACGCACGGCGCAAGCACGAGGAGTCGGTGGTCGACCGCGCCGCCATTTCGGCCATCTTGCGTGAAGCTCGGAAGCTCCCGGAGACGCTTCCCGTTCATCTCAACGTCCACGCGTCGACGCTCGGGCGGGACGAGCGCTTCGTCGAGTTCCTCGCCAAGACCTCCGCGGCGGAAGGCGTGTCGCTGGGTCGCCTCGTGCTCGAGGTGCTCGAGCACTCGAATTTCGTGGAGGAGCAGAGCTTCCTCTCCACGCTCGCCGAGATGCGCAAGCTCGGATGCGAGATCGCCCTCGACGACGTGGGGGTCGGGAACTCCAACTTCCGCATGATGCTCGTCACGCGGCCGTCGCTATTGAAGATCGATCGGTATCTCGTGAACGGTATCGCGAGCGACGCCTACCAGCAGGCCACGATGAACGCGATTCGGCTGCTCGCCGACCAGGTTCACGCCAAGCTGGTCGCAGAGGGCGTCGAGACCGCCGAGGATCTGCACGCCTTGAAGTCGCTCGGCGTCGAGCAGGTGCAGGGCTTCTTCCTGTCTCGGCCGTGCACCGCGGACGATCTCGTCAGCTCGGGCGCGCTCGTCACGTTTTTCGACTCCGATCGTCTGCTCGATCTCGAAGCGGTCAGTCTGGCCAGTTGAGCGCAACAAGTCCCACGCCCGGAGGACCCGCAATGCACTTCCGCTCGACCGCGATTCAGGCGCCCGGCGCCGACGTCGAAACCCGACGGACGAAGCCCCTCCTGCTGGTGACCGCGAACTCCGACCTGCGCGATTCCGTCCAGCGGGACCTCGAGTCGCTCGGCTGCCAGGTCGTGAGCATCGACTCGGCGACCGCTCTGCTCGCCTTCCTGGACCGGGTCGGTCATCGGGGATTCGTGGGCATTCTCTTCGACGATGAGTTCTCGACGGGAACGCCTGGCGCGCGCGCGGCACTCCTCGCCGCGATCGAAGCGGTGGCTGGCTCGCTCGCTCGAGTCGTTCCACTGGTTTCGCCGGATGTCGAGGAAGGGTGGTCGACGGTCACACCCGATCGGCATCTGTCGATCGCCTCGAGCCGGGACCAGATGCGGCGCGTGATCTCGCGACTCGAGGCACTCGAATCGGAGAGCGGCCTCCTCGACGGCGCGCCTCCGTTCGCGGAGCAGGTGTGGCTCGATCCGGAGGTCGGGGAGACGGGATTCCAGGATGAGGAGTGGCTCTATCGAGCTTTGCTCGTCCGATTCCGCGAGCGCTGCAGCGACTTGGCGCTGCGAGTCGCGAGCTTGATCTCGGCCGATTCCGGAGGCGACCTCGATCGCCTGCTCCTGCAGACCGCGAGCGGCGCGCGCCGCCTCGCGGCCTTTCCGTTGGCGGACGCTGCATGCGGTCTCGCGTCGACCGTACGAGAGAAGCGCTGGAGACAGCTTGCTCCCCGGCTCCGGGACTTCCAGGAGGCGCTGGTCGAGACGTTCGCGGCGGCGGGTCGCTACCTCGCGACCTCGTCGTGCCGAGTGCAGCGAGAGGAGCCGGTGAATGTCGCTCCGGAGCTGTCGGTGGCCTGATCTTCGATCAAGTGGCGGACGCGGGCGCGTCGAGCGCTCGGATGATGCCGGCATAGTCGAACTCGCTGAGGAAAGCCGTGAGCGGCTGCTCGAGCTGCGGCTCGATCGCGCTTCCCGCCGCCACGGCCCGCTCCAGCCGCGTGATGTCCGCGGTCTCCGCGGCGCTGCGAAGCTCCTGACGAATCGACGGTGGCAGGAGAGCGAGCCGGGAAAGCGGGCTCGAATCGACGCTCTGGGTGGTGGGAGCGTCGACCGATCTCTCGAGTTGCAGGTTCAGTTTCGTGACCAGGAATTCCAGGATCGCGTCTTCGCTGATGGGGCGGAGTCGGACCGTGTCGACCGCCGCGGCGGCGAGGCGCTTGCGAATGGACGGGTCGCTCCGCGCCGTCACCGCGAAGATGGGCATCGGATCGTTCCCGCCGAAGAGGCGGAGGCGCTCGGCGACCTCCACGCCGTTGAGCTTGGGGAGGTCGACGTCGAGAACGAGCGCGGCGGGCCGGAGTCGCGACACCGATTCGAGGGCCTGCGGGCCATCGCGAGCTTCGTCGACCTGGAATCCCCGGCCACGCAGGAAGCTCACGAGGATCGTCCGGATCTCGGCATCTCGTTCTGCGACGAGAATGCGCGGCGCTTGAGCTCCTTGGGGCGTATCGATCCGACGGATTCGCGCGCTCGACGAAGGGCCGAACCCGGCGATCGGCCGAGACGGAAGTGTGAGTCGTAGACGGCTTCCGCGACCGCGTTCGCTAGCGACCTCGAGCCGCCCGCCGAGCAGGCCCGCGAGGCGGTTGGCGAGCGCCAAGCCGAGGCCGGTTCCCTGGCGGGCGTGACGGCCGCGTTCTCCTTGCTCGAATGGCGCAAGTAGCCGAGGCAGCTCGGCGAGGTCGATACCCGGACCGGTGTCCTCGACGTCGACCACGAGCTCTCCCGTGCCCTGCCCCGCGCACCATTTCGCCCGCAGCTCCACGCCCCCGACTTCGGTGAACTTGATGGCGTTGTCGAGCAGGTTCTCGAGCGCGAGTCGGGCCTTTCCTTCGTCGAGGAGGATCCAATCCGGAATGTCGGGGGCGACCGAGGCGGTGAACTTCAGGCCTCGTTGCTGAGCTCGTTGGTCGTAGGTCGCGGCGAGGTCGCGGAGCATGCCACCGGCGGCCGCGGGTGCCGCCGCGACCGCGAGACTTCCGGCATCGATGCGCGCGAGCTCGAGGACGTCGTTGACCAGCGCCAGCAGGCGCGTGCCGCTGCTCGCGACGAGCTCCACTTCCTCGCGAGCGCTGTCCGGCAGGTCGCGACGGTCGAGCAAGTGACGCGCGAAGCCGAGGATCGCATGCAGGGGCGTGCGCATGTCGTGGGACATGTGGGCGAGAAACGCGCTCTTGGCGCGATCGGCCGCCTCCGCCGCTCGGCGAGCCTCGAGGAGCTCCTGCTCGAGGCGATGTCTCGCGCCGTGGTCGAGCATGACGGCGCCGAAGGCGCCCGGTGCGACGCTTGGAAGCGGGACGAGTCGAATCTCGACTGGCGGCAGCTCGCGGCCGTCCTTGGAAAGGACAAGGGCGACCGAGCCGGACGGCGTCGAACGGCCTTCCCGAGCCTCGAGGAAGGGCTCCCGGCGCTCCGGATTCAGCGACCGCGATGGCGGGGGTACGAGGTCCTCGACGCTCCTTCCGACGAGCTCGCCTTCGCTCCAACCGAGGAGGGCCTCCGCGCGGCGACTGGCCCAGAGAACGCGACCATCGCCGTTCGCGACGAAGAGTGCGAGGGGGCTGTCGAGAAGATCGGTCGCCAGACCGTGAGTGAACGCGGCATCACGCCGGGTATCGTTCATGCGGAGATGTCGAGGGCGAGCATGCCGCCCGGATCGGAGACGCACAGCGGCAACTCGACCCAGAACGTAGTCCCGCAGTCCTCGGGGCAGTGGAAGCCGATGGCGCCGCCGTGCGCCTCGATGGCGAGCTTGCAGAAAGCGAGTCCGAGGCCGATCGAGCGCCGTTGCGCGCGGCCGCCGCTCGAAGTGACGTATTTCTCGAAGATTCGTGCCCGGATCTCCTCCGGGATCCCGGGTCCGCGGTCCCGGACCTCCACGCGCGCCCGTCCGGCGCTCGCGGCGACTTGTACGACGTGGACCGCCTCGCCGTCGGGGCTGTATCGCAAGGCGTTGCTCAGCAGGTTACCGAAAACGCGCTCGATGAGCTCGGCGTCGCAATTCACGTGCCGCGGAGGCCCGCTCTCCGCTTCCGACTTCACTCTCTCTCGGCCCGCAGGGCCGAGCGACTCGACGGCACGCTGCAGGAGCGCCGCGAGATCGTGCGGCGCCAGCTTCAACGGCAAGTGTCGCGTCTCGAGGCGGTCGAGATCGAGCATCGTATCGATCAAGCGAATGAGCGCGCGTGCGCCGTCGAGGGCGAGATCGACGTAGTCCGCGTGCTCCTCTGCAAGTCGATTCCGGTCGATTTGCAAGAGCTCGAGATACCCGCTCACGGCCATCAAGGGGGAGCGCATGTCGTGCGCGAGCATGTGGACGAGGTCGTGACGCAGTCCCTCCAGCTCTCGGAGCCTCAAGTAGCTCTCGTCGAGCTCCCGGTTCCTCTGCTCGAGATCCAGCCGAAGTCTCCGCAGCTCGAGATGCGTGGAGATCCGTGCCAGAACCTCTTCGAACCGGAAGGGCTTGGTGATGTAGTCGACGCCGCCGGCGGCGAAGCCTGCGATCTTGTCCTCCGTCTCGCCGAGCGCCGACAGGAACAGTACGGGGAGCTCGGCGAGCCGAGGGTCGCTCTTGAGTCGCCTGCAGACCTCGTAGCCGTCCATCTCCGGCATGTCGACGTCGAGGAGCACGAGGTCGGGCGGTCTGGCAGCCGCCGCGGCGAGAGCTTGAGCGCCGTCGAGCACCGGACGGACTCGCAGCCCCGATCCCTGGAGCAGCCGCGTCAGGAGCTTGAGGTTGGCGGGCGTGTCGTCGACGACGAGGATGTCAGCGGGGGGTGGGGCGTGGTCGGTCACGACTCCCCCTCTCCGGTCGGTCCCCTGAAGGTCGCCGGCGAAAGTCCGTAGAGCTTGATCTTCTGGTAGAGCGTGGAGCGCGGAAGATCGAGACGATCAGCGGCGCGATCCACCTGCCCACGTTCGCGGCGAAGGACTGCCTCGACGTATCGCCGCTCGAGCTGGGCGAGCGTGCAATCGAGACCGGCGAGGGGGTCGGTCTGCGCGTCGGGCGCCGATCCCTCGCGCCCGAGGCCCAAGTGCTCCGCGCCGAGGCACGGCTCGTGCGCCGTGAGCAAGGCACGCTCGAGGACGTTCTTGAGCTCTCGAATGTTGCCGGGCCACGCGTAGGAGGACAACGCGGCTTCGGCTCCCGGATCGAGCTGAGCACGGCGCCCGGTCTCGGTCGCCAGGCGACCGAGGATCGAGCCCGCCAGGACGGGTAGATCCTCGCGGCGATCGCGCAGCGGCGGCAGGGTCAGGATCAGCGTGTTGAGGCGGTAGTAGAGGTCGGCGCGAAAGGTCTTGTCGGCGACGGCCGCGGCGAGGTCGCGGTGAGTGGCCGCGATCAGCCGTACGTCGACGCGGCGCTCGGTGACTTCGCCCAGCCGCCGGAAGCGCTTCTCCTCGACCACCTTGAGGATCTTCGGCTGCAGGGCGAGCTCGATGTCGCCGATCTCGTCGAGGAAGAACGTGCCGTGGTCGGCGGCCTCGAAGAGACCCGGCTTGGCGATCAAAGCGCCGGTGAACGCGCCCTTGGCGTGCCCGAAGAGCTCGCTGTCCAGGAGCTCGCGCGAGAGGCCGCCGCAGTTGATGTCCACCCAGGCCTGTTTGCGGCGCCGGCTCGCGGCGTGGATCCATCGCGCGAGGACCCCTTTTCCCGTACCCGTTTCGCCGAGCAGTAGGACGGGGCTGTCGCTATCGGCGGCGACGCGGGCGTCGCCGGCCAGCCGGCGGATGGCTGGCGAGCTTCCGCTGAAGGGATCGGGTTCTTCGCGAGCCCTCCGCACTGCCCCGGCGGACTCGCGACGAACGAAGCTGCGCTGCTCGAGGAGTCTGCGCACCATCTCGCGCAGGGCAACCAGGTCGGGGGGCTTGGTGAGGAACTGCTCGGCGCCGGCCTTGATGGTCGCCACCGCCACGTCGAGCTCGCGATGGCCGGTGAGCACGAGAACGGGAACGTCGGGAGCGGCCTCCTTGATCTCCGGAAGGAGATCGAGGGCCGTGCCGTCGGGCAGCTCGAAGTCGAGCAGGATGACCTCGGGCCGAAAGCCGGGGAGGATGGCGCGAGCGGTTGCGAGGCGCTCGGCCTCCTGCACCTCGAGACGCTCCGACTCGAAGAGCCGTCGAAGCGTGGCGCGGGCGTTGGGGTCGTCCTCCACGAGGAGGATGCGGGAGCCTTCCACGGGCAGGCGAAGTGTAGCGCAGGGACCCCCCCGGAGCGCCGCGAACCCCGCCGATCCGGTAGCGTATGTCCACGGGAGGATCGACCGTCGAGAGTCGGCGGCCGACGCTTCGAGAATTCCGCGGGAGAAACGAATGCAAACGAGGCTGCAGTTCCATTGGATCCGGGCAGCGGTCGCGCTCGCCCTGGCTGCGCCGGCCGCCGCGCCTGCCGGGACGGCTCCGGCGCCGGCCCGGCTCCCCGTTCAGGAGGTCCGGCTCGACAACGGCATGAAGCTCCTCCTCGTGCCGCGTCCCGAGCAGACGACAGTGATGGGCGGCTGGGTCGCCCACGTCGGCTCGGTCAACGAGCGGCCGGGCATCACCGGCGTCGCCCACTTCTTCGAGCACATGATGTTCAAGGGCTCGCGCGTCCTCGGCACCAAGGACGAGAAACGCGACGCCGAGATCATGGCGGAGCAGGAGAAATTGCAGGAGAAGATCCGGGCGCTCTACGCGGTCCAGCGCCAGCGCTACCGGCACGGAGAAATCGACGATCCCTTCGACGCCGACGCGCGGCCACCGGAGCTCGTCGACCTCGAGGCACGGTTCCAGATGCTGGTCGAAGAGCAGCGCGCCCTGATGGTCAAGGACGAGTTCGACAAGATCTACACCGAAGCGGGCGCCTCGGGAATGAACGCGACCACCAACTGGGACTCGACCGTCTTCTTCATCACCGTCCCGGCCAACAAGCTAGAGCTCTGGTTCTGGATGGAGTCGGAGCGGTTGCTGCAGCCGGTCTTCCGCGAGTTCTACTCGGAGCGCGACGTCGTCCAGGAGGAGCGCCGCCTGCGGGTCGAGTCGACCCCGACCGGGCCGTTCGAAGAGCAGCTGAACGCCATGTTCTGGACCTCGCACCCCTACAAGTGGGACACCATCGGCTGGATGAGCGACCTCAAGATGCTCTCGATGGCGGACGCCCAGGACTTCTTCTCGACCTACTACGCGCCGAACAACATCACCGCGGCGCTGGTCGGGAACTTCGACGTGGCCGAGGTCAAGCGCCTGGCTGAGCGGTATTTCGGACGTATTCCGCGCGGCAAGAATCCGGTTCCGGACGTCGTCACGCTCGAAGTGCCGCAGCTCGCCGAGAAGCGGATGAACGCCGAGTGCGACTGTCAGCCGCAGCTCTCGGTCCAATTCCACACCACCCCGTTCGAGCACAAGGACAGCTACGTGCTCGACGTGATCGAGGGGCTCCTCAACGGCGAGACGGGGCGCCTCAAGAAGAGCCTCGTCCTCGACCGGCAGGTCGCCGCCTCGGCGTCCGCCAGCCAGCAGTCCTGGAAGTACAACGGGTTCTTCGAGGTCTCCGCCGAGACCAAGGGCGAGGCGACGCCAGGCGATCTCGAGACGGCGATCGCCGCCGAGCTCGAGCGGCTGAAGGGCGAGCCGGTGCCGGCCGAGGAGCTGCAGAAGGTGAAGAACCAGATCGCCGCGGACGCGTTTCGCCGGCTCGAGAATCCCTTCTTCCAGCTGATCCAGCTCCTCTTCTACGACGGTTGGGGGGACTGGACCTACCTCAACACCTGGGCCGACAGGACGCTCGCGGTGAGCGCGGAGGACGTCCAGCGCGTGGCGACGAAGTACTTCACCCGGGAGAACCGCACGGTCGCGACCTACCTGCGGAAGGCCGGGACCGCCGCCGAGCCGGTTCCCGAGGAGCTCGCGGGTCTGCCGCCGCAGGTGCAGCAGCAGGTGATGGCGCAGATCCGGCAGGTCCGTCAGCTCGACGACGCCGCCCAGCTCGAGCAGATGCTCGGCCAGATCGCGGCCCAGAAGGCGCAGGTTCCACCGGAGTTCCAGAAGGTGCTCGAGATCCTGGAGCGGGAGGGGCGCGCGCGCCTCGACGCGATCCAGCCGGCCGCCAAGGAGGGCAAGCCGTGATGCGCCGTTCGATGCTCTCGATCGCCGTCGCCCTCGCCGCGGCGGCCTCCCCCGTTCTCGCCGCCGCGAAGCCCGCGGCCGGCATCCCCCCGCGCCCCGAGCAGCTCCGGTACCAGGCCCTCGCCTTCGAGGTTCCCGACGCGGCCAAGGTCCGGCACGAGCTCCCCGGGGGAATCGTCGCCTACGTGGTCGAGGACCACGCCCTGCCGCTCGTCAAGATCCAGGCCAGCTTCCGCACCGGGAGCTTCCGCGAGCCCGCGGGCAAGACGGGGCTCGCCGCGTTGACCGCCACCATGCTCCGGAAAGGGGGGACGCGAAGCCTGACCCCCGAGGAGTTCGACGAGCGGGCCGATTTTCTGGCGGCGGGGATCTCCTCCTCCGCCGGGGATCTCGCCGCGACCGCCGCGCTCGACGTCATCACGCCCGCGCTCCCGGAGGGGCTCGACCTCTTCTTCCAGATGCTCACCGAGCCCCGCTTCGACGAGCGGCGTCTCGCCATCGAGAAGGGGCTGATCCGCGAGGACATGAAGCAGCGCAACGACGACGCGGGATCGATCCTGGGGCGCGAGTGGGGCTTCCTGATGCGCGGCGCCGAGCACTTCTCGGCGCGGCCGATGACCGCCGCGGACCTCGACGCGATCACCCGCGACGATCTGGTGGCGTTCCATCGTGACACCTACGGCGTCCAGAATCTGGTGCTCGCGGTGTCGGGCGACGTCGACACCGCGTCCGTGCTCGCGGACCTCGAGCGCCGCTTCGCCGGCTTCACGGCGGCGGCGCCGGAGCCGGCCTGGCCCCCCGCGGGGCCCGCGTTCACGCCGAAACCTGGGGTCTACCAGGTCGAGAAGGACATCCCTCAGGGGAAGGTGCGGATCGGCCACCTCGGTCTCGAATGGAAGGACTGGGCCGATCCGGAGATGTACGCGGTGATGGTGATGAACGACATCCTGGGCGGTGGGGGTTTCACTTCGCACCTCACGAAGAGGATCCGCTCCGACGAGGGGCTCGCCTACGGCGCGGGCTCGTCGTACGGCATCGGCAACTTCTGGCCGGGGATCTTCCAGGTGAGCTACAGCTCGAAGAACCCCACCGTCGCCTACGCCGCGAAGATCGCCCTCGAGGAGATCGACAAGATGCGGACGACGCCGCCCACCGCGGAGGAGCTCCGGGTCTCGAAGGCGTCTTTCGTCGACACCTTCCCCCGCTCGTTCGAGTCGGCGACCCAGATCGCGCGCACCTTCGCCGCCGACGAGCGCCTCGGCCGGCCGTCGGACTACTGGGTCCACTACCGCGAGCGCATCGGCGCGGTGACCGCGTCCCAAGTGCAGGCGGCGGCCGCCAAGTATCTCCATCCCGACCAGCTGGTGATGCTGGTGGTCGGCAAGTGGGAGGAGATCGCACCGGGGGATCCGGAGGGGCGCGCGAAGATGGCGGACCTCCTCGGGGGCGAGGTGGTCCACCTGCCGCTGCGCGATCCGCTGACGCTCGAGCCGCGCCCCTGAGGTGCCCGAGCTCCCGGACCTGACGCTCTACCTCGAGGCGTTGGCCGCGCGCCTCCACGGCCGGTGCCTCGAGCGGCTGCGGCTCCTCTCGCCGTTCCTCTTGCGGACCGTGACGCCGGCGCCCGCGGAGCTCGCGGGCCGCCGGGTGGTGGGGAGCGGGCGGCTCGGCAAGCGGCTGGTCCTCGAGCTCGAGGAGGAGCACTTCGCGGTGCTCCACCTGATGATCGCCGGGCGCCTGCAGTGGCGGGCGCCCGGCGGCAAGTCCCCCGGGCGGCACGCCCTCGCGGCGTTCGACTTCGACGCCGGCACGCTCTGGGTCACCGAAGCGGCGAAGAAACGGCGCGCCGCGCTCCACCTGCTGCGGGGGAGGGCCGGGCTCGCCGAGCACGATCCGGGTGGGCTCGAGCCCTTGGGGGCACCGCTCGCCGCCTTTCGTGGGGCGCTCGCGCGCGAGAACCGGACCCTCAAGCGTGCGCTCACCGATCCCCGCCTCATCGCCGGCATCGGCAACGCCTACTCGGACGAGATCCTGCACGCGGCGCGCCTCTCTCCCTTCGCCCGCACCGCCGAGCTCACCGACGCCGCCTGGGAGGCGCTCCACGCGGCGACCCAGAGGACGCTCTCGTGGTGGATCGCGCGGTTGCGGGAGGAGCTCGCGGGGGAGTTTCCCGGCAAGGTCACCGCCTTTCGACCCGAGATGGCGGTGCACGGGCGTTTCGAGCAGCCCTGCCCCGTCTGCGGCACGGCGGTGCAGCGCATCGTCTACGCCGAGAACGAGGCGAACTACTGCCCCGGATGCCAGACGGGGGGTCGCCTGCTCGCGGATCGCGCGCTCTCGCGGCTGCTGCACGGCGATTGGCCACGCACGCTCGAGGAGCTCGAGCTGCGCAAGGTCGTCGGGCGGGCGGCCGCCGTCCGGTGAGCGCGCTCTGGGATCGCTGGCGGCGCTTCGCGCGCCGGCGCGAGCTCGGGAGCTGGCTGCTGGTGCTCACCGCCGTGGGCGCGCTCTCGCTCCTGGCGTGGGTTTCGCGCCACCCGGAGAGCCCCTGGCTCGAGCGGGCGACGCATTGGCCCCTGGTGGGGTCGGGTGCGGCGCTGCTGCGCGCGCGGTTGCTCCCGCCGCCGGCCGAGGAGGAACCACCGAGGGAGCCGCCGCCCGAGCCCATCGTGATCTGGATTCCCTTCGGCGGGCCCACGCCCGCTCCAGCGAGCCGGCCGCGGGAGATTCCCGACGCCGCCGGACGCACGCCACCCTTCGCGGTGGGAGCCGGCAGCCCGGCGGCGGCGCCGCGGGCGGAGACGGCGCCGCCTTTCGGCCGCGAGGCCGAGCCGACGCTACCGATCCCCAGCCGACCGCCCGACGCGGGACGCCTCGCACGCGCCCTCGCCGTCCTGGGAGGCGCCGCCCGCGAGCGGCGGATCGGTTCCTACCGGCTGCTGACCGACGTCGAGGACGCGGAGCTCTTGGCCCGCGCCGACAAGGTCGCCGGCGCGCTCGAATCGGTCTACGCCGCGCGCTACGGGCTCGCGCCGGTGGGCGAAACACGAGAAGCCATTCTGCTCTTTCGGGACGAAGCGGCGTACCGAACGGTGCAGCGTGACGAGCTCGAGCTCGCGAGCGTCACCGAGGCGACGGGACACGCCGGACACGGCTTGGTGGCGCTCTATCGAGGCAGCCGTGCCGAGGACGAGGTTCTCGGCACCCTCGTCCACGAGCTCACCCACTTGCTGACACGGCGTGCCATCGGGCCGGCGCTTCCGCCCTGGTTGGACGAAGGGATCTCCGAGGATCTCGCGATGAGCCGGATCGACGCCGAAGGTCGACTCGAAGTCGATACCTTCTCGAGACTCGTGCGCCGGAGCGGGAGCGAAGTCACCCTCTCGGGGGGGGAAGCGGCCCTGAGGTCGCTCGCCGAAGGTCCCGGCCGGACGTCCCGGAGCGCTGGCCTCGAGAGGCTCTTGGAGCTCGACCGCGAGGCGTTCGTCCGCCCCGCCGACGCTGCGCGGTGGTACGCGACGGCAGCTTGTTGGGTCCGTTTTCTCATGGCCGAACCGGATCTACGTCCTCGGTTCCTCGCCTTCCTGGCCGAGATCGCCGCCGGTGCGCCCTCCACGCCCGAGGAGCTCTTCCATGCGCTCGGACGCCCCACCGAACAGGTGGAGATCGAATTCGAAGCCTGGGTGCGAAGCGAGATCGCGCGCCTCCCGCCGGTCGCCTAGTTCCTCGTCCAGTTCGCTCCGAGCTTCGTTTCCGAGTCTGGATTCCGGACTGGCGACGAGGGGTCTGATCATTCTCAAATAACTACAAATAGGCCATTTAGATGATCGTCCCTGATGGCACGGGGCGTGATCTGAAGGTCGGGCATGACGAGGAGCTACGCCATGTCCGAGCCGAGCCGCCTGCTGCAGACGAAATCCCACCCGCGCCGCGCGCTTCCCTTCGGAGCGCTTTTCCTGGCTCTCCTGGGATCCACCGCGGTCCTGTTCGGGCAGGCGGAACTCTCGGGTTCCTCCCCTCGGCGTCCCGAGGTCCTCCCCTCCGCCGCCCTGGCGCGGGTGGAAAGCCGCCTGGCCGGCAAGGAGCTCGTGATCCGTTGGACGACCGAGCAGGAATCCGGCAACGCCGGTTTCCGCCTCTGGGGGATCGATGCTCGCGGCCAGCGCACCCTGCTCGCCCGGGTCGCGTCGCAGGAACCCGACGCTCTTGCTCCGCGAACCTACGAGAGACGCGTCTCGCCGGCGTACGGTCGGTTCGAGATCGAAGAGGTCTCGCTCTTCGGCCCCCGGCGGGTGCATGGACCGTTCCGGGCCGGAACGACGGTCGGAGCGAATCTGACCCGACCGGGTGACGGTTGGCCGCGGCCCACCGGGCCGATGGCCGGCGCCACGGCGGTCGAACGCTCGATCGCCTGGCGATGGGTCGTGGAATCCGAAGGCGAGAGCACCGCGTCGGTGCATGAGGCTCTTCTGGGCATCGATCGCCCCGGCATCTACCGCCTCACGTACGAGGAGCTGCTCTCCGACGGAATCGATCTCCGCGGCGTCGCGCCGCGTGCCATCGCCATCGTCGACGACGGCCAGGGCGTGCCGCGACGCGTGGAGACGGTGGGCGCGACGTTCGGCCCAGGGGGAGTCATCGAGTTCGTCGGCCGCCCGACTCTCACGATATCCAGCCCGGTCGATCTCTACGAGCTGCTCGTCGACACCCAGCGCGCCGTCGATGTCGCGCCGCTCCTCGCGCCGGAGGCGCCGGTCGGAGTGGTCGAGGCGACCTTCGAGGCTCGCGAGGATCGGCTCTACAGCTACAGCGCACCCGACGGCGACCCCTGGTACGAGCGCGGACTGCTCGCGTGGGGGGCTCCCGCCGTCTTCACGAAATCCTTCGATCTGCCGGACCTGGTCGGCGGAGCGGCCGAGCTCGACCTCTTCGCCTGGGGTTACGGCGACTTCGCCGGTGCGGCGCCGGATCACCACGTCATGGCGTTCCTGAACGGGGTCCAGGTCGCCTCGGAGAGCTTCGATGGCGTCGCGCCTTGGTCTGCCACGGTCGACGTCGGCATGCTGCTCCGATCGACTGGCAATGTCCTCGAATTCCGAGTTCCCGGCGACACCGGCTACGCCTTCGACAACGTTGCGTTCGAAGGTTTCTCGGTTCGCTATCCGCGCCTGGCCGAGGCGAGCGAAGGGGTCTTCCATGGTGTCTCGACCGCCACGGGCTCGATCGGCATCGGCGGCTTCGACGTTCCCGACCTGATTTCGATCTGGTACTTCGGCGCCAACGGCGTCCTGCGCGGCCTGCAGGCCTCCGTCGGCGGAGAGGTCTTCGCTCCGGGCGGCGGCGAGTTGTTCGCCGCCTCCGCTAGCGCCATTCTCCGACCGGTGGTCACCGCCGGCCTACCGGCAGCGCAGGCGTCGTCGAGCGCCGAGTACCTGATCGTCTCTCATCCCGCCTTCGCGTCCGAGCTCGGAGACCTCGTGGCCCTCGAGCAGAGTCGGGGCTTGACGACCGAGGTCGTCACGGTCGATTCGATCTACGCGGCCTACAGCGATCACGCGACTTCCGCGGCGGCGATCCGGAGCTTTCTCGGGGCCTCACTCGCGACCGGAGAGACCCGATTCGTGCTCCTGGTCGGAGCGGATACCGTCGACCCTTACGACCATCTCGGCACGGGGTCGACCTCCTTCGTGCCCACGGAATACCGGGCGTACGTCCAGTACTTCTATTTCCTTCCGACGGACGAAGCGCTCGTGGATGTCGACGCGGATGACGTCGGCGAAGTTCCCATCGGCCGACTTCCCGTCCGTTCCACCTCCGAAACCGCGGCGGCGGTCGCCAAGATCGTGGCCCAGGCCGAGAACGAGGGTTCCACGCCGCGCCTCGCCCTGCTCGCGAGCGGGATCTCGGATTTCGGGCGCTACTTCGCCGAAATCAACGAGGGGTTCGAACAGGCGATGGGGAGCTGGGGAATCTACGCCGCCGCCGCCGACGATCTCGGAAGCGCCGGCGCTCGCTCCGCGTTGCTCGCCGGTCTCAACTCCGGAATCGGCCTGGTGAGCTACTTCGGGCACGCTTCGATCGGCCAATGGGACAACACACCGATGCTCAGCCTCACGGACGTCGACCTGCTGGCGAATCAGGGCAGCCCCAACCTGGTCGCCAACTGGGGGTGTTGGGGCGCCTACCACGTCTCGCCGACATCGGAGTCGCTCGCGGCCAAGTTGGTGCGGGCGGAGGGTCGGGGCGCCGCGGGAGCGATCGGCGCCGTCGGGCCGATGGTGGACGTCTACCAGCAGATGCTGGGGCAGTACTTCTTCCAGCACGTCGAGGAGGGCTTGCCGACGGTGGGGGAGGCCTTGCATGCCGCGAAGGTCTCGCTGTCGAGCGAAGCGGGGTCCGAGGGCTCGCTTCTCGGCGTCGTGCTCCTCGGGGACCCCGCCATGCGCTGGCCGAACGGCGACAGTCTGACGGGCGGCTCGGGACATCCTCGGGAACCCTCCCTCTGAGCGGTCCGCCGCAGCGGGCGACGCCAGGGGAAGAGCGACAAAATTTGACGACCCCCGGGAGTGAAGTGCCCCAAAATGGCTCTCGCGCGACGGCCGCCGTTGGCCCGGCAGGGCGTCGAGCCTCTTCGCTAGCGCTCCTTGTTCCCCCTCGCCGAGTCTGCCGCTTGGCTCGAAAGGTGCAACGCCGCAGGGCGTGATCGTTCCCGAGAAAGAGCTCCGACAGGACGGAGCTTTCGATCTCATGGGCGCCCTGTTGGCGGCGGTCGAGGAGCCCGGCCTCTGGCCGGTCGTGCTCTCGCGACTCGCTGAGCAGACGGCGTGCGACCAGGTGATGCTGCTGCGCGCCGACGGAAGCAAACGCGCCGTGCTCGCCACCAATCGGCTCGACCCACAAGCCATCCGGCGCCTGGCCGGCCGACGCAGCGATCTCGACGAGACCCTCCCGGTCTGCCCTCCGAAGCACCGCGAGGTCCCCTGCCCCGGCGAAGGGCGTCTCAGCTTGCTCGTTGACCGCGACGAGATGCCGGAGGAAGCAGCGGAATGGTTGGCCCGCGCGGCTGAATTGGTGGGCCGCGCCTGGCGGTTGACCGATCAACTCGCCGCGACCGGGCGGAGCCAGAGCTGGAACGCGGCGGTGCTCGACCGCCTGGCGACCGGCGTGCTCGTTCTCGCCGTGGACGGCGCCATTCTCCAGGCCAACGCGGCGGCTCGCGAGCGGCTGCGAGAACAGGAGGCGCTGCAGATCGAGGGGGGCCGCCTGGTGGCGAGCTCCGCGGCGCTCACCCGCTCCCTGGCCGCGGTTTTCGGCTCGGACTTCCGGCAGGACGACCGTCGGGTGGTCGCGGAAACCTTGCACCTGCCGCGTCGCAGTCTGTCCACGCTCGAAGTGCTGCTCGTCGCCTCCCCCCGCTTCGCGGACGCGGTTCCCGACGCGACGGCGGTCGCCCTGTTGTTCGATCCCTCCGAGCCGCTCGAGACTCCGGCCCAGGTGCTGGCGGCCCGCTTCTCGCTCTCGTTCGAGGAGACGCAAGTCATCAATCACCTCCTGCGCGGCCACTCGATCGCGGAGATCGCCGCCGCTCTGGAGGTGAGCCGGGAAGTGATCTCGGCCTGCCTCAAGGGCCTCTACGAGCGCGTCGGGACGACGCGCCAGGTCGAGCTGATCAAGGTTCTTCTGTCGCGCTCGGTCTAGGAACCGAGATCGCCGCTGCGGCGGAGCGGTTCGTCCTCGCGCCAGAGCGAGGCCCCGTCGACATAGCGTTCCCGCTTCCAGATCGGGGCTTCCCGCTTCACCCGCTCGAGGGCGAGCCGGCAGAGCTCGAAGGCAGCTTCGCGGTGCGGCGACGCGGCGGCGATGAGGATCGAGGAATCACCGACCGCGAGCGCCCCGAGTCGATGGACGATGCGTAACTCCCGGCCGCTCGCTGGGTCGCTGAGCTCCCGTTCGATGCGGGCGAGCGCGATCTCCGCCATCTCTTCGTAGGCCGAGTAGTCGATGGAGGCGACGGCTCGTCCGCCGTGAGCGTCGCGCACCGTGCCGACGAAGAGGACCTGGGCGCCCCGCGCTCGAGATGCCACGTCCTCGAGCAGCCGCTCGGGTTTCAGGGGCTCGCGCGAGAGGCGGCCGGCCAGGTCAGCCCCCGGAGACCGGCGGAAGAAGGGCGACCTCGTCCCCCTCGCGCAGCTCGGTCACCTCGCGCGCGAGGGTGCCGCGGATGGCGATCGCCAGGCGTGGGAGCAGCGGCTCGAGCCGGGGCACGCGCGTCGCGAGATCGAATCGAAGCGCTCCAACCGTCGCGCCCGGTTCGATCTCCCACGAGAGCTCGCTCGCGCCGAGGGCGTCGGCGGCGGACGCGAAGGCTAGAAGGCGGACGCGCATGGCGCGGACGATACACCGCTTCGGGTGGCGGGGAGCGGAGGAGCGCACCGAGGGGGCGGCCTCACGCCGCGAGCTCGCCCGAGTGCACGACCAGGCGGTCGCGCCCCGTCTGCTTCGCGCGGTAGAGAGCAGTGTCCGCCATGCGGAGCAGCGCGGTCGCGTCCCGCGCGAGCTCCGGGAAATGGGCTACTCCGAGCGACGCGGTGACCGGGCCGATGGCGTCGAGGCCGAACGGTACGAGGGACTTTCGCTGCGCGTCGAGCAAGGCCTCGGCACGGGCGAGGGCGTCTCGCGGCGCGCACTCCGGGAGGACGAAGCAGAACTCCTCGCCGCCGTACCGGCAGAGGATGTCTTCGCCGCGAAAGTGCTGCCGCGCGGCCTCGGCGAAGCGCTGGATGGCGAGGTCTCCCGCCGCGTGTCCCCAGGCGTCGTTGAGGCGCGTGAAGTGATCGAGGTCCGCCATGATGAGGGTCAGCGTTTGGCCGCGACGCCGGCAGCGCTCGATCTCCCGTGGCAGCGACTCCTCGAGATAGCGGCGATTGAACAGACCGGTGAGAGGATCCCGTATCGCCTGCGCCTTGAGCCTCTCGCGCAACGCGAGATTGCCCAACGCGAGCCCGACCGCCGCGGCAATGTCCTCGAGCGCGTGCTGCCGCTTCTCGATCGCCTTCTCGGCGACCGCCTCGGCGGAGAAGGAAACGTGGAGCAGCCCGAGGGTCTCACCCTGCGTCATCAGGGGAAGGCAGACGTAGGGCAGCGGCCGGCCGTCGCGACCGCCGAGGTGCTCGCAGACCAGCTTTCGGTCGCTGTCGGGCACGCAGTAGGGATGCCCCTGGCGCAGAGCCCAGCAGTCGTCCGGGACGGTCTTCTCGAGTAGCGGCAGGTCGTCGCTGCTCACGCCGAACCGAGAACGCAACTCGAGGTCGTCCCGCGACGGGCTCATCAGGTAGAGCGCGCCGGCGCCACCAGGCGCGAGGACCGGCGTCAGGCGCTCGAAGATCGCGATCGCTTCCGCGGCGTCGGTCGCCGACTGGAGGAGCTGGGACAGCTCGTGCAGGCGCTCGGCCTCGCGGGTACGTTCGTCGAGGCGAGCGGCCATCAGGTTGAACGTCCGCGCGAGCCGCCCCAGCTCGTCGTCGGCGAAGGCGGTGGCGCGCTGGGTCAGGTCTCCGCGCTCGATTCCCGAGGCAGCCTGGCCGATCGATCGGATCGCACGGAAGAGGCGGGATCCGAACCGAGTGGCGAGCAGGCTTCCGAGGACGAGGGCGGCGACCAGTGCGACGGCGGCGACGGCCAAGGCGGCGAGCCGCTCCCGGTCTCCACGATCCAGAGACCGCGTGAGCCGCGCCTTGGCGTCGTCGGCGATGGCTCGTGCCGCCTTGACCATTCCGTCGGTCAGGGAAGGGAGATTCGCGCCGCCGCGCTCCTGCACCGCTTCCCGCCACCCTGCCACGAGCTCTCGCATGGCGACCAGCGAGGCGAGGGCGTCCTCTTCCCCGGCGAGCTGCCGTTCGAGGTCGGCCGCGGCAAGCGTCCAGCTGCCGAGCGCGACCGCGAGCTGTTCTTGGGAGAGCGTCCCCGAGACCGAGGAGCGGCGAAGCGCCTCGGATTCGGCGAACGACCACTGCTGGGGTAGCGAGAGCGCGCCCTGAATGACGCCGGCAGCGCGCTCGATCTCGTGTTGACTGGCAGCGGAGACGCGCAGGGCGGCGGCGAGGGCGCCCGTCGCGAGGACCACGAGAAGGGCGGGGAGCGTCACGGAGAGCGTGAGCCGTTGGGCGAGGGGAAGGGGGTGGCGTCCAGAGTGCCGGCGATTCTCGTGAGTCATCGGAGGAGCCTCCGAGGTCTGGAAGAGCAATCGCGGGACCAGACTGGAGAAGCTCCAAGCGTCTTCCGGGAAATTCGATTCGCGAGGCGCAAGTCAATGATTCCATTGTGCTTACTGGTAAGCGCAGGGATCGCGTTGCGTCCGATCGCGGCGCTCGAGCTCCGCCGCGTCGCCGAACGCGGGACCCGAGTCTGGACCCGGGACCTGCGCCCGAGGCGGCGTGCGAAACCCGACCGGGCCGCGTCGCTAGAATGCAGTCGCTCGCGAGGAGGCGAAGTGACGACGACACTCGACTCGAAGCTCACCCAGGACGCGACCTATGCGCGCCGGCGCGAGCACTGGCTCGGCGAGCTGGCGCGGCTCGCCGGAGAGGAGGAGAAGCTCCGAGAGGGCGGGGGCCGTAAAGCGCAAGCGCGGCAGCACGAGCAACGGAAGCTCACCGCGCGCGAGCGTGTCGCGGCGCTTCTCGACCCGGGCGCCCCGTTCCTGGAGCTGGGTCTCTGGGCCGCGCACGGCCTCTACTCCGAATGGGGGGGCGCGCCCGCGGCCGGGGTCGTCGCCGGTCTCGGCCGCATTCAGGGCCGGGACGTCGTGCTGGTGGCCGACGACGCCACCGTCAAGGCGGGCGCCAAGTTCCCGCTCGGCATCAAGAAGGTGCTGCGCGCGCAGGAGATCGCGCTCGAGAACCGCTTGCCGATCGTCTATCTCGTGGACTCGGCTGGCGTCTTCCTGCCGATGCAGGACGAGATCTTCCCGGACAAGGAGCACTACGGCCGCATCTTCTTCAACAACGCGCGCCTGTCGGCGGCGGGGGTCTTCCAGTCGGCCGCGATCGTCGGCTCGTGCGTCGCCGGCGGCGCCTACCTGCCGATCATGTCGGACGAGACCCATATCGTGGAGGGCGTGGGCTCCATCTTCCTCGCCGGCTCGCACCTGGTGCAGGCGGCGATCGGCGAGAGGATCGACAACGAGTCGCTCGGCGGCGCCGTCGTGCAGGCCGACATCTCGGGTGTCGTCGATCACCGGCACGCGAGCGAAGCGGCCTGCTACGCGACCATCCGCTCCCAGTTCGAGAAGCTCGCGACGACGTCGCGCGCACCCTTCGCGCGGCGCGAAGCGCGGCCTCCGGCCTACGATCCCGAGGAGCTCCTGGGGCTCCTCCCGATCCAGCGCTCGAAGCCCTACGATGCGCACGACCTCCTCGCCAGACTGCTGGATGCTTCGGAGCTCGACGAGTTCAAGCCATCGTACGGCAGGACGTTGGTCTGCGGCACGGGATGGATCGAGGGGCACGCGGTCGGAGTGGTCGCCAACCAGCGCTCGATCGTCGATCGCAAGACCGGCCTCGACGCCAAGGATCGCGAGCTCCAGATCGGCGGCGTGATCTACAGCGACTCGGCCGACAAGGCGGCGCGCTTCGTCGAGATCTGCAATCAGAAGAAGATCCCGCTCGTCTTCCTGCAGGACGTCACCGGCTTCATGGTCGGCTCGCGCGCCGAGCGCGGCGGCATCATCAAGGACGGCGCGAAGCTCGTGAACGTGGTCGCGAACTCGACCGTCCCCAAGCTCACCGTCTTCGTCGGCAACAGCTACGGCGCCGGCAACTACGCGATGTGCGGCAAGGCCTACGGCGCGCGCTTCCTCTTCGCCTGGCCCTCGGCGTCGATCGCGGTGATGGGGGGCGAGCAGGCCTCGAGGACGCTGCTCTCGATCCAGCTCAAGAATCGTGGCCACGAGGTGACCGAGGAGGAGAAGCGAACGCTCCTCGCAGACGTCCAGAAGCGCTACGCGGACACGACGGATCCGCGTCATGCCGCCTCCCGCCTCTGGGTCGACGCGATCATCGATCCGCGCCAGACCCGCGCCGTCCTCGCGCGCGCCCTCGAAGCGTGCGCGGCGAACCCCGACGTCCCCGAGTTCAAGACCGGGGTGATGCAGACCTAGGCGGTCACGAGGAGTCCGCGTTCCGTGCGCGCCCGGCGTTCTCGGCGCGGCGGTTCCTACGGCAGGTCCGGCCAGGCGCCGGTGTCACCGCTCTCGAAGCCGTCGTCCAGGAGGCGCAGGTCGACCGTGAAGAGCTCGAACTTCTCGTTCTGGGTCTGGTCGGAGCGATAGAGCAGCCCCTGGTCGTCGGGGAGGAACGAGAACCACATCACCTGACCCCCGGCGACCGGCGGGGCGTTCCAGCGCGCGTCGGCGGAGTAGGGGCCGACGATCCGCTGCTCGCCGAGCCCACGCCGATCACCGGGCGCCGCTTCGTCGAAGGTGTAGAAGACTCGTTCGCCGTCGGGGTGGACGTACCACGGGGACGACACCGAGCGCGCCGGCGCCGGATTCGAACCGCGGTTGGTGATCCGGACCTGAGGCGTGGATCCGTCGGCCGGCGCCCAGTAGAGATCGAAGCGCTCGTCGACCGCGAGATCGAACCGGAAGACGACGCCGCTCGAATCCGGGGTGAAGTCGAGGTCTTGCACGTCGGCGGAAACGGCGAGGATTCCCTGGTAGAGCGAAACCACGCTGCTGGACGGCCCGTCGATCGGCACGGAATACGGGAAGTAGCGCTCGTCCGAGACCTGGTCGGCGATATAGGCGACACGGGAGCTGTCCGGAGAGATGTGGAAGTTCGTCAAGACGTCGCCGTTCGTGACCAGCGTGGGGTTGAGTCGCACGAGCGCCGCCGCGGGGCCCGCGGTCGGAACGCTCCAGATCTCGAATCGCTCGTCGATCAGCTTGTCCGCGACGAAGACGAGGCGCGAACCGTCGGGCGACAGTTGCAGGGACTTGATCTCACCACCCGTGACGAAGCTGCCGGCGAGCGAGATGGCCGCCGTCGCTGGACCGTCGGCGGGGACGCTCCAGAGCTGCGTGAAGAGGTAGTTGGCCCCGTCGAAGCAGAGCCGCGCGTAGACGACGCGAGCGCCGTCGGGGGTGAAATCGGTGACCGCCGCCGGGCAGCCGCCCGGCTCGGTGTCGGCGAGCAGCACGGCGGCGGACGCTGGACCGAGGATCGGCACCGCGAGCAACCGGGTCGTGAGAGCCGTGGTGTCGATCATCTGGACGACGATCTGGAGCCCGTCCGAGCTGATCTCGATGCCGCTGGGCTGCTCGTCGCCTTGGGGGGGCGGATCGAGGCGCACGCCGGCGCCGCTCGGTCCCGCAGCCGGTACGCTCCAGATCTGGTTGGATCCACCACTCGTTTCGGCGCCGTAGACGATCCGGTCGCTGGTGGACGGAACGCGGAAGGCCGACACTCCGGCGCCGGAGACCGGGATGTTGAGCTTGACCGCCGCGGCCGGAGATCCCCAGGGCGGCACGCTCCAGATCTCGTCCAAACCATTGACCTCGAGATCGCCGAGGAAGATCACGCGCCGTCCGTCGGGGCTGAAGGCGACGCTTCGGATCGTGCTCACCGCTCCGTAGGGGGAGAGCCGATGAAGATCGGAGCCGTTGCGGCGCACGGCGTAGACGGCCTCGGCGCCAGCGAGCTCGACGTCCCCCGCGAAAGCGATCCAATCGCCGCGCGGGTCGGCCGCCCAGAGACTGCCGACGCGGGACGCGGGGTCGCCCGAAGGAGTGAGCTGACGGACGACGTAGGGAGGCGGCTCCTGCGCGATGGCGGGGGCGTTCGCGAGCGGGCCGGCGGCGAGGAGGCAGGAAAGCCGGGCGAGGGCTGCGAAAGGGCTACGAAGGCGTGGTGGCATGGTCATCTTCCTCGCTTTCCAATACGCCGTTCGCCCGCGAGATGGGTCATAATGCCGCCCCTTCGGGAGGCACCATGCTCCGCTTCGCGTCGAGCGGTCATCCGAAAACCACTTCCTTCCGCCCCACGGAGGGCTGCGCCCTCGAGCTCGCCGAAGGACCTGGCGGTCGGAGCTCGGTAGAGCCCGACTCGGCGCTCCGGAGACGGCGCTCCTCGTGAGCGCGGAGATCGCTCCGGCCGAATCTCTCCGGCGCTGCCCCTGGTGCGGCGAGGATCCGCTTTACGTCGAGTATCACGACACCGAATGGGGGGTTCCCTCCTACGACGAGCGCCACCTCTTCGAGATGCTGCTCCTCGAGGGGGCACAGGCGGGGCTTTCCTGGATCACCATCCTGCGCAAACGCTCGGGCTACCGGCGGGCCTTCGACGGCTTCGACCCGGAACGCGTCGCGGCCTACGACGAAGCGAAAGTGGCCTCGTTGCTCGCCGACCCGGGGATCGTCCGCAACCGGGCGAAGGTCGCGGCCGCGATCGGCAATGCGCGCGCCTACCTCGCGCTGCGCGCGAGCGGGCGCACGCTCGCGGACGTGGTCTGGGAGCCCGTCCAGGGCCGGCCGCGCGTGCACGCCTTCAGGACATCCCGCGAGGTCCCGGCGACGTCGGGCGAGTCGGACGCGCTCTCCCGCGAGCTCGCGCGCCTGGGCTTCAAGTTCGTCGGCTCGACGATCGTCTACGCCTTCCTGCAAGCGGTCGGGGTGGTCGACGACCACCTGGTCGACTGCTTCCGGCACGGCGCGGGCGAGCAGATTCTCAGCAGCGGCTGATGAGCAGCTCCCGTTCGAAGATCAGCTGCTTGGGCAGGTCCTCCCCGAGCTTCAGGAAGAGCTCCTGGTGCTCGAGGGTCTGGCGGCGCCAGACGTCGCGGTCGATCGCCATGGCGTCCTCCCACCTGGCCCGCGGGTAGTCGGAGCCTCGCCAGTCGATGTCGTCGTAGCGCGGCACCCACCCGATGGGCGTCTCGCGCGCCCCGGCGCCGTGCCGCACGCGCTCGACCATCCAGTGGAGGATGCGCATGTTTTCCCGGTAGCCCGGCCAGATGAACCGGCCCTTCTCGTCCTTGCGAAACCAGTTGACGTGGAAAACGCGCGGCGTCTCGGCGAGCTTCTTGCCGAGCGCCAGCCAGTGCCGGAAGTAGTCCCCCATGTTGTAGCCGCAGAAAGGGAGCATGGCGAAGGGATCGCGGCGGAGCTTGCCGACCTCCCCGCCGGCCGCCGCCGTGGTCTCGGAGGCGACGGTGGCGCCGAGGTAGACGCCGTGGCTCCAGTTGAAGGCCTGGAAGACGAGCGGCATCGTGGTCTCGCGCCGCCCGCCGAAGACGAAGGCGGAGAGCGGCACGCCGGCCGGGTCCTCCCACGAGGGATCGATGGTCGGGCACTGGGACGCCGGAGCCGTGAAGCGAGCGTTCGGATGCGCGGCGGGCCGGCCGCAACCGGGGGTCCAGTCCTGGCCCCGCCAGTCGATCAGATGCGGCGGCGGCTCGGGGGTCATGCCCTCCCACCAGACGTCGCCGTCGTCGGTCAGAGCGACGTTGGTGAAGAGCGTGTTGGTCTTGCAGGTCTCCATCGCGTTGGGGTTGGTCGCCCAGCCGGTCCCCGGAGCGACGCCGAAGAACCCGGCTTCCGGATTGATGGCGCGCAGGCGCCCGTCAGCATCGGGTTTGATCCAGGCGATGTCATCGCCCACCGTCCAGACCTTCCATCCCTCGAAGCTCTCCGGCGGGATCAGCATCGCGAAATTCGTCTTGCCGCAGGCGCTCGGAAACGCCGCCGCCAGATAGGTCTTCTCGCCGTCCGGGGACTCGACGCCCATGACCAGCATGTGCTCGGCGAGCCATCCCTCGTCGCGGGCCATCGTCGAGGCGATGCGCAGCGCGAAGCACTTCTTGCCCAGCAGCGCGTTGCCGCCGTAGCCGCTACCGTAGGACCAGATCTCGCGTGTCTCGGGGAAGTGGGAGATGTACTTGTGCTCGCGGTTGCAGGGCCAGGGGACGTCCTTCTCCCCCGCCTCGAGCGGTGCCCCGACCGAGTGCAGGCAGTGGACGAAGTCGCGGTCGCCGAGCGTCTCCAGGACCCTGGCGCCCATGCGGGTCATGATGCGCATGCTGGCGACCACGTAGGGAGAATCGGTCAGCTGCACGCCGATGTGCGCGATCGGCGAGCCGATCGGCCCCATGCTGAAGGGGATCACGTACATCGTCCGCCCGCGCATCGAGCCGTCGAAGAGCGCGCCGAGCGTCGCCTTCATCTCTCGGGGTGCTACCCAGTTGTTGGTCGGCCCGGCGGCACCGGGCCGGCGGCTGCAGATGAAGGTGCGGTCCTCGACCCGGGCGACGTCCGAAGGATCGGAGCGGCAGAGGTAGCTGTTCGGCCGCAGCGTCGAGTCGAGTTTGATCATCGTGCCGGCGGCGACCATCGCGGCGCAGAGTCGGTCGTACTCCTCCTGGGACCCGTCGCACCAGTGCACCGACTCGGGCTTGCAGAGCGCCCGCATCTGGTCCACCCACTCGAGAAGTCGGGAATTCGTCGACGGACGCTGCTGGCCTCGATCGGTCATGAGCCCCCCCGGATCCATTGTTCCCGCTCGCGCGGGGACGATCAAGCGTCTGCGCAGGAGGCTCGATGAGATCGCGGCCCGGGCCGAATCTCGCCGCCCCTAGGGGTGGGCGGCGAAGTGACCGCGAACGCCCCCCCGAAAGGGTGTCTCCAGTCAGAACCCCCGTGGCTATACTGCCCCGGCATCGGCGCAAAGGCCCTCGGGACAGCGTGGAGAAGGGCTTCGCAGGTGACGTCGGAGGGGGGAATGAGAAGGTCGTCACTGCCGCTCGCGGCGCTTCTGATCGCATTCTCGGCGCTTCTCGCCGGGTCTCCGGGCTCGGCCGAGGAAGTCGCCTGTCTGGAGTGCCACAGCGACGTCGAACTGGCACCGACGCCGCACGCCGAGCTCGCCTGCACCGACTGTCATGCTGCCTTCGACAACGATCCGCACCCCGATCCCCTGCCCAAGGTCGACGAAAGCGTCTGCGCGGATTGCCACGACGCGAGCGAGCATCTCGCCGCGGGCGCGCACGGAAAGACCGGCAAGGGGCTGCGCGCGCCGGTCTGCAAGGACTGCCATGGTGTCGCGCATCAGCTGCGCCGCCCGAAGGATCCCGCCTCTCCCGCGAGCCCGGCGCACGTCGTCGAGACTTGCGCCGTCTGCCATGTGGGCGAGGCGAAGGACGTGGGACGTGGGGCGCACGGCGCGCGCTCCGGCGGGGCTCCCGGCGCGACCTGTGTCGATTGTCACGGCGCGCCCCACGACATCGCGCGCGGGCGGGACGCGCTCTCGAACTGCGCCGCCTGTCACGCCACGGTGGTCGAGCAGCAGCACGCCAGCCTGCACGGCCGGGCCGCGGCACGCGGCGACAAGCTCGCTCCGACCTGTCTGACCTGCCACGGCGCGCACGCCATCGTCCCGCACACCGATCCGAAGTCGCCGGTCGCGGTGATGAACGTGCCGCTGCTCTGCGGCGGGTGCCACAAGGAGGGGACCGAGGTCTCGCTCTTCCGCAACATCCCGCAGCAGAACATCCTCGAGAACTACGTCGACTCGATCCACGGCGCCGGCCTCTTCCAGAAGGGGCTCACGGTCACCGCGGTCTGCACCTCCTGCCACACGCCGCACAACATCCTGCCGCACACCGACCCCAACTCCAGCATCAACTCCAAGAACGTCGCCGCGACTTGCCAGCAATGTCACGCGCAGATCGAGGTCGTGCACCGCAAGGTGATCGAGGGTAAGCTCTGGGAGGAGCAGCCGCACCGCATCCCCGCCTGCGTCGACTGTCACCAGCCCCACAAGGTCCGCCGGGTCTTCTACGAGGAAGGCATGGCGAACCGGGATTGCCTGAGCTGTCACGGGCGTCCCGACCTCGCGATGGAGCGCGACGGCAAGAAGGTCTCGCTCTTCGTCGACGAAGCCGCCTACGCCGGCTCGACCCACGCGAAGGTCGGCTGTGCGCAATGTCACAGCGAGGTGGCTCCCTCGCACGAGCGCCCCTGCGACGCGATCCGCAGCAAGGTCAACTGCGGCGTCTGCCACGCCGCGCAGGGCGAGCAGTATCAGAAGAGCATTCACGGCAAGCTGGCGGCGAAGGGGGACCCGGACGCGCCCGGCTGCCTCGACTGCCACAGCTACCACGCCACCCAGAACAAGCGGACGCCGACCTCGCCGACCTTCGCGCGCAACGTCCCGACGCTCTGCGCGCGCTGCCACCGGGCGGGCGAGAGGGCCGCGGTGCGCATCAAGACCGACGTCCCGGACATCGTCGCCTCCTACGCCGATTCGATCCACGGCAAGGGCCTGACCGAGAGCGGCCTGGTGGTGACGGCGACCTGCGTCAACTGCCACAGCTCCCACGGCGAGCTGCCGCCCGACGACCCGGCCTCGACGGTCAATCGCGCGAATCTGCCGCAGACCTGCGGCCAGTGCCATCACGGCGTCGCGGAGGCCTTCGCGACCAGCATCCACGCGACCGGCAAGCCCAGGGACGGCATGCATCTCCCGGTCTGCGAGGACTGCCACAGCTCGCACCAGATCGGCCGCCACGACGCGCCCGGCTTCCGCACCCGCATGATGGCGCAGTGCGGCCAGTGCCACAGGGAAGAGACCGAGACCTTCTTCGAGACGTTCCACGGCAAGGTCTCGCGACTCGGCACGGAGGGCGCCGCCAAGTGCTCCGACTGCCACGGCAGCCACAAGATCCTGCCGCCGACCGACCCGGCGTCGACGCTCTCGCGCGCCAACGTCGTGCAGACCTGCGCCAAGTGCCATCCGGGCTCGAATCGCCGCTTCGCCGGTTATCTCACGCACGCCACTCACCACGACAAGCACCGTTGGCCCTGGCTCTACTGGTCGTTCCGCTTCATGACCCTGCTGCTGGTCGGCACGCTCACCTTCGCGCTGCTCCACACCGGTGCCTGGCTGGTGCGGCTGCTGCTCTCGCGCGATCAGTGGCGCCACGTCAAGGCGATGGCGCGGCTCGAGGGGGAGCAGAAGCTCTACCGGCGCTTCTCCCGCTTCCAGCGGGCGCAGCATCTCGTGATGCTGCTCTCCTTCTTCACGCTCGCGATCACGGGAATGACGATCAAGTTCTCCTACGCCGGCTGGGCCCAGACCATCGCCACGCTCTTCGGCGGGCAGCCGACGATGGCGATCCTGCACCGCATCGCCGGCCTGGTGCTGATCGGCGACTTCGTCGTCCACGTCTGGCACGTGACGAAGTCGAAGCGCGAGCGCGGCGAGAGCTGGAAGCAGCTGCTGACCGGCCCCAACACGATCCTCTTCCACGTGCGCGATCTGCGCGACGTGGTCGGATCGATCAAGTGGTTCTTCGGCATCGGACCCCGCCCCGCGTACGGCCGCTACACCTACTGGGAGAAATTCGACTACTTCGCGGTCTTCTGGGGCGTCATGGTGATCGGATCGACGGGGTTCGTGCTCTGGTTCCCGGAGCTGCTGACCCGCCTCCTGCCCGGGGCGGCGATCAACGTGGCGACCATCGTCCACAGCGACGAGGCGCTCCTCGCGGTCGCCTTCATCTTCACCATCCACTTCTTCAACACTCACTTCCGGCCCGACAAGTTCCCGATGGATCCGGTGATCTTCACGGGCCGAATGACCCTCGAGGAGCTGAAGCACGACAAGCCGGACGAGTACGAGGAGCTCCTGCGGACGGGACGGCTCGAGGAGCGCTTGGTGGGTCCGATCGAGCGCCGCGTCGAGCGCGGCTTCCGTTTCTTCGGCTTCATCGCCCTGGGGATCGGCCTGACGCTGATCGCCCTGATTCTCTACGCCATGTTCTTCGCCTATCGGTAGCGACGGGTCTCGAGGCGGGGCGCGAGAGGAAGGAAGGAGAAGTTCCCATGAAGTCCATGACGTCTCGGCAGGTCTCGGTTTCCGCGACCCCTCTTCTTGCGGTCGTGACCCTGCTCCTCCTCACGGCGAGTCCGGCGCGAGCTCAGGAGTGTTTCGACTGTCACGCGTCCGAGGACAACGTCGGAGATCCGGCCTACGTCGTCGCCGCCAAGAGCTGGGAGGAGACGGTGCACGGCGCCGCCGGGATCGGCTGTCTCGACTGCCATCCGGGCAAGGAGAAGGATCCCCACGGCGACGGTCCGCCACCGGCCGCGAGCTGCGTCAACTGTCACGATGACGTGACCGCCGAGCTCGCGAAGAGCGTGCACGGCAGGCCGGATGCTCCGGACCTCAAGCACCCTGGATGCACGTCGTGCCACGGTCCGGTGCACGCGCTCAAGAGCAAGGACGACCCGAGTTCGCGCGTCGCGCCGGTGAACCTCCCCGAGACCTGCGGAAGCTGTCACGCGAATCCCGAGATGGGCGCGCAGGAGGGGATCAAGCTCGTGCAACCGATCGCCGCCTACGAGGCGAGCGTGCACGCGGGCGCGGTGGCGAAGGGGGAGAAGGCCGCGACCTGCAGCTCCTGCCACGGCAGTCACGGCATCCTGCCGGGCGATGATCCCGCCTCCTCCGTCAACCGCAAGAACGTGCCGGCGACCTGCGCCCAGTGCCACGCGGAGATCGCCAAGACCTTCGAGCAGAGCGTGCATGGCGTGGCGGCGGCGGCCGGCATCCAGGAGGCGCCGGTCTGCATCGACTGCCATGGTGAGCACCGGATCCTGGGTCCGGCGGACAAGGGTTCCCCTGTCTACGCGTCGAACGTGCCGAAGATGACCTGTGGAAGGTGCCACGGCGATCTCCGGGTGACCGAGAAGTTCGGCATGAAGGAGACCGCGGTGGAGGCCTTCGAGGACAGCTTCCACGGGCTCGCCGGCCGATCGGGCAGCGTCACGGTCGCCAACTGCGCCTCCTGCCACGGCGTGCACGACATCCTGCCTTCGTCGGATCCCCGCTCGCATATCGCGCCGGCGAACCTGGCGGCGACCTGTGGCGCCTGTCATCAGGGCGCCGGCAAGACGTTCGCGATCGGCGCCGTGCACGTTCTCCCCGAAGAGCGTGGCGAGGTCCATCCGGCGGTCTACTGGGTGCGCGTCTCCTATCTCTGGTTGATCTGGCTCACCATCGGTGGCATGGCGATCCACAATCTGCTCGACCTGCGGCGCAAGGCGACGCTGGCGCTGCCGCGGCCGGTGATGGCGGTCGCGGCGCGGCGTCCGCGCATGAACAAGGGGTTCCGCATCGCCCACGCCCTGCTCTTGACGAGCTTCGCAGTCCTGGTATGGACCGGCTTCGCGCTCAAGTTCCCGGACGGCTGGTGGGCGAAGCCTCTCCTCGCCTGGGAGGAGAGCTTCAAGTTCCGCGGCTGGCTCCATCGCGGCGCGGCGCTCGTCATGCTGGGAGCCTTCGTCTTCCACGCCATCCATCTGGCGATCGATCGCCGAGCGCGCGCCTGCATCGCAGCCATGCTGCCGACTCTCCACGACGTGCACGAGCTGCGCGAGAAGTTCCTCTGGTTCCTGGGCAAGCGCGCGGAGATGCCGAAGTCGCCGCCGCTCGGTTACGCCGAGAAGGCCGAGTACCTGGCGCTCGTCTGGGGCACGATCGTGATGGCGGTGACCGGCTTCATCCTCTGGTTCTCCGACTGGAGCCTCGCGAACCTGCCGAAATGGGCCTCGGACGTCGCGACCGTGATCCATTTCTACGAAGCGGTGCTCGCGAGCCTCGCGATCCTCGTCTGGCATTTCTACTTCGTGATCTTCGACCCGCTCGTCTATCCGCTCGACACGACCTTCCTCACCGGACGCGAGGCGCCGGGCCGGTCGCTCGAGCGCACGGCGGCGATCGCCGAGCCCAAGGTGCGCGGCGCGAAGAAGGGCGACAAGGCCGGGCACGCCTGAGGCGAGGACTCGGGCTCGTCTCTAGCCGAGGCTCGAGGGCTACCGAGGCTTCACCGGGCCGGTAGCCCTTGCCGTTCTTGTCGAGTCCGATTCCCTGCGATGGGAGCGGTGGTGCATCGGTAGCTGAGGTTCCGCCGCGGCGTCTTTGGTGTCGCGTTCCGGGGTCCCCGGCGCTACGCGGCCATCCCA
>CAYZBH010000044.1:0-31643 GCA_964476605.1 uncultured Thermoanaerobaculia bacterium | reverse complement strand
TAGAATGGCGGACGATCGCGCGGGGGGATCATGCCGACGCTCGAAGTCCGGAAGACCTACAAGATGTTCATCGGCGGGGATTTCGTGCGCTCCGAGTCGGGGCGGTACGATCCGGCGCCGGATGCCCGGGGGCGACAGGTCGCCAACGTCTGCCGGGGCTCCCGCAAGGACCTGCGCGACGCGGTCGTCAAGGCGCGCGCAGCCTTCGCGAAGTGGTCGCAGGCAACCGCCTACCTGCGCGGCCAGGTCCTCTACCGGATGGCCGAGATGCTGGAGGGGCGGTTGGACGCCCTCGTCGACCTCCTCCGTCGCACCTCGGGGGTCACGCCCGCGGCGGGGCGGCGGGAGGTCCGCGCCGCGATCGATCGTGTCGTCCACTACGCCGGCTGGACCGACAAGTTCGGGGCGTTGCTCTCGAGCGTCAATCCGGTCGCTTCGGCCTACTTCGACTTTTCGGTCCCCGAGCCGACCGGCGTCGTCGGCGTCGTGGCGCCCGAGGGACCGGCGCTCCTCGGCCTGGTGAGCCACGTGCTGCCGGTGGTCGTCTCGGGCAACGCGGCGATCGTGCTGCTCTCGGAGCGCGACCCGCTGCCGGGGCTCGAATGGGCGGAGGTCCTCGCCACGAGCGACCTCCCGGGTGGCGTCGTGAATCTGATCTCGGGTCAGAAGGCGGAGCTCGTGCCGCACCTCGCCCGGCACATGGACGTCAACGCGCTCTCCCTGGCGGGCCTCCCCGCCGGGCTCCTCGCCCAGGCGCGTCAGGACGCCGCGGTCAACGTGAAGCGAGTCCAGGCCTACGATCTCCCGGACTACGCCGCGAACGTGGCGCAGGGTCTCGAGTTCATCCGCCCTTTCGTCGAGATCAAGACGACCTGGCATCCGGTCGGCTGGTGAGGATGGCCCGGTTGCGGGACGCCTTCGGGGAGCCGCTCCCCATCGCCTGATAGCCTCGCGGCAGGTCTTCGCGACAGATGGAACCCGACCGTTGGCAGCGGCTCTGGACGCTCTTCCACGGTGCGCTCGATCGCGCCGCCGGGGAGGAGCGCGCGGCCTTCCTAGCCGAAGGTTGCGGTGACGACGGCGAGCTCCGCCGGGAGCTCGAGTCGCTCCTGGCCGCGCACGTTTCGGAGGACCCTTCGGTCTCGCCCGCGCTCCTCGCCGCGGCGCCGACGGTCGCGATGGAGGCGGTTCCCGGAAGCCACGTCGGCCCGTACCGCATCGTGCGCAAGATCGGCGAAGGGGGGATGGGGCAGGTCTACGAGGCTGTGCAGGAGGCGCCAGTCGTCCGCCGGGTCGCGCTCAAGCTCGTCAAGCTCGGCATGGACACGCGCGAGGTGGTGCGCCGGTTCGAGGTCGAGCGGCAGGTCCTGGCGCGCATGGACCACAGCTCCATCGCCCGCGTCTACGACGCCGGGGCGACCCCCGAGGGGCGCCCCTACTTCGCCATGGAGTTGGTGGACGGCGCGGCTCTCACCGAGTACTGCGACGCGCGACGCCTCGACCTGCGGGCCCGTCTCGAGCTGCTGACCACGGTCTGCCGGGCGGTCCACTCGGCGCACCAGAAGGGGGTCATCCATCGCGACCTCAAGCCCTCCAACGTGCTCGTCGCGAGCGAAGGTGGGAGAGCGCTGCCGAAGGTGATCGATTTCGGGATCGCGCGCGCGGTCGATCCCGGTCCGGGAGAAGGCTCTCTCGTCACGCGACTCGGCCAGCTGGTGGGAACGCCGGGGACGATGAGCCCCGAGCAGGCGGCAATGAGCCTCGACCTGGACACGCGCACCGACATCTACTCGCTCGGCGCGATGCTCTACGAGCTCCTGACCGGGATCCCGGCCTTCGACTTCCGCGGCACGCCCTTCCCGGAGGTCCTGCGCCGGATTCGCGAGGAGGAGCCGCGGCCGCCGAGCGCGCGGTATTTCGCCGGCGACCCGGGTGCGCAGGCGCGCGCCGAGCGACGAGCAGGCGATCCGGCGCGGCTCCGCCGCGAGATCGCCGGCGAGCTCGACTGGATCGTGGCCCGGGCGATGGCCAAGGAGCGCGAGCGCCGCTACGGTTCCGCGGCCGACCTGGCCGAGGATCTGGAGCGCTACCTCGCGTTCCAGCCGGTCGCGGCGGGTCCGCCGAGCCGGCTCTACCGGATGCGCAAGCTCCTGCGCCGCCACCGTGTCGAAGCGATCGCGGGGGGGCTGCTCCTGGTCGCGCTGATCGCCTTCGGAGCTGTCATGGCGGTGCAGTCCCGCCGTCTCGCGAGGGCTCTCGAGCGCCAGGAGAAGGAACGACGGACCGCGAGTCAGGTTTCGGAATTCCTGGCGGGGATCCTGGAGCAACCCGACCCGGCCGTCGCCCGCGGCGCGGACGTCACGGTACGACAGGTGCTCGACCAGGGGGCGGCGAAGATCGAGCAGGATCTCGCCGACCAGCCGGAGATCCAGGCGCGGCTCCTGGCGACGATCGGCCGCGTCTTTCTCAACCTCGGCGCCTTCGACCGGGCGGAGCCGGCGCTCGAACGGAGCCTCGCGCTGCAGCGGAGCCTGCACGGAGCCGAGCACCCCGAGGTCGCCGCGGCGCTCCAGAAGCTGGGCGAGCTCGACTTCGAGCGCGGCCGTTACGAGAGCGCCCGCGAGCGCGCTCGCGCGGCGCTCGGGATGCGGCGGCGCGTGCTCCCGGCCGGGGATCCGGCCATCGCGGAGAGCCTCGACCTGCTGGCTGTGCTCGAGCGGCAGGCCGGTCACCTCCCCGAGGCGACAAGACTGCACGAGGAGGGGCTGGCGATCAAGGTGGCGGCGCTCGGTCCGGACGATCCGGCGGTCGCCGAGAGCCACAACTTCCTCGGCATCGCGAAGCGCTGGCGCGGCGACTTCGCGGGCGCGGAGAGCGACTACCGTCTCGCCTTGGGCATCTGGCGCCGAGCGTACGGCGACGACCACCCGAACGTCGCCATGGCGCTCAACAACCTCGCGCTGGTGCTGCACGTGCGGGGCAACCAGGCCGAGGCGAAACGGATCTTCGAGGAGCTCCTGCCGCTGCGCCGCCGGCTCCTCGGCAGCGAGCACCCAGACCTCCAGGTGACGCTCGCCAACTACGCGAAGCTGCTGCACGACATGGGAGATCTCGCGGGCGCCGAGAGCGCCTACCGGGAGGCCCTCGCGATGGAGGAGCGGGTGCTGGGGGGAGAGCATCCGCAGCTCGCGAGCACGCTCGCCGATTACTCCGCCGTGCTGGCGAAGCTGGGCCGGCGGGACGAGGCGCTCGCGGCCGCGCAGCGGGCGCTGGCGATCCGGCGCCGCGTCTTCGGCGAGGAGCACCCGGCGGTCGCGGCCTCGCTCGCCTATCTGGGCGAAGTCGAGGAGGCGCGCGGCGATCGGAGGGCGGCGGGGCGCCTCTACGACCGCGCGGCGGCGATGCTCCGCGAGCTCTCGGGTCGCCAGCCCGGAACCGCGCAGGCGATCCAGAAGTCGGGCGCCTTCCGGTTGCGCCTCGGCGACGCAGCTGGCGCGCTGCCGCTCCTCGAGGAGGCGCGCACGATGCTCCGCGAGACGCTCCCGGAGAGCGATCGCCGCGTGGCCCTGGCGGAGAGCGATCTGGGGTCCTGCCTCGCCGCCCTGGGAAGGAACGAAGAAGCCGCCTCCCGGCTCGGGCAGGCCATCGCCACGCTCTCGGCTTTCGACACCCCGGAGACCGCGGAGGCGACGCGCCGCCTCGCGGCTCTGGGCCCCCGCTAGCGAGCTCTCGGAGCGGTCCCTATCCGAGTGGCGGACTTCGATTCCCGCTGGCGTCTGCGCGGTGGCGTGGCTCCCAGGGTGGTCTATTTCACGCATGGCACTGGATGCGCCGATCTCCTCCATCGGGCGCTGCGCCTCGCGGACTACGAGGAGGACGACTTCAGCGGGTGGAGCTCGACCTTCCCCTGGTGCTCCTCGGTCGCGAGCTCAGGGCGGGGAACCGGAATCGCCGCCGCGCCCGAGCTCGCGCCGCAGCCAGGCGCGCGCGGCCGTCCAACGGCGGGACACCGTGCGATCGGAGAGCCCGAGCGCCGCGGCGGTCTCGTCGAGAGACAGCCCCGCGAACTGGTGGAGCTTGACGACCACCGCCATCTCGGGATCCTGCCGCTCGAGGCGCGACAGGGCTTCGTGGAGCGCCAGAATCTCCGCGGCGGCGGGCTCCGCGCCCACGAACTGCTCGTCGAGGGTCACCCGCCACATCCCCCCGCCGTGTCTCTCGCGGGAGACTCGGCGCGCACGCTCGATCAGGATCCGGCGCATGGCTTCGGCGGCGGCGGCGAAGAAGTGGGCCCGGTTCTCCCACGGCAGATCGTCCCGACCGACCAGGCGGAGATAGGCCTCGTGCACCAGAGCGGTCGGCGTCAGGGTCTGGCCCGGTCGCTCGCGCGCCATGCGGGCTCGCGCGAGCCGGCGCAACTCGTCGTAGACGAGCGGCAGGAGCTCGCTCGCGCGCGCGGGACCTCGGCCCGCAGCGCTGGAGAAGAGCTCCGCGAGTGGGCCATGCCTCGGGTCGCTCATGCCACCGTGCGAGGAAGCGCTGCTCCTCGGAGAGTCCAACTCTAGCCCAGCGACCGGTTCCGGCGGGAGCGGGAGGGCATTCCCTCAGCGCTCCAAGGCGGCGTAGAGCGCCCGGAACGCGGGCCGATCCCGAATCGGATCGAAGGCCGGGCTCGAGCGGTAGTAGAGGAAGTACTCGCCATCCTCGGCGGCGGGCGCGCGCGCCAACTCCGCCAGAGCCTCGTCGAAGCGGCCGGAACCGGCGAGCGCCTCCGCGAGTTGGGTCGGGCGCGGCCTGCTTTCGCTCGCGGCGAGCTCCTCCATGCGTCGAAGCCGCCAGCGCCAGTAGCCGGCGAGACCGTCTCGGGCGACCTCCCGCCGGCCATCGTCGAGCTCGTCAGGGCTCGCGACGAACATCGCCGCTTCTTCGAGGAGCGCGGCGCACGCCTCCTGCTCGCGCCCGAGGCTGGCGAGCGCGTAGGCACGGTAGCGGTGCAGCCAGCCGAACCGCGGATCGAGCACCAACGTGCGGTCGAACGCCTCGAGCGCTCCCAGGGGCCGCCCGGCGCGCAACAGCAGGAGACCCCGCACGCCGTGTAGGACCGCCGAGAGGGGCTCCTGCCGCAGCGCCTCGTCGAGGGTCGCGAGCGCCGCGTCGTGGTGGCCAGCGGCGGAGAGCGCTTCGGCGAGGTACTGCCGGGCCGGGGCGAACGAGGAGTCGAGAGCCAGCGCGCGCCGCTGCTCGGCGATCGCGGTGGCGATGTCGAGGCGGCGATTGAGCGCCACCAAGCCGGCTCCAGCATGGGCGGCGGCGCTGTCCGCGTCCAGCTCGAGGGCACGCGCGGCTTCCGCGTCGGCGTGCGCGAACGCGATCGCAGGTTCGCCGCGGTAGTTTCCACGCGTCACCCAGGAGAGAGCGAGCCAGCCGTGCGCGTCGGCGGAGTCCGGCGCTTCGCGCGCCACCTGTTCGAGGAGCGCGTGCGCGCGCAGAACGTCGTCAGGACCCCGGCGCGACCAGAGCAGGCGCGCTTCGAGGAAGAGGCGCTCCACCGCTTCTGGCATCGCCGGCTCGCGGGACGAGCGCAGGGCGACATCCCGGCCTCGCGGGCCGCGGGTGAGCCAGACGCCCAGGGCGAGCGCGCCCAGCAGCAGGCCGAAGCCGACCGCGACCGCGAAGCGCGCGCCGGCGCGCGGCCGAGAGGTGCTGGCCGGCGCCTCCGAAGGAGCGTCGGTGCCTCGGGCCGGTGAATCGGAAGACTGGCTGCCACGGACCGCCGCGACCAGCCGGTACCCCCGCCGTGGAACCGTGAGGATGAACCGGGGCGCCGCGACGTCGTCTCCGAGCGCCTGGCGAAGCGCCGAGACCGTCTTCGGGATGACCCCTTCAACGACGATCGCGCCCTTCCAGACCTCGGTGAGAATCGTCTCCTTGGTGACCGTCTCGCCGGCGTGGCGGACGAGGCAGAGAAGCAGGTCCATCGTCCGCGGCTCGAGATCGACGCGCCCGCTCTCGCCGACCAACTGATCGAGACCGGGCTCGACGCGCCAGGGACCTAGGTCGAAGCCGGAGAGACCCGAGCGCGTGTCGTCCGCATCCGCCATGACCCGATTCTAGGGAAGAGTGAGGGACACCGGGAGGCGGGAGGGGCTCCCCGGCGCCGAAGGCTCCGTCTGATCGGGCCGCGTTGAGGTCGGAGACGGGAGTGTCGCTCGATGGCACGCGAACGTTACGTTCGGCACATGCTCGCGGCACGTGGAAACTAGGGCAATTCGGCATGACGAAAGCCGACGGAGACAGATGGCGTCAGGGGCTTGATTCTCGCGCTCGAAAGAGGGACACTGCGGAAAACCAGGAGGTGGATCATGAGTCAGTGGACGCGCATGGGCGCAGTGTCTCTGCTCGCTTGCGGAGTGCTGGTCGGACCTTCGATCGCGACCGCCGCACAGGCTCCGGAGATCCGGCTCGCGGCCGGATCGCAGGAGGTCGAGTGGATGGTCGGGGGGGGCGCGGTCGCCCTCGAACTGACCGTCGGAAGACCCGACGGCGAGGTGACGCGTCAGACCTTCGCCGCAGGGGTCGCGCCGCGGTACCACCTCGGCGGGCCGCAGGGCGCCTTGGCCGAAGGGAGCTACCGCTGGGAGCTGCGGGCGCTCCCCGCTTCGCCGCGGTCGCGTGGCGAGGCGGAGGCGGGAGGGCCCGACGGCGAAGGCGCCGAGGCGCTGGGATGGTCGACGAGCGGAGCGTTCGGGGTCTCCGGCGGCTCGCTCTTCGTGGGTCTCGGCGCGGAGAGCGCCGCGGGCGAGGATGGCGGCGAAGCCGTCGTCCCGGAGGCCACGGTGCTCACCAACAGCGACGGTGTGATCCGGAACAGCCTCTGTGTCGGTCTTGACTGCCCCGACTCGCCGAGCTTCTCCGACTCGACCATCATCCTGACCGAGAACAACACGCGCCTCAAGTTCGACGACACGTCGTCGCTCGGCGGCTTCCCCAACCGCGACTGGCAGATCTTCGCGAACGACAGCGCGAGCGGGGGGCTCAATCGTTTCGGCGTCCAGGACTGCGGCACCGGCTCGGGGGGCGGTTGCTCGGGGAACATCCCCTTCACGATCGAAGCCGGAACGCCGGCGAACGCTCTCTACGTCGATTCCTCGGGACGCGTCGGTTTCGGGACCTCGAACCCGGTGCTCGAGCTGCACGTGAACGACTCCGACACGCCGAGCCTGCGTCTCGAGCAGAACGGCTCGGGCGGCTTCTCGCCCCAGACCTGGGACATCGCCGGGAACGAAGCCAACTTCTTCGTGCGCGACGTCACGAGCGGGTCCCGGCTGCCGTTTCGCATCCGGCCGGGCGCGCCGTCGAGCTCGATCGACATCGCGGCCAACGGCGACGTCGGGATCGGGACCGCGAGCCCGGCGGCGGCGCTGCACATCTCCCGGAACACTGGTGCCGTGGCGACGGTGGCGCGCTTCTCGAACAACGGCGGCGTGCAGACCCTGTTCGACCGTACCGACGCGGGCGCCAACGACTGGCAGATGTCGAACTTCAACAACACCTTCCAGATCTCGATCCCGGGTGCCGCGACGCCTCAGTTCTCGCTCAATCAGAACGGGAACCTGACGATCGGCGGCACGCAGTACCTGACCGGTTCGAGCCGCGGGATCAAGGAGAACTTCGAGGCCGTCGACGGCGGGGAGATCCTGGCGCGCCTGATCGCCATGCCGTTGACCTCCTGGAACGCCAAGGGCGTTCCGGAGGAGCGTCACATCGGTCCGATTGCCGAGGACTGGTGGGCCGCCTTCGGTCTGGGTCCGGACGACAAGCACGTCGGCATGACCGACCTCGGAGGCGTGGCGCTGGCGGCCATCAAGGGGCTGCAGGCGGAGCTGGCGGCGAGAGAGGCCGCGATCGCCGCGCAGTCCGAGAAGCTCGGGGATCTCGAAAGGCGCAATGCCGAGCTCGCCGCCCGGCTGGCGCGCCTCGAAGCCCTGCTGAGCGGCCTGCCGCAGGAGTAGCTGGGAGGAACTTCCCGGGTCAGCTCACGCCGAGCTCGGCGGCCTCCCGGGCCACGCGGTCCCAAGTCTCCGGTTCGAGGTGCGAGGGGGTTCCGGCCTCCTCGCCCTCGCGTCGCAGCCGGAGCGCCTCCGTGTACCAGCCGCGCGCTCGCTCGAGCCAAGCCTCGCGGTCGGCGGGCGTCTCGGCTCCCGCGGCGGCGATTCGCGCCGCCGTCGCGAGGTGGAAGTGGAGAAACGCTTCCTCGTAGATCAGAAACGCCGGCGCTCCACGTCGCTCCCGAGCGCGGTGCAGACTGTCGAGCGCATCGCCGTGCTCCTGTAGCGCCTCCTCCAAGCGGCCGGCCGCGACCAGCGCGATCGCGAGCTCGGTGCGCGCGCTCGCGAGCCGACGCTTCGCCTGCTCGTTGTCGGGATCCGAGGCGACGAGGCCGGCGTGGAGGGAAACGGCGCGCTCGAGGAGCGCCACACCGTCGGCGGCGCGGCCGTTCTGCCAGGTGTGGCTTCCGATGGTCGCCAGCAGATTCGCCAGCCGGTCGCGGACCTCGACGCTCTCTGGCGCCGCGCTCTGCAGCGTCTCGAGCTCGCCGCGGGCTTCAGCGAAGGCGTCGAGGGCCTCCGCGGCGTGGCCCAGGCGGTACATGACGCGACCGAAGGCGAGCGCCGAGTCGGCAAGATCGAGACGGGCGTCGCGGTCGGTTCCGAAGCCTCGAAGCGTCGCGTCCGAGATCTGGAAGGCTCGCCGCGCGGGCTCCTCGGCCTCCGCGATCCGGCCCGAGAACCCGAGGAGGTCCACGAGATCCCGGAGCGTGCGCGCGAGGGCTCGCCGATCCTCCAGCGTCGCGTCGGGGCTCGAAGCGATCTCCTCGGCGAAGCCCACGGCCCGCCGCGCGGCTCTCAAGCGCTGTTCGGTCTCGATCTCGCCGGAGAAACGGCGCCTCGCCATCGCGCCGAGAATGCGCACCAGGAGCCTCCGGTCTCCGAGCGATGGTTCCGCGACGTCGACCAGCTGCCGCGCGCGATCGAGCAACGGCTCCGCTTCCTCCGAGAGCTCGAGCCCCGCGGCGGCCCGCCGGTCGGAGAGGATCTCGGCCACGCGCAGGTGACCCTCGGCGACCTCGCGCGCCAGCGAGCGGTCACCGTGGGAGGCGACGCGCAGCCGCTCCAGGTAGTCGAGAGCGTGCTCGAGCAGCGTGCGGCGCGCAGCGGTCGCGCCCTCGAGATCACGGATGGCGTCGTGCAGATCGAAGAGGAGGAAGCGCGCGAGCGCACGCGTCTCGGCGAAGCGTTGCTCTGCGAAGTCGCGCTCGGTGCGCAGCCGGAGTGTGTAGCCGGCGACCGTGAGCGCGAACGCGGCCCCGGTCGCGATCGCGGCGGCGACCTTCCATCGATGCCGTCCCGTGAACTTGGCGGCGCGGTAGGCGAGGGTGCCTCTGCGCGCGGCCACCGGGCGTCCGGAGAGATAGGCGTCGAGATCGTCGGCGAAGGCCTCCACCGAGCGGTAGCGTGCCTCGGGCTCCTTGCGTAGCGCCTTGAGGACGATCGCATCGCAGTCACCGCGGAGCTCGGCCGGGCGGATGGGGTGATCGGCCGGCGGCAGCTGGGCCAGCACCGCGGAAGGAGCGGGTGCCGCCTCCTCCTCGATCGCGCGCGCCAGCGCTCCCGGAGAGGTGGCGCGGTCGCGGAAGGGGGTGCGGCCCACCAACAGCTCGAACAGCACCACGCCGAGCGAGTAGATGTCGCTCCCGATCGAAACCGGCGCGCCACGGATCTGCTCGGGGCTCGCGTACTCCGGGGTGAGCATGCGCTCCGCGGTCACGGTCCGCTCGCCGTCCGCGACCTCCGGCTCGAGGATCTTCGCGATGCCGAAGTCGAGAAGTTTCGGCGCGCCGTCGTCGCCGACCAGGATGTTGCCCGGCTTGAGGTCACGATGCACCACGAGGCGCCGGTGCGCGAAGGCCACCGCGTCGAGCACGTGGCGGAAGAGACGCAGTCGCGCGGCGAGGGCGAGCCGCTCGGACTCGCACCACTGGACGAGGTCGATTCCCGCGACGTGCTCGAGCACGAGGAAGGGCACCCCGTCCTCCGTCTCGCCGCCGTCGAGCAGCCGGGCGATTCCCGGGTGCTCGAGCGCCGCGACGATCCGGCGTTCGCTCGCGAACCGTTCGCGGAAGGTGAGGCCGTCGATGCCCGCGCGCAGCACCTTGAGCGCGGCGGTCTTCTCGAAGGCGCGGTCGGCGCGGCGTGCGAGATAGACGCGGCCCATCCCCCCTTCGCCGAGAAGCTCCGCCGGAATCCAGTTGCCGTACCGTCGGCTGCGCTCGGCGGGGGTGGCGCTCTCGACGATCAGGGAGGCCCCGCGGGAGAGACCGTTCTCGTGGTCGGCCGCGAGCAGCTCGGTGACCTCGTCCGCGAGGTCGGGATGCGCGGTGCGCAGCTCGGCAAGCCGCGGGGCGATCTGCTCCGGGGCGAGCTCGACGAGCTCGTCGAAGAGGTCGCGGAGGCGTCGCCAGCGCACCGCGTCGCTCATCGGGTGAGCTCCCGCTGGAGAAGGGCGCGGGCGGAGCGGAAGTCGCGCTTGACGGTCGGCGCGGAGAGGTCGAGAAGCTCCGCGGTCTCCTCGACCGAGAGCCCGAGGAAGAAGCGGTAGCCGACGATCTCGGCCTGGCGCGGGTCGAGCCTGGCGAGGCGCTCGAGCGCGCGATCGAGGGCCAGGAGGTCGAGGTCGGGCGGCGCCTCGAGCACGAGATCGGGCGCGAGCTCGACCCGCACGCGATCCCCGGCGCGCTTCTGGGCGCCGCGCTCGCGGGCGTGGTCGACCAGGATGCGGCGGATGAGCTGCGCCGCGACCGCGAAGAAGTGGCGCCGGTTCTGCCACCTCGCCCGGTCCTCACCCGCGAGCCGCAGGTAGAGCTCGTGCACGAGGGCGGTCGGCGTCAGGGTCGAGCCGGGAGTTTCGTGCCGCGATCTCCTCGCGGCGAGCGCGCGCAGCTCGTCGTAGACCAGCGGCATCAACTGGTCCAGGGCGGCGCCGTCGCCGCCGCTCCAGGCCTGGAGCAGTGCGGTGATCGATGCGCTTCGCGCGGTCGGGCCAACCCCCGGAGGCATTGGCGGTCCATTGTACTCAGGCGGCCTCGTGATCCCGTTTGCCCGCCGATTCCGCGATTCTGGTCAAGGAGGCAACGATCATGCTGAATTCAGTGCGCTCCGCTCGGGTGGGCCTGCTGGGCGCGTTTCCGAGCGTCTCGATCCTCTCCGGACTCCTGGTCCTCGGAGCGTCGCTCGCGGAGGCCGGCGCGCCCCCGCCGAGCGCCATCCCCTATGCGAGCCAGCGGCAGGTCAACCTCGTCACCTCCGGCGACCAGCAGCGGCCGGCGGTCTCGGCCCTTCCGGGCGGCGGTTGGGTGGTCGCCTGGTGGGAGGTGGACGGCGGCGTCGAGGTCGTCCGCTGCCGCGCTGTCTCGCGCGGCGGGACGCCCCTCGGCGTCCAGGACGAAGTGCTCGATCAGAACCTCACTTTCGGCCCCCCCGCGATCGCGCGTCTCGACGACGGGCGCTCGATCGTGGTCTGGAGGACCGTCGACGGAAGTACGGCGAGCATCCGTGGCCGCTTCGTCGCGGACGATGGCTCCCCTCAGGGAGGTGTGCTCGAGAATCTCGCCACGAGCGCGAATCCCTTCAATCCGACCGTGGACGTCGCTTCGGCGCCCGGCGGTGGCTTCGTCGTGGCCATGAGCACGGCATCGGCCGTCCTCGTCCGCCGTTTCGACGCTGCGGGGACGCCGCTCGCTGGGACGCAGCCCGCCGATACCCTGAGCGGCCCGGTGAAGGATCACGCGCGGATCGCACGGCTCGCCGGAGAGGGCGGCCATGCCGTGGTCTGGGAGAGCACGCAGTCTGCGGGGGGCGACACCGGCTCCTTGAGCGTGCAGTGGCGCCGCCTCGCCGCGAGTGGCTCCTTCGTCGGGGTCGAGCAGCAGGCCAACAGCTTCACGACCGGGAACCAGGTGCACCCGGACGTCGCGCCGACCCCCGACGGCGGGTTCGCGATCCTCTGGAGCAGCCAGCCAGACATTCCGCTCGCGCCGGAGGGGGAGCCGCGGGGCGACGGTATCGACCTGCGTCGGTTCCGCGCCGACGGATCGCCGCGCGGGCCGGAGGTGACGATCAGCTCGAGCGGCTCTCCACCGGCTCGCGATCCCGTTCTAGCGGCGGGTCCCGACGGCGATCTCGCCGCCTCCTGGGGGGAGGGCAATCTGATCGCGGCGCGCCGCCTCGGACCGACGACGGCGATCGGAGGGGTCTTTCAGGTCGACAACTACGTCCTGGCGACCGCTCCGGCCTACCCTTCCGTCGAGGTGGACGCCGAAGGGGACCTCGCGATCACCTGGCAGACTCTCGATTCGCCGGGGAGCGACACCGACGGCTATTCGGTCCAGGTGCGGAGCTTCACCGCCGGCCGAGTCGCCCACTGGCGCTTCGAGGAGGGGAGCGGCGAACTCGCCTTCGACGCCGCGGGAGTGCACCCGGACGACGCGGTGCTCGCGGGGGACGGAATCACCTGGGCGTGGGGACGGCCCGGCAAGACGGCGATCGCCTTCGGCGGCTTGGGGTTCGAGGGGTGGCTCGACGTCTCGCCCTCGATCGACCTCGACGTTTCGGATACCGGTCTGACGCTCGCCGCCTGGATCTATCTCGAAACTCCACCGAGCGAGCTCTTCGAGCCGTTCGCCTCGATCTACGATGCCGCCGAGGACAATTACGTGCTCTACCTCGACCGTGACAACGCGGAGCTGCGCTTCAAGATCACCGATGCCAACGGCACGGCCGAACGGCCAGGTATCCCCGAGGCAATGCTGCCGCTGCTGACCTGGTTTCAGGTCGCCGGCGTCTATCGCGGCGAGGCCGGCGCGGCGGAGATCTACCTCGATGGTGTGCTGGTCGACACGCACGTGAACGCAGGATTCGGCGACCCCGTGCGCTCGGTTCCTGCCCAGATCGCGGCGATCGGCCGGGACGGTGCGAATGACCGCTACTACTTCGACGGCCGTGTCGACGAGCTCGAAGTCTGGCGTCGTGCCCTGACGGTCGACGAGATCTTGGGGGTCCGGGGTGGTTTCATCTTCGGCGATGGCTTCGAGCGCGGCAGCACGCTGGGTTGGTCGGTGACTTCCCCCTGAGATGACCCCGGGACACCCGGAAGGCCTTCACCCGGCTTCGACCCGGTTGCGTCCCGCGTCCTTGGCGCGGTAGAGGGCCCGGTCGGCGGCGGCGATGGTGCTCTCGAGGCGCGAGCCGCGCTCCGCCTGCGCCACGCCGAACGACGCGGTGAGACGGAGAGGGCCGCTTTCGAGCTCGAGCGCCTCTGCGGCGATCGCCGCGCGGACCGTCTCGGCGAGGTGCATCGCGCCGGGCGCTTCCGTCTCCGGAAGCAGGAGGATGAACTCCTCGCCCCCCCACCGTGCGACCAGATCCTGGCCTCGAAGGGAGCTCCGGATACGCTGGGCCACGGCGCGGAGCGCCGCGTCGCCCGCAGCATGGCCGAGCGTGTCGTTGATTCCCTTGAAGCGGTCGACGTCAGCCAGCACGATCGAGAAGAGGCGCCCCGACCTCCGGCAGCGCTCGATCTCGGCGGCGCTCGCCTCGAGGAAGCCGCGTCGGTTCGGAAGCCCGGTGAGCGCGTCGGTCCGCGACGCTTCGGCGAGGCGACGGTTGGCCTCCTGCAGCTCGGCGGTCCGCTCGTCGACGCGCCGCTCGAGCTCGCGCCGTAGCCCATCGAGCTCCCGGTGCTCGCGCTCGGCCTGGTCGGCGAGCGATTTCGCCGCGGAGAGGAAGAGGACGACGAAGCCGACGATGGGCAGCCCTTCGCGTCGCGGGACGAGCCCGAGCTCCATGGCGACGTCGAGGACGAGGCAGACGATGAGCACGGCGAAGCCGGCCGCCAGGAGGCGCGCCTCGCGATCGCTTCCGCGCGCCAGCCGGAGGGCGCGGGCCATGGAGACCGCGAGCAGCGCCAGGACGAGGGCGAATACGACGCCGGGTGGAACGATCTCGGGCCGCAAGGCGGCGAGCGGGGCGAGCAGGAGCAGCGTCCATTCGAGAGCACGGGCGGCGGATCTCGAGCGTCGGCGGCCGAGGGCCGTGACGAGCTCGAAGAGGCAGACCGTGGCGGCGGCGACGGCGGTGAGATTGAGGACGCCGAGCCAGAGGCTCGAGGGCACGACGACGCCGCGCAGGGCGAGGCCGGTCAGATCGACGGCGAGCGCCGAAAAGCTCGCCCCCGCGAGCCAGAGGTGGCCACGCGCCTCCGGCCGCCGCAGACCGAGGTCGAGGTGCACGATGCCGAACAGGAGATAGACCCCCGCCGCGAAGGCGTCGAAGAGCTCGATCGACCAGGGCACACGGCGGATTATCCGGCCGATCGGTCGGCGCGCCAACTCAGGTCGCGCGTCGCGGTGGCATCCGGCGCGCAACGCGGGCGTATTGCTAGGCTCGGCCCATGAATCGACGACCCGGCACCCGAATCCTGGCGTTCGCCGTCCTCCTCGTGATCGGCGTTCCCGCCGCGCGCGGAACCGGGCCGGGGACTCCGCTCCTCGTGTCGATCGACGACCTCCCGATGACGGGCGGCAGCCTGCACGAAGATCTCGCGGACCGCGCGGCCGCGACCCAGGGCATGCTCGCGGCGCTCGCCGCCCACCGGGTGTCGGCGGTCGGGCTCGTGACCTGGGGCAACGTGCGCGGTGCGAGCGACTTGGCGCTGTTGGAGCGCTGGCTCGCGGCAGGTCACGAGCTCGGAAATCACTCCTTCCGCCACCTCGACTTCCACCGTACCGAGACCGATCTCTGGATCGCCGACGTCGAATCCGCGCGCCGCGAGATCGCCGGATTCCTCGCCGCGCGCGGGAAATCCGGCCCGCGTTTCTTCCGCTTCCCCTTCCTGAGGGAGGGGGATACCGACGCCAAGCTCGACGCGGCGCGCGCTTGGCTCGCGAGCTCCGGCGAGCGCAACCTCCCGGTCACGATCGACGATCAGGATTGGTCCTTCGAGCGCCCCTTCGTGGAGGCCGAACGACGTGACGCCGCGACGGAGCTGCGGCGGATCGTGGAGGCCTACCACGAGTCGCTCCATCTCTCGGTCCGCCATCACCGCCAGACGTCGCGGGATCTCTTCGAACGGGAGGTGCCGCAGATCCTGCTCCTCCACGCCACCGCGATCGGCGCCTCCGAGTGGGACCGTCTCTTCTCCTGGCTCGAAGGAGAGGGGTTCCGGTTCGCGAGCGCGGACGAGGTCCTGGCCGACCCGGCTCTCGCGGAGGCGCCGCGTTTTCTGGGGCCGCGCGGTCCCGGGCTCTGGGATCGCGTGCTCGACGCGCGGCGGCGGAACGAGGCCGAGCGCGCGATCCGCGAGCTCCTGGACGAGCAAGTGGCGGCCTGGAATCGTGGCGACCTCGAGGGCTTCACCTCCGCCTACGCCGACGCGGCGCTCTTCGTCTCCCCCTCCGGCACGCGCGAGGGGCGGGAGGAGGTGCTCGCGAGGTACCGGAAGAGCTATCCCGACGCGCGCGCCATGGGGAGGCTCACTCTCGAGGTGGAGAAGATCCGCCTGACCGCCGGGGGCGAGGTCTCGATGCTCGGAGACGCGGTGCCGGGGGAGGTGCACGGCGCGCGCGTGCTGGCAAGCTGGACCCTGACTTCGGAGACGCCGGCGGGGCTGCTTTCGCGCCACGGACCGACCCTGCTCGTCCTGGAGCGACGGCAGGGGCGTTGGTGGATCGCGGAGGACGCCTCGATGGAATCGGCCGCGCCTCCAGGGAGCTGATCGCGGCGGGTCGTCGCGATAGGCTCTCGCGGTCGTCGGATTCCGAGAGGAGAGGACCTTGACGTCGCCCCCGGTCGCGCAGTCGTACGCCAACCACGTTCGCAAGCTGCCATCGCTCTACATCGCCGCGTCGCTCGCCGCTCTCGCCGGTCTGCTCGGCGCCGCGATCGAGCTCGTTCGCCACCCTTCGCTCGCCACCGTCTCGCTCCTGCTCGTCGCTCTCGCGGCCGGGCTCGGCGTCTACTACGCACGGGTGAACGCGCTCCGCGTGCAGGATCGCGTCATCCGCCTCGAGGAGCAGCTGCGCTGCGAGCGCCTCCTCCCGGAGGAGCTCCGGCCGCGAGCCGAAGGTCTGAGCTTCGATCAGGTCGCCGCGCTCCGCTTCGCGAGCGACGCCGAGCTCGCGGAGCTCGTACGGGCGGCGCTCGACGAAGGGCTGGTCGAACGCGACGCCATCAAGCGCCGCGTCCGCGCTTGGCGCGCCGACTGGTTCCGGGTCTGAGCCCGTGGCGGAAAGGCTCGCCAGGCTAGGTCTGGCGCGCCTGGTGGAGACGGAGCTCGAACTCGATCATGCCGGCGCGGAAGTGGTCGCCGGGCCGGAGGCGCGCGGCGTCGACGCGTCGTTCGCCGACGAAGACGCCGTTGGTGGAGCCTAGGTCGAGCAGCAGGACGTCCCCTTCCTCGAGCGCCAGGCGCAGGTGTTGGAGCGAAAGGGTGGGATCCAGGAACGCCAGCGTGTTGCGGCTCGAGTCGCGTCCGATATCGACAGCCCTCGCCGCGGGAAGACGGAACGAGCGCGTCTGCATGCCCTGTTCGTGGACGACGAGCACGATCTCCTCGGTGAGCACCAGGGTGCGCTCGATCGCCTCGGCGAAGCTGAGGCGTTTGAGAGACGTGGTCTCGTCGAGCGAGATCTCTTCGAGCGCGCGCGGCGGCGCGGCCTGCCGCAGGCGGACGCGTGCGACGAGCAGCTCGTCGACCGGAGCGTGCGCGGCGGAGCTGCTCGCCAGCGGTCCCGGCGGCTCCGGCCAGGCCGTGCCCGGCGCGGTGCCGCGATCGGGCTCGGTGGCGGCGGCCTCGGCCTCTCGCGGCGAAGGCCTCCGGCGTGCGAGGAGGAAGCCGGTGAGGATCCCCGCCGCCGCGAGGAGGCCGCCGAGCGCCAGGAGCCAGCGGCCGTCGAAACCGTGGGAAGCCTGGGGCACCGGCTGGGGTGGTACGACGGTCGATGCCGCCGGGGCGGCCGGTTGCGGAGCGGGCGGGGGCGCCTTGGCCGCGCGCTCGCGGGCGAGCGCTTGACGCGTGCTCTCCACCTGCTCCGACAGCCCGTCGGGACCGAGCGCGGCGACGGGCCCGGCGTAGAGGCCGCCGGTGAGCAGAGCGAGCCGCCGCAAGGTCCGTTCGTCCGGCCGGCCCGCGCCGATCGAAACGACGCGAACGCCATGCTCGCCCGCGAGCCGCGCGACGTCCTCGAGGGTGGTCGCTGAGTTCTCGTCGCGGCCGTCGGAGAGGAGCACGATCACCCCGCCGTCCGCGAGCGCTCGGACGCCCTCCACCAGAGCGTCGTTGAGGACGGTGAAGCGACCGGCGGGAACGATGGTGTCGAGCACGGCGCCGTCCCCGGCCGCGCCCGGCGATGCGAGCCAACGCACGGCGTCATCGAAGGTGACGACCCCGAGTCGAGCGTCTTCGGGGAGCTTGGCGGCGAGGCCGCGCGCGAGCGCCGTCGCGGCGCGACTTTCGGCCGCGGAGAGTGAGCGGCTCGCGTCGAGCGCGAGGACGACTTGGGTTTCGGTCGCAGCGGCGGCCAGCGAAGGGCCGGCGAGCGTCAGGAAGAGGACGAGAGACGGCGACCTGCGGGTCATGGGAGCGCCCTCCCTGGGCTGAGCATATCCCCCGAGAGATTCCGGTTCATGGACGCCAGGCGTAGCCCAGCTTGGCGAAGAAGGTGCGATCGAGCTGCAGCGACTCGATGGTCGTGCCGTCGATCCTGGTGTCGGAGTAGCCGGCGAAGAGGACCGTCTGGGGGTTGAGCCGGTAGGAGTAGAGGAGTTGGCTGAAGAGGCGCCGCTCGCGCCGCGCGACCGGCGTCGCGTGGAGCGCGGGATCGCGCGCCAGATCGCGATGCTGGAGGATGACGCGAGCGAAGCTGCGGATGTCGAATTGCCAGACCGTCCGGAGCTCCGTCAGGCGCGCCGTGAAGAGCCGGCCGGCGTCGACTTCGAGGCGCTGCACCTGATGCTGGAGCGTGGTCCGCAGATGACGCCCGGGGCTCCAGGCGATGGCGGGAGCGAGCAGGACCTGGGTCGCCGGGCGCAGACCGGCGAGGTCGACGGTGTCGCCCAGGTTCCAGTGGAGATCGAGCTCGAGCGAGCGACTGGGTCTGAGAGACGCATGCCCCTCGACGTACGACTCCCGGAAGGCCTCTCCTTGGAAGGTGCGTTCCCGGTCGGCGGCCTGTACGAAGAGCTCCAGCTGCCGGCGGCCGTGCAGGATGATCCAGATCTCGTCGAGCCGCTCGATCGTTTCACCCGATTGATCCTCGGTCCTCGCGCTGTCGATGCCGAGCCGGAAGCTCAGCCATCGCGCTTCGGGGCGCGCCCAGAAGGTGTGCTCCGCGAGCAGCTTGCCGTAGCGGTAGTCCACCTGCGGCAGGAAGCCCAGGTCGGCGCGGAAGTCGCGGCCGACGTCTTGATACTGCGCCGAGAGACGCCAATCGCGGGAGTCGTGATTCCAGGCGGCGAGAAGGGCGTGATCCTCCGACGGCTCCACGCGGCGGTCCGGCGCCGCGGGATCGCGGGTTCGCGAGCCGAGGACCTGGAACCGGAAGGCGTCGGCGGTTCCCCAGCGCATCAGTCCGTCGATCCCCGCGACGTCGTTGGCGTAGCCGTCGCCGCGGCGCGACGTGGCGACGACGCCGAGCGCGGAGCCCGGGCCTACGTCGTGGCGGTAGCGCGCCGCCGCGTCTCGCGAGTCGCCCGGGATCTCGATCAGATCGGAGTCGCGGCTCCCGGGGATCAGGAGCGACGTGCGCGCGTCCCCGGCGACGAAAGCGGCAAAGGCGCTCCTGCCCAGCTTGCCCGTCGCCTTGAGCCCCCAGTCGGGGTCGGCGACGTTGCGGGTGAAGACCACCTGGAACGGTGTCGCCAGCAAGTCGGCTCCCTCGAGGAAGAAGGGGCGGCGCTCGGGATAGAAGATCGCGAACTGGCGATTGACGTCGAGCTCGAGCGCGTCGGCCTCCACCTGCGAGAAGTCGGGGTTCGCGGCGGCGTTGAGCACGACGTCCGGGGTGACCCCCCAGCCGAGGGTCAGGCCCCCCTCGACCTCGGTGCTGCCGGCCTCGAGCGGCCCGTCGAGCGAGACGCGGCGGTCGGCGCGCTGGACGGTGAGCGTCGGATCGAGCTCGAGATTGCGGCCGGGGGAGATCCCCGCGAGCCCTTCGAGGGTCGAGTACTGGCAGACGGTACAGGACCGGTTGCGGTCCGAGGGTTCGCTCGCGAAGACGGCGCGATCGCGGCGCGGCCTGACGCGGGCGAAGCTCACGCCCCAGCGCTGCTCCGCGAGCGACCGGGGAAAGCGCAGCGAGGAGAAGGGAATCGCGATCTCCACCGCGTAGCCCGAGGCGGTGATCTCGCCGGCCGAGTCCCAGATCGCGTCCCAGCTCTCGTCCTCGTTGTCGCCGAAACGGTCGTTGCCGAGGTCGTCGCGGAAGAGATCCATCTGCACGCCGAGCGGGTTCACGTAGAACTCGAAGGCGCGGCGACGATCGAGGAAAGGGTCGAGTCGGACGCCGACGAAATCGTCGTCGAAGGCGCCATCACGGTCGGTGAAGCGGGCCCGGATGGTCGCCGGCTGGGGATCCTCGGCGACGCAGCCGACGAGCAAACGCCTCGCCTCGAAGAGGACGCGGCAAGAGGTCGCGACCGGCGCCGCCACGTTCTCCCCCGGCTCGATCTCGAACGGGAGAGCGATCGCCTCGGCGAGGCTCCACGCCGGCTCGTCCAACCGGCCGTCCACGCGGATCGCGTCCGGCGTCTCGCGGGCTCCGAAGATCCGCTCTTCGACGGCGGCGGCAGGGAGAGCGGCGGCGCCCCCCAGAGCCGTGCCGAGGGCGGCCGCCAACGTCGCGACCTGGTAGGAGCAGCGGACGCGTGTCCCGTGGAATCCCGACATCGTGCCTGCCGCCTTAGCTCTCCTTGCGAATCAGCTTGCCGAGCGCGACCCGATCCGCCTCGAGGAGCTCCGCGATCCGGGGTGGATGGACGTCCGCGACGATGATCTGCCCGACTTCGGTGTTGACCTCGGAGAAGATCCCGTGCGCCTTCATCTTCGCCGTCTGGTACTGGTTGTCCTCGGTGGGCGAGACGTAGTGGACCGAGTCCACCTTGTAGCGGTGGACGAGATAGAGGTGGAGAAGCGTCATCAGCCGCTTCTTGCGCAGCCGCTCGGCGAACGTGTTCTGGTCGCGCACCGAGAGGATGCTGCGCCCGCGACGGTCGTGAATCGAGGCGAAGATCACGTTCGCGAGCGGGCTCTCACCCCGGCCTCGAATCGCGAGCTCCAGGAGCTCGCTGCCGGCCCGATGGGGCCGGAGCTCCACTTTGAGCGCCTCGTCGAGGCCGTAGTGCGCGCTCCAGAGCGCGAGCCACTCTTCGAGCAGTTTCTTGGGAACCTCCGTCTGGATGAGGTGCTGGTGCTGCGTCGAGCCCTTGCCCATCGCCTTCGTGGTCGCGGTGCGCCCGGAGGTCGAGAAGAGCGCCGCGTCGGCGCGCGGCCCGCCGACCAGCGTCTGCGGCGTGCGGTAGGGGGATTCGACGAGTCGGATCTTCCGCTGCAGCCGCGCCAGCGCGAGCATTCCATCCTGCTTCAACGCGGTCGCGAACTCCTCGGCGGCGACGCCGTCGATCTGGTGGCCGCCGTAGGTGATGAAATTGAAGACGAAGCCCATCCTGCCGAGCTCCTCCGGAAAGCGTCGCATCTCCTCGTCGCTCATGCCCGTCGAGTCCCAATTGAACGAGGGCGAGAGGTTGTAGGCCAGCATCTTCTCGGGGTGGTTGGCGTGGATCGCCTCCGCGAACTCCCGCGCGTCGGCAAGGTCGGCGGTCTTGGTCTCCATCCAGAGCAGATCGGCGTAGGGGGCGGCCGCGAGTGACTTGGCGATCGCGTAAGGAATGCCGCCGCGCACCTGGTAATAGCCCTCGGGGGTCTGCGCGTGCTCGCAGTCCCAGACGATGTCGACGCCCAGCGCGAGCGCGCGGCGGCGGGCGGCCGGGAAGGAGGCGGTCGAGGCGAACGCGTGCCACTCGGCGACCGCCGAGGGCGGAATCTCGCCTTCTTCGGCGCGGAACTCGAGGACGTCGGCGACCGCCTGCCCGTAGGTCTCGAGGCCCGAAGCGGTTTCCCAGAGCTCGACCAGGCGCGAGGTCGCGCGGTCGAAGGCCGCGTCGATGGCGAGCGCGTCGCCCCGGTCGGCGGCAGCCTTCGCCTCGGCGACGAAGCTCGCGAGCCCCTGGCGGTCGAGCCAGGCGTCGCCGGCGCGCTCCTCCTCGGCAGCGATCGAGTAGAGGAGATGGCCGTTGATCTCCGCGAGCCCGGCCGCGTGGAAGCGGCGCACCAGCGCCAGGAAGCAGACCTTGTAGGAGGGGACGTCGAGGCTGGTGGCCCCGAGGATGAAGGGGTGATCGCGCTCGTCCCCCCGGCAGTCGAGGAGATTCGCGGCCTCGGCGTCGGTGCGGGCGACCACGATCCCTGGCACTCCCATCACGTCGAGCTGGAAGCGCGCCGCGTTGAGGCGCTTGATCTGCTCGTCGGAAGCGACCAGGACCTTCCCTCCCTGGTGGCCGCACTTCTTGGTGCCGGGACGCTGGTCCTCGATGTGATAGCCGGGGACTCCGGCCTCCACGAAGCGCCGGACGAGGTTGCGGACGTGCGGGTCGCCACCGTGTCCCGTGTCGGCGTCGGCGATGATGAAGGGGCGGTAGTCGATGGCGGGAGTCGCCTGGCGCTGCGCCTCCCCCATGCGCGACCGGAGGTACTGCTGGTTGCGGTCCGCCGTCAGGAGCGCTCGCACCAGCAAGGCCGCTTCGTCCGGCACCTGCGAGAGCGGGTAGCTCGCGAGGTCCGGGCCCGGATCCTCGCTCGTCGAGCCCTTGGCCGACGTGGCCCAGCCGCCGAGGTAGATCCCTTCGATGCCGAGACGCTTCATCGCCACGGCCTGACCCGGGGAATAGGGGCCGAAGGTGGTGATGCTCCGGCGCTCCGCGAAGAGCTCGCGGAGGCGCGCGTGGAAGGCTTCGGCGGCCGCGCGGGCGACGGGGTAGTCCTGCTCGATGGTGCCGCGCTGCTCGACGACCTGTCGCGCCGAGTGGAGACGCCGCAGGCCCGAGAAGCGGAGGCTCGTGAGCCATTCCTGGGTGTCGCGGATCTGCTGCTCGAATGCGGCCATGAGGCCCTCCTCCTCGGGGGGACGGCGAGCCGTCCACGCACCACCCTGCGCGAGATCGCGCCGTGCGCTCGGGTGAGATTCTAGGACGCGGAGCGCGGCGGCCGACACCCCGACGGGGTGGGGCGCGACCGAGCGTCGGGGCCCGTCTCCCTAGGAAAGGGCGGACGCGGTGGGAGCGGAGCTCCGCGCGGAGAGGCGTCCGAGGTCGGAGAAGGTCGCCATCGTCTTCCGCTCCTCGTCCCAGAGCGAGAAGCGGGCGCAGCGGAGACTCGCTCGGACGGTCAGACGGGTGACCCGCTGCATGGCGGGGTTCTCGCGGAAGCAGGCGGCGAGCCGGTAGTTCGGAATCTGGCTCGCGAGGTGATGGATGTGGTGGTAACCGATGTTGCCGGTGAGCCAGTGACCGACCGGCCCGAGGTCGTAGAAGGAGCTGCCGTGAGCTCCGGCGCGATAGAAGTCCCAGGCTTCCTCGCGCTCCCAGTAGGTGTCCTCGAACTGGTGCTGGACGTAGAAGAGCCAGACGCCGAGCGCGCCGGCGAGGAAGACGATCGGAAGCTCGACGAGCAGGACGGTCTTCCAACCCAGAACAGCCACCAGCGCGGAATAGAGCGCCGCGAGCCCCAGATTGGTCCAGAGCACGCTCTGCCATTCGCGTTTCCAGGAGAAGGGGATGTCGAAGGGGAAACGGTGCTTCAGCAGGAACTGATAGGCGGGTCCGACGGCGAACATGACCAGCGGGTGGCGGTAAAGCCGGTAGGTGAGGCGTTTGAGCGGCGAGAGCGCCAGGTACTCGCGCACCGTCAAGGTGTCGATGTCGCCGAACTCGCGGTCGTCGAGATTGCCGGAGGTCGCATGGTGAATGGCGTGCGTCTTCTTCCAGTAGCCGTACGGGAAGAAGGTGAGGACGCCGAGGATCCGCCCCAGGACGTTGTTGGCACCGCGCGACGGGAAGAAGGAGCCGTGGCCGCAGTCGTGCTGGAAGATGAAGAGGCGGATGAAGAGGAACGAGGCTGGAACCGCGAGGGCGAGCGTCAGCAGGTAGGAGCGGTCCGCCGCCGCGGCCATCAACCCCCAGAGCAGCACAAAGGGCACTGCGGTATTCAGTAGCTGGATCGTGGCGCTCCTCGAGCTCGCCTTCTTGTAAGGGGCGAGCAGGGCGCGCCAAGCGGACTCGTCGGCGAAGGGGGTCGACATGGCGGGGGGAGTATGGCCGAGCGCGCGCCCGACCGGCGTCAGACTTTCGTCAGAAATCGCCCACCGGACCCTGCCCTTTCGGGGCCCTCTCGCCGTAGCATGCGGGGGATGCACCGGCTCCGCTCGACCCAGCTCGTGGCGATGTACGTGCTCTCGCTCGCGGCGACCATCTCGCTCCTGGTCGTCTGGGTGGTCTACGTGGTGCGCTCGGGCTCGCGGCTCGCCGACCTCGGCCGCGGCATCGGCCTCGACGTCGAGGGGATCAACTGGGTCCTCTTGAGCATCGGATGCCTGCTCCTCTTCTTCCTCATCGTGGGACTCACCTATCAGCTCGCGCAGGCGCTCGCCGCCCGTCGCTACGCCCTCCAGCAGGAGGAGTTCCTCTCGAACATCACTCACGAGATGAAGTCGCCGCTCGCGGCGATCAAGCTGCATGCGCAGGCGCTGCTGCGGGGGTCTGAGCCACCGCCGGAGGATCGCCGGCGCTTCCTGGCGACGATCGAACGGCAGACCGACCGGATGGCGGCGCTGGTCGACTCGGTCCTCGAGAGCAGCCGCCTGCTGGCGCGGCGAGGGCAGCCCGAGCTCCGCCGGGTGCGGGTCGACGAGTTCCTGCGGCGGTACCTGGTCGAGGCCGCGCCCGCCGCCGTCTCCCGGCAGGTCCAGCTCCGCGCGGAGCGCGTCGATCCTGCGGTCGTCCTGGCGACGGAGGAGGCGCTCCGGCGCGTGCTCGACAACCTGGTGGAGAACGCGGTGCGCCACTCGAAGCCGGGCGGGGAGGTGCGCTGTCGTCTCACCGTCGCGCGCGATCGGGTTCGCCTGGAGGTGGAGGACGACGGCGTCGGGATTCCGAAGCGGGATCTTCCCCGGATCTTCGATCGCTTCTACCAGGCGGGCCGCCCGGGGGATCCGCACCGGCGGGGGACCGGATTGGGTCTCTCGATCGTCGCGGGTCTCGCGCGGGAGATGGGCGGCACCGTGCGCGCCGAGTCGCACGAGGGGCGGCCGGGAACGCTCCTGGTGGTCGAGCTGCCGCTGCAGAGCGATCTGCCGGAGGCGGGATGAGCGACGCGCCCCGGCGGCGGCTGCTGGTGGTCGAAGACGACGAGGCGATCCTCGAGGGACTCGTCTACAGCCTGCAACGCGCCGGCTACGAGGTCGAGACGGCGCGCGACGGAGCCAGGGCGCTCGAGCTCGCGAGCGCGGGCGCGCACGATCTCGTCGTGCTCGACGTCCGCCTGCCGCGCGTGGACGGCTTCGAGGTCTGCCGCCGGCTGCGGGCGGCGGGGAACCTGGCGCCCATCCTGATGCTCACGGCGCGCGCGCAGCCGGCGGACCGCGTCCAGGGCTTGACGACCGGCGCCGACGACTACGTGGTGAAACCCTTCGACCTCGACGAGCTGCTGGCCCGCGTCGATGGCCTCCTCCGGCGACAGGACTGGTCGCGCCAGGGCGCCAACGGCGGCTCCGGGATCTCGCGCCGACGGTCGATCGGCGACTGCTGGATCGACTTCGAGTCGTTCGAGGCGGGCACGCGCCACGGCACGGTGCAGCTCTCGCAGAAGGAGATCGCGGTGATGCGGGTCTTCCTCTCCCGCCCCGGCCAGGTGGTGACGCGGCGGGATCTCCTGGCCGAGGTCTGGGAGCTCCCGAACCATCCCAACGAGCGCGTCGTCGACAACGTCATCGTCGCCTTGCGGCAGCGCTTCGAGGCGAGCTCCGCCCGACCCCGCCACATCCTTTCGGTGCGCGGCGTCGGCTACCGCTTCGTGCCCTAGGAAGCCAGTTCGAACCGGGGTCCGTTTCGCGACGCGAGAGCGGGCGCTGTCGCTCGGAGCGCCGATTCTCCGTTTCTCGTGGAGATGTGGCACGCGTGCTCCGCTGGTCCCGGCGGAGCGGAGGGAGGGTCTCTTGACGACGATTCGATCGGGAGTGGTGGTGCTCTCGTACGTGCTCCTGCTCGCCGCCTGCGGCCGGCCTCCGGAGAGCGCAGGAGGAGTCCTGCTGGCCCGCCGGGCTCGTGACCTGCGGGAGCTCCGCTTCGAACGCACCCCCGAGCGGGTGGAGCGCGGCCGCTATCTCGCGAACGCGGCGGTCGGCTGCGTCGTCTGCCACTCCGAGCGGGACCGGAGTCTGCCGGGGGCGCCGCCGGTTGCCGGGCGCGAATTCGCCGGCGCGGTGATGGTGGAGGAGCCCGGCTATCGCCTGGTGGCCCCCAACCTCACGCCCGACCTCGAGTCCGGCTCCGGAACTTGGAGCGACGATGCGATCGCGCGCGCCATCCGCGAGGGCGTCGGGCACGACGGCCGCGGTCTCGGCGGGCAGATGTGGTGGTGGGCGTTTCGCGGCCTCTCCGACGAGGACGTCGCGTCGATCGTCGTCTACCTGCGCTCGCTGCCGCCGCTGCGCCACCCCTTGCCCCCGCGTCTGCTCTCGCCGGAGCGGGAGCGAGAGAGGGCCGAGAACGCACGCCCCCTCGAGGGCCCGGTGGCGGCGCGCGATCTCTCGGACCCGGTGGAGCGCGGCACCTATCTCATCGAGATCGCCGACTGCATGGGGTGCCACACGGCCTGGGAAGCGCCGACGAATCCGGGCTTCGGCGGCGGCGGCAATCTCATCGCTCGCTTCGGCGAGCGGGTGGCGAGCGCCAACCTGACGCCCGATCCGACCGGCATCGGCGCCTACACGGAGGAGATCTTCCGCGGCGTCCTGCGCTCCGGCAAGGGGGGCACGCTCCACGGCGCCATGCCCTGGGTCGCCTATCGCAACCTCACGGACGAGGACCTCGGCGCGATCTACCAGGCGCTCCGCCTCCTGCCGCCGGTCGCGCACCGCGTCTCGGCGCTCGCTCCGCCGACCCCGTGCCCGGTCTGCGGCCAAGCGCACGGCCTCGGGGAGCTCAACGAGCCGGCGGTCCTCGCGCGCGTCGAGACCGATCTCGGGCCGCTCGAGGCCTACACCGGGACTTTCGAGCTCGGCGTCGACCGGATCCAGGTTTTCGCGCACGACGGAGCGCTCTTCGTCTCGGAGGGCGGGTCGCCGGAGCGCGAGCTCGTGCCGGTCGCCGGCGGTCGTCTGCAAGGGATCGGCGTCACCTCGCCGATCTCCTTCGAGCGGAACGCCTCCGGCGCCGTCACCGCCCTGATCACCCACGACTTCGGCCCCGCCCGCTGGGCGCGGGTGGAGTAGGGGCGACCGCGCGCCCGGAGCCCCTGCCGCGACGCGGCGTGTCGTAAAGGTCAGACTGTTGACGTTAACGTAAAGTGGCGCTAGGGTGCGCTCGAGCCCAGGAGCGCGCGCGCCATGATGAGTCACGGCGATCCGAACCGTCTCTACACCATCACCGAGCTCTCGGAGGAGCTCGGCGTGACGCCGCGCGCCATCCGCTTCTACGAGGCGAAGGGACTCCTTTCGCCGCAGCGGGCGGGGGCCAACCGCATCTACAGCCACCGCGACCGGGCGCGGCTGCTCATCATCCTGCGCGGCAAGCGCCTCGGTTTCTCGCTCGCGCTGGTCAAGAAGTACTTCGATCTCTACGACGCCGATCCGACCCACAAGACGCAGATCGAGCACCTCCTGGCCGGCGCTCGGCAGCGCCTGGCGGAGCTCGAAGCGCAGCGCCAGGACCTGGACATGACCCTCGAAGAGCTGCGCGAGATCGAGCAGCTCTGCCTCGCCGCCATGGATCGTCTGGGGACGGGCAAGCCCGCCCGCGAGGGCCGGTCGTGAAGCCGGACGGAGGCCGCGCCGCGGGGGTCGACCTGGGGTCCATCAGGAACCACTTTCGACGGAGGAAGAGCACGCCATGAGGAACGTCGTCATCGCCGGCTACGTCCGGTCCCCGTTCACGCCCGCCAAGAAGGGCGAGCTCGTCAAAGTGCGACCCGACGATCTGGTCGCCCAGACCGTCCGGGCGCTGGTCGCCGGGACGGGCGTATCGCCCGAAGAGATCGAAGACCTGATCGTCGGCTGCGCCTTTCCGGAAGGCGAGCAGGGCTTCAACGTGGCGCGCATCGCCGGCTTCCTCGCCGGTCTGCCGAACACGGTCGCCGGCGCCACCGTCAACCGCTTCTGCGGCTCGTCGATGCAAGCGATCCACATCGCGGCCGGTGCCATCCAGTGGAACGCTGGCGAGGTCTTCCTCTGCGCCGGCGTCGAGTCGATGACCCGGGTGCCGATGGGAGGCTTCAATCCGATGCCGAACCCGGCGCTGATGGCTTCCTATCCCCAGGCCTTCGCGGGGATGGGCGAGACCGCGGAGAACCTCGCCAAGCAGCGCAACATCTCGCGCGCTCGCCAGGAGGAGTTCTCGCTCCTGTCGCAGCAGAAGGCCGCCGCCGCCATCGCCGGCGGCAGGTTCGACGACGAGATCGTGCCCATCACCTGGAAGGGTGGGACGGTCGCCAAGGACGGTTGCCCGCGCCCCGACACCACGCTCGAGGGGCTCGCCGGTCTGAAGCTCGCCTTCGACGAGAAGGGGACGGTGACCGCCGGGACCTCCTCGCCGGTCACCGACGGTGCGGCGGCGACGTTGGTCTGCTCCGAGGACTACGCGAAGAAGAAGGGGTTGAAGCCGCTCGCGCGGATCAAGAGCTTCGCGGTCTCCGGCTGCGCGCCGGAGATCATGGGGATCGGCCCGGTCGCCTCGTCGCGCAAGGCGCTCGAACGCGCGGGGTTGAAGCTCGCGGACATCGACCTCTGGGAGCTCAACGAGGCCTTCGCCTCGCAGTCGCTCGCCTGCATCGACGAGCTCGGGCTCGACCCGGCGAGGGTCAACCTGGACGGCGGCGCCATCGCGCTCGGCCATCCGCTCGGCGCGACCGGCGCGCGCATCACCGGCAAGGCCGCGGCGCTGCTCGTTCGCGAGGGGAAGCGCTACGCCGTCGCGACCCAGTGCATCGGCGGCGGGCAGGGCATCGCCACCGTGCTCGAGGCGGTCTGACATGTCCGGCGACACGACGGGCGGCATCCGGAAGGTCGGCGTGCTCGGGGCCGGCGTCATGGGCGCCGGCATCGCGGCCCACGTCGCCAACGCCGGCATGCCGGTGGTCCTGCTCGACATCGTTCCCGAAGGGGCGGCGGACAGGAGCGTGCTCGCCAAGGGCGCGATCGAGAAGCTCCAGAAGGCGAAGCCGGCGGCGTTCCTCTCCGCCGCGCGGGCCAAGCTCGTGACCCCCGGGAACCTCGAGGACGACCTCGGTCTCCTCGCCGACTGCGACTGGATCGTCGAGGCCGTGATCGAGCGGATCGACGTCAAGCAGAAGGTCTACCGAGCGGTCGACGCGGTACGCAAGCCGGGCTCGATCCTCTCGACCAACACCTCGACGATTCCCCTCGCCAAGCTCGTGGAAGGGCTTCCCGAGAGCTTCGCGCGGGATTTCCTGGTCACCCACTTCTTCAATCCGCCGCGCTACATGCGCCTGCTCGAGCTGGTCGGCGGCCCGGCCACCCGGCCCGAGGCGCTCGCCGCGATCCGCTCCTTCTGCGACTACCAGCTCGGCAAGAGCGTGGTCGGATGCAAGGACACCCCGGGCTTCATCGCCAACCGGATCGGCACCTTCTGGATCGAGGCGGCGACGCGCGAAGCGCTTGCTCTCGGCCTCGAGGTCGAAGAGGCCGACGCGGTGGCGGGGAAGCCCCTGGGCTTCCCGAAGACCGGCGTCTTCGGGCTGATGGACCTGGTCGGCATCGACCTCGGACCGCACATCGCCGCTTCGCTGCTTTCCACCCTGCCGGCGGACGACGAGTACCGGAAGATCCACGAGGATCGTCCCCTGGTCCGCAAGATGATCGAGTCGGGCCTGACCGGCCGGAAGGGGAAGGGGGGCTTCTACCGCCTCGACAGCAGCACCGGCAAGAAGGTCAAGCAGGCGATCGACCTCTCGACCGGGGAGTATCGCGCCCAGAAGCAGCCCCGCCTGGCGAGCGTGGAAGGCGCGAGGAAGGGAGGCATCCGTTCGCTGCTCTCCCACCCGGACAAAGGGGGACGGTACGCCTGGCGGATGCTCTCGCAGACGCTCGCGTACGCGGCGTCGCTGGTGCCGGCGATCGCCGACCAGATCTTCGCCGTCGACGAAGCGATGCGCACCGGCTATGCCTGGGAGATGGGTCCCTTCGAGCTGCTCGACAAGATCGGTCCGGCCTGGTTCGCGAAGCGCCTGGCGGAGGAAGGGCGTTCCGTTCCGCCGCTCCTCGCGGCGGTGGGCGACGGGACCTTCTACCGTGTCGAGAACGGACGCCTGGAGCAGCTCGCGGTCGGCGGCGGCTACGCGCCGGTCGAGCGGCCCGAAGGGGTGCTCCTCCTGGCCGATCTCCGCCGCGCCGGCAGGCCCGTGGCGAAGAGCTCCTCGGCCTCGATCTGGGATCTGGGCGACGGCGTCCTCTGCCTCGAATGGCACACCAAGATGAACGCGCTCGACGAAGGGGTCGTCCGCCAGATCCAGAAGGCGACCAAGCTGGTGGACGGCAAGATCTACAGGGCGCTCGTCGTCTACAACGAGGGGAGCAATTTCTCGGTCGGAGCGAACATCGGCGTCGCGCTCTTCGCCGCCAACGTCGGTCTCTGGCTGGCGATCGAGTCGTCGATCTTCGAGGGGCAGCAGGCGTACAAGGCGCTCAAGTACGCCCCCTTCCCGGTGGTCGGTGCGCCGGCGAACATGGCGCTCGGCGGCGGCTGCGAGATCCTGCTCCACTGCGCCGCCGTGCAGGCGCACGCCGAGCTCTATATGGGGCTCGTCGAGGTCGGGGTCGGCGTGATCCCGGGGTGGGGGGGGTGCAAGGAGCTCCTCGGCCGGTGGGCGACGAACCCGAAGCACCCGCGCGGTCCGATGCCCGCGGTCGCCCAGGCCTTCGAGACGATCTCGACCGCCAAGGTCTCGACCTCGGCCGACGAGGCGCGCGACCTGCTCTTCCTGCGCGCGAGCGACGGCGTCACCATGAACCGGGACCGGTTGCTGTTCGACGCCAAGCAGCGGGCGCTGGCGATGATCGCGGCCGGCTACCAGCCGCCGCAGCCGCTCGAGCTCGCGCTGCCCGGTCCGAGCGGCAAGGCGGCGCTCGACATGGCGGTCGCCGGCTTCCGCGCGAGCGGCGTCGCGACGCCGCACGACGTCGTGGTCGCCGACCGTCTGGCCACGGTGCTGACCGGCGGCGAGACCGACCCGACCGAATCCGTCTCCGAGGATCGGATCTCGGAGCTCGAGCGCGAGGCCTTCATGGCGCTCGTCCGCACCCCCGGAACCCTCGCCCGGATCGAGCAGATGCTCGAGACCGGCAAGCCGTTGAGGAACTAGCGCATGCCCAACTACAAGGCTCCGTTGCGCGATCTGCGCTTCGTCTACTACGAGCTGTTCGACGCCGAGCGGCTGATGCGGCTGCCCGGCTACGAAGAGGCCTCCGAGGAGCTGCTGATGGACGTGGCCACCGAGGCCGCGCGCTTCGCGGAGGAGGTGCTGCAGCCCCTCAACAAAGTGGGAGATCAGGAGGGGTGCAAGCTCGAGGCGGGGCGCGTCACCATGCCCACCGGTTTCAAGGAGGCGTATCAGACCTACCAGGGAAATGGTTGGCCCGCCGTCACGGCGCCGCCCGAGTTCGGCGGGCAGGGGCTTCCGTACTCCCTCGGCAGCATGCTGACCGAGATCCTCTGCAGCGCGAATCTCTCGTTCGCCATGTCGACGGCGCTTTCCCACGGCGCCTGCTCGGCGCTCGAGAAGCACGCGAGCCACGACCTCCAGCAGCGATTCCTGCCGAAGCTCGTGGACGGCTCCTGGGCGGGCACGATGTGCTTGACCGAGCCGCAGAGCGGCACCGACCTCGGCCTCGTGCGCACCAAGGCGGAGCCGGCGGCGGATGGCGCCTGGAAGATCACCGGCACCAAGATCTTCATCTCGGCCGGCGAGCACGACATGACCGAGAACATCGTCCACCTGGTGCTCGCGCGCCTCCCGGACGCGCCTGTGGGGATCAAGGGGATCAGCCTCTTCGTGGTGCCGAAGCTGCGCGACGAGGGGGGGCGTCTGGTGCCGAATCAGGTCTCGTGCGGCGCCATCGAGCACAAGATGGGGATCAAGGCTTCGCCCACCTGCGTGATGAACTTCGACGGTGCCCTGGGGTGGCTGGTCGGCGAGCCGCACAAGGGGATGAAGGCGATGTTCACCTTCATGAACGGCGCGCGGCT
>CAYZBH010000043.1:0-31666 GCA_964476605.1 uncultured Thermoanaerobaculia bacterium | reverse complement strand
CGAACGGCACGCCCATGCGCGCGGTGCGGTTCCAGTCGATCGAGCGCACGTCGTCGCCGGGCTGGTAGGGGCGGACCTCGGCGAACTCCATGCCGCGCCCCTTGAAGACCGAGTGGTAGGTCCCGGCGACCCCCTGGTCCACCAGCCGCTTGGTCGAGATCTCGATCCGCCGCACTTTCGCCAGCAGGTCGGCGGGCACGCGCGCCAGAACCGGGCGCGGGGGTGGGCGCCGGCGGGTCAGCCGTTCGCGCAGCGCGGCGAGCACCCGTGCTCCGCGGTCAGGGGACCTCGACCCGGTCGAGCAACCGGGTGACGAGGTCGTCGCTGGTCAAGTTCTGCGCTTCGGCTTCGTACGTGGGCACGACGCGGTGGCGGAGCACGTCGGGAGCGATCTCCTTGACGTCCTCCGGAATCACGTAACCCCGTCCGCGCAAAAGAGCCATGGCCTTCGCGGCGCGTGCGAGGAAGAGGGTGGCGCGCGGCGACGCGCCGAAGCCGATGAGGGGTGCCAGGTCCTTCATGCCCGCCGCCGCCGGATCGCGCGACGCGCCCACCAGATCGAGCAGGTAGGAACGGAGCTTCCCGTCCAGGAAGATGCTGTCGGCGACGCGGCGCAGCTCCACCAGGCGCCCCCGGTCGACCACCGGCTGAACTTCGATCTCGCGCTCGACGAGCATCCGCTCGAGGATCTCCTCCTCTTCGGCGCGGGTGGGGTAGCCCAGACGGAGCTTCAGCATGAAGCGGTCCACCTGCGCTTCGGCGAGCGGATAGGTCCCCTCCTGCTCGATCGGGTTCTGGGTCGCGAGCACCAGGAATGGCTGGGGCAGGGCGTGCGTGGCGTCCCCCAGGGTGACCTGCCGCTCCTCCATCGCCTCGAGGAGGGCGGACTGGACCTTGGCCGGCGCCCGGTTGATCTCGTCGGCGAGCAGCGCGTGGGTGAAGATCGGCCCCTTTCGCGGCTCGAACTCGCTCCGCTTGGGGTCGAAGACGAGCGTCCCCACGAGGTCGGCGGGGAGCAGGTCGGGGGTGAACTGGACGCGCCGGAAGTCGATGGCGAGCGTCCGGGCGAGCGTCTTGGCGGCCAGCGTCTTGGCGAGGCCGGGCACCCCCTCGATGAGCACGTGCCCCCGTGCCAGGAGGCCCACCAGCAGGCGTTCGACCAAGTAGTCCTGGCCGACGATCACCTTGCGGATCTCAGCTTCGACCTGCCGGAGCGCGAGAGCCTCGCGTTCGATGGCGGGAATCTCCTTGCTTGCAAGCGTTTCCATGCGTCACTCCCGCAGCGCCGGGGTGCAAGTGGAGTGCCACCACCCATGTGCCAAGATGGCGACCGAGAGTCGCATGAACGCCCCGCGCACAGCTCCTGCTCCAGGCCCGCCCCGGCGCAAGAAAGCATTGGGGCAGCATCACTTGCGCTCCGGTGAGCTCGTCCGTCCGCTGCTCGACTTTCTCGCCCCCGCGGGGCGTTTGGTCATCGAGGTCGGTCCCGGCGCCGGCGTGCTGACGCGGGAGCTCCTCGCGGCCGGCGCTCGCGTCCTCGCGGTCGAGCTCGACCTGGATTGGGCGGCGGAGATCGGCCACCGGCTTCCCCGACGACGGGAGCTCGCCGTGGTGGCGTCCGACGCGCTCGAATTCCCCTGGGAGCGCCTGCCGGCCGGGGCGCTCGTCGCCGGAAACCTCCCCTACCAGGTCGGCACGGCGATCGTCGAGCGTGTCCTCGCGGCCGGCGCCGGGGTGGAGCGAGCCGGATTTCTCCTGCAACGCGAGGTGGTCGAGCGCTTGGCCGCTTCCCCCGGGGAGGCCGCCTACGGCGCGCTCTCGGTGCTCGTCCAGGCGCGGGCGACGGTGCGTGCGCTCGGCCGGGTGCGCGCCGGTTCCTTCGTCCCGCCACCGCGCGTGGAGAGCGCTTTCGTGGGGCTGATCCGCAAGGAGGGGTCGGTCCCGCCGCACGCTTGGGGAGCGTTCGAGCTCTGGATCCGGCAGGCGTTCGGGATGCGGCGGAAGACCCTGGTCAACTGCCTGGCGAGCCGGTTTCCCCGCGACCGCGTCGAGGCCGGGCTCGCAGCCCTCGGCCACGCGGCCGGCGCACGCGCCGAGGAGCTCGGGCTCGAGGAGCTCGTCACGCTCGCGCGTCGCTTGGGGGCGCTTGCCGATGGGAGAGCGGGCCGGGTGGAAGTCGGCCCGGGTGATACCATTCCGCCGTCGATCGGCGATCCGAGACCTTGACCGACTCCCGTCCCCAGCCGCCGCGGGTCGAGATCTCCCCCGACAAGGGGCGCGAGATCGTCGGCCTCGTCTTTGCGGCCCTGGGCGTTCTCGGCGGCGCCAGCTTGGCGAGTTACCACCCGACCGATCCGAGCTTTCTCCGGCAGGTGAGCTCCGAGGCGCCGGTCGGAAACTGGATCGGTGGCGTGGGAGCGGAGGTCGCCGCCGCCGGTTTCGGCCTGATCGGCGTCTCCTCTCTGATCGTCCCGCTGCTTCTGCTCGTCGCGGCCTGGCGGCGCCTGCGTCCCAAGATGCGCCCGAAAGTCGTGGGGCGCGGCGTGGGCGCGACTCTGTTGATCGCCTCCCTGCCGGCGCTGCTGCAATTGCTCCTCCCCGCTCTCCCCTGGCGCGGCCACGAGATCGAGACTGGGGGCGCCTTGGGCGTGATCGCGGCGCGTGCCCTGGTGGAGCGCATGAACCTGGCGGGCGCCCTGGTGCTGCTGGTGGCGCTCGTCCTGGTGGGTGTCGCGCTTCTGGTGCAGACGAGCCTCGGTGAGATGCTCGCCCGCGCGAAGGCACGCTGGCTCGCCGCGCGCGAGCGCTGGCGGCTCTCCCGCGCGCGTCGCGAGGAGCGTCGGGAGAAGGAGCGGGCGCGGCGCCGCGTCGTGGTCAAGCACCTGCAGCGGGTTGCGGAAGAGAAGCAGAAGCGGCTCGATCAGCTCGCTTCGACGGCGGTCAAGCCTCGCGCTCCAGCCGGCGTGCCGGAACCCGAGCCGGCGGCGGAAGGTGAGCCTCGCTCGGGAGACCGGCTCGATCTGCCGTTGCGCGTCGAGGAGAAGACGGGGGAGCGCCCCTACTCGGTGCGCCGGGTGGCGCCGCCGCCGCCCGAGCGGCCCTCGGGAGGCGGCCGCCGGGAGCCGCAGAAGGAGCTGCCCTTCGCCGGAGACCGGCAGACTCCCGAGCTGCCGCCGATCAATCTCCTACAGACGGGCGACGAGCGCCCGCCGATCGACGAGGACGAGCTCGTGCGGCTCGGAGAGGCCATCCGGGCTCGCTGCGCCGAGTTCGGGGTCGAGGGCACGATCGAGGGGATCAGCCCGGGACCGGTGATCACCGTTTTCGAGTTCCAGCCGGCGCCCGGCGTGAAGGTCAGCCAGATCGTCAACCTCCAAGACGATCTGGCGCTGGCGCTCAAGGCCGAGGCGGTGCGCATCGACCGCATTCCCGGGCGCTCGACGTTGGGAGTCGAGGTCCCGAACCCGCGCCGCGGACTCATCCGGCTGGGCTCCATGCTCGCGCACGACGGCTTCCGGCGCTCCCCCTCGCTCCTGTCGCTCGCCATCGGCATGACCATTCAGGGGGAGCCCTACTACGCCGACCTCGCGACGATGCCGCACCTGCTGGTGGCCGGCGCCACCGGATCCGGAAAGTCGATCGGGTTGCAGAGCCTCATCACGTCGCTCCTCTACAAGGCGACCCGGGACCAGGTGCAATTCATCCTCATCGACCCGAAGCGCATCGAGCTCGGCGTCTACGGCGACATTCCCCATCTCAAGACCGAGGTGGTCGTGGAGCCGAAGAAGGCGGCGAACGCGCTGCGCTGGGCGGTGGCCGAGATGGAGCGCCGCTACCGGCTGCTCGCCGAAGTGCACGTGCGGTCGATCGACTTCTACAACCGCGCGATCCGCGATCCCGAGGTGCGCAACCGGCTCGCGCTCTCCGAGAGCGAGGGACCGATCGGCGAGGCCGACTTGAAGCCCCTGCCGTACTACATCATCGTCATCGACGAGCTCGCGGACCTCATGATGGTCGCCTCCGCGGAGGTGGAGACCGCGATCGCTCGCTTGGCCCAGATGGCGCGCGCGGTGGGGATCCACCTGATCGTGGCGACGCAGCGCCCGTCGGTGGACATCTTGACCGGCACCATCAAGGCGAACTTCCCCTGCCGCATCTCCTTCGCGACCGCGTCGCGCCACGACTCACGCACGATCCTCGATCAGATCGGTGCCGAGAAGCTCCTCGGCAAGGGAGACATGCTGCTGCTGCCGCCGGGCAGCTCGCGGCCGATCCGGCTGCACGGCCCCTACATCAGCGAGCAGGAGACGGCGGCGCTGGTGCGTTGGCTCAAGCGCCAGGGCAAGCCGGAGCTCGATCTCTCGGTGCTCGCCGCGCCGGCTGGGGAGAGCTCGAACGGCGAGGCCGGCACGATCGACGACGATCTCTTCGACGAGGCGGCGCGTCTCGTGGTGGCCGAGAGACAGGCGTCGGCGTCCTTCCTCCAGCGCCGCATGCGGATCGGTTTTTCGCGCGCCGCGCGCCTGATCGACATCATGGAGCGCGAAGGGCTGCTGGGTCCCCAACAGGGCTCGAAGCCGCGCGAGGTCCTGGTCAAGCCCGACTACTTCAGCGAGATCGACGCGACCCGCGACGAGGAGTAGCCCACCGGGTTGCCAATTCGCCTGTCGGCTCCGGGTAGAATCCACCCATGAGCGAAACGCGACCGGCGTTCCGCTTGACCCAGACCGCCGCCAGCGGGGGTTGAGCGGCCAAAGTAGGTCCGGGCGACCTACAGGCGATGATCGGACCGCTGCTCGGGCGCACCCGGAGCGAGGCGGTGGTGGTCGGTCCGGAGACCGGCGACGATGCCGGTGTCTTTCGCCTGCAGGGTCTCGATCTCGTCGCGACCGCCGACTTCATCACCCCGGTCTGCGACGATCCCCGGCGCTTCGGCCGCATCGCGGCCGCCAACTCGATGTCGGACGTTTGGGCGATGGGCGGCAGGCCGCTCTTCGCGCTCAACCTCTGCGCCTTTCCGACGGACGCTCCGACCGAGGTGCTCGCCGAGATCCTCGCAGGAGCCGGAGACGCGCTGGTCGACGCCGGCGCGGTGCTGCTCGGCGGTCACTCCGTCAAGGACCGCGAGCTCAAGTATGGCCTCGCGGTCGTCGGCCTCGCGGAGCCGGGGCGCCTGCTCGCGAACACGGGCGCGCGGCCGGGGGACCGATTGCTGCTCACCAAGCCGCTCGGCACCGGCGCGATGATCAACGCCTTCCGGGTCGAGAAGCTGGATGCCGCGGGGCTCGAGCCGGCGCTCGTCGAGATGGAGCGATTGAACGCCGACGCCTGCCGGCTGGCCCTCGCGCACGGGGCGCGCGCCGCGACCGACATCACCGGCTTCGGGCTTGCGGGCCATGCGCTCGCGCTCGCCGAAGCGTCCGGCGTCGGGCTCCGTCTCTTCTATGACGCGCTGCCGCGCCATGCCGTCTATTGCGATCTGGTGCGTGCCGGTGTCTCGACGGGGTGCAACGGACCCAACCGGCGCTACACCGCGACCCGGATCCTCGACAAGCGGGGACTCGCGCCGGAGGAGGAGGAGTTGCTCTTCGATCCGCAGACCTCCGGCGGGCTCTTGATCGCGGCACCGGTCGAATCGGCGCTCTCTCTCCGGACCGATCTCGTCGCCTGCGGGCACCGCGCCGCGGAGATCGGCGAGGTGATCGAGGGCAAGGCGCTGCTGCGTATCGAGTGAGCCGGCGGCCCTGGTCGCCGCCGACCACGTCTACCAGCGCCCGCGTCGCTTGGGCGGACGGGGCGGGCGCTGGGCGGCGGGCTCGGGTCCGCGGCCGAAGGGCCTCCGCGGTGCGTCGGCGGGAGTCCCGGCGGGTCGTCCGGGCCGCGGCGGACGCGCGGGAGAGGCGCCCCTGGAGTTTGCGACGTTCGCGTGCGCACGAGCCGTCTTGGCGGCGCGCGGCGGCGTCGCGGTGGCGCGCGCCGTGCCCGCGGCGCGGCGCTCCGCGTTGGCCTTGGCGCGCGCGCGCTCCTCGGCCTTGCGGTTGCGAATCGCGGCGATGCGCTCGGCCAAGGGGATCTCCAGCTTCTCGGTGGGCTTCTGCGAATAGTCGAACTCGGGGACGGTGACGCGGGGCAGGCGCTTGCCGATGGCGCGCTCGATGGCGCGCAGCTCGTTCTCCTCGTCGGGGGCGACCAGGGTGATCGCGTCGCCCGTCATTTCGGCGCGCGCCGTGCGTCCGACCCGGTGGATGTAGTCCTCCGGGAGGTTCGGCACGTCGAAGTTGACGACGTGCGAGAGGGCTTCCACGTCGATGCCGCGCGCCGCGATGTCCGTCGCCACGAGGATCCGGTAGCGCCCCAGCTTGAAGCCGGCGAGCGCCTCCGTGCGCTGCGCCTGGCTCCGGTTGCCGTGGATGCGTGCCACGGAGATTTTTCGTCTCTCGAGCTGCTCGAAGAGCCGGTTGGCGCGGTGCTTGGTGCGCGTGAAGACGATGGCGTTCTTGACCTCGCCGCGCTCGAGCAGCGTGGCGAGGAGATGGGACTTGAGCTCCTGCGTGACCGGAAAGACCGATTGCGTGATGCCGGTCGCGGGAGCCGCCTGGCGTTCGATGGCGATGGTCGCCGGGTTGCGCAGCATCTCCCGGGCGAGCTCGACGATCGGAGCCGGAAGCGTGGCCGAGAAGAAGAGCGTCTGACGCTTGGCTGGCAGATGCTTGAGGACGCGCCGGATGTCGGGCAGGAAGCCCATGTCGAGCATGCGGTCCGCTTCGTCGAGGACCAGGACCTCGAGCCCGTCGAGCTTGGCGTAGGCGTGCTGGAAGTGGTCGAGGAGACGCCCGGGCGTGGCGACGAGGACGTCGACGCCGCTGCGGAAGGCGTGCTCCTGTGGTCCCATGCCGACGCCGCCGAAGATCGCGGCACCCGAGATCGGCGTGTGCACGGCGAGCTCGCGCAGGTGCTCGTCGATCTGCGCGGCGAGCTCGCGCGTCGGCGTCAGGACCAGAGCGCGGGTCGTCCCCCGCTTCTTGCTCATCAGCCGATGCAGGATGGGGAGGAGGAAGGCGGCGCTCTTGCCGCTGCCGGTCATCGCGCAGGCGAGCACGTCGCGTCCGGCGAGCCCGGGCGGGATGGCGTCGTTCTGGATCGGCGTGGGGCGGTGGAAGCCCAGCTCCTTGATTCCCTTGAGGAGATCGGGGTGGAGGCCGAAGGAGGCAAAGGTGGACATCGTGAGACTCGACTTTCCGCGAGCACGGTTCCCAGTGGGATCGCGCTCCGCATGAAGGATTCCGGCGAGATGGATCGGAAACGGGGACTGCCGGAGAGGCCGCCGTCGATGCGCGCGACGCGCGCGGGTGCTGCTCGTCGGCTGCCGCCTGCTCGGTGAGAGACCTGCGTCCGGCAACGAACCGGCGGAGTGTCTCATGACGAGGCCTCCGAAGTCCACTCGTGGCGCGGCGCCGGTGCGGCGCCGCGGGCGCTTGTATATGCTGAGAAGCCCTGGATGCAGCCCCTCGTCTTCTTCGGAACTCCCGACTTCGCCGTGCCCACGCTCTCGGCTCTCGCCGCTTGCGAGCTGCGGCCGGCCCTCGTCGTCTCGCAGCCCTCCCGCCCGACGGGCCGGGGGCAGCGGACCGCGCCGCCGCCGGTCGCCGTGCGAGCGCTCGAGCTCGGCTTGCCGTTGCTGCAGGCGGAGCGCGTGCGGGACGCGGAGTTCCTCGCACGACTCGAGGCGCTTCGCCCCGAGATCGCGGTGGTGGTGGCGTTCGGACAGATCTTCCCGGCGGCCTTGCTCGGTTTGCCGCGCCGGGGATGCGTGAACCTGCACGCCTCGCTCCTGCCGCGATGGCGCGGGGCGGCACCGATCCAGGCGGCGATCGCGGCCGGGGATGGGACGACCGGCGTCACGACGATGGTGATGGAGGCCGGCCTCGACAGCGGGCCGATTCTCCTGCAACAGGCGACCGCGGTGGGCGAGCAGGAAACGGCCGGCGAGCTCGCCGGGCGGCTCGCCGAGATCGGAGCCCGGCTCGTGGTCGAGACGCTCCGGTGGATGGAACGCGGCGAGGCGGTCGCGCGCGCTCAGGAAGCGTCCGAGGTCACCCTCGCGCCGAAGCTCAGCAAGGAGCAGGGACGCCTCCGCTGGGACATGAGTGCCGGCGCGCTCGCGCGGTCCGTGCGCGCGTACCAGCCGTGGCCGGGGGTCGAGCTCCCGGTGCGGAGCGAATGGGTCAAGGTGCTCGCGGCTCGGGAACTGGAATCCATGGCACCCTCCACGCGGCCGGGCGTGGTGCTGGCGATCGACCTCGACGCGCTCGTGATCGCGACCGGCGAGGGTGGCGCGCTGGCGCTCGGGCGGGTGCAACGCCCGGGCCGGAAGAGCGTGACCGGTGCCGAGCTCGCGAGCGGCCTCCGGCTCTCCGCTGGGGACTTGGTCTCGTGAAGCCTCGCGCCATCGGCGTCGCGCGCTCCGGCCCGGGCGGTCGGAGCGGTGCCGAGAGCGTCCGCACCGCGGCGGTCTGGATCGTCGAGCGCGCTCTCGCCTCCCGCGCGCCGGTCGACGGCTTTCTCGCCAGCGTGGGCGAGGGCTTCGACGAGCGCGACCAGGGCTTGCTGCGGGAGCTCGTGCTGGGAACGCTCCGCTGGTTGCGCCGTCTGGACGACGTCCTGGTGCGAGCGAGCGGCCGGAAGCTCGAGCAGATCCAGGCCGATCTCCTGCCGATCCTGCGCGTGGGCGCTTACCAGCTTCTCTTCCTCGATCGGGTGCCGGCGCACGCGATCGTGAGCGAGGCGGTGGACCAGGCCCATCGCCGCAGCCATCGCGCGGCGGCGAGCTTCGTCAACGCGGTCCTTCGCCGCGTCGCGCGGCAGGCTGACCTCTCCGAATGGCCGGTCGAGGAGGCGAGCCTCGGGCGACGGCTGGCGATCGAGACGAGCCATCCCGATCTCCTGGTGAGCCGCTGGCTCGAGCGCTACGGCGAGGCGACGACGCGCCAGCTCCTCGCCGCGAACAATCGACCCAAACCGATGCATCTGTTGGCTTTCCGCGCCAAGGGCGGGCGGGAGATGCTGGCCGAGCGGCTGATCGACGAAGGTCTCACTGTCGAGCCGAGTCGTTGGTCTCCTCTGGGGCTGGTCGTGCGCTCCGGGAATCCGCTCCGCTCGGAGAGCTTCCAGCGGGGCCAGTTCTACGTTCAAGACGAAGTGGCGCAGGCGGTCGCCTGCTTGCCGCGACCGCAGCCGGGGGAGCGGATCTTGGACGCCGCCGCCGCGCCCGGTGGCAAGGGGCTGGCCCTGGTGGCGCTCGAGCCCACCGTCCGGTTGGTGGCCGCCGATCTCTCGGTCTCTCGCCTGAGCCGTTTGGAGGAGAACCTCCGGCGGCTCGGCGTCGATGCCCGCCTCGCTGCCGCGGACTTGGAGCGCTCGCCGTGGCGGGAGTGCTTCGACCGCGTCGTGCTCGATTTCCCCTGTTCGGCGACCGGAACGCTCCGCAAGAGCCCGGAGCTCAAGTGGCGCTGGAGCCCGGGCGAGCTCGCGCGCATCGCGGAGCAGTCCGTCCGTCTCCTGCGGGGCGCCGCGCGCTCCGTCGCCGCAGGCGGGCTGCTGGTGGCGATCTCGTGCTCGCTCGAGCCGGAGGAGAACGAGGGCGCCGGAGAACGCTTCCTCATGGCGCAAGGGGATTTTCGGCGCTGGGAGGGGGGAGAGTCGGAGCTCGAGCGGCGCGGCGAGCGAATCGCCTCAGGCGCTTGGCGCTTCCTCCCGGAGGACGATCACGATGGCTTCACGGTGCAGGTCTTCCGCCGCGGAGGGTGAGCCGGGAGATCGGCCGGAATCGCGCGAACCCCTGTATTGACAGGCCTCAGCACTTGCTCTATCGTGCACGCCGAAGTCGACAACCAACGCACGAAACGCAAGACAAGGAGGAGCAATGGCGGGCAAAGCGGACATCGTGGAGCACATCGCGGGAAGCGTCGATGGTCTGACGAAGAAGCAGGCGGCCGAGGCGTTCGACGCGGTCGTCGAGGCGATCACGAAGAGCCTCAAGAAGGCCGAGCGCGTCCAGATCCCGGGCTTCGGCAGCTTCAGCGTCAGCAAGCGCGCGGCGCGCAAGGGTCGCAACCCCGCGACCGGCGCGACGATCACCATCAAGGCCAGCAAGAACGCTCGTTTCAAGGCGGGCAAGGAGCTCAAGGACGCCCTCAACAAGGGCAAATAGGCTCCCGAGAGTCGCTGCCGAGAGGCCCTGCGGCGCGTTCGCCCGCAGGGCTTTTCTGCGTCTGGCGAAAGCGCGGTGCTAGCATCCCGGCGGAGCCGCTCGTGGCGCACCCGAAACAGCTCACCCATCTCGACGCGCGCGGCACGGCGCGCATGGTCGACGTCTCGGAGAAGCCGGTCACGCGGCGCGTGGCGGAGGCGTCGTGCGTCCTGCGCTGCGCGCGAGAGACCGTGGAGCGCCTCGACGCGCTGCCCAAGGGCGATGCTCTGGTCGTCGCGAGGGTCGCGGGGATCCAGGCGGCGAAGCGAACGTCCGAGTGGATCCCGCTCGCGCATCCCCTCCCGCTCGAGAACGTCGAGGTCGAGCTAGCGCCGGGCGAGGCGCAGGTGCGGATCACGAGCCGCGTCGTGACTGTCGCGCGCACCGGCGCCGAGATGGAGGCGCTCACGGCGTGCGCGGCGGCCGCGCTCGCGCTCTACGACATGATCAAGGCGATCGATCGTTCCGCCGCGGTGACCGACCTCCGACTGGACGCGAAAGAGGGCGGGCGCAGCGGGAGCTACCGGCGCGACGAATGATCGCGACCGGCCTCGACCGACTCCTCGCCGCTCCGTCCGTCCTCGCGGGTCGGCGTTTCGGCCTGCTGGCTCACGGCGCCTCGCTGAGCGCCGCTTGCGAGCCGGCTCACTTGGCGCTGGCCGCCGCCGGCTCCGTACCCGCGCGTCTCTTCGGCCCGGAGCACGGCTACTACGGCGTCGAGCAGGACATGGTCGGGAGCGCCGACGCGCGCGATCCGTGGACGGGAGCGCCGATCGTCTCGCTCTACGGAGACGACGAGAGCTCGCTGCTGCCCCGGCCCGCCGCCTTCGAAGGGCTGGACCTGCTGCTCGTCGATCTACAGGACATCGGCACGCGCTACTACACGTACGCGGCGACCGCGGTCTGGGCGGCCGAGGCGGCACGGGCGGCGGGATGCGAAGTCTGGATTCTCGATCGCCCGAATCCGCTCGGCGGGGAGGTGGTGGAAGGGAACCTCCCGCGGCCCGGTTTCGCCTCGTTCGTCGGGGCGTTTCGACTGCCGGTCCGCCACGGACTCACGTTGGGGGAGCTCGTGCGGCTCGAGGCGATGCGAAGGGAGTGGCGCGAGGCGCCGCGGGTGATCGAGGTCGAAGGTTGGCGCCGCGACGCGCTCTGGTCCGAGCTCGGCCGGCCCTGGATCGCCCCGTCGCCGAACATGCCCAGCTTTTTGACGGCTCTGGTCTATCCGGGGCTCTGCCTGCTGGAGGCGACGACGCTCTCCGAGGGTCGAGGAACGACCCGCCCGTTCCTGCTCCTGGGCGCTCCAGGGATCGATCCGCCACGGCTCGCGCGAGCCCTGGCACCGCTCGACCGTTTCGGAGTGCGGGCAATACCGACTTTTTTCCGACCGCAATTCCAGAAGCATCGCGGAGAGATCTGCGGGGGCGTGGAGCTCGCCGTCGTCGAGCCCGGGCGCGTCCGAGGATTCCGGCTCGGCGTCGAGCTCCTCGCCGTCCTCCGGAGCGTCGTGGGACCCGCCTTCCGCTGGCGCGCGGAGCCCTACGAGTTCGTGGCGGACCGTCCCGCGATCGACCTTCTGGCGGGAGGCGACGAGCTGCGTCGCGCGCTCGATGGCGACGGCGACCTCGGGGCCTGGATCGAGAGCTGGACGGAGGACGAAGAAGAGTTCCGGATCGAGCGTCGTGCGGCGTTGATCTATCCCGGGGCAGAGGCGGGACCGTGAAGCTCCCGGTGCTGCTCGCCGTCGACGCGCCGGCCGAGGTCTTCGCCGAGCTCTTCCGCGCCGCCAGGGCCGGCGGGCTCCGCTGCGGCTGGCTGGAGCTCCAGGCGCCCTCCATGGTGCCGCCGGAGCTCGAGGAGGCGGCGGCCGAAGGGGTGCTGCGCGCCGTCGCGGTCGGCGCGGGGCGCTCCGTCGCGGTCAAGCCGCTCGCGGGCGCTCCGGTCCTGCGGGACCTGCTGCGCGAGCATTTCCTCGGGTGCGCGATCGTTCTGGTGCGCGGCACCGAGGGGTTCCCGCGACTCTCCGCGGCGGGCGACGGGTGGCGCCTGCGCGCCGCGGAGCGGTCCGAGCGTGATCTCGCGACGACGGCGCTGGTCGAGGAGTTGCGGCGCCCGCGCTGGCGCGCGAAGGAGAGCTGAGGTGAGCGAGCCGATTCGTGACTTCGTTCCCGGACCGGTGCACGTCCTGGAGGAGACCCTCCGGACGATGACCGCGCCGGTGGTCGGACATCGCTCCGCGGAGTTCAAGCCCGTCTACCAGAACATCGCGCGGGCGCTCCCCGGGGTCTTCCGGACATCGCGCGACGCCTACCTGGCGACGTCGAGCGCCACCTTTCTGATGGAGGCAGGCCTGGTCTCGCTAACGCGGGAGTCCGTTCTCGCGACGACCTGCGGCGCCTTCTCGGAGCGCTTCCGCGACGTCGCGCGTTCGCTCGGGCGCGCGGTCGACGAGCTCGCGGTTCCCTGGGGCGAGGGGATCGATCCCGATCTCCTCCGTGCCGCCCTGCGCCGCAAGCGCTACGAGGCGGTGACGGTCGTTCACAACGAGACCTCGACGGGAGTGATGAACCCGCTGCCGGAGCTGGCGCGCGTGGTGCGTGAAGAGAGCGACGCGCTGCTGCTCGTGGACACCGTCTCCTCCCTCGCTTCCGCTCCGGTCGAGACCGAGGCCTGGGATCTCGATTTCGTCTTCGCGGGGTCGCAGAAGGGGCTCGCGGCGCCTCCAGGCCTCGCGGTCTTCGCTTTCTCGGATCGGGCGGAGCGCCGCGCGGAGACCATTCCTCATCGTGGCTACTACGGCGATCTGTTGCGCTACCGCGACAAGCACCGGGAAGGCGGACCGATCACCACCGTAGCGGTGTCCATCGCGTACGCGCTCGATCGCCAGCTCGCCCGCATCGCCGAGGAAGGCCTCGAAGAGCGCTGGCGAAGGCACGCGACGCTCGCGCGCGCGACCTGGGAGTGGGCGGAGGAACACGCCTGCGCGCTCCCCGTCGGCCTCCCGCGCCGTTCGCCGACCGTGAGCTGCATCCGCCCCCCCACGGGGGTCGCGGCGCCGTCGCTGGTCACCGCCATGAAGCAGCGCGGATTCACGTTGGGCGGTGGCTACGCGGCCTGGAAAGCCTCCACGTTTCGCATCGGTCACATGGGCGAAGTGCGGGAGGTGGATCTCCGGGCGCTCTTCGCGGCGCTCGCGGAGGAGCTCGACGCATGCCGCGCGTCCTGATCGCGGATCCCCTCGAGGAGAGCGGCCTCGCGTTGTTGCGGGCGGCCGGCCTCGAGGTCGTCGCGCTCGCGCCCGCGGAGCGCTCGCGGCTGGCGGAGCAGGTCGCGGCTGTCGACGCCTTGATCGTGCGGAGCGCGACCCGCGTGACGCGGGAGCTGCTCGAGTCGGCGCCGCGGCTGCGCGTGATCGGCCGCGCCGGCGTCGGAGTCGACAACATCGACGTCGAAGCGGCGGCGGAGCGCGGCGTGCGAGTCGTGAACGCCCCGACCGCCAACGTGCTCGCGGCCACCGAGCACACGTTCGCGCTCTTGCTGGCGCTGGCGCGGCGGATCCCCGCCGCGGACGCCGCGATGAAGCGGGGCGCGTGGGAGCGGGGCCCCTTTCGCGGATGCGAGCTCGCCGGCAAGCGTCTCGGAATCGTCGGCTACGGCAGGATCGGAAGCCGGGTCGGGACGCGCGCGCGCGCCTTCGAGATGACCGTGAGCGCTTGCGATCCGAAGCTCGATCCGGCGGTCGCCGCTCGCGCCGGCATTGTCTGCGTTCCGCTCGAGGAGCTCCTCGGGACGAGCGACGTCGTGACGCTGCACACGCCGCTCGACGCGACGACGCGGGGGATGCTCGGAGCGACGCGGATCGCGCGCATGAAGACGGGCGCGCTGCTCGTCAATTGCGCAAGGGGTGGCTTGGTCGACGAGCGCGCACTTCTCGCCGCGCTCGACTCGGGCGCGCTCGCAGGAGCCGCTCTGGACGTCTGGGCGGACGAGCCGACGCCGCTTCCCGAGCTCGTACGCCACGAGCGCGTGGTGGCGACACCGCACCTCGGGGCGCAGACGCTCGAGGCCCAGGAGCGTGTCGCGGTCGAGACCGCGGAGCGGCTGGTGGCCGCGCTCGCGGAGAGCGCCGCATCCGGCGACTAGGGGGTCGAAGCGATCCAGGCGGCGAAGCCGGCGGCGAGCAGGCGTTCGCGCATCCGCTCCGCTTCGGCGCGTGTCGCGAACACTCCGACCTGCACCCGGTGCCAGAGGGCATCCGAGAGGATGACGGCGGGGAAGTCGCCGGCCAGGCGCGTGACCAGGGCTTCGGCCCGGTCGCGTTCCCTGAAGGCACCCACTTGCACGAGGTATCGACCTCCGGACGGCGTCGACACGATCCGCAGCTCGACCCTCGCGGTCCCCGGACCGATCATGTCGAGCTCGCGCGCCGCGGCGTAGGAGAGATCGATGATCCGCCCCTTCGCGAACGGTCCCCGATCGGTGACGACGACGCGCGTCGAGAGTCCGTTGTCGAGATCGTGGACCTCGACCACGGTGCCGAAGGGGAGCGTGCGATGGGCGGCGGTCATCGCGTGCATGTCGTAGCGCGCTCCGGAAGCCGTCTTGCGGCCGTGGAACTCCCCGCCGTACCAGGAGGCGACGCCGCGTTGGACGCCGTCGGGAGCGCGTGCCCCCGTCGTCGCGCAGCCGGCGACGAGCAGCGGCAGGAGAAGGCAGGCGAGCGAGACGGCGGCGCGCCCTCGCGCGCGGGTGCTCCGCGGCGAGGCCCGATCCGTCAAATGCGTGGCGACTCCGGGGGCGTCGCCTCGGCCCCCTCGAGGAGCGGCTGGACGACCTCCGCCAGGAGCTCGTCGACCTGCTCGGCGGAGCGGCCGGTGAAGGCCCGTGGGTCGACCCAGTTCGCGATCTCCGCGGCGCTCAGGCGGAAATCGGAGTCGGCGGCGATCGCGGCGAGGAGCGGATTGGCGCCGCCGCGCGCCACTTCGGCCTGTGCCGCGAAGCTCAGCTGCCGGATGCGTTCGTGCAGGTGCTGGCGGTCACCGCCGCGTAGCGCCGCCTGCATGAGCAGCGTCTCGGTCGCCATGAACGGAAGCTCGCGTTCGACCCGGGCGGCGACCACCCCCTCGTCGACCCTCAGTCCCGCGGCGATGTGGGCGGCGAGTGAAACGACGGCGTCGGCGGCGAGAAAGGAGTCCGGGAGGACGAGGCGCCGGTTCGCGGAGTCGTCGAGGCTCCGCTCGAGCCACTGCGTGGAGGCGTTGATCGGCCCGTTGAGCGAGTCGGTGAGGATCCGCCGCGCCAGTCCGCACATGCGTTCGGAGCGAACGGGATTTCGCTTGTAGGCCATGGCCGAGGAACCGACCTGCGTGCTGTCGAACGGCTCGGCGAGCTCTCCCACGCCCTGGAGAAGCCGGATGTCGGTCCCCATCTTGTGGCAGCTCTCGGCGATGCCGGCGAGCGTCGCCAAGATCTGGCTGTCGAGCTTGCGGGCGTAGGTCTGCCCCGAGACCGGGATCGAAGAGGCGAAGCCGAGGCGCGAGGCGAGCCGGCGGTCGAGCTCGCGGACCTTCGCGGAGTCCCCTTCGAAGAGCGTGAGGAAGCTCGCCTGCGTGCCCGTCGTCCCCTTGACGCCGCGGCAGGGAAGGTGCGCCAAGCGATGGCGAAGCTCCCTCTGGTCGAGCGCGAAGTCCTGCGCCCAGAGACAGGCGCGCTTGCCGACGGTCGTCAGCTGCGCGGGCTGGAAATGGGTGTAGGCGAGGCAGGGCAGGGCGCGGAAGCGCCGCGCGAATTGCGCGAGGGCCTCGAGCGTGGCTGCCAGGCGGCGCTCGAGGAGCTCCAGGGCCCGCCGCGCGAGGAGGAGATCGGTGTTGTCGGTGACGAATGCGCTGGTGGCTCCGAGGTGGAGGATGCCGCCGGCGGAGGGCTCGTGCCGGGCGGCCTGCTCGGCGAAGTGACGCAAGTGGGCCACGACGTCGTGCCGGGTCTGTTGCTCGATCTCGGCGACCCGCGCGAGATCGAGCTCGGGGGCCGCGGCGCGCAGGGCCGCGAGTTGCTCGGCGCGGATCGGGAGACCGAGCTCGGACTGAGATTCGGCGAGCGCGATCCAGATCTCGCGCCACGTCAGGTAGCGGTTGGAGGCCGAGAAGAGGGCCGCCATCTCCCGCGACGCGTAGCGCTCGTGCAGCGGATTCTGCGTCCCCTCGGGCACGGCTGCAGTGTAACAAAGAGGGGCGGCTCGCCGCCGCCGCGGAAGCGCTAGGCTAGGATCGAAATCGGGATCGCACCATGTTCCGACTGCGCTGGAGCTCGCAAGGTGGAGAAGAGACGCGCGTGCTCGCGGAAGGCGAGGTGCGGCTGGGCCGCGGCACCGAGAACGAGATCGTGTTGCCGGACTTCTCGGTCTCCCGCCGCCACGCGACGCTCCGCAAGGAAGCCGAGACCTGGGTCGTGCAGGACCTGATGAGCACCAACGGCGTCCAGGTCAACGGTGTCTCCACCCAGCGGGCGAGGTTGCGGCCGGGCGATCTCGTCAAGGTCGGGGTGTTCGAGATCCGGTTCGAAGAAGTGAGCGCTGGTCCGGCGAGCGGCTCGGCGATGGAGCCGGGCGGTGGCGGTGTCGTCCCGGTCGGTACCGCGACGATCGTGCGCTCGCTCGCCGACTTCAATGCCGACTACGGATTGGATCGCCCTGGCGAGCGGGGAGGCCGGTCGGAGAAGCGGCGCGATCTCGACCAGGCCTACTCGAGCCGGATCTTCGGATTCCTGACCCGGCTCGCGAGGCTGCTGATCCGCTCCGACTCGGTGGAGGAGGTGCTGACCCGGGTGATGGAGGTCGCCTTCGACGTGCTGCCGGTCGATCGCGGCTTCATCCTGCTGCGGGACGAGGAGGGCGGCGTCCCGATCTGCGAGCTGGCACGGACAGGGGACCGCGTCGAATACCGGCCGCAGAGCGAGGTCCCGGTCTCGCGCACGATGGTCGATCAGGTCATGCGCGATCGGGTGGCCCTGCTCACCTACGATGCGCTCGCCGATCAGCGGCTGGCTGGCGGCGAGTCCATCCGTATCCACAAGATCCGTGCCGCGATGACGGCGCCTCTCTGGTCCGGCGAGAAGATCATCGGCGTGTTGCAGGTCGACACGCCGTTCCACGCCGGGACCTTCACCGAGCAGGACCTCGACCTGTTGACGGCGCTCGCGAACTACGCCGCGGTCGCGGTGGAGCGCCTCCGCTACGCCGAGACCGCGGAGTTCGAACGCCAGGTGCGAAGCCGCCTGGAGCGCTACCACTCCCCGGCCGTCATCGAGTCGATCGTCGAGCGCGCGAGCCGCGCCGAGGAGCCCGAAGTCGGGCGGATGCGGCTGGCGGAGGCGACCGTGCTCTTCGCCGATCTCGCGGGATTCACGCCGGTCTCGGAGTCGTCGAGCCCGAGCGAGGTCGCCGCTCTGCTCGAGGCCTACTTCACCCACGCGGTCGAGGCGATCTTCGCCGCCGGAGGAACGCTCGACAAGTTCATCGGCGATTGCGTCATGGCCTTCTTCGGCGCGCCGGTGGCGCAGCCGGATCATGCGGTGCGCGCGGTGCGCGCCGCGCTCGCGATTCAGGAAGCGCAGGAACGCAGCAACGCCGAGCGGACGGCGCACGGGTTGCCGGCGCTCCGGGTCCGGATCGCGATCAACAGCGGCCCTGTGATGGTGGGCGACGTCGGCTCCCAACGACGTGTCGACTACACCGTGCTCGGCAACACGGTCAACGTCGCGGCGCGCCTGGAGTCGGAGGTCGCGGAGCCGGGGGAGGTCACGCTCGGCGCCGAGACGCACCGCCTGGTCGCGGGGCGGGTTGAGCTCGAGCCGCTGGGGGAGTTCCAGCTCAAGGGGCTGACGCAGCGCGTGCGGGCCTATCGCGTGCCCAAGGGAGCGCGGATCTGAGCGAGCCGGAGGCGCCCCCTTTCGTCCTCGTCACGGGGAACCGGTCCAAGCTCGAGGAAGCCGGGAGGCTGCTCGGTCCGGGCCTCCGCGGCGAGGTGCTCGATCTGCCGGAGATCCAGTCGCTGGACATGGGCGAAGTGCTGCACGCCAAGGCTCGGGCGGCCTGGGAGGCCCTCCGCCGGCCGTTGGTGGTCGAGGAGACGGGTCTCGAGCTCGCCGCCTGGAACGGCTTTCCGGGTCCGCTCGTGAAGTGGATGTTGCTTGCGGTCGGGGCCGAAGGCATCGCTCGCGCGGCGCGGGCGGCGGGCGATCCGCGCGCGCGTGCCGTCTGCTTTCTCGAGTGGACGGACGGAACGCGCTCCGTCGTCGCGAGCGGCGCAACGGCCGGACACCTGGTCCTGCCGGCGCGCGGCGGCAACGGCTTCGGCTGGGATCCGGTCTTCGTGCCGGAGGGGGAGGCCCGCACCTACGCCGAGATGGCCGACGCGGAGAAGGACGCGCTCGGCCATCGCGGACGCGCCTGGAGGGAGCTCCTGCCGCGCCTCGCTCAGGCGCGGGAGCGCGGCCTGGAGAGGAGATAGGCGAGCGAGCCGACGGCGAGCACGCCGCAACCCGCCAGAGCTTGGACGGGGGCGGCCACGAAGGAGTTGATCACCACCCCGACCGCGACGGCGACGAAGAGCCCGGTCGACCAGGGGTGCCCCGGAGTGCGGAAGTGCCCGAGCGGCGCGCCCCCGCGCCTCCGCAACACGAAGAGCCCCGCGGCAGCGAGCGCGAAGAAGAGCCAGTCCGCGAAGACGACGTAGGAGAGGAGCTGGTCGTAGGACTGAGTGAGCAGCAGCACGAGGGCCGCCCCCGCCTGCATCCGGATGGTGAAGGCCGGCGTGGAGAACCGTGGATGGAGCTCGCCGGCGCGCCGCCAGAAGACGCCGTCCCTCGCCATGGCGAAGTAGAGGCGCGGGCCGGTGAGGGTCATCACTGCCAGGAAGCCGAGACAGGAGACGACGATCAGGCCGGCGACGAATCGGGCTCCCACCGGCCCGGCGAGCCGCCCCGCCACGTCTGCCGCCAAGGCGCCGCTCGCGGCGATTTCGGACGGCGAGAGGACGGCCAGATAGACGAGATTGAGCCCGACGTAGACCGCGACGACGAGCGCCACGCCGGCGACGTTCGCGCGCGCCAGCGTGCGCCCTGCTTCCCGGATCTCCGCCGCCAAGCTGCCGCAATTCTGCCACCCACCGTAGGCGAAGAGAACGGGCACCAGGGCGGCGAAGAAGAGGGAGAGCGTCGGTGCGGTCGCGATCCCGACAGCGTCCCGTGGCGCCGCCGGGTCTCCGCCGCTCCATCCGAGAAGGGCGAACGCGAAGATGCCGGCGATCCCGGCCAGCTTGAGCACCATCAGGCCGTTGTTGAGACGCTTGCCTGGGCCGACGCCACGCACGTTGACCTCCGCCAGCAGGAGCACGACACCCACGGCGAGGGCCGTCCTGCCGGTCGGACCCAATGGCACGAAGGCGCGATCGACGTAGCTCGACATCGCCGACGCGACCGCAGCGATGCCTCCACTGTTGATGACGAAGAGGAGGGAGAAACCGTACAAGTAACCGACGAATGGGTGCCACGCGCGGGCGAGGTAGACATACTGGCCGCCGACCAGCGGCAGCCGCGAGCCGAGCTCCGCGTAGACGAAGCCCCCGAGCATCGCGATCATTCCGCCCGCGAGCCAGACGGCGAGCATCCAGACGGGCGCCTGCAGGAGTCGCGCGACGTTGGAGGGATTGACGAAGATGCCGACGCCGATGATGGCCCCGGCGACCACCATGGTGGCATCGAAGAGCCCGAGCTCGCGCTTGAATCCGGGTGGTGCCGGCTGCCGATCCACCGTTCTCGACCTCCCTGCCCCGCGACGCGAAGGCCGAGAGGTGGCGGCTCCCCGGGGGCGTCCTCGGAAGACTACAATCTCGGGCAGGTCAGGGTGCGATGAGGGGAGACTTGCTCCTCGGGAGGGCTTCATGACGCGCGCCGGAGGATTCCGTCGCGGCGATGGGAACGGTCGGTTCGCAAGACGAGCCGGAGTCGCGATCCTGATCGCCTGGACCGGAGTGGCCGCCTTCGCGCAGGACGAGAGCCCGCGCGTGCGGACGGCGGACGGCCTGCCCTACCTCGAGGTGGAGGCGCGCTGGGGCTTCTCCGTGCCGGCACCGGCGGCCACCGGATTCCGGCTCGATGCGGCCGGGGGTGTCTGCATCCTGCGTCCCGAGATCGGTCTCGAGCGCTATCGATTGGCGTCTGGGATGCCCTGGGTGGGGGAGGTCCTGCCCGGGCACGACGACGATGGCGCTCTCTCGGGCCTCGGGCACTTCGCGATCTCGGCGCTGTGGGCGCTGGAGCTCGGTCACGACCACCGTTACGTCTATCGGCGGATCGACGGTTCGGATCCGTCCGGCGAGCTCGCTGAGCTCGACCTCGCCTGGGGCCGGATCTCGGACTTGGACCTCCGCGGCGACCGGCTCGCGTTGCTGGGCGTTCCGAGCCGGGAGCACGCCGCACCCGGACCGGACGACTCCGTCGTCTGGCTCGGGACCCTGAGCTCCGGGCTCGGGGATCTGAGGAAGGCTCTCGCCGATCCTTCGGTGCGGACGCTCGCGAGTCAGGCGCGGCTCGCCTGGGCGCAGGAGCTCGGCCTCGGTGTTCTCCGTTTCGCCCCGGACGGATCGTTGGTCGTCTATCCGGGCCATCTGCCGATGCTCTACCGACTGGACGCGGACGGGGGTCTCTCGAGAGCCTGGGATCTCTTGCGTCTGGGAGCCATCGACCCGCGCTCCCAGCTGCCCGATCCTCTGACCGGCTTCGAATCTGCCGGGGCGGCCGAGAGTTGGATGGGGTCGGCGGAGTTCGTGGACGATCTCGCGATCCTCGCCGACGGGCGCCCGGCCCTGCTCACGCGCGAGCTGGTGGGCGGAGCGCCGCGCTGGACTCTCGCCGTCGTCGGGGAGCGGCGCGCGCGGCGCTTCGCCGTGCCCATCCGCTCCGCGAGCCCGACGGCACGGGCTCGCATGGACGTCGACGAACAGGGGAGGATCCTCTTCTTCGTCGGCGAGCGCGCCCCGAGACGGGAGCTGATGGCCGGTGAGGAGGTCACCGTCGCGAGGCTCCCGAGCGCGCAGGAGGTCGGACCTGGTCGCGCGGCGATCCATCCCTGGGGGAGGCTGATCGATCTCACGCGGACATCGGCTCGTCTCGCCCTGGAGTCACCGACCGTTCCGGGTGGGGGTCCAGGAGCGTCGGACGCCCGGGTGACCAGGCTCGTCGCGCCGAGCGCCGCGGCGCCGGGAGGCCGGTCGGTCGAGGGTGTCGCCCTCGAGCAGCTGATCGCTCCGGCCGTGATTCTCGATGTCGAGAGTCAAGCAGAGCGCAATCCCGGCTATGCGCTGCGGATTGCCGATCTGGACCTCTGGGAGGCGCACAACGGCCGCATCCCGGAGGGCTCCGTCGTCCTCCTCCGGACCGGGGCGGACGCGCACCGGTCGGAACCGGGGCGCGAGAGCGGTTCCGGACGAAGCGGCGCGACAGCATCCGCCCCCTCCCCCGGCTTCGGCATCGAAGCTGCGGCGGTGCTGCTGCGCGAGCGGCGGGTGGCGGCGCTCGGGACCGACGGACCGAGCCTCGAACCCGGAGGCGCGGACGAGGGAGGCGTGCTCCGTCTCGCGGCGGCGGCGGACGTGCCGGTGATGATCGACTTGACGAGTCTCGAGCGGCTGCCCGCGACCGGAGCCTGGATCGTCGCGCTGCCGCTACCGATCAGCGGGGCCACGAGCGCGCCGCTGCGCGCGATCGCCTTCGCTCCCTGAGGGGGACGAAGGCCTCGAAGACCCCGACCGGCGCTCGATCTCGGCCACGAGCCGGTCGCAGGCGTCGCGTAGGCCATCGAGGGAGCCGGCGTTGTCGATCCTCCAAGAGGCAGCGCGGCGCCGCGCTTCGCCGTCGCCCTGCGCGACGAGGCGTCGGGCGGCGTCCTCGTGCGACAGGCCTCGCGCCACCGCGCGCTCCAGGCGCGCCTCCGGGGAGGCTTCGACGGTCACGACGAGATCGAAGTCCGGAGCGAAGCCAGCCTCCACCAGCCGTGTCGCCTCGAGCACCGCCACCCCGGCGATCTGCGCGCGACGCGCGAACTCCGAACGGACGAGCGGGTGGATTGCCGCTTCGAGGCGTTGCCGGGCGTCCGAGTCCGAGAAGACCAGACTCGCCAGCGCCGCTTTGTCGACCCCGCCGTCGGTGCCCAGCAGGCGCGCGCCGAACAGCGAGGCAACGGCCGCGCTACCAGGGGCGCCAGGGGCGTAGAGCTCCGCGACGATCCGGTCGGCGTCGATGACCAGGTATCCCGCCGCCTCGAGATGGCGAGCGACCAGAGACTTGCCGCTCGCCAGACCTCCGGTGAGGCCGACGCGGAACGCGGCCAATCCTCTATCGCTCGATTCCGGCCGCGCGGCGGGCTGCGGTCGCCGTGTTGGCGAGCAGCATCGCGACGGTGAGCGGGCCGACGCCCCCGGGTACCGGAGTGATCGCGGACGCGAGAAGGGAGACCGCCGGGAAGTCCACGTCTCCGACCAGGACGGACCCGTTCTTCTCGAAGCCGGCCATCCGCTTGGCGTCCCCGCCGACCAGGCGCTCGGCGAGGGCGCGGTCGTTGACTCTGTTCATGCCGACGTCCACGACCACGGTTCCGGGAGAGACGTGCTCCGCGCCGATCAGACCGGCTCTTCCGACGGCGGCGATGAGCAAGTCGGCCTCCCGGCAGACGCTCGGCAGCTCGCGGGTCCGCGAGTGCGCCAAGGTCACGGTGCAGTTCTCGCGCAAGAGCAGCGCCGCCATCGGCTTGCCCACGATCGTCGAGCGACCCACCACGACCGCCTTCCGACCCGACAGGGGGACCTCGTACCTGCGGAGCATCTCGAGGATGCCGGCGGGAGTGCAGGGAACGAAACCCCTCTCGTCGTTCCACAGCCGCCCGACGTTGACCGGGTGAAAGCCGTCCACGTCCTTCGAGGGATCGATGTGCTCGAGCAGACGCCGCGTCGGAAGATGAGAGGGGAGCGGCAACTGGACCAGGATCCCGTCGACCGCCGAATCGCCGTTCAGCCGATCGATCAGGGCGAAGAGCTCGGCTTCGGCGGTGTCGGCGGCCAGGACGTGGCTGAAGCCGGCCATCCCCGCCTCCGCGCAGGCTTTGGTCTTCGATCCGACGTAGACCCGGGAAGCGGGGTCGTCACCGACCAGCACCACGGCCAGCCCGACGGGACGCCCCGTCCGGTCGGCGAAGTCACGAGCGAGGGCCGCGACCTCGCCGCGAATCGCCTCCGCGGTGGCGCGTCCGTCCAGGATGGTCGTCATGCGGTCCTCCGGGCACGGTAGAGAGAGAGGATGCCGCCGGAGAGGTTCGAGAACCTGGAGGACTCGAACCCCGCGGCGAGGAGCCGGGCCGTGAACGCCTCCCGCTGTGGGAAGCCGAGCACCGACTCCGGCAGGTAGGCATAGGCCGCGCCATCGCCCGAGACCAGGCCGCCGAGGCGGGGGAGCAAGTGCTTGAAGTAGAAGAGATAGAGGCCACGCATCGGCGGTCGTTCCGGCACGGTGAACTCCAGGATCGCGAGCTCGCCGCCGGGTCTTAGAACGCGCGCCAGCTCACGCAGGGCGAGATCCAAGTCGGCCACGTTGCGGAGGCCGAAGGAGACGGAAGCGCCGTCGAATCGAGCGTCCCGAAAGGGAAGCGAGAGGGCGTCCGCCGTGAGCGGCCGGGGCCTTGGGCCGCCGGAGCGAGCGAATTTGGGAAGCGCCAAGGCAACCATGGGGAGGCAGAAATCGGCGGCCGCCACGCGGAACCCGCGCCGTCGCAGTGCCTGCGCCTGATCGCCAGTTCCGCAGCAGAGATCGAGCACCCGGCTTCCAGAGGCGAGAGAGGAGGCCAGGGATCCCGCGAGGCGGCGTCGCCAGAGGTGATCCAGCGTGCCCGAAAGCAGGTGATTCAACAGGTCGTAGCGCGGAGCCACCCGCGCGAACATCTCGCGGATTCGGGCCGGTTGCTTGTTCATCGCGCCGAGGCCTTCCATGGCGCCGGGGAGTGTATCGTGGCGAAGCTCCCGGATCTTCGGGGGTTGACAGGTTTCTGGAGCCCGCCTAGTATCTTCATTCCTCTGCGCTGCAGTGCCGGGTTGATCCCTGCCCGCAAGCCGAACATACCGTCTGGAGTCGAGGATGAAGAGCACTGTGAGCCCCAAGCCGGCGGAAATCGAGCGCCAGTGGTACGTGGTGGACGGCGCCGGAGTTCCCGTCGGCCGTCTGTCGTCGACCATCGCCAAGCTTCTGCTCGGCAAGGGCAAGCCGATCTACGCCCCGCACGTCGATTGCGGCGATTTCGTCATCGTCGTGAACGCCGAGAAGGTCGTCCTGACCGGCACCAAGGAGCTGGACAAGACGTACTACCGTCACACGACCCAAAAGCCGGGGAGTCTCAAGTCCCCGCGGGCATTCGAGATCCGGGGCAAACATCCCACGCGTCTCGTGGAGAGCGCCGTGTTCGGCATGCTCCCCAAGACCAAGCTCGGTCGGAAGATCCGGAAGAAGCTGAAGGTCTACGCCGGGTCCGAGCATCCGCATCACGCCCAGAAGCCGCAGGCGTTCGATCTCGCCGCGGTCAAGATGTAGGAGGAGAACCCTTTGAGCGATCTTCAGTACTACGGAACGGGCCGGAGAAAGACCTCGACCGCCCGCGTTTTCCTGCGCACGGGTGCCGGAGCTCTGCGGATCAACGGCAGAGACCTCGAGGGCTACTTTCCGAACGAGGTGCTCCGCATGGTCGTGCGCCAGCCCCTCGTGCTGACCGAGACCGGCGAGCGGTTCGACATCTCCGTCAGCGTCGAAGGGGGCGGTGCCTCCGGGCAGGCGGGTGCCATCCGCCACGGGATCAGCCGGGCACTCCTCGACTACAACGCGGAGCTGCGCGACCGTCTCAAGTCCGCTGGCCTCCTGACCCGCGATCCCCGCAAGAAGGAGCGCAAGAAGTACGGTCGCGCCGGCGCCCGCAAGCGCTTCCAGTTCAGCAAGCGCTGAGTTCCGGCGAGCGAGAGCAAGGAGAGATTCGTGGTCGACATTTCGATGCAGGAGCTGCTCGAGGCGGGAGTTCACTTCGGCCATCAGACGCGGCGCTGGAATCCGAAGATGAAGCCCTACATCTTCGGCAAGCGGAACGGGATCTACATCATCGACCTCGCGAAGACCCTGAAGATGTTTCGCGAGGCCGCTGAGTTCGTGCGGAAGCTCGGCCAGGACGGGCGTCGATTGATGTTCGTCGGGACGAAGCGGCAAGCTCAGGATGCGGTCGCCGAAGAGGCGAGGCGGTGCGGGCAGTACTTCGTTTCGCATCGGTGGCTGGGTGGTACCCTCACCAACTTCGTCACCATTCGCCAGTCGGTCGAGCGCCTGCTCGAGATCGAGGCGAGGCTCTCCGACGAGAAGGGTGTGCACACGAAGAAGGAAAAGCTGCGCCTCGATCGCGAGCGCGAGCGAATGAACCGCAATCTCGAGGGCGTGCGCGACCTGGAGTCCCTTCCGGACGCGATCTTCGTCGTCGACCCGAAGAAGGAGGCGATCGCGGTCGCCGAGGCGAACAAGTTGGGTATCCCGGTGATCGCGATCGTCGACACGAATTGCGATCCCGAGCTCATCGACTACGTCATTCCGGGCAACGACGACGCGATCCGGACGATTCGACTCTTTACGGCGCGCATCGCCGACGCCTACATGGCGGGCGCCAACGCCCTGCAGCAGGAGATGATGGTGGAGGCGAAGGACGCTCCGATGGAGTCGGAGCCAAGCCCTGGAGCGGAAGCCGCGGGCCCCACGGCCTGACGACGAGGAACAACCCATTTGCTCGGAGGGCGCCGGACAGAGTCGCGCCCGGGAGAGAGGGTCAGCCGATCGCCGGGGGTTGTCGATCGCCTGACCCTTTCTCGTGCCCGGCCGAGATTTCGAGGAGGTCGCATCAGATGCAGATCACGGCACAGATGGTGAAGGAGCTCCGCGAGCGGACGGGCGCGGGGATGATGGATTGCAAGGCTGCGCTCGCCGAGACTGGCGGCGATTTCGAGATGGCGGTGGACACGCTTCGAAAGAAGGGACTGGCGGCGGCCGCCAAGCGGGCTGGACGGGTCGCGGCGGAGGGGCTGGTGAGCTCGTACATCCACGCCGGGGGCAAGCTCGGCGTGTTGCTCGAGGTCAATTGCGAAACCGACTTCGTCGCCCGGACGGAGGAGTTCCAGGAGCTGGTCAAGGACATCGCGATGCACGTCGCGGCGGCCGAGCCGCGCTTCGTCGAGCGTAGCGAGGTCACGCCGGAGATCATCGAGCGTGAGCGCAAGATCTACCGGGAGCAGGCGGCCGAGTCCGGCAAGCCGGCGAACGTCGTGGAGAAGATCGTCGAAGGAAAGATCGAGAAGTTCTACGGCGAAGCGGTCCTGCTGGAGCAGGCCTTCGTCAAGAACCCGGACATCACCATCGGACAGCTGGTCACCGAGAAGGTCGCGAAGATCGGCGAGAACATCAAAGTGCGCCGATTCGCCCGGTTCAAGCTCGGCGAGGGGATCGAGAAGCAGGAGAAGGACTTCGCGGCCGAAGTGGCGGCGGTGACGAAGGGCTGAGCGCGTGACCGACCGCCCCGCTTTTCGCCGGATTCTGCTGAAGCTCTCCGGCGAGGCTCTGATGGGCACTCAGCCCTTCGGAATCGACGAGGGCGTGGTCAAGGCGATCGCGGCGGAGATCGGAGAAGTCCACGGTCTCGGAGTCCAGATGGCCATCGTCATCGGCGGCGGCAACATCATTCGGGGCCTCGCCGCGAGTCACCGTGGGATCGATCGCGTGACCGGCGATCACATGGGGATGCTGGCGACGGTGATCAATGCGCTCGCACTCCAGGACGCGCTCGAGAAGTCGGGAGTCCCCACGCGAGTCCAGACGGCCATCGACATCCGATCCGTGGCGGAGCCGTTCATCCGCCGGCGGGCCATTCGACATCTCGAGAAGGGACGCGTCGTCGTGTTCGCGGCCGGGACCGGGAATCCATTTTTCACGACCGACTCCGCGGCGGCGCTGCGCGCCAACGAGATCCACGCGGAAATCCTCCTCAAAGCGACTCGCGTGGACGGCGTCTATACCGCGGACCCGCGCAAGGATCCGAATGCGCGCCTGCTTTCGGAGGTCACCTACCAGCAGGTCCTGGAGCGCGATCTCAGGATCATGGACGCGGCGGCGATCAGCCTCTGTCGCGACAACCGCTTGCCGATCGGCATCTTCAATCTCACGCTGCCGGGCAACATCCGACGTGTCGTGATCGGCGAGAAGGTGGGATCGAGGGTGCTTCACTCGGTTTCTCCCGGAGATCCGGATTGACAGTCGCGAGTGAGGCGGCGATGATCGCGAACGGGTGGCCCGCGAGGCGCCCCACCGAATGGAGGGAGCGATGAAGGCGATCTTCTCGGAAGCCGAAGGCAAGATGAATCAAGCGATCGATCACTTGCACCACGAGCTCAAGCGGCTGCGCACCGGGCGCGCCTCTCTCGGCATGCTGGACGGCGTCACGGTCGACTACTTCGGCAACCCCACGCCCCTGAAGCAAGTTGCGACGCTCACGGTCGTCGACGCGACGATGCTCATGGCCCAACCCTGGGATCCGAAGCAGATTCCCGCGATCGAGCGCGCGCTCTTGAAGAGTGACCTGGGCGTCAATCCGGTGAGCGACGGCAAGGTGGTTCGGATTCCGGTGCCGCAGCCCACGGAGGAGCGGCGCAAGGAGCTCGTCAAGAAGGCCCACGACCTCGCGGAGCAGGGCAGGAATTCCGTGCGCCAGGCGCGTCGGGAGGCGAACGATCGACTCAAGAAGCTCCTCAAGGATCACGAGATGGGCGAGGACGACGAGCACAGGGGTCTCGACGAGATTCAGAAGCTGCACGACCGCCACATCGACGAGATCGGGACTACCCTCGCGCACAAGGAGAAGGAGATCCTCACCGTCTGAGACGGAGCGGAGCGGGACCATGCGAAGCGATGACGGCGGCGGAGGCGCTCTCGCGGGCGGCGACGCCGCCGTTCACGTTCTTGTCCCGGCCGCGGGTCGTGGCGAGCGCTTCGCGGGCGCCGTTCCGAAGCTCTTCCTGGAAGTGAAGAAACGCGCCCTTCTCGCTTGGACTGTCGATGCGCTCCTCTCAGCGGGGGCCGCGTCGGTGACCGTCGCCCTGGGTCGCGACCGGTTCGAAAGCTGCCGGGGTTGGTGGGGAGGCGACCCGAGGATCCGGTGCGCGGAGGGCGGCGAAACGCGGCAGGCCTCGGTCTCCCGGGCGCTCGCGGTCTGCCCCGCGGGGATCGACGATCTAGTCGCCGTGCACGATGGCGCGCGCCCAGCGCTCTCGAGGGAAGACTTCCGGCGGGTCTGTCGCGCGGCAAGTGACGGGATGGGGGCGGTGCTCGGGCGCTTCGTCTCGGATACCGTGAAGCGAACGCGGGCGGGTCGGATCGTGGAGACCGTGGACCGTCGCGATCTCTTTCGGGCCGAGACTCCCCAGGTGTTCTCGCGCAGGATCCTCGAGGAGGCGCTGCGCCTCGCGCAGGAGAGCGGAATCGAAGGGACCGACGAGTCTTCCCTGGTCGAGCGCGTTCCGGGCGCGAGGATTCTGGTGGTCGAGGCCGGGGACCCCAACCCCAAGCTGACTCTGCCGTCGGACCTGCCGTGGATCGAGACGCTGCTCGAGGCGGGGGAGCTGGGCGCACGCGAAGAGGAGGGCATTTGAGACTCAGGATCGGCCAGGGATACGACATCCACCGATTGGTCGAGGGCCGAGAGTTGATCCTCGGAGGGGAGAAGATCCCCCACGGCAAGGGCCTCGAGGGTCACAGCGACGCCGACGTCCTCCTGCATGCGCTCGGCGACGCCCTCCTCGGCGCCGCGTCTCTCGGCGACCTGGGTGAGCACTTTCCGCCCGGCGACGAACGGTGGCGCGGCGCGAGCAGCGTGGATCTTCTCCGGCGCATCGTCGCGCTCGTGCGCGAGAGAGGTTGGTCGATCGTCAACTGCGATCTCACGCTCCTCGCGGAACGTCCGAAGATCTCCCCCCTCCGGAACGCGATCCGAGACCGCGTCGCCGCGCTTCTCGGAGTCACTCCGGATGCGGTCGGCCTCAAGGCGACGACCAACGAAGGAATCGGGGCGGTCGGGCGGGGCGAGGGGATCGCGGCTCTCGCCGTCGTGCTGCTGACTGGCGGAGAGTAGGAGGGGAGCTCCCCGTGCGACGCCTCTATGGTTTTCACCCGGTACGCGAGAGTCTGCAGCGGCGACCCGAGGCGGCGCGGCGTGCCTGGGTCCTGAAGCCGCGTCGGGGCGGCGCGCGACGGTCGGAGATCGAGAGACTCTGCCAGTCCGTCGGAGTGCCGTTGCTCGAGGTCGAGGCGACGGACGCGGTCTGGTTGGGAGGTGGCGTCCACAACGGCTTCGCGATCGAGATCGACGACACGGTCCCGCACGGTGCCGGTTCTGATCTCTCGTTCCTGGTGCTCGCCGAGGATGTTCAGGATCCGCGCAACCTGGGGGCGCTGCTTCGTGTTTGCGAGGGAGCGGGAGTCGGCGCGGTGTACGTGCGAGACCGGGGATCGGCGCCGCTTTCGGCGGTCGCGATCAAGGCGGCGGCGGGCGCCTCCGAGTGGCTGACGATCGAACGGATTGGGAGCAGCGCTCAGAAGCTCGAGCAGCTGCGAAACGACGGCTACTGGATCTACGGGCTGGCGGCGGGCGGGGAGGCTCCCTGGAACGTGGATCTCACCGGGCCCATCGTCCTTTGCGTTGGTGGAGAGGAGGAGGGGCTGCGGCGCCTCACCCGCGAGCGTTGCGACCGCCTTCTCGGGCTCCCGATGCGAGGCCGAGTCGCCTCTCTGAACTTGGCGACCGCCGCCTCGGCCGTCCTCTATGAAGCCGTCCGGCAGAGGTCCGGCCTGCGCTAGGCTAGTCCGAGGCCGGCATAGCTCAGCGGTAGAGCAACCGCCTTGTAAGCGGTAGGTCCTCGGTTCGATTCCGAGTGCCGGCTCCACCTTCGCTGGGACGGCTTGAAACGGCGGCTCGGATTGTCCTATAAATGGGGGGTTACGTCGGGTGGGAGGCGTGGCCGAGTGGACAATGGCAGCAGACTGTAAATCTGCCGGGCGTCGCCCTACGGTGGTTCGAATCCATCCGCCTCCACCAGTTTCACGATCGCGGGAGTAACTCAGGGGTAGAGTCACGGCCTTCCAAGCCGTTGGTCGCGGGTTCGAATCCCGTCTCCCGCTCCAATTTCCACCTCGATCGGCGTCTTCGCGCCGAGTGGCCGGACCGGTCGAGCCGTTCAGAAGTAGAAGTCGTCGCTCGGCTCCGCTCCGGGCATCCAAGTGGGCCAGGGCTCCCGAGGAGCCTTCGCCTCGGCGAGCATGTCCTCGACCTCCGACTCAGAGAGCTCTCCTCGGGTCGCCTGAGCGGCGACCAGCGCCTCCACTGCCTTCCAGGTGGCAGGATCCTCGAGAAAGCTGTCGAGACGGGCGTTGAGGCCCTGAATCCAGTCGTTTCGGCTCTGCACGCCGAGAACCTCGGCCGCTCTCGCGAGGACGGCGCGGGCGTTCGCGTCGAGGCTCGAGGCGGACGCGGGCACGGGTGTGCCGGCCGAGCGAGCTAGTCGGCGGGCGGTCGCGCCTGGCGCGAGGCTGATCATCGCGGCGGCCTCAGCCCGGTAGAGGTTCGTCGCCCAATGCCGTTCGGCAACCTCCATCGAGGTGTCCGCGGGGAACGAGGCCGGCCCGAACGAGACCATCGCGGCGAATCCAACCTGAGACCTGAGGTCGCCGCTCTGCGTCGGGTCGCTGGCGCCCAAGGGCAAGGGCCGGAGACGGTACCTCCAGAGCAGGACGGACAGGACTGCATCTTCTTGGATCGCCATGCCTCATGACCTCCCGCCGGGTGGAAGTGCCGAAGCCGGTGACTTCTTCGCCGGAGCTTGGCGCCGAGCGTATCGTGAGGGCCCTCCGGGCGAGGGCCTTGGAGCGAGGGCTGGACAATTGGCAAGAACAGTGCCAAAATCTACGATCCGCTCGTCGCTGATTCGTGCGAAGCGACGAGTGGGGGCGGAGCGAAGGGACTTTACACACTGAGGGAGAAATAAATAAGCTTTCAGGGTTTCGCCGCTGACCCGGTCCCGGCTTGGAGCGGGTCCGGACCAATCCTCGCCCACGTAGCTCAGGGGTAGAGCACTTCCTTGGTAAGGAAGAGGTCGTCGGTTCAAAGCCGACCGTGGGCTCCATCGGCAGCCGGAGACGTACCAACAGGTTGAACCGCCCGGCCGCGGGCACGATCGAATCAGGGAGGCATTCGGGGCGCCATGTCGAAGGAGAAATTTGATCGTACGAAGCCGCACGTGAACGTTGGGACGA
>CAYZBH010000042.1:0-32015 GCA_964476605.1 uncultured Thermoanaerobaculia bacterium | reverse complement strand
AAGCACCACATGGAGCTGCGCGGGCTCGGGATCGTCAACGTCAAGGACCTCTTCGGCCTCGCCGCCATCCGCGAGCGGAAGGCGATCGACCTCGTGGTCGAGCTCGAGCCCTGGCGAGAAGGAATGGCCTACGAGCGGCTCGGCCTCGACGAGACCGTCTACGACATCCTCGACACGCCCTGTCCCTACATCAGGATGCCGGTCGCGGTGGGCCGCAACTTGGCGAACCTGGTCGAGATCGCCGCCCGGAACCACGTGCTGAAACTGCAGGGAACGCACTCCGCGAGAGAGTTCGCCCGCAAGCTGGAGGATCAGATTGAGCGAAGTCGCCAGTCCAAGCCCCGATAGGCTCGTCTTCGTCACCGGGCTCTCGGGGTCGGGCAGGAGCACGGTCGCGAAGTGCTTCGAGGACCTCGGCTACTACTGCGTCGACAACCTGCCGATGCCGCTCCTGAGGCAGCTCGTGGCGTCGCCTCAGAGCTACATCGCGGACCGCCACCGGATCGCGGTCGTGGCGGACATCCGTACTCCGGGCTTCGCCTCCGAAGCGCCGAAGTTGTTCGAGTCGATCGACCGGGGACGCCTTCGCCCCACGATCGTGTTTCTGGAGGCATCGGACGACTCGCTCCTGCGACGTTTCTCCGAGACGCGGCGGCCGCATCCGTTCTCCGATGCGTTGCCCGTGCCGGAGTGCATCCGACGCGAGCGCGAGATGCTCCGCGAGCTGCGCGGTGCCGCCGATCTCGTGCTGGACACGAGCGATTGGTCGATTCACGACATCCGGAGCCTCATCTACCGCGAGTTCGGACGCGAGGCGGGCCACGAGCCGGCGATGATGGTGACCCTCGTGAGCTTCGGCTACAAGTTCGGACTGCCGCACGGCTCCGATCTCGTGGTCGACGTTCGCTTTCTGCCGAATCCCCATTTCGTCGCGGAGTTGAGACCCTTCACTGGCAAGGACCCGGCCGTGCGCGCTTTTCTCGAGGAACGGTCCGAGTTTCGTGACTTCGTGGGTCGCTTCTCGGACCTGTTGCGCTATTTGCTGCCGCGCTACCAGCAGGAAAACCGGAGCTACCTGACCATCTCCGTGGGCTGCACCGGAGGGCAGCACCGCTCCGTGGCGGTGGTGGAGGCGCTCGAGAAGGGACTGGCTGCGGCGGGCTGGGTGGTCCGCATCCAGCACCGGGAGCTCGAGAGGATTCGTCCGTGATTGGAGTCCTGGTCGTGACCCAGGGGCAACTCGCGGACGAGCTACTGAGCGCTGCCGAGACGATCACCGGCGGTCTCCCTCACTTCCGCGCGGTGTCCCTGGATTGGAATGGGGGAATTGACGAGGCGATTCGCCGGATCGGAGCGGCGGTCCGGGAGCTCGACCGCGGACAGGGTGTCCTCGTTCTCACCGACATGTTCGGCAGCACACCCTCGAACGCGGCGCTCGCGGTGGCGCGTTCCGGCGCCGTCGAGGTGGTTACCGGAGTCAACCTCCCGATGGTTCTCCGCCTGGGATGCGCCGCCGATTTGCCCGCGACCCTCGGCGAAGCGGCACGGTGGCTGGAGCAGAAGGGCAAGCGCAGCATCTGCCGGGGCGTCGCCCCGGGGTGCCGAGTCGAGGAGCGAGCCGAGAAGCATGATTGAGCGCGAGATCGAGATCGTGAATCGCCTCGGCCTACATGCGCGCGCCGCGGCAAAGCTCGTGCATCTGGCAAGCGGCTTCAAGAGCCAGATCGAAGTCCTCGCCAACGGGGAGGCGGTCGACGCCAAGAGCATTCTCGGCTTGCTCTTGCTCGCCGCCGCCCAGGGGAGTCGCGTGCGGGTGCGCGCCGCGGGCATCGACGAGGGAGAGGCGCTCCTGGCCATCGAGGCCTTGTTCGCGGACCGCTTCGGAGAGGGCGAATGAGCGACGGCGGCAAGCAGATGCTGCGCCTGGGAGGGCTGGCCGCTTCGGAAGGGGTGGCGATCGGACGCGCGGTGGTCATCGCGAACCGGACGCTCGAAGTCTTCCGAATTCCGCTGCCGGAAGAAGCGCTCGGCGACGAGATCCTGCGATTGCGCGCCGCTTGCCAGGCGACGCAGCAGCAGATCCACCGAACCAGGGCCAAGGCTGGGCATCTCTTCGGGCAGGAGCTGGCGGCGATCTTCGATGCCCACTCGCTGCTCCTCTCCGACCGCATGTTCCTGCACCAGATCGAGGGCCGCATCCGCAAAGACCGGGTCAACGCGGAGTGGGCGGTCCACGAAACCGCCAAGGAGCTCACCCGGCGATTCTCCGACGTCGACAATCCCTACCTCAGGGAGCGGGGTCAGGACATCGAGGACGTCGGGCGGCAGCTCCTGAGGACTTTGCAGGGTATCTCGCATCACGAGATCTCCGAGGTCGAGGGCGACGTCATCCTGGTCGCGGACGACCTCGTTCCCTCCGAAGCGATCCGCCTCGGCCGCGACAAGGTGGTCGGGTTCGCGATCGAGGCGGGTGGGCGCACCTCGCACACGTCGATCATCGCCCGGTCGCTGGGGCTCCCGGCGGTGACTGGCATCGAGGAGATCACCGACCTCGTCACGGACGAGGATCCGGTCATCGTCGACGGGCGCGAAGGGGTGGTGATCCTCCACCCGACGGGGGAGGTGCTCGAGCGCTACAGGAAACTGCGGCTCGAGCTCGCCCGGCAGCGCGCGGAGGCTCTCGGCGCTCCGATCGACCACGCGGCTTCGACGGCGGATGGCACCGCGGTCGAGTTGATGGGCAACATCGACCTGCCCGAGGAGCTACGAGAGCTCTCCGCGTTGGGCGCCCGTGGCATCGGCCTGTATCGCAGCGAGTTCCTCTACATGGAGACCGATCCTCGGCTTCCGACCGAGGACGATCACCTCCAGGTCTATCGCCGGCTCGTGGAGGCGGCCGCTCCTTTCCCGGCGGTCGTGCGCACCTACGATCTCGGCGGGCGGAAGCTGGCGCGCGAGATGATGGAGAGCGCGGAGGAGAACCCTGTCCTGGGGCTGCGCGGGATCCGCCTCACTCTGGCGCGGCCGCAGATCTTCCGGACGCAGATCCGGGGCCTGCTGCGGGCCGCGGCACATGGCGATCTCTGGATCATGGCGCCGATGGTGACTCGGGTGGAGGAGGTGCACGAGCTCCGGTCGTTGCTCGGCGAGGTCGCCGATGAGCTCGCCCGCGAAGGGGTCCTGCATCGACGAGAGGTGCCGCTCGGCATCATGATCGAGGTTCCGGCAGCGGCGATGATCGCGGACCAGCTCGCGCGCGCCGTCGACTTCTTCTCGATCGGCACCAACGATCTGATTCAGTACTGCCTCGCGGTGGACCGCAACAACCGGAGCGTCGCCGCTCTCTACGAGCCCATGCATCCGGCGATCCTGCGCATGCTACGCTTCGTCGTCGCGAGCGCCGACGCCATGGGCATACCGGTGAGCCTCTGCGGAGAGATGGGAGCGGATCCCCAGATGCTTCCCCTGTTGCTCGGGCTTGGGTTGCGCCGTATTTCCGCCTCGCCCCGATCGATTCCGAAGCTCCGGGAGAGACTCTCCGACCTGGATGTCGGTGCGCTCAGGTTGCTGGCCGAGCGTTGCTGCGATGCCGACTCGAGTCGCGAGGTGATTCGCCTCGTCGACGCCTCGCTCGGATCGCAGACCTGAAGACGGAGGGCGCGAGGGTATGAGATTCGCCGTGCGGAGAGTGGAGAAGCCCTGGGGCTACGAGCTCATCTTCGCCCAGACGGAGCGCTACGTCGGAAAGGTCCTGAGCATCGCCGCGGGTGAGGCCCTCTCGCTCCAATTCCACCACCGCAAGGACGAGACGTTCTTCGTGGCCAAGGGCGGAATGGAGCTCGAGGTCCAGGAGGGGGACCAGCGCGTCCGTCACGCCTTGAGCGCGGGGGACTCCTATCACGTGACACCCGGAACCATCCATCGCATGGTCGCGGGCCCCGCGGGCTGCGAGCTCTTCGAAGTCTCCACGCCGGAGCTCGACGATGTCGTGCGCATCGAGGATCGCTATGGACGAGCCTAGAACGCCCAGCTGGCTCCCGTTGCGCACGCTCTTGATCGCGGGTGCTGTGGTGTTTCCCTTCCTGAGTGGTTGCGGCAGCGGCGCCAAGCAGGCGCCGGCACCTTTGCCGCCGGTCTCGGAGCTCTCTCAGAAGCCTCCCGAATCGAAACAGAAGGCCGAGGAGCCGGTGGCCCAGCCCACGCATCCCGACACCCTGGTCATCGTCGATCCCGGCGTCTCGGACGACGACGCGAAACCCAAGACGCTGGCGGAAGCCGCCGCAGCGGAGAAGAACCGTCGAGCCGCCGCCGGCAAACCGGTCGTCTCCCTCGACAACAAGAACATCGCGGCGTTCGGACGCAACCAGAAGCTGACCGTTGCGGAACCGGGTCCCGCCAGCGAAGAGACCGCGAGCGCCGCGAAGGACGGGGCCGCCGCGACCGATCGGGAGAGCACCTGGCGCGAGCGCGGGCTCGAGATCCGCCGCAAGTGGAGGGCCGCCGTCGATCGGATCGCCGAGCTCGAGTCGCACAGCGAAGAGCTGAAACGCCGCTTCTACGCCACGGACGATCCCTACCTGCGGGACAATCAGATCAAGCCGGAGTGGGACCGAACCCTCGCCGATCTCGACCGAGCGCGGCGCGAGGCCGAGGAGGCCCCGCGGGAGCTCGAGCGATTCCTCGACGAGGGGAGACGGGCTGGCGCGCTCCCGGGATGGCTTCGCGAAGGGGTCGAGCTCGAGCCCGAGACCCCAACCTCCCCTTCTGAAAGCGGAGCGGCGCCGGCGGAGCCGCTGGAGGCGCCGGAGCCGGTCGCCAGCGAACCGCCGACCCGATGAGCACGGCGCGGCGGAGCCGCCGCTACTTCGTCGAGACGTGGGGCTGTCAAATGAACGAGTTGGACAGCCAGCGGCTCTCCGGCCAGCTGATGCAGCTCGGCTTCATTCCAACCCGAAACCCGACGGATGCCGACCTGATTCTGCTCAACTCCTGCAGCGTCCGCGAGAGGGCAGAGCAGAAGGTCTATTCCAGGCTCGGGGAATATCGACTCCTCAAGGTGGACAACCCGGAGCTGCGCATCGGACTCTGTGGTTGCGTGGCCCAACAGGAAGGAGAGCGCGCGCTGGACCGCGTACGCGAGCTCGATTTCGTCCTCGGTCCGGCGCGGGTGGGGGAGCTCCGAGAAGTCCTGGCTCGCGCCGTCGCGGGGGAGAGAGTGGTCGCGGTCGGATTCCCTCCCGACCGCCAGTACGACTTCGACGCCATCTCGCGCGACGGCCTCCACAAGGGGATGGTGACGATCATCGAGGGGTGCAACAAGAAGTGCACGTTCTGTATCGTCCCCACGACGCGAGGCCCTGAGGCCTGTCGGCCGTTGGCGACGATCCGGGAGGAAGTCGAGCACCTCCTCCGGTTCGGCTTCGCGGAGATCGAGCTCCTCGGACAGACGGTGAACCACTGGCGCGAACCGGACGGCGCGGCAGACTTCGCGGACCTCATCGACGCCATCGCACCGCTGCCGGGGCTTCGCAGGCTACGGTTCGTCACCTCCTACCCTCGCGACTTCACGCCGCGCATGGTGGAGCTCTATCGGCGCCACGCCAACCTCGCGGACTACCTGCACCTGCCAGTCCAATCCGGAAGCGACCGCGTCCTCCGCCGCATGGGACGCGGATACGAGGTCGGTGACTATCTGTCGCTGATCGGAGAGCTCCGGGGCGCACGCCCCCAGCTCGCCATCTCGACGGATCTCATCGTCGGATTCCCGGGGGAGACCGAGAACGACTTCGAGGCGACCCTGGCGCTCGTCGAGCGCGTTCGGTTCGCTGCTCTCTTCGCTTTCTGCTACTCCCCGAGACCAGGCACTCCAGCTCTGAGGCTGTCGGAGCCAGAGATCCCAGAAGACGTGGCGTCCGCGCGCCTCCAGCGCTTGCTGGAGCTCCAGAACCGGATCCAGCGCGAGATCAACGAAGGGCTCGTGGGGCGGGAGCTCGAAGTGCTCGTCACCGGACCCGGAAAGTCGCTCGAAACGATTCAAGGCCGATCGAGCTGTCACCGCATCGTTCACTTCTGTGCTCCTCGACTCGAGGCGACGCCGAAGGCGGGAAGCTGGGTGTCCGTCCGCATCGAACGGGCGCTCACCCACAGCCTCCTGGGCTCGCTCGCCAGCTGAGAAAGCGCGACCGCCGTTCGGGGCGCGTCGGGAGCGGCCCGCGAGGGCGAGGAGATCGTCGAGACCGGCGCTCCCTCCGTACCAGCCTTTGTCGACGGCAAAGAAGAGGAACGCTGACGTTGCCTTGACGCATCCGGCGCAGCGTCCGACAATGGCGACGTGATCGACGACGAGTCACCAGGCGCGGACTGGGTCGAGATGAAGCTGAAAGGGCTGATACTTGATCCTGGGCAGGACGTACCGGTCATCATCTTGCGATCGGTGAGTGGAGGGCTGCTACTCCCGATCTGGATCGGCCCTGCGGAAGCGAACGCCATCGGCCTCGCTCTCGAGGGGGTCGTCCCGCCTCGGCCGCTCACGCATGACCTCCTCAAGAACCTCCTCGATGGCTTGGGAGCGGTGCTGCACCGGGTGGAGGTCTGGGGCCTCCTCGAAGGCACTTTTCATGCGCGGCTTCGTCTCGAGCTCGACGGCCGCAGGGTGGAGATCGATGCGCGGCCGAGCGACGCCGTCGCCCTCGCCTTGCGCACCCGCTCTCCGGTTTGGGTAAGCCGGAGCGTGCTCGAAGGCGCGATTTCCGCGGAGGTCGAAGCCGACGAAGACGAGGTGGCCAAGCTCCGAAAATGGCTCGAGAACGCTCGTCCCGAAGATCTCGGGAAGTACAAGATGTAGTCCCCAAAAGGACAACTAACATACAGTCTTTACACGAAGTTAGATCGAATGTCGGCGCGCCGACAGCTTCCTTGACCGAGCCTTGAGCCTTGCGTACACTGCCGCGCACGCCATGATCCTAGCCATCACGAATCAGAAGGGCGGAGTCGGGAAGACCACCACCGCCATCAACCTCTCGGCAGCCCTTGCCAGCAAGGGTTTGCGCACGCTTCTCGTGGACCTCGATCCGCAGGCGAACAGCTCGATGTCGTTCCTCGACGTGCATGGCCTGGAGCGATCGGTCTTCGACGTCCTCGTCGAGAGCTCCGTTTCGTTCGAGCAGATCGTCCGGCCAGCCGACAAGGTTCCGAATCTCGCGATTGCGCCGTCGACGATTGCGCTCGCGAAAATCGACTCCAAGCTTCTGGGTGAGCTCGACGGCCACTTCCGGCTCAAGGACGCACTCGCCGAAGTAAAGGACCGCTACGACTACATCGTGCTCGATACGCCTCCAACCCTGGGATTGATCACTGTCAACGCCCTCGTCGCGGCATCGCACGTGCTCATTCCGATTCAGTCGAGCTATTTCGCCCTCGAAGGAACGGACGACCTCCTCGAGACCATCGACAAAGTGAAGCAGCGCGCGAACCCCCAGCTCCAGATCCTGGGGGCCGTCATCACCCTGCACGACAAGCGAACGCTTCTCTCGCGTGACATCGTGGACCAGATTCAGAAAGTCTTCGGAGACAAGCTCTTCGAGACGACGATCACCAAGAGCGTCCGGCTCGAAGAGAGCCCTGCCTACAAGGAGTCCATCTTCACCTTCGCGCCCCGCTCGAGCGGAGCCTACGAGTACTACAAATTGTCCGAGGAGGTGCTCAGTCGTGCCTGAAGCCAGTGCGAGCAAGCGCGGTCTGCCGATGCGGGTGAAGATGCGTCATTCGTCCCATTTCGTAGACGAGCTCGCCTCGCGGCACGAGACACCCGTGGGGAGGCTCCTGCCGCTCTCCGCCATTCAGACGAACCCCGAGCAACCTCGACGTGAGCTCGGCGAGCTCGCCGATCTCGTCGCTTCGATCCGAGAAAAGGGTGTGCTCGAGCCCATTCTGGTTCGCCGGCACCCTTCAGGAGGCTCGCCGACGGGACAGGCGACTTTTCTGATCGTAGCGGGGGAGCGGCGGTACCGCGCCGCCTTGGAAGCCGGGCTCTTCGAGATTCCCGCGATCGAGCTCGAGCTCTCCGAGCAGGAGGCGCTGGAGGTTGCGCTGATCGAGAACCTCCAGCGAAAAGACCTCAACCCTTTCGAAGAGGCTGAGGGCTATTCGGCCCTGGCCGAGCTGCACGGCTACACGCAGGAGGAGATCGCTAAGACCGTCGGAAAGGCTAGGAGCTCGGTCGCGGAATCGCTTACCCTGCTCGAGATTCCAGAGGAGCTCCGCTCCGCGGCCCTCGCCCTCGGCGTCATGGCCAAGTCGGCCCTTCTGGAAGTCGCCAAGCTGCGCGATGCCGAGAAGATGCGCCTGGTCCTCGAGCGAGCGGCACGCCAGGGGCTCAATCGGGACGACCTCCGCGACGCGGCGCGCGCGGGCAGCAGCTCCGGCGGCACTCGCGGCGCGAAAGGAAGCCGATCCGGACGAGGGAAGCCGTATCTGTTCAAATTCCGAGCTCCTGACCGCTCCTTCCAGGTTCAGCTCAGCTTTCGGCAGCAGACCGTGGATCGCGCCGATCTGATTCGAGCCCTCGAGCAGATTCTCGCCGAGATCCGCGCCGCTGAAGAGTAGCCGCGATTCGAAGGGAGGAGACGCGGTGCGGACGGCACGGGCGCGCGCAGAGGCTTGCGACCATTTGAGTTGACATAATATATCTTATCAGACGTTCTATTTGCAGAGAAGATCGGGACTCCCGACTCCCCTCCGCTCCTCGGGTCCCCCAGGTCTTCGAGCTCGCCTAGCCGGCGAACCGCCAGACCGACGCCAGCGACTCGTCCTCTTCGACGCGGACCTCGAGCAGCAGGTTCCCCGTCGCCAGCGCTGCTTGCAGCTGTGCCGCGATCCAGGTCGCCAGGTTCTCGGACGTGGGGATCTTCTTCCCCGGCCCGAACTCGGGGACGGACTCGTTGAGGTGCCGATGGTCCAGCCGGTCGAGGATTCGGACCTTGACGAGCCGGTCGAGCTCCCCGAGGTCGGTGCAGAAGCCGGTCTCCGGATCGATGTCGCCGGCGACGCGCAGGCTGACTCGATAGTCGTGGCCGTGTCCCGGCGCCAGCGAGCACTTGCCGAAGACTCGGCGGTTCTTCTCTTCGCTCCAATCCGGGCGCCAGTAGTGATGGCTGGCTGCGAATCGATACGACCTTTCGAGGTAGACGGGCATGGGAAGCTCCCTGGCGAGGGAATTGGTCCGCGGCCGCGACAAAACTAGGCCGATCCTCTCCTCCGCGCAACTCCCCTGGCGCACCCCGATTCTCGCGCTCGCGGCGGCCCCTATAATCGGCATCCCCATGGGTCGTCTTGATCGATACGTCCTCAAGGAAATCGTCGGCCCGCTGGGGCTCGGCTTCGCGGTCTACACCTTCATCCTGCTCCTACAGTTCCTCTTCAGCTCCGCCGAGATGATCATCCGGCGCGGGCTTCCGGCCGCCATCGTCGGCAAGCTCGTCCTCTTCTCCCTTCCCAACATCGTCGTCCTGACCATCCCCATGGCGCTCCTCCTCGGGGTTCTCGTCGGCGTGGGCCGGCTGGCCTCCGACAGCGAGCTCGTCGCCATGCGCGCGAGCGGCGTCTCCATCTACCGGCTCGCGCGACCGGTTCTCGCGCTCGCCGCCGTTCTCACCCTGCTCAATGGCGCGCTGATGCTCTATCTCCTGCCGCGCGGCAATCACGCCGTTTCGCGCCTCTACCTCGAGATCCTGACCCGAACCATCGGCCAGCAGGTCGAGCCGCGAGTCTTCTACAACGAGTGGCAAGGCAAGGTCCTCTACGTTTTCGGGACCGCCGACCGCGACCAGGACTGGCGCGGCGTCTTTCTCGCCGATGCCGTCCCCAGCGACCGCCAAGAGATCATCGTCGCCAAGACGGGGCGGCTTCAGGTGGAGGAAGGCGGCGAACGCGTCGTTCTCCAGCTCCACGATGCGATCAAGCATGCCTTCGACTTCCGTTCTCCCAAGCGTTACGAAACGAGCCGTCATCAGACGCTTCGCATCGTGCTGCGCGATCGTTTCCTGAGTAGCGAGCGGGAGAAGCTCCTGCAGCGAAAAGGCCCCCGAGAGCTCGATCTCGGCGAGCTCAGAGCTCTCGCCCGATCGGTGGAGACCGGGCCCGAGCAGCGTCGGCTCGCGCGCGTCGGAATTCAGAAGATGTTCGCGATCCCCGCCGCGTGCATCGTGCTCGGTCTCCTCTCCTTGCCTCTCGCCTTCAACAACCGGCACGGCGGGCGCTCCTCCGGCTTCGCGCTCTCGATCGGCATCATCGTGGCCTACTACGTTCTCTTGTCCCAGGGCGAGGACGCGGCGCGCGTCGGGAAGCTCGGTCCGGCGTTCGCCATGTGGCTTCCGAACATGATCTTTCTCGTCATCGGAGGGACCCTTCTCGTCCTCCGGGACCGGGACCGCTCGCTGCTGCCGCGCCCGCTCGACCGCTGGCTCTCCGCTCGCCTCGCCGCGTTGAGGCGGCGACGCATGCCGAAGAGCGGGAGCTCCGTGCCGGCGGAGCGGATCACGGCTTCCCCGGAGGAGGCTGGACTTCCCCTCCCCCGCCGCCGACGTGTCGTCCTTCGGGTCCCCAGGATCCGGCTCCGCTTTCCCAATCTCGTGGACCGCTACGTCCTCAGGCGATTCGCCTCCGTTCTCGTCCTGGTCTGGCTCTCGGCCACGGCGCTCGGAGCGATCGCGGACCTCACTGGCAACGTGGACGACATCCTCAAGAACAGCCCGCCGACCGCCGTCGTGGCGCGCTACTACAAGTTCCTGATCCTCCAGATGGGCTACGACATCGCGCCGATCGCGGTGCTGGTGACCACGCTGGTGACGTTCAGCCTGCTGTCGCGAAGCAACGAGGTCACGGCGCTGCGCTCGCTCGGGATCAGCCTCTACCGCCTATCGCTGCCTGCCATCGTCGGCGCCGCGGGTCTGGCGCTGCTCTGCACCACTCTCCAGATCAGCGTGTTGCCCGCCTCGAACCAGAAGCTCGAGGAGGCGAAGAACATCATTCGCGGGCGGACGAAACCGCGCGCCGCCCGCCGAGCGGATCAACAGTGGCTGATCGGACAGGGTCGCTTCATCTACAACTACCTGAGCTTCGATCCCGGGTCGCAATCATTCCAGCGGCTGCAGGTCTTCTCTTTCGACGACCGACACGAGCTCGTTGGCCGCCTCTACGCCGCCACGGCGACGCACGACGTCAAGGGCTGGCAGGTTGCCGACGGCTGGACGCGCTCCTTCCGCGGCATTTCGGAGACCGGGTTTCGCGCCTTCACGAACCCGATCGCCGTCGACCTCGACGAGGCACCGAGCTACTTCGAAGCCGAAGTTCGCAAGCCGAGCGAAATGGGTTTCCGGGAGCTCGCCGACTACGTGAGCGAGGTCCGCGACAGCGGGCAGCCGCTGCCCCGACTCGAAGTCGCGCTGCAGAACCGTATCGCGTTCCCCTTCGCGTCCCTCGTCATGGCGATGGTCGCGCTCCCTTTCGCGTTTCGCCTGGAGCGGCGCGGCGCGCTCTACGGGCTCGGCGTCGCGGTGGCGCTCGGGATCGCCTACATGGCCGTCTTTGCCCTCTTCCGGACGCTGGGGGAGGTCGGGTCTTTCCCCGCCATCGTCGCCGTCTGGAGCCCCAACCTCGTCTTCGGGCTCCTCTCGGCCTATCTCTTCCTGGGGGTCAGGAGCTAGGGAGTCGGAGGGTCACGGCGGCTCGCGCCGAGAAGCGCTCGAGCACGCTCGCGCCGCCGTTCGAGATGCGCCTCCAGGCGCTCGAGCGACCAGCAGTTCAAGATGCGCTCCGGGACCCCCAGCGCCTTGCGCGCGATTCCCACGCCGAGCTCCACATCCGACAGGCCGTGCAACGAGTGGGCATCCGGATCGAGCGCCGTCGGGCGTCCTCGCGCCAGCTCCCTCCGCAGCTCTCGCCAGTCCAGGTCGAAGCGGCGGGGATTCGAATTGAGCTCGACCACCACGCCGTGCTCCGCGGCGGCCTCGAGCACGGCCTCGAGATCGACGGCATAGGGCTCGCGCAGGAGGAGGAGTCGGCCCGTGGGATGACCGAGAATCGTGACGCAGGGGTGCGACAGGGCGCGCACGAGGCGCTCCGTTTGCGCCTCGGCCGCGAGTCCGAAGCGGCTGTGGACCGATGCCACGACGAAGTCGAAACCCAGGAGAAGCTCGTCCGGGAAGTCGAGCGAACCGTCGGCGAGCACGTCGACCTCGCTCCCCTTGAGGAGCCGCGGGCTTCGCCCTCCGGAGTTCCAGGCGTCGATCGCCCGCCACTGTGCTTCGACGCGCTCCGGCGTGAGTCCCCTGGCGTAGGTCGCGCTGCGAGAGTGATCGGCGATTCCGAGGTACTCCCAGCCGAGCTCGCCCGCCCGGGTCGCGAGCTCTTCCATCGAGGCCAGACCGTCGCTCCAGTCCGAGTGGACGTGCAGCGCCCCGCGGATGTCTCCCCGCTCCACGAGCCGCGGAAAGCTCCCGGTGGCCGCGAGCTCGATCTCGTCCCAACCCTCCCTCGCTTCGGGCGGGATCCAGGCGAGACCGAGCGCGCGATAGATCCCCTCCTCGGTCTCGCTGCCGGCCACGGGCCGGCCGTCGGCGAACAGCCCCTCGTCGGCGAGAAGGAACCCCCGCCGCTCGGCGCGGCTTCGCAGCTGGTCGAGGTGCGCGCGGCTCCCGGTGGACACGGCGAGCGCCGCGGCGAATGAAGGCGACGGCGTGAGCCGCGTCTCGACGCGATAGCCGCCGGCGAGCTCCATCGTGATCTGTCCTCCTTGCACCTCGAGCGCTCCCGCCAGATCCCGCCTCTCGGCGAGGCCATTCGCGACCAGCTCGAGCTCCACTCCCCCAGAGACTTCCACCAAGAGCTCGATCCTCGAGATCGTCTCGCAGGAGCGGCGAAGGTCTCCGGTGATCTCGACGCGCCCGATCGCCGGGTGCTCGGCCAGCGTGGCCGCCACGCTCCTCGCCACCCGCAGGGAGTCCGGCAGGAGATGCCAGCCCCCCTCGCGCTCGAGCCGCTCGATCGAGGCCAGGAGCTTCTCCGCGCTCTTGGCTCCGAAACCTGAAAGCGATGCCACTCGTCCGTCGCGGCATGCCGCCGCGAGCTCCGAGGGCGTTCCGATGTCGAGAGCGTCGATGAGCAGACGCAGGCGTTTCGGCCCCAGACCGGGCACCCGCAGGAGCTCGAGAACGCCTGGCGGCCGGCGCGATCGAAGCTCCTCGTGGATCGCAAGGCGCCCGGTCACGAGGAGCTCCGCGATCCCCGCGGCAAGGCCGGGACCGATCCCCCGGACCTCCGCGAGACGCCCTAGCTCGAGCAGCTCGAGGGGGTCTTCGGCAAGTCCTGCGATCGCTTTGGAACCGTTCGCATAAGCCCGGCAGCGGAACGGATTCTCCCCATCGAGCTCGAGAAGCTCGGCCGTCTCGCGAAGGATCGCCGCGATCGCGGCGCGGTCCATCGCGCCGGACGAACCCCCTCCCCCGCCGGCTCCTCCGTCCCTCCGGTTCCGGTTCGCATGACGCGGCATGGTGGCCGCCCGATCAGCCGGCGTGGACGGGCAATTCGCCGCGGAGACCTGCGGCGGCCCTGAGCTCCGCCGCGCGCTCCGTATTTTCCCAGGAGAAGCCGGGCTCCTCGCGGCCGAAGTGACCGTAGGCGGCGGTCTGGCGGTAGATCGGACGTCGCAGGTCCAGGTATTCGATGATCTCGCGCGGGGTCAATCCGAAATGATCGCGCACGAGTCGCTCGAGCACGGTTTCCGGTACTTCTCCAGTGCCGAACGTGTCCACGCGCACGGAGACCGGCTCGGAGATCCCGATCGCGTAGGCGAGCTGAACTTCGGCGCGCTCGGCGAGGCCGGCAGCGACGAGACACTTGGCGACATGACGAGCCATGTAGCACGCCGAGCGATCCACCTTCGTCGGATCCTTGCCCGAGAAGGCGCCGCCTCCGTGCCTGCCATAGCCGCCATAGGTGTCGACGATGATCTTCCGCCCCGTGAGACCGGCGTCACCGTGGGGACCACCGATCACGAAACTACCCGTCGGGTTGACGTGAAAGATCGTGCGGTCGTCGATCCAGCGCGAGCTCACGACGGGTCGCACCACGCGCTCCACGACCTCCCGCCGGATCTCGGACTGCTCGAGATCCGGCGCGTGCTGCGTGGAGACCACCACGGTGTGAACCCGCGTCGGGCGCCCGTCCTGGTACTCGACGGTCACCTGGCTCTTGCCGTCGGGCCGCAGCCACTCGAGCTCCTGAGACCGCCTCGCGTCGGCCAGTCGACGGGTCAGGCCGTGCGCGAGCATGATCGGCAGCGGCATCAGCTCGTCGGTCTCGCGGCACGCGAATCCGAACATCAGCCCCTGGTCCCCGGCGCCGCCGGTATCGACGCCCATCGCGATGTCGGGGGATTGCTTGCCGACCGCCGTGATGACCGCGCTCCCCTCCGCATCGAAGCCGAGCCCGCGCTGGGTGTAGCCGATGTCGCGCACGGTGTCCCGGGCGATGCGAGTGAAGTCGAGATTCGCCGTCGTGGTGATCTCGCCCGCCAGGAGGACCAGCCCCGTGGTCACGAGCGTCTCGCACGCGACTCTGCCGTACGGGTCTTGCCGCAGCACCTCGTCCAACACGGCGTCGGAGATCTGATCGCACACCTTGTCGGGGTGCCCTTCGGTAACTGATTCGGATGTAAAGAGATTGGCGTCTCGAGCGCTCATGGACTCCTCGTCGCGGCCGCCCGGCCGTCAGATCCGCGAATGCTATCAGAGCGCCCCGGTCACCGCCCGGAACCGCCCGGTGGGCGATCGAGGATCCCGAAGAACTTCGTCGAGAGCGCGTGAATCGTCGCCGTGGCGACGGCGCTCCGCCGCGACTCGAGCCCCCCCGTCAGGGAGGCGAGGATGCCGCCGGCGCGACGCGTTCCTGGCAGCGTGTGCGGCACTTGATCGGCGGCGAGGCCGTCGACCAAGTGCGCCGGCAGCTGCAGCGAACCGCTGGATCCAAAGGTCTCTCCGGCCACTCCGCGCAGCACCACCCAGCTCCGGACGAAGTAGCTCAACCGTCCGTCGAGCTCGAGAGCATGCAGGCCGCCCTCGGCCGCGAGATAGAAATGGTAGACCCCCGGGAGCTTCTCCTCCAACCCGCGTGCCGCCTGTCGTGCCCGGGCCAGCGCCTCGTCGTCCGATAGTGCGAGTCCCCAGGCTCGCGCCTCCCCTTCCTGCGGAACAACCGCTACCGGGACCGGCTTTCCGAGCCCGTCCTGGAAGAAACGGCGAAACGCCTCCCGCACGCCGAGCAGGGTATCCGCGCCGCCGCCCGCGACGCAGACTTCGATGCCGCGTTGGAATTGACCGAGGAACTGCCTAAGATGCTGCGCCATGATCGAGAGCTCGCGCAACGAGACGATCAAGACTATTCGTCGGTTGCGGCGAAGTAAAGGTCCGCACGCGGTGCTCGAGGGTCCGCACCTGGTGGCAGAGGCCCTCGATGCCGGCCTCGAGCTCACGACCGTCTTGGCAACGCGCGAGTTCCTGGACGCGGACTCGGGAGCAGCCCTCGCCGAGCGGCTCGCCCGCGCCCCGATCGAAGTCGTCGAAGTCGCCAGTCGGTTGCTCGACTCGCTCTGCGACGCCGACTCGCCTCGGGGAATCCTCGCGATCGCCCGGCTCGCGCGGCCGGCGACCGTCGACCTCAGGATCTCCGAGGAGTCCGGAATCTGGCTCTTTCTCGACCGCATCCAGGACCCGGGAAACGTCGGCGCGCTCGCGCGGGTGGCCGAAGCCTTGGGAGGCGCGGGCCTTCTGCTGTCCCGAGGATGCGCCGACGCCAATCACCCGCGGGCGCTCCGGGCCTCGGCCGGAAGCCTCCTGCGCCTCACGGTCGCACAAGGAGCCGAGCCCGACGCAGTCGATCGAGCCCTCGGCCGGGGCTCCGCTCGTCCAACCTGGGTCGGTCTCGAAGCGCACGGCGGCGACCGCACCCCCGAGTCCGTCGAGCTCCATCTCCCCCTCGTGCTCGCTCTGGGCTCCGAAGGCCAAGGTCTGGACTCCAGGGTCCGGTCACGGGTGGACACGACGGTGACGCTGCCGCTCTCCGGGCGCGTCGAATCGCTCAACGTCGCCGTGGCCGGTGCCTTGGTGCTCTACGCGCTCACGCGTCGTCGGGGACTCAGGCGCCCTTGAGCTGCTGGACGAGCGCCGGCACGATCTCGTGCAGGTCGCCCACGATTCCGTAGCTCGCGATCTTGAAGATCGGGGCGCCCGCGTCCTTGTTGATGGCCGCGATGCAGGAGGCGCCCTTCATCCCGACGAGGTGTTGGATCGCGCCGGAGATCCCCAGCGCGAGATAGAGCTTCGGGGCCACCGTTTGACCGCTCGATCCGATCTGGCGTTCGCGTGGCAACCAACCGTTGTCGATCACCGGCCGGCTGGCGCCGAGCTCCGCGCGAAGCAACGCGGCGAGCTCCTGCGCCGGTCCGAGTTTGTCGGCCCCGCCGACGCCCCGGCCCACCGCGACGATGATCTCCGCCTTGGTGAGATCCACCTGACCGGTCGCCGCCTGCTCCACGCCGAGCACTTCACGCCCGGTCGAAACTCCGGCGACGTCGGCGCCGAGGGGGCGGACGGGAGCGCTTCCAGTGCGGCGGGAGTCGGCCGGGAAGGTGCCGGCCTGGAGCGAGATCACAGCCGCTCCATCGCCGCGAATCCGCACGCTGGCCTGGAGTTTTCCTTCGAGAATCGGGCGCTTCCAGGTCACAGTCGACTCCTCGACCACGAAGCCAGTCACCTCCGGAAGCCAGGCGGAGCCCGTTGCCTGCGCCAGACGCGCGCCCCACTCGACCGACTGATAGGTGTGCGGCAAGAGCACGAAACGGGGTAATTCCGCCGCCATCGCTGCCGCGACGACTGCCACGTAGGCCCCAGGCGTGTACTGGGCGAGCACCGGCGCGTCGACGACGCGCACGGCCGCGATGTCGCTCGTCGCGATTTCGTCGGCGAGCGCGCCGCAGGCGCTTCCGAGAAGGACCGCTTCGACCATTCCTGCCGTCCGCGTCGCGAGCTCCTGCGCGCCCGCCAGAGCCTCGAGGGATCCGCGATGCAACTTGCCGTCCCGATGTTGCAGGATCACCCAGATCTTCGTCATGACAGCACCCTCGCCTCGTTCCGCAACTTCTCGATCAAGGTCTTCGCGGCGGTCGCCGCGTCTCCTTCCAGGATCTGCGCGCCGCGTCCGGATTCCGGGAAACCGATCGCCACGGTCTCGAGCCGGGATCCGGCGAGACCCACCGCGTCCTCCGCGAGCTCCAGATCCGCGGGAGAGACCTCCGCGATCTCCTTCTTCTTCGCCGCCATGATGCCCTTGAGGGAGGCATAACGCGGGTGATTCAGACCGGCCTGGATCTCGAGCACCGCGGGCAGCGTGAGCCGGGAGATCTCGTTGAGGCCGCTCTCCATCTCGCGCGTCACGCGCACCGAGGCGGAACTCTCGACTTCGACTCCCATCACCAGCCAAGCATGCGGCCAGCCGAGGAAACCAGCGATCACGGTCCCCGTGCCCCCGAAGCCGAGGTCGTCGGACTGCGAGCCCGAGAGCACGAGGTCGCAGCCTTCGCGAGCGATCGCCGCCGCCAAGGCCCTGCCGGTCGCGATCGCGTCGCCACCGGCGAAGGCGGCGTGCGAGAGATGGACGGCCTTGTGGGCTCCGAGCGCGAGCGACTTGCGAAGCGCCTCACGCACCCGCTCCGGCCCGAGGCTGAACACCACCACTTCGCCGCCTGCCTTCTCCGCGATCCTGAGAGCCTCCTCGAGAGCGTACTCGTCGCTCTCGTTGATCACGAAGGCGAGCTCCTCCTCGTCGATCCAGCGACCGTTGCCCGCCACCTTGAGGCGCGCTTCGGTATCGGGTACCTGTTTGATGCAGACACCGATCTTCATTCCGATCTCCTCCTCGTGGGCGACCAGCCCAGCGCGGAGCTTATCCGCTCGCTCGCGGCGCTCCAACGATCGCGCGCCCGCGACGCGCTGCTGGACGTGGACAGCTTTCCGCGCGGCGTGCTAGGTTTTCGGGATCGAGTCGCCATGGCCCAGACCCTCCTCCTCAGCCCTGCCTTCTGCGTCGCTCAGACGATTCCCACAGCCGGAGAAGGGATCTTCGCGGCGTTCTCGCGCTCCGGACCGATGGCGCAGGCGGTGCTCGGGTTGCTCGCCATCTTCTCGATGGGCTCCTGGGCGATCCTCATCTGGAAGCTCGTTCACCTGCGTCGCGCCGGGTCGCAGAGCCACCGATTCCTGGAGATCTTCCGCGGCAGCAAACGATTCAGCGAGGTCAGCGCCGCCACCGCGCGTGTCGCCGCTTCGCCGCTCGTCGGGATCTTCCAGGCGGGCTACGCCGAGATCGACCACCAGATCCGGTCCCAACCCGAGGACGCGGCGAACCGGGGGCAATATCGGATTCGCTCGCTCACCGCGGTGGAGCGCACTCTGAGACGCGCCTTGACCGGTGAGATGCGGGGTATCTCCCGAGGCGCGCAGTTTCTCGGGACCACCGCCGCGGTGACACCCTTCATCGGGCTCTTCGGCACCGTCTGGGGCATCATGAGGGCCTTCGAGGACATCGGCCGCACGGGATCGACTTCCCTCGTCGCGGTGGCGCCCGGAATCGCAGAAGCTCTCATCAACACCGCCGCGGGACTCGGCGCCGCCATTCCGGCGCTGATCGGTTACAACTACCTGGGCGGCCGGTTCAAGCACATGCGCCAGCAGATGGACGATTTCGCGCTCGAGTTCATGAACCTGACCGAACGGAACTTCACCTGATGGCGCTGCACGCCGCTCAGATCGAGGACGAAGAACCGATCCTCGCCGAGATCAACATCACGCCGCTCGTCGACGTGATGCTCGTGCTGCTCATCATCTTCATGATCACCGCGCCGATGCTCCACCACGGCATCGAGGTGGCCCTCCCCAAGTCGGATGCGCCCTCCCTCCCCTTCCGCAACGAGGATCCGGTCGTGCTCTCGATCAACCGGGACGGCATGATCTACCTCAAGGAGCGACCGATCCACCCCACCAAGCTCGTCGAGGTCCTGACACCGCTCCTGCGCGGTCGGGCGGAAGAGACCGTCTTCCTGAAAGGGGATCGGGATGTCCCCTATGGCCGCGTCATGGAAGTGCTGGACACCCTCAATCGGGGCGGCATCGCCAAGGTCGGGATGGTGACCGAGCGCCCGGAGCCCGCAACGCGCTGACGATGGGCTACGCCGTCACCGCGGTCCTGGAACGCCGGCTGGAGGAGACCGCGAGGGTGGCCCGGCTGGACCGTTGCCTCGCCGGAGTCGTGGGGGCGCACGCGGTTCTCCTGGCGGCTGCGATCTGGCTCCCGGCCCTTCAGCGGGCGCCGGTACGCCCGCTTCAGTACGTGGCGGTCCAGATCGTTCCGGCCGCCAAACTCGGCGTGGAGCGCCCGAAGCCGGCTGTCGTGAAACCCCGGGAGGAGGCTCGACCCGAGCCCAAGAAGCCGGACTCCCGCCCCGCCAAGCCCGAGACGACGGCCCCGAAAGCTCCTTCGACCACGGCGAAGAAGCCGCCCGAGCCGGAGCCACCTCCGGAGCCCGAAACCGAAGGGGCGCCCACCGGATCCGCCAGTGGGCTGGCGCTCGGGGCGGCCGTCGCCGGGCTCGAGAATCCAGACTTCACCTATGGCTACTACGTCGATCAGATGCTCGGCCTGCTGCAGCGCAACTGGGTGCGCCCACTGATCGGCTCCGGTGTCGAGGCGACGGTCTACTACCGCATCCAGAGGGACGGCCGAATCACCGATCTGGCGATCGTCAAGTCCTCAGGAATCAACTCTTTCGACCTCGCCTCGTTGCGCGCGGTCCAGTCCTCTTCCCCCCTCCCGCCCCTTCCCCGCGCCTACCGGCACGGCTACTTGGGGGTCACCCTGGTCTTCCGCTAAAGGATGGTTTCCATGCGCATGCGTTTCTACGTCGCTGCCTCCGCCCTGCTCTGCGCGGGGCTCGCCGGGTCGGGCCTCGTCGGCCAGCAGGAGCCCCGCCCCGCCGTGCAGCCCCCCGCCGCAGCCGCCGGGGGAGCTACGTCGGCTGCGCCGCCGCAGGCCCAAGAGATCGTCCTCTACATGCCGGACGGATCGGTGAGATCGCAGATCGTGCTCGCTTTTCCCGCGGTCACCGGACTCGACAATCTCCCCGAACCGGCGCGCGCGGCCGCCCGGACGCTGGAGGAAACCCTTCGCGCCGACCTCGATCGGGCCGGCATCTTCCGCTTTCTCGCCCCGGAAGAAACTGCCGTCCTCACCCTGAATGGGGACGCGGGTCACGACGCCGAGCAGTATCGCTCGATCGGCGCCGAGATGCTGCTCGCGGCCGAGGCGAAGACGGAGGGCGATCGCCTGGTGCTCGAGGGGCGGCTGATCTACCTGGCCAATGGCGAGGCGATCGTCGGGAAGCGGTACCGGGGCACTTTCGACCTCTCCCGGCGCATCGCCCACACGTTCTCCGACGAGATCGTTCTCTTCCTCACCTCGAAGCGAGGAGTCGCCTTGACCTCGATTGCCTTCTACTCCGACCGGGACGGTGAGAAGGAGATCTACCTCATGGACTACGACGGCTACGACCAGCGGCGCATCACGGGCCACCGGTCGATCTCGATGAGCCCGGTCTGGAGCCCCACCGGCGACGCGGTCGCCTACGTCTCCTTCTTCGCGGGCAACGGCCCTGCCCTCTATCTGGCCGACGTGGCGAGCGGGCGTAAGTCGCCGCTGGTGACCTCGGGCTCGCTCAACACCTCCCCGTCCTTCTCCCCGGACGGCCGCCGCATCGTCTTCGCGCGCGGACTCGGGGCGAACATCGAGATCTTCAGCGCCCGACGTGACGGCTCCGACCTCAAGCGGTTGACCAATTCGCCGGGGATCGACACCAATCCCGCCTGGAGCCCGAGCGGGAACGAGGTCGCTTTCACCTCCAGCCGATCCGGAACCCCCCAGATCTACGTCATGGACTCCGAGGGAGCGAATCTCCGCCGCGTCACCTTCGAGGGCGACTACAACGAAGGCGCGGCCTGGAGCCCGGACGGAACGCGCCTCGCCTACGCCACGCGCGTGGCCCAGAACCGCTTCGATCTCTCGTTGCTCGACCTCGTGACCCTGGCGGCTCAGCGCTTGACCGATGGTGGCGGCAGCAACGAGAGCCCGGCCTTCGCTCCCGACGGTCGCCGCATCGCCTTCACCTCGACCCGTGCCGGAGCGGTCCAGATCTTCACCATGGAGCCGCGCTACGGCTCGGCGGCGGAGCAGCTGACACGGGAGGGGAGGAACTTCGCTCCCGATTGGTCCGGGTACCTGCCGTGATGGGCACGAAACGGTTGTTGCCCAGCAGCGAGTTTGCTATGTTCCCGAGAGAATGTGAAACTCCAAACTCGAGGTCGCAAAAGGAGAGCGCGATGAAATACCCCCGCCTGGTTTGGTTGCTCGCCGCCCTACTCGTCGTCGTCGCGTTCTCCGGATGCGCGAAGAAGGCGCCCCAGGCGCAACCGGAGGTGACCGCGAACCCCGTGGTCGCGCCGCCGCCCGCCACCGACGTCAACTCCAATCCCCACCCGGCGATGAGCGATCAGCTCGCCAACGATCCCCTCAAGGATCCGGACCTCGCGAAGCTCAACCGCTATGTCTGGGACAACGGGTTGCTCGGCGACGTTTACTTCGATTTCGACAAATCCGAGCTGCGCGAGGACGCTCGTGAGCGCCTGGCTCGCAATGCCGAGTGGTTGCGCGCGCATCCCGAGTTCGAGGTCACCCTAGAAGGACACTGCGACGAGCGCGGCACGAACGAGTACAACCTGGCGCTCGGCGAGCGACGCGCTTCCGCGGCCCGCGACTACATGGTTTCGCTCGGCGTGGCGGCGACGCGGCTTCGCACCATCAGCTACGGCGAAGAGCGCCCGCAGTGCACGGCGAGCGAAGAAAGCTGCTGGTCGAAGAACCGTCGCGCTCACTTCCTGGTGAGCGGACGCGTGAACGTCGGCTGAGCCCGCTCCGCGTCGTGACCCGCCGAATCGCGCTCTCCTGCCTGCTCGCCGCCGGCCTCGTGGCCGGCGGCTGCGTCTCCAGCACGGACCTCGAAGCGCTGCACAGTCAGATCTCTGACCTGCAACGCCAGGTGGCACAGCTCCAGCAGCAGGGATCCAGCAAGCAGGAGGTCGCCGACCTCGAAGCGACGATCCAGCGCCAGACCGATTCCCTCCTGAAGGCCGAGGCGGACATGCGCCTCGACATCGGGAGCCTCTCGAGCCAGATCGGCGAGCTCCAGGACAAGCTCGAGGACACGAACTACCGGCTCTCGCAGCTCTCGCAGCAGATCGCCGCGACCAACCAGGATCTCAAGGCGGTCCGCACCGCCGCCGCGGTGCCGGGCGGGGATACCGGCCAGGCGCCAACGTCGGATCCCGAAGCCCTCTACCAGACCTCCTACAGCGACTATCTACGCGGCAACTACGATCTCGCTTTGATGGGGTTTCGCCAGTATCTCGAGGCTTTTCCAGACACCGACCTCGCGGACAACGCCACCTACTGGATCGGCGAGTGCTATTACCGCCAGCAAAAGTACGCGGACGCGATCGCCGAGTACGACCGCGTGCTCAAGCAGTACGCGCGCAGCGACAAGACCGCGAGCGCCCAGCTGAAGAAAGGGTTCGCACTCCTCGAGCTCGGCCAGCGCAAAGAGGGCGTCGCGCAGTTGCAGGGAGTCATCAAGGCCTACCCCACTTCCGACGAGGCCAACCTCGCACGCCAGCGCCTCCAGAGCTTGGGCGTTGATGCAAGCGGCCGGAAGTAGTAGGATTCGCCGTCCGCCCGGGCAGGGCGGGATCCGCTAGAAAGGACCGTTGCAGATGGCGAATACGAAGTCGGCCAAGAAGCGCGCCGCCAAATCTCAGCTCCAGCGCGCCAAGAACCGGACGGCGCGCTCGGCGATGCGCACCGCCGTCAAGAAGCTCCGCAAGGCCGCCGCAGCAGGAGATGCGACCTCGGTCGAGAAGCTCCTCCCCGCGGCGATCAAGATCGTGGATGCCACGGCTCAGAAGGGCGTGATCCACCGAAACACCGCGGCCCGCACCAAGTCGCGACTCTCAGCCGCCGCTCGCAAGGCGAAGTAACACGCCTCAGAAGCCCTCCAGCAGGTCGGTCACCAACGTCTCCGCGAAGTCCCGGGCCGTCGACTCGATGGCCGGCGTCTCCCGGTCCAGGTAGCCGAGCTCGGAGGGCTTCACCTCGTAGCTGGACCGGAACAGGTAACCGTCGTTCGCGTAGAGGATCTTCTCGGGCGAGAGCTGCTTGAGCTCCACCTTGACGACGATCGCGATCTCGTACTCCGTGGCGCGGCCGTCCGAGTCGAAGGTCACCGGATTCAAGCCGAAGCTCGTCACGGTGCCGCTCAGCGTGGCGTCAGCGCCCTCCGCGACGCTCAGGACTTCGAAGCGATGGCGGGTCACGAGCTCGCTCGCCACGGCGCGCGTGAGGATCTGGTCCACCTGGGAGCGCGGCGTCGCATTGACGAGCGGCTTGAGGTAGACCTTCCGAACTTCCGGCGGCAACGTCGAGCCCCGCCCGACGAGCGCGTATCCGCATCCCGACAATCCCAGGAGCGCGAAGGCCCCCAGCAGCAAGCGAAGCCCTTTCATCGCGCCTCCTGCGCTTTGCGCGTCACGAGATTGACCAGCCTCCCCGGAACGAGAACGGTCTTCAGGAGCTCGCGCCCGGCCAGGTGCTCCCGCACCTTTTCGCTCTCGAGCACTGCCGACCGCACCTCTCGCTCACCCCAAGCGGCATCGACTTCCACGCGGTCCCGGAGCTTTCCGTCGACCTGGACCACCAGAGTCAGACGTTCCTTCCGGAGCTTCTGCTCGTCGGCCTCCGGCCAATCGGAGTCGAGAAGGGTCTCGTCATGTCCTCGCGCCTCCCAGAGCTCCTCCGTGAGGTGGGGCGCGATGGGATGCAGGAGCTGGATCAGCGTGTCGAGCGCCGCGGCGCAGCAGACCTTCGAGGCGGTCTTCTCCTCGAGCGCCCGCCCGAGCGCATTGGAGAGCTCCATCAAGGCGGCGACCGCGGTGTTGAATTTGAAGCGCTCGAAGTCGCGCGTCACACGCTGAATGGTGACGTGGCGCGTGCGCTCCAGCTCCGCGTCCGCCGGCGCGGTGGGAGGAGCTTCGTCCACCCGCTCCGCGAGCCTCCAGACCCGCTGCAGAAACCTGTAGGCTCCGGCAACCGCCTCGTCGCTCCACTCCACCTCGTCCTCGGGAGGACCGAGGAAGAGCGTGTAGACGCGTTCGGTATCGGCGCCCATCTCCTCGATGATCTCGTCGGGTGAGACCGTGTTGCCCCTCGACTTCGACATCTTCTCGATGCGACCGGTCTTTTCCGCGAAGCGCGTGATCATCCCCTGGTTGAACAGGTTCGCGAACGGTTCCTCGAAGGCGACGAGCCCGAAATCGTGGAGGACGCGGCAGACGAAACGCGCATAGAGCAGATGCAGGATCGCGTGCTCGATGCCGCCGATGTACTGATCCACCGGCGCCCAGCGATTGGCGAGCTCCGGGTCGAAGATCCTGCTTCCGTCCTTTGCCGCGAGATAGCGCAGGTAGTACCACGAGCTGTCGACGAAGGTATCCATCGTGTCGGTCTCGCGGCGAGCCGGCCCCCCGCACTTCGGGCACGACGTTCCGACGAAGCCCGCCGCGCGGGAAAGGGGATTCCCCTCGCGGCCGGTGAACTCGACCTCGTACGGAAGCTCGACCGGCAATGCCGACTCTGCGACCGGAACGATGCCGCAGCGATCGCAGTAGACGACGGGGATCGGCGTCCCCCAGTAGCGTTGGCGCGAGATCAGCCAGTCCCGCAGGCGATACGAGACCTTGGCGCGACCGTGACCCTTGCGCTCCAGCCAGGCTACGAAGCGCTGGACGGTCTCCGGAACCGGGCCGAGGCCGTCGAACTCCCCGCAGCCCCGGATGACTCCTTCGTGCGGAATCGCGGTCGTCATCGTCGCGGCGTCGAGCGGTCGATCGGTCGGGTGGTAGACGAGCCGCACCTGCAATCCCTCGGCTCGAGCGAAGTCGAGGTCGCGCTGATCGTGCGCCGGCACGCCCATCACCGCACCGGTTCCGTAACCTGGAAGGACGTAGTTCGCCGTCCAGATCGGAATCCGACCTTCGGTCGCCGGATTGATCGCGAAGCCCCCGAGATCACGCCCCTCCTTGGCCGCTCCCTCCCCCTCGCGCTGCAGTCGCGGCAAGTTGCGGACGCGCTCCACCCAGCGTTCGAGGTCGGCGCGATCTGGATGGCGGGCGACGAGCTCGGCGACGAGCGGGTGCTCGGGGGCCAGGACCAGGAACGTCGCGCCGTGAAGGGTGTCCGGACGAGTCGTGAAGACCGTGATCGGGTCGGCCCGTCCGTCGACGGCGAAGTCGATCTCGGCGCCTTCCGAACGCCCGATCCAGTTGCGCTGCATCAACTTCACCTTCTCGGGCCATCCCGTGAGCGTCTCGAGCCCGGCGAGCAGGCGTTCCGCGTAATCCGTGATCCGGAAGAACCATTGCTCCAGGTCCTTCTGCACCACCGGGGAGCCGCAGCGTTCGCAGGCACCCTCGACCACCTGCTCGTTGGCGAGCACGGTGCGACAGCTCGGACACCAGTTCACCGGCGCCCGCTTCTTGTAAGCGAGCCCCTTCTCGAGCATCCTCAGGAAGAGCCATTGGTTCCACCGGTAGTAGTCCGGCAGACAGGAGGTGACCTCCTTGCTCCAGTCGTAGAGGATCCCCCAGCGCCGGAACTGACGCTTCATCACCTTGACGTTGTCGAGGGTCCAGTCGCGCGGATGGACTCCTCGTTGAATCGCCGCGTTCTCCGCCGGCAGACCGAAAGCGTCCCAACCCATCGGGTTCAGCGCCCTCTTCCCCCGCATCCGCAGGAACCGGTAGAGCGCGTCTCCCAGGATGTAGTTGCGCCCGTGCCCGACGTGCAGCCGGTCCCCCGATGGGTACGGGAACATCATCAGCATGTAGAACTTGCCCCGCGCGTTGCGGAGGTCGACCTCGGCCACGCGCTGCCGCTCCCAGCGCTCCTGCCACTTGTTCTCGACGCTCTTGTGATCGTAGACGCTCATTGGCTGCTTCCACCCATCCCCATACCCGCGGCGGTCGCGCTCGTCGCCCGCCAGCTTCCGAGATTCGGCCGGACGCGGACGCGCGCGAGCGGCGCCGGCGACACCACGGCGCGATCCTCGAGGCGCGCCTCGCGGCTCATCAGCAAGCCGTCCCCAGGCTCGCCTCCGGTGATCGTGTCACTCGCCAGACGCAGGTAGGTCGCGGGGACGAAGTGGTGACTGGCGAGCGGATCGGCGAAGACCCAGCCCCGGTCGTCGTAGAAGATCTCCACCCAGCGGTGGTAGCCCGAGCGCGGTCCCCCGGGGAGGTCCTCCGCCAGATAGCCCGCGACCTCGCGCGCCGGAATTCCGACGTCCTCGAGCAAGCGCACGGTCAGGCGCGCGATACCGGTGCAGTAGGCGCTGCGCCGATCGAGCACCGAAGTGGCGTCCTGCGGCGCCTCGCGATCCAGGTCGTAGCGCACGTTCACCGCCACCCAGGCGAGGATCCGGCTCGCGGCGTCGTAACGGCTCTTGGATCCCGCGGTGACGTTCCAGGCGAGCAGAGCCTCGCGACCGACGGGCGGACGGGGAGCGGTCGAGAACCCCTGCCGACTGCCGAGCTCGCCGAGCCGGACTTCGACGTGGGCCACGCCATCGGCGACGGCCAACCGATAGCCGTCGTTGACGTAATCCTCCACGCGCACTCCCGCCGGGACCAGGATCGTCGCCTCGTCGCTGCCGGTGACCAGGGTCGTGGCGGCCGGAAGCACGGAGCCCATCGCGAGAAACGCGCCCAAGAGCGGCCTCAGTCCGCGCATCAGGCGCGACTCCCGGGAAGTGGATGCGCCTTCATGAGACCATCCAACAGGCCGTTCACGAATCGACCTGACTGCTCCGATCCGTAGCGTTTCGCGAGCTCCACCGCTTCGTCCACGACCACCAGCTTCGGAACGTCGGTCTCGTAGAGCATCTCGTAGACCGCGAGGCGCAGGATGTTGCGGTCGACCGGAGGCATTCGCTCCAGGCGCCAGTGCTCCGCTTGAGTCCGGATCAGCTCGTCGATCTCCTGCAGGTGGGAGCCGACGCCCGCGACGAGCGTGCGGGAGTAGGCGAAGGCATCGAGGATCTCCGGTTCGACCGGTTCGGAAACGTCAGCTTCTCCCTCTTCGGCCACGAGCTGGCGGACGTGCTCCTCGGGATCGAAGCTCGCGACGACCGCTTCGAGCGGCGTCGAACCGAGCTCTCCCTGGAAGAGCATCTGCATCGCCATCTCGCGCGCCATCCGCCGCTTGCCCACTGACCTTCCTCGTCTCAAAGAGCCGTTCGCCGCCCGTCAGGCGCCGAAGCGGGTCGCCAGCTCTGCCATCTCGAGGGCGGCGAGGGCGGCTTCTTCGCCCTTGTTCCCGCACGCGCCGCCGGCGCGCTCGAGCGCTTGCTCCATGGTCTCACAGGTCAGCACTCCGAATCCGATCGGCAGGCCGAGACGTCGCGAGGCTTCCGCCACTCCCCGCGCGCACTCGCCGGCCACGAACTCGAAGTGCGAGGTCTCGCCGCGCACCACGGCGCCCAGCGCGATCAAGCCGTCGAACCCGCCTCGCTTGGCGAGCAGCTCGAGACCCAACGGCACCTCCCAGGCACCGGGTACCCGAAGGATCTCGACGTCCGCTTCCGCCACGCCTCGGGCGAGGAGCGCCGCGCGCGCTCCGGTGACCAAGCGGTCGACCACGCGGGCGTTGAACCGCGCCGCGACGACTCCGAAGCGCCGTCCCGTACCTCGCAAGTCGACTTCCTCTCCAGCTTCCCTACTCACTCCTAACTCCTTGTGAATGTGGAGAATAGAACTCGGCGCGCGGGTCTGTCAACGCATTGGATGCGCCAGCACGGGGCGCAGCCACGCCCCCCAGCCCGGAGCGAGCAGCGCCTTCGAGCCGACGTCGATCGCGAGCCCCAGGAGCACGATCCAGACGAGGCGACGACCCTGCGCGGAGTTCCCAGCCTCCGTCGGCTTCACGCTCAGCACCGTGCCGAGCGCGATGAATGCGAGCACGCGCGCAACCGCCCACGGAAACCACGTCATGACGATCCCCAGGGGACCCGTGCCGCTCGTCAGAACAAAGCTCGCCACGAAGTAGTTCATGTAACCCAACAGGAGCGCGCCGAGGGCGAGTCCCAGGTAGCCGCGGGTCGCCACCGTGAGGAGCCCGAAAGTCACGAGGTGCAGAGCGTGCTCGGGGAGGAATCGGCGCCAGTCCCCCTCCCTTCCGATCCCGGTGCGAATCCACTGGAACATCTCCTCACGGTAGGCCTCGCCATGCAGAACGCTCGTCCGAGCCGCGTCCGGCGCCCAGAGGGTCGTCGCGACGACTCCCGCGGAGAGAAGGACCGCCCAGGCGACGCCGCGCGCCATCGCCCGGTAGAGGGCGCCGCCTCGAATGCGCGCGATGAAACCGCCATAGAGCGTGAGTGGCGCGAGGACGACCAGAAACCAGCCGCCGACCCCGGGCACGAGCAGGAGCAGGGCCAGGAGCGGCGTGCACGCCAGCAGCCAGGAATCGAGAGCCCGCGGGCCGTGACTCAGAGATTCCCCCCTTCCGGCTGCAGGTGGATCTCCTCCACCACCGCCCCGGACATCTCGAGCGACCAGACGACCGCCTCGGCGATCCGGATCGCGGCCATCATGGCGGCCCGATTCCAAGAGCCCGGCACGCCAGACCAGAGCTCGGTGTCCATCGCGCCGGGGTAGATCGCGGTCAGCAGCACGCCGCTTCCGGAAAGCTCTTCGCGAAGCGCCGCGACGGCGCCACGGAGTCCCCACTTGGAGGCGCCATAGGCGCTCCAGCCGTCGAAGCCGCGCGTTGCCGCCACGGAGAGCAGCGCGAAGAGATGTCCGCGTCGTTCTGCGCGGAGCGTCGGCAGGCAGGCGGCGAAGAGCTGGAGCGTACCGATCAGGTTCACCTCGACGGTTTCGAGAAGCGCTTCGGGCGCGAGCTCCTCGAGGCGGCCGACCCGCGCCACCCCGGCCGCGGGGAAGACGATCCCGGGCCGCCATCCCTCCGCCTCCGCGAGCCCGAGCGCAGCGCGAATCGCGGCCTCCGAGCGGACGTCGCAAGCGAGCGCCAGTCCGGGCGCCCCGCTCGCGGCGAGTGTCTCCCGAAGCCGATCCGTGCGCCGGCCCAGGAGGAGGAGCGGGTGCCCACGCTTGCCGAGAGCGAGAGCGACCTCGCGGCCAACGCCGGAACCGGCGCCGCTGATGACCGCCGCCGGTCTCGCGTCGGAAGTGCTCATGAAATGAAGTCGTTGAGATGGTCGGGACGCCGGGATTTGAACCCGGGACCCCCTGAACCCCATTCAGGTACGCTACCAGGCTGCGCCACGTCCCGACCGAGGGGGCTGCGAATCAGCTCGGCTTCCCGCCGAGCAACGCGAGAGCTGCGCGCGCGTCGGCGAGAGCCGCTTCCAGCTCGCGGCGCGAGGTTTCTATCCGCTCCGCGGGAGAGGTGTCAAGCGCTTCGGTCGGGGACTCGCTCGGCCTTCGCTGGGCTCCGTCCGAAAAGAGCGGTGCCGCCGCGGGGTCGGCTGGGTCGTACTCCCCCGGAGTCTCCGATTCCAGCTTCTTGCGCGCGCCCGCGATCGTGTAGCCCTCTTCGTAGAGGAGCTGCTTGATGCGGCGCAGCAGCGCCAGGTCGCTCTCGCGGTAGAGCCTCTGTCCCCCGCCGCCGCTCGGGGCCTGGAGAGCGCGAAACTCGGTTTCCCAGTAGCGCAACACGTAGGGTTGCAGCTCCAGGAGCTTGCAGACTTCGCCGATCTTGTGCCCTTTCTTGCTCGCCATCGCCTGCGCCGGATCTTACGGGAGGGGAGGCCACCTGTCGAGAATTCCGCTCATCCGGATCGCCGGGACCGGATCACGAGGCGCACCGGAACACCCTCGAGTCCGAGCTCGGCGCGCAGACGGTTCTCCAGATAGCGGCGGTAGGAGTGCCGCAGAGGCAGCGTGCGATTTGCGAAGAGCATGAAGGTCGGCGGCCCGCTGGAGACCTGAGCCGCGTAGAGAAACTTCCACGGCCGGTGATCCGAGAAGGACGGCGGTTGGTGCGCTCGGATCGCCCCTTCGATGAGTCGATTGAGCTCGCCCGTCGTGACTTGGCGGCGAAAGGCCGCGAGCGCGCGATCGATCGCGGGAAAGACCTTCTCCACGCCCCGGCCGCTGGCCGCGGAGATGTTGACGCGGGGAGCGCCCGCCAGCACCTCGACGAGGCGCGCCCAGGTCCCTTCCAGGCGCTCGCGCCTCACCTCGTCCAGGAGGTCCCACTTGTTCACCGCGACCACCGCGGCCCGCCCGGCTTCCCAGATCGCGCCGGCGATCGCCAGGTCGCCGCTCGTGACCCCCGCGCTCGCCTCGATCACGAGCAGCGCCACGTCGGAGCGTTCCACCTGCCGTCGCGCCATCAGGACGGCGAGATCCTCCGGCGTTCCGGACACCTTGGCGCGGCGCCGGATGCCGGCCGTGTCGATCAACAGGTACTCGCGCCCACCGCGCCGAATCAGCGTGTCGATCGGATCCCTCGTAGTTCCGGCGACGGGCGAGACGAGGACGCGTTCTTCACCCAGGATGCGATTGACGAGCGAGGATTTCCCGACGTTCGGTCGGCCGACGATGGCGACCGGCAAGCTCGTGTCGGGAATCGCCTCGTGAGCCTCTTGCGCGGGCAGCGTCGCGACGAGCGCCGCGCGCAGATCGCCGATGCCGAGGCCGTGCTCCGCCGAAACGACGAACGGCTCCGAGTACCCGAGGGCATAGAACTCGCCCGCGCCGTCGGCACCTCGTCGGCTCTCCCCCTTGTTCACGACGACCAGCACGGGCTTCCCGAGCGGCCGCAGCTCCTCCGCGACCCGCTGATCCGCGGCAACCAGGCCTTCCCGGCCGTCGACCACCAGGAGCACGGCGTCGCTCTGCTCGATCGCGAGGCGCACCTGCGCATTGAGACCGAGCTCGTCGGCCTCGAACATCAACCCGCCCGTGTCGATCCAGTCCACGGACCGGCCCCCGTCCAGCTCGCCGCGAGCCACCAGCCGGTCCCGCGTCACGCCGGGCTGATCGTGCACGATCGCCTGCCGTCGACCCACGAGACGATTGAAGAGCGTCGACTTGCCGACGTTGGGCCGGCCGACGATGGCGACCGCGGGAATTCCGGTCATGCTCAGGGCGCGGGTTCGCTGCTGTGTTTCAACATGCGGGAGAGAACGAGCCACCGCCCATGATCCCGGATCAGACTGTAGACGAGCTCGTTTTCCTGGCTCGCTGATTCGCCGAGGGTCTCTTCGCTCCCCAATGCCACCACGCGGAGGGTCCACACCTCGCGCACGGTGGCGGTTCCCGCCGTCGCGCTGTGCAGGTCGATTGAAGTCACCGTGCGATCGAGCAGCCGGGCTCTCAAGGCCTGTCCCTGATCGCGCAGCTCGGCGATCCGATGGTCCACCCGGTCGAGCTCGCGTCCGGTCACGATCGAAGCCAGGGGCGACGAGGTCCCGTTCGCGTAAGCCTCTGCGAGCGCTGCCGGATAGGCCGCCAGGAGCTTCTCCACCGCAGCTCGGTCGGCGGCCCTCCTCTCGGCCGTGCCCGCGCACCCGACGAGAAGACCGAAGGCCATGGCAGGGATCAGAAGCCGTCGCATCGATTTCAGCCTAGCAGACGTCTTCTAGAGCCCTGCTTCGGTTGACAGCGTGGAAGGGGGGTCCATAAGATCCCGGCGGCGCGAAAGTGGCGGAATTGGTAGACGCGCAAGCCTCAGGAGCTTGTGGTCGCAAGGCCGTGGGGGTTCGAGTCCCCCCTTTCGCACCA
>CAYZBH010000041.1:0-32503 GCA_964476605.1 uncultured Thermoanaerobaculia bacterium | reverse complement strand
CGCGCGGCAGGCGCGTCTGGTCGAGCAGCTCCAAGGCGCCATCGGAGAAGCGGAGTGGCGAGAGCACGGGGTCGGCGTTCATCGCGCCCCATCCTAGCCTGGACTTCTCACCAACCTTCGGCTGTGGCGGCGGACCTGCCCGCGTCTGCTACGTTGCGCTCGGTCGGGCTGCTCGACGTACTGAGAAGTACGTCTGCGCGGCCCTCGGTCGCGACGCCTTGCAGCCGCAGGCAGCTACGCCGCCTCGCTACGAACGCTGGTGAGATGTCCAGGCTGGAACGGCCGCTGCTAGGATCTCGGCTTCGCGCCGGATTCGCCTCTCGCGACCTCCGTCCGGCGCTCCCAAAGGGGGCCTCGACGTGAAAGGGGATTGGACGAACCGACGCTTTCAGACCCGTGCGATCCACGCCGGGCAGCACCCCGATCCGGCGACCGGCGCCGTGACGGTGCCGATCTACGCCACCTCGACCTATCTCCACGACCGTCTCGGCGAGCACAAGGGCTACGAGTACGCGCGCGTGCAGAATCCGACTCGCTTCGCGCTCGAAGCGAACGTCGCGGCGCTCGAAGGAGGGAGCTCCGGGCACGCTTTCGCCTCCGGCATGTCGGCCATCGCCGCGCTGATGACGCTGGTGCGCTCCGGCGAGCACGTGGTCTGCTCGCGCAACGTCTACGGCGGCACCTATCGCTTCATGACGCAGGTGCTCGATCGCTACGGCATCCTCTCCTCCTGGGTCGACTCGACCGATCTCGAGAACGTCCGGGCGGCGCTCCGCCCCGAGACGCGCATGATCTACGTCGAGACACCGACCAATCCGATGATGGAGGTCACCGACCTCGCCGGCGCAGCGCAGCTCGCGCACGCGCACGGCTGCCTGCTCGCGGTCGACAACACCTTCATGTCCCCCTACTTCCAGCGCCCGCTCGAGCTCGGGGCCGACGTGGTCGTGCACTCGACCACCAAGTTCCTGAATGGCCACTCCGATTCGATCGGCGGCATCCTGATCGCGAAAAAGGCGGCCGAGGGGGAGTGGTTCTACTTCGTGCAGAAGTCGGAGGGGGCGATCCTCTCCCCCTTCGATTCGTTCCTGGTGCTGCGCGGCATCAAGACGCTCGGCGTCCGCATGGAGCGGCACGAGGCGAGCGGCCGCGCCCTGGCGGCGCACCTCGCGGCGCACTCGAAGGTCCGGAGCGTCTTCTATCCCGGTCTCGAAAGCCACCCCGGCCACGCGGTGCAGAAACGCCAGGCCGGAGGCTTCGGCGCCCTCATCACCTTCGAGCTCGGGAGCTTCGAGGCGGCGCGCGCCTTTCTCAACCGGGTGGAGGTGATGTCGCTCGCCGAGAGCCTCGGCGGCGTCGAGACGCTGACGTCTCACCCGGCGTCGATGACCCACGCCTCGGTCCCCCCCGACAAGCGGGCCGAGCTCGGCATCACCGACGGCCTGGTGCGCATCTCGGTCGGCCTCGAGGACCTCGAGGACTTGGTCGCCGACGTCGACCGGGCGCTCGAGGCGGTCTAGCGGCGCCGCGCGGCGGGGCGCTGGACTCACCCGCCGGAGCCGCCTCAGAATTCGCGCGTGGCACCGCGCGCCAATTCTTCGTCTCTCGCCCTCGGGTTCCTGATCCTCGCCGCGCTGGCGCTCTATCTGCCCGGCATCGGTTGGGGGTGGGCAGAGGCGCAGCTCTGGAGTTGGGACGAGGTGCGCCCCACCGCGGTTCTCGCTACCCCCTACGACGGCGCCGACGCCTGGCCCGTTCGCTACCCCCTGCTGCACCGGGACCTCCTGCGGGGTCTCTACGCTCTCCTGGATCCGGCGGCGGGAGCGCTCGGGGCCGAAACGCCGCTCGCTCGCGAGCGCTTCTTCTTCCTGGCCGGTCGCGGGCTCACGGTGCTCCTTTCGGTGGTCACCGTTGCTCTCGCTTTCGCGACCGCCCGCCGCCTCGGCTCCGGGAAGCGCGCCGCATTCCTCGCCGCTCTCGTCTGGCTCGCGACCCTGCCCCAGGCCTACTACGCGAAGACCACGAACCTCGACGCCCCCTACCTCTTCTGGTTCGCGCTCGCGGTCTGGGGCTTGGTGCGCCATCGGCTCGACGGCTCCCCGTCGGGGCTCGCGCTCTTCGCCTTCGCCGCCGGGGCGGCGACGCTCACCAAGGACCAAGCCTTCGCTCTCTTCCTGCTGCCGGCGCTTCTCGCTCTGGTGCGCGCTCTCCGCACGCCCGCCTCTGACGGCGGCCGACGGCCGGCGCTCCGCTCCTTGGCCGCCGGCGCCGGCGCCGCCCTGCTGCTCGCCGTCGCGACCTACCGCGTGCCCATGGGTCTCGCGCCCTTCAGCCGCCACGTCGCGGCGCTCCTCGAGCACCCCACGACCTACGGCTTCACGGCCCCGGATCTCGCGGGCCCCTGGGCTGCCGTGCGGCTCGCGCTCCGCCACGTCGCCTGGAGCTTCGGCTGGCCTCTCGCTCTCTTCGTCGCCGCGGGAGCGGTCGTCGCCCTGGTCGCGGCCTGGCGCCGGGGAGGCGCGGAACCGCGCGCCGCGGCCGCTCTTCTGCTCTTTCCCCTCTCCTACGTCCTCTGCTTCCTCGTCCCGCTCGGCTATCAGTACGACCGCTTCTTTCTGCCGATCTGTTGGACGCTCGCGGTCGTCTCGGGCTGCGGGATCGCGCGCGCGATCGAGGGCCTCCCCGCGGCGGCGCCCCGTCTCGCCTTCTGGACCTTCCTTCTCGGCGCCGTCGGGTGGGGGATTGCGCGCGGGGTCGCTCTCGACGCCGCGATGCTCCACGATCGGCGCTACGAGCTCGAAGTCTCCTCGCGCGGTCTCGCGCGACTCGCGGTTTACGCGCACGAGGTGCGCGCACCGAACGGTTTCGCGCGCCGGCGGCTGGCGCGCCACGAGGAGCTCGCGATCGACGCGCTGGCACCCTACGAGCTGGTGGCGATTCCGGGTCTCGACGCGGGGGACCGGGCGGTAGCTCGGCTGGTGGCGCAGCTCCGGCGGGGGGCGTGCGGCTTCCGGCCCGTACGCCCCGAGCTCGCGGCACCCTCGTCGCTACGGCGCTGGGTGCGGTTCGAGGGGGTGCTCTCGAACCTCTCGGAGATCGACCCGCCGCAGCTCGTCTTCGCGCGGAGCGATCCGCGGCGCACTTGCGCGGACGAGCCTGCCGCTCAGTAGTTTGTTTCGTCGAGCATCTCGGACTCTTCCTCGTCCGAGAAGGGGGCCTGCTTGTCGAGCGAGGCGGCGAGCCACTCGAGGAAGGCGGGCTCGCCCTTGCAGACCTTGAAGCAGAGGATCTCGGGGAGCTCGTAGCTGTGGAGCTCCTGGATCGTCGCCTCGATCGCCGGGTACTCGCTCTCGAGGGTCTTCGCGAGCAGCATGTACTCGGTATCGCGGCAGATCTTCCCTTTCCAGCGATAGACCGAGCGCAGCCCGCCGACGATGTTGACACAGGCCGCGTGCCGCCGCGCGATGAGCTCGGAGGCGATCAGGTTGGCCTGTTCTTCGGTGCCGACGGTGGTGACGACGACGAGCCCTGCCACGGCCGAGGAAGCTACCCCCATCCGCCGCGCCAAGTCAAACCGTCCTTCGCGGCGCGACCGGCGCACGATCCTCAACGCGCGCTCCAGCGCTCGCTGTCGACATCGTAGGTGAGGATGCCGGTCTTGCCGGTGCGGCCGAAGACGCGGACGGCGGCCAAGTGCCGCTTGCCGTCCGTGACGTAGACCGAGCCCGGGGTCGATCCGCCGAAGTCGCTGAAGGAGGCGATGTCGGAGCGGTTGAAGCGGATGGGGTCGTCGAGCCGGTCGAGCCGGCGGCTGGGATCCGACGGGTCGCGCGGGGCTCTGCCCGGCGGGAAGCCGAACCGGATCTGGGTTCCGAGGTGGGCGAGGCGCTGCTGGGGCGCCACTTCGGGATCGACCCCGGACTCGATGTCTGCGGTGAGCACGCCGTCGCCATCCGCATCGCGGTAGAGGGCCCAGGTCACGGTTCCGTTCTCCCCGACCCGGAACTTGAGCCCCACGTGCGCGCTATGGCGGATCGCGAAGGCGCGCGCGACGCGCAGGGTGGAGGCGACTTCCGCGGCGGCGAGCTCGACGCGGAGCTGGGCCGAGAGATCGAGCAGCGTGGGCACCCCGAGCGTGACGAAGATCCCCGTCAGGGCGAGTCCCAGCACCATCTCGAGCAGGCTCGCTCCCCGTTCGCGCGCGCGCATCGTCGTCGCCTCCACCTCTCGCTCCGCCTCAGCCCTTGGCCGCCGGGGACGACTTCGCCTGGCGCGGGAGCTGGACCTTCTCGGTGAGGGTCGTCGAGCCCGAGAGCGCGACGTAGGGCTTCAGCTGCTCGAAGGTCGCTTCGCCGATGCCGCGCACCAGCATCAGGTCCTCGAGGCTCTTGAAGGCGCCGTTCTTCTCACGGTGCTCGACGATGCGCTGGGCGACCGCCGGACCGATGCGCGGCAGCAGCTGCAGCTGGTCGACGGTGGCGGTGTTGACGTTGACCGATCCCGCGCCGGCCGCGAAGGCGGGAAGGGCGGCGAAGGCGAGGACGAGGGCGACGGCGGCGGCGACGAAACGCTGAGTGTGACGCATGGTAATGCTCCTTTCGTAGGTGCGGCGACTGGCGCCGCGGTTGTGGTTGCTCCAGCGTGGCTGCGGTTGCTGCGGTGCTGCGGTTGCTGCGGTTGCTGCGGTGCTGCGAGCCATGGATTCCTGTCCGGAACGGCTCTCGCGCGCTGCTCTCGTTCGTTCTTCTCTCGCGGTTCCCTCCCTTCTCCCTGGGTTGACCTGCGAGAGACCCTTAGATCAAGGGCGCTGCCAATTCGGAATCGGGAAGCTAAACGCTGGGAAGAAACGGGTTGCTAGAATCCGGGTGGCCGCGCGAAGCGCCGGCGGCGTCAAGCGATCAGGCGCGCCGAGAGCGCCGAGGGGCTCCGAGGCGGGCGGCGAAGCCCGTCGTTCGGGCCATGCCGCACCGCGTCAAAGAATCTGGACAGCTGCGCAATCGCTTGCCTCGATCGGATAGGCTCCCCGAGCCATGACCGAGGCCCCGGCCCGATCCACCGTCCGCGAGTACGCCGAGGCCCTGCTCATCGCGGCTCTCTTCCTGCTCTTCACGAACACCTTCGTGATCAAGACCTTCTTCATTCCCAGCGGGTCGATGGAGGACACGCTGCTGGTGGGCGATCACCTCTTCGTGAACCGTTTCATCTTCGGGCCCACCGTCACCAAGCTCGAACGGACGCTGCTGCCGCTGCGCGAGCCCAAGCGCGGCGACATCGTCATCTTCCGCTCGCCGGAGCGACCCACCGTCGACCTCGTCAAGCGGCTGATCGGCCTGCCCGGAGACACCCTCCAGGTCATCAAGAAGGAGCTCTACGTCAACGGCCAGAAGGTCGATGACGGCGCCTATGTCGTTCACAAGGATCCGCGGACCTTCTTCAACCGCCCGTACATGTCCGAGCAGACGCGGTTGCGCGACTATTTCGGTCCGGTGACCGTTCCCGAAGGGCACTATTTCTGCATGGGGGACAACCGGGACTACTCCTACGACTCGCGCTTCTGGGGGACCGTTCCGGCCCACTACCTCAAGGGCCGCGCCTTCGTGATCTATTGGTCGTTCGGGGGCGGAACCTCCGACGGGACCTGGCGCGGGCTTCCGGCGAAGCTCAAGGAGATCGCCAACACCATCTTCGGGTTCCCCACCAAGACCCGATGGGCGCGCACCCTGCACCTGCCGCGCTGAGGCCGCGCTCGCTTCCCCGCGCCCTCGCCCAGGCGGGGCTGGTCGCGGCGCTGTTCGCCCTGTTCGCGCGCGCCTTCCTCCTCGAAGTGGTCTCGATCCCGAGCGACTCGATGTCTCCGACCCTGGTGGCCGGCGATCACGTGCTGGTCGACCGCTGGATCTTCGCCGGTCCGCCGCACTGGGGCTTTCTTCCCGCGCGCTCCGTCGGCCGCGGCGACGTCGTTCTCTTTCGCTCGCCCGTGCCCCCCCACCCTTTGCTCGTCAAGCGCTGCGTCGCCGTCGGGGGCGAGCGCGCCGCCTCGACGTCCGTGCCTTCCGGCGCGCTCTACCTGGTGGGCGACCACCGCGAAAGCTCCTTCGACTCCCGATCGTTCGGCACGGTCGACGAGAGCTCGGTGCGCGGCCGCGTCTTCGCGATCCTCTGGTCGCGCCGCGGCGCGCGCCGCGCGCCGGCACCGGTGCGCTAGACTTCGCCAACACCGGACGTCGAAGGAGGCCGCGATGCGCGAGGTTCGAGGAGAAGCGGGCGATGGCAAGCTGGGCTGCATCCTCTGGACGTTGCTGCTGATCGTGGCGGCGCTCGCGGCCTGGAAGATGATTCCGGTGAAGATCGCGACGTCGGAGCTCTACGACTTCATGGTCGAGCAGGCCAAATGGGCGGCCGGCACCAATACCGAGCTCATCCAGAAACGCATCCTCTCGAAGGCGGGCGAGCTCGATCTGCCCGTCGACGCGAAGCAGGTCACGGTCGAGCGCCGCGGCGACCGCGTGCTGATGCGCGCCCGCTTCACCGTCCCGGTGGAGTTCCCCGGCTACGTCTACGACTGGGACTTCGACCTGCAGGTCGACAGGCCCATCTACATCTGGTAGCCCGGCGGGCGCTCAGCCCGCCGCGAGCTCCTCGGCGAGCGCCGCGAGCGCCGCCTCCGGCTCCTGGGCCTGGGTGAGCGGGCGCCCGATCACCAGCAGGTCCGCGCCGGCGGCGAGCGCCGCCCCGGCGCTCGCGGTTCGCCGCTGATCGTCGGCGCGGGCTCCCGCGGGGCGGATCCCCGGCGTGACGAGGAGGAAGGGGGGCGGCAAATCCGGCCGGAGGCGCGCGAGCTCGAGCGGCGAGGCGACGACCCCCGATGCGCCGGCCGCCGACGCCAGTTTCGCCCAGGCGAGGACGCGCTCCGGGGCCGGACCCGGCAGCGCGAGCGCAGCGAGCGCTTCGCCGTCGAGATGCGTCAGCAGGGTGACGGCGAGCAGCTTGAGCTCGCCCTGGGCGGCCCGCGCCGCCGCCTCGATCATCGCCGGCCCACCGCTCGCGTGGAGCGTCAGGTAATCGACCCCGAGCTCGCGTGCCGAGGCGACGGCGCCGGCGACCGTGTTCGGGATGTCGTGCAGCTTGAGATCCAGGAAGAGGCGGCGCGCGTGGCGGCGCGCGTGCGCGACCGCCGGCGGACCGAAGCGGACGAAGGCTTCGAGGCCGACCTTGAGCACCCCGACGCGCGGTCCGAAGAGCTCGCACCAGCGCTCGAAGGTCGCACGGTCGGCGGTGTCGAGCGCCACCGCGATGCGATCGAGAGCGTTCATGCCTCCTCCCACGGGCGCACGGCCCCCACCAGCTCGCTCACCCGCGAGACGCCGAGCTCACCGAGTCGCGCCTCGAGCCCGGTCACCAGCCGCTCGGCCGTGCGCGGCTCGCGGAACAGCGCCGTCCCCACCTGCACCGCGCTCGCGCCGGCGAGCAGGAACTCGACCACGTCGTCGACCGTCTCGACGCCGCCGATGCCGATCACCGGGAGCCCCACGGTGCGTGCGACGTCGTAGACGATCCGCACCGCGATCGGCTTGATGGCCGGCCCCGAGAGCCCGCCGCGCCCCGTGTGGAGCCTCGGCCGGCGCGTCCAGGGGTCGATCGCCATGCCGAGCACCGTGTTGATCGCCGAGAGGATGTCCGCACCCCCCGCTTTCGCCGCTTCGGCGATGGCGACCGGCGAGGTGACGTTGGGCGAGAGCTTGACCGCGATCGGCTTGGAGCTCGCGCCGCGGACGCTCCGCACGAGACGCTCGAGCAACTCGGGATCGTGGCCGAAGTGCATCCCCCCGCGCTTCACGTTGGGACAGGAGACGTTGAGCTCGAGCGCCGCGACGCCGGAGCGAGGCTCCACCCGCTCGGCCAGGCGCGCGTAGTCGTCGAACTCGAAGCCGAACAGATTCACGACCACGCGCGCCGGGTAGCGCGCGAGCCCCGGGAGCACTACGGCGAGGAAGCGCTCGATGCCGATGTTCTGCAGACCGATCGAGTTGAGCATCCCCCCGCGGGGCTCGGCGATGCGCGGCGGCGGATTGCCGGCGAGCGGCTCGAGCGACAGCCCCTTGGTGACGAGGCCGCCCAAGCGCTCGAGGTCGGCCAGGTGGGCGAACTCGAGACCGTACCCGAAGGTGCCGCTCGCGGTGAGGATCGGATTGGGAAGCTCGAGCGCGCCCAGGCGAACCGACAGGTCGACACCGCTCACCAGCGCACCGCGTCGAAGGGGAAGACGGGGCCGTCCTTGCAGCAGAGACCGTAGCGCCCCGAAGCCAGCGGAACCGCGCACCCCAGGCAAGCCCCGAAGCCGCATCCCATGGGGGTCTCGAGCGCCGCCTCCCCCGGCGTCCGGTGGCGCGCCGAAAGATCCGCTAGGCGCGCCAGGAGTCCCATCGGACCGCAGGCGTAGAGCGCCTGATAACGACTCTGCTCGAGGCGCGGCTCGAGGGGTGCGGTCACGACTCCGCGCTCGCCGACCGAGCCGTCTTCGGTGGTGGCGACGAGCTCCCCGCCGCTCGCGGACGCCGCGTCGCGGAAGCGGTCGAGCAACACGAGGTCGATCGCCGACCGTCCGCCGTAGAAGAAGTCGAAGGGAACGCCACGCGCCGCGAGGGCGCGGCCGAGGAGCAACAAGGGCGCCGATCCCACGCCTCCCGCGACCAGCGCCGCGCGGCCGCTCTCGGTCGGCAAGAAGCCGCGCCCGAGCGGACCCAGCACCGAGAGCGTCTCGCCCACGCGCCGTCGCGAGAGGGCGCGGGTGCCCGGTCCCACGATCTTGGCGAGCAGCTCGATTCGCGTTCCGCGATCTGCTCTACTCACGTCGTGCACCGAGAACGCGCGACGGAGATAGGGCTCCATGCCGTCCGCCGATTCGACCATGACGAACTGGCCGGCGCGGGTCTCGGCCCACTCGGGTGGGCCGTCGAGAGTGAGGGTGAAGTAGGGGTGCGGCCGCTCGACGACCTCGACGACGGTGGCTCGGGCATCGACCGGTGGCATGCTGGACGTGAACTCTAACAAAGGCCTCCCGGGCGCTCGCCGCGCCAGCGCGCCGGCGCCGCTCGCGTTCGTCGTCTCCCTCGCCACGGCTCTCCTCCCGGCGCTGCTCGCCGGCATCCAGCTCGCGCTGCTGCTCGCCTTTCTCAATCCCGATCTCCCCTTTTCGGCGCGCGGGACCTCGATCGCCGCCGCCCTCCTCGCGCTCGCGCTCTTTCCGCTCGCCTTTCTCGTCCAGGTGCTCGGCATGCGGTTGCGCAACGTGACCGCGCCCCGACTCGTGCCCTGGTCGTTGACCCTCGTGCTCGCCGCGGCTTCCCTGGGGGATTGGGTGAACGCCTCGCACTACTCCTTCTTCCAGCCGCCTGGCCTCAACGGACAGCTCATCAAGGCCGCGCTCTGGCTCTCCCTCGGAGCAGTGCTCGCGTTCTACACGGCGCTGCTCCACACGGTGCACCACCGCGCCTACGGCCGGCGCAGCCGCCTCCTGCTCGCGGTCGTGGCCGGCGCGACGATCTTCGCGGTGGCGGATCGACGCGCCAGCTTTCGTCCACCGCCGCCTCCGGCGCGCTCGCCGATCGAAACGTCGTCGAACGCGGCGCCGAGGCTCCTGGTGGTCGGCCTTGACGGTGCGAGCCTCGACGTCCTCCTCCCTCTGGCGCGCCAGGGTCGCCTGCCCTTCTTCGCGACCCTCGTGGAGCAGGGAAGCTACGCGCGCCTCGGCACGTTCGCGCCGCTCCGCCCGCTGGCGCTCTGGACGAGCGTCGCCACCGGCGAGCTGCCCTATCGCCACGGACTCCTCGGTGCGGCGCACGCGGCTCCGCGTTGGCTCTCGCCCGCGGGCGGCGAGCTCAAGCTGCTGCCGCTGGGTGCCCAGACCCTGCTCGGCGGGAGCGTCCTCGGCCCTCCGTTGCCCCCGGCCTCTCAGCGGAGCTCGGCGCTCCTCGCCTGGGAGATCCTCGACCGGCTGCGCGGTCCGTCGCGCGCCATCGGCTTCGCCCCACCGCTCTCGGCTCCGATCGCCGCCGCGGAGGCGCTCGAAGGGGAGCCGCCGGAGGCGTCGGCGGACCCTTACGAGCAGCTGGTCAGGGCGGCGCGACGCGCGGATCAGCCACGCCTCGCCGCCGCCGCCGCCGCGCTCGCGTCGGCCTCGCCGCCGCGCTCTCTCTTCGTCTTCCTACCCGGACTCCGCGAGCTCGCCCTCGCCACGACCGGCGGCTTCGAGGCGGCCGAGCTCGAAGGATCGCGTGCGCGCGACCAGCGGAAAGCCGCCGGCGCCCTCACGAGCTACTACGCCGAGCTCGACGCGGGTCTCGACGCCCTCTGGGAGCGCCTGCCGCCGCCCCGGGTCCTCGCCGTCGTTTCGGCGTACGGAGTGACCGCCCCCCAGGGAGGGGCCCGGGTGCTTCGCGCGTTGCTGCGGTTCGGGCGCTCCGCAGGCACCCTGGCCGGAGCGCCCGATGGCGCGCTGCTGCTCCACGGTGAAGGTGTCCGGCGCGGCGTCGCGCTTCCGGGCGGCCGCGTGGTCGACCTGCTCCCGTCGCTGCTCTACTTGTCGGGACTCCCCATCGCGCGCGACTTCGACGGCCGCGTGCTGACGGAAGCCTGCGAGCCTTCGCTGCTCAAGCGCGAGTCGCTCACCTTCGTTCCGAGCTATCTCGAGCTCGCGGGCGGCGGCCGTTAGCGCTCCGGCTTGGCGGCGATCCTTCCGACCACCTTGCCGCCGGAGGTCGACGGCGGCTCTGTGGCGCTCTCGCTCTCGCCCGGCGCCTCGCGTGGCGCGGCGTCGAGCTGCATCGTGCAGCTTCCCTCGAGCGCACCCCCTTCTTCGATCACCAACGCGGCGGCCCGAACCTCCCCCTCGACGCGCCCTTGCGGATGGATGGACAGGCGCTTGGCGACGCGAACCTCACCCTCGACGCGCCCCGACACGAAGAGTCGAGCGACCCTCACTTCGCCGACGACCTCGCCCTTTTCGCCAACCACCAAGTCGCCGTCGGAGATGACCTTGCCGACCACCTTGCCATCGATCCGAAATGACTGCTCGAAGCGCAGCTCCCCTTCGAAATGGGAACCGACGTCGAGAAATCCCGACAGGTCGCCGGCTCCCGTCTTGCCGCGGAAGTTCATGGTCTGTTCCCTCGCTGGACGATGACGTCGAAGAGCCGGATCAGCTCCTCCTCCGAATGGAAATGGATGCGAATCAGCCCGCCACGCCGGCGGCGCTCGATCTCGACCCTGGTCTGCAGGTGCTGGGTGAGCCGCTCGGCCGCAGCCGCCGCGTTCGGCTCCACGGCGCGCCGCTTGCTCTTCGCGCGTTTGCCGCCGTCGCGCGCCGCCGAGAGCGCCTCGAGCGTGCGCGCGTTGATTCCCTCCGCCGCCGCGCGCTGGGCGAGGCGCTCGATCTCGGCCGCGTCTTCGAGCGCGAGCAGCGGACGCGCCTGGCCCGCGGAGAGCCTCCCCGATCGCAAGAGGTCCTGAACGGACGGCGGAAGCTTGAGCAGGCGCAGCGTGTTGGTGACGGCCGGTCGTGTCTTGCCCACCCGCGTCGCGATCTCCTCCTGGACGAGACCGAAATTCTCCTGCAGCGTGCGGTAGGCCTCGGCCTCCTCGATCGGGTTGAGGTCGGCCCGCTGGAGATTCTCCACCAGCGCGAGCTCCAGCAGCTCGCGGTCGTCGTGGACCTGCCGCACCACGACCGGGACCACCGCGAGCCCGGCCCGCTGCGCGGCACGCCACCGACGTTCTCCCGCAATGATCGTATAAGTGCTTTTTCCGGTTGGACTTACGATCAGTGGCTGGATCAGTCCCTGGCTTCGGATCGAGGCCGCGAGCTCCTCGAGCCCGTGGTCGTCGAAGGCGAGGCGCGGCTGATAGCGGCTCGGCTGGAGCTGCGCCACCGGGAGCGCGCGCACCTCTTCGTTGGTCGTAAGAAGGGCGGAAAGTCCGCGTCCCAGTCCTTTGCGCTTCTCCGTCATGCGCTTCGCCTCGCGAGCTCTCGCGCCAGCGCCAGATAGGCCTCCGCGCCGCGGCTCTTGATGTCGTACTTGAGAATCGGCACACCGTGGCTGGGGGCCTCGGCGAGCCGCACGTTGCGCGGGATGACGGTTTCGAAGGTGGCTTCCGGGAAGTGCTCTCGGACCTCCCGCTCCACGTCCCGCGTGAGGTTCATGCGGTCGTCGTACATGGTGAGAACGATCCCGGCGAGCGCCAGCGCCGGATTCCACTCCGCCGTCACCCGTCGCACGGTGTTGAGCAGCTCGCTCACCCCCTCGAGGGCGAAATACTCGCACTGGAGCGGGACGAGGACGCCGTCCGCCGCCACCAGCGCCAACACGGTCAGGTGACCGAGCGAGGGGGGGCAGTCGAGGAGCACATAGTCGTAGCGGCCGGCCAGGGGAGCAAGCCGCTCCCGCAACCGGTTTTGCCACCCTTCGAGGCCGACGAACTCGACCTCGACGCCGACGAGATCCCGGTTCGCGGCCACGAGCTCGAGGTGCGGAAAGCCGCTCGCGGAGAGCACCTCCTCGGCGCTCGCCTCGCCCGTCAGAAGGTGGTAGAGGTGTGGCGCGGCCGCCTCCTGCCCGAGCCCGCGCGTCGCATTCCCCTGCGGATCGCAGTCCACCAGGAGTACCTGGTGTTCGAGGGCGGCGAGGGCGGCCGCGAGGCTGATCGCGGTCGTCGTCTTCCCGACCCCCCCTTTCTGATTCGCGAGCGCGAGCGTGACAGTCATCGCTCCTCCGGCAGACGATACTCCACGATCTCTCGGCCGCTCCCGGGGAGCTTCAAGCCGCCAGTCGCCGCAAGCGGGGGCCCCAGCTTCTCAGTCGCCGGTCCTGCCCAGGTCAGGACCCGCCCGCCCGGTGCCAGACGCCCCGCGAGCGCAGTCCAGACCCGCGATGGGAGCTTCAGAGCCCGCACCGTCAGAACGTCGATCCGAGCAGGGAAACCAAGCGGGATCCTCGGCTCGACTCTAGCATTCAGACAGTGACAGACCAACTCCGCTTGGCGCGCGGCGGCCGCCAGAAAGGCGCACCGCCGCGCGCGCGGTTCCACGAGGTAGCTTTCGAGATCGGGGCGCGCGGCCGCGAGGACGAATCCAGGAAAACCCGCTCCAGAGCCGAGATCGACCAGCACGCCGCCGCCCTGCGGGAGAAGCGGCAGGGCGGCAAGGCTCTCGGCGTAGTGCCGCGTGAAGAGCTCCTCGAAGGCGGACGGACCCACGAGATCGATCCGCGCGGCCCAACGGCGTAGCTCCAGGTAGTGGGCGAACAGAGAACGAAGGGCCCCCTCTCCGAGGGGCACTGGGACCATGCGCCGGACCTCCCGGGCGAATTGCTCGGCCGTCAGCTCCGCGACCAGGATCCTCACCCGACGGATCCTAGCCCGCGCAGAGGTTTCACGTGAAACCGACCGCGCCGGCCTCCCGTTTCACGTGAAACGCCCGCCAGGCGACTTCACCCCTCGGTTTTCGAAATACGGAGCTTCTTGTCCGGCCGCGAGCCGAAGCTCTCGGTTCGCAGGCGCGGATCCCCAGCGAGGGTCAGGTGGATGATCCGCCGATCGGCCGGGGAGAGTGGACCCAGCACCGCGTCTTCGCCCGAACGCAGCACCTCCCGCGCGGTCTCGAGCGCCAGCTTCCGGAGCTCGCCTTCGCGCCCTTCGCGCAACCCCGCACCGTCCACGCGGCACCGCACGAGCCGCCCCGACAGCCCCTTGATGGCGCGCGGCAGAAGGTGCTCGAGATCGTCCAAGAAACCGCTTCCCAGTCTTCGCAGCTCCGGCTCGTCTCGTCCCGAGAGCCGCACCTGGAGGCGCTCGCTCTCGCGCGTGCTCGCGATCTCGAGCTCCAAGCCGGCCAGGACGAGGAGGCGCCGTAGCCCCTCTTGGGCCGCGAGCTCCGATTCTTCGTCTGGCGGGAGGAGGGCCTCTGCCGCAGAGGGCGGCGGGGCCTCCTCGCGGGACGGCTTCCTGCGGGGCGGAGCTCCGGACGGAGGCGCCTCGGTTCGAGGGGGTTGGCGCAATTGCGGCACAATCCCTTCGCGACGCTCCGCCGGGCTGGCGGATCGGGGCGCCACCGGGTCGACCTCGATCACGACGCGGCGCGGGTGGCGCACGAAGCCGTGGCGCTTGTCGCGGACCTTGTAGGCAACCTCTTCGGGCGCAATCCGGTGATAGCGCGCCGCCGACATCAGGGCCTGCGGTAGCGAGTTTCCCCAGAAGAAACGCCGCTCGCGGGGGCTCATTTCCCCTTCCGGCCCCCCTTCACCGGCGTCGCGGCGGGCTCCGCGGCGTGGTCCTTGATCGAGTTGTAGAGGAGCTGCTGGCCGATGGTGAGCACGTTGTTGGTGAGCCAGTAGAGCACCAGGCCGCTCGCGAAGTTGAGCGAGAAGAAGGTGAAGACGATCGGCAGCATCTGCATCAACCGCTTTTGCATCGGGTCGGGCGGTGGCGGCGTCATCCGCTGCTGCACGAGCTGCGAGATGCCCATCACGATCGGCAGCACGAAGTGCGGATCCGGGGCGGTCAAGTCGGTCACCCATCCGAGCCAGGGCGCGTGCCAGAGCTCCACGGCGGTCGCGAGCAGGTTGTAGAAGGCGAAGAAGATCGGCAGCTGGACGAGCATCGGGAAGCACCCGCCGGCGGGGTTGACCCCTTCGCTCCGGTAGAGCGCCATCACCTCCTCGTTCATCTGCCGTTGCGCCTCGGGGTTGTAGCGCCCCTGCTTGTCACGCAGCTTGCCCCGCCAGCGCTCTCGAACCGCTTGCATCTTCGGGTTGAGCGCCTGCATCTTCCGCATCGACTTGAAGGCCGTGAGCGAGAGCGGGAGCAGCACGATCTTGAGCGCCGCCGTGAGCAGCACGATCGCCCACCCGTAGTTCGTGACAACGTGGCTGTGCAACCACTGCAGCGCCGCGAGCAGCGGCCGCGCGAGGAATCCCCAGATCCCCCAGCGCACCGTTCCCTCGAGGCCGTAGGGAAGCGCCACCAGCCGATCGAACTGCTTCGCTCCCCAGTAGCTCGTCGCGACGATCCGCCCCTCGCGCGCGTAGAGCTCGAACAGGAACTCGCGCGGCAGCTTCTTGTCGGCCGCGGTGAGATCCCCCTCGGCCGGGACGGCCCGGGTGGCGAAGCTCTTCTCGCTCGCCCCGGCGTCGAGGAAGACCGGCCGCAGGACGGCGCGCCCCAGCGGCTCTTCGGGGATCACCGCGGTGAGAAAGTAGGTGTCTTCGAGCCCCGCCCACTCGAGGCCCCCTCCCGGCACGACGATCGCCTCGCGCTGCTTCGCGGCGGCCCGGGTCTCGATCGAGCCCGCGGCGCGCCAGACGGCGAGACGACGCTCGAACCGGCTCGCGAGCTCGGCCGCGGTGCGGGCGCGCAGGCCCGGACCGAGCAGAGTTCCGAAGCCCGCCGTCTCCGGAGCTTCGAGCTCGAGGTCGAGGCGCCCGTCCGGGCGCAGGGTGAAGCGTTTGGTCGCCGCGCCGAGCTCCCCCCGGTAGCGGAACGTCAGCCGCTCCCCAGTCTCGGTCCGGTCGCGCTCCACCGCGAAGAGCGCCTCGTTGACGCCGAGCGGGGAGCCGTCGGCGGCCAACAGCGCGAGCGGATAGGGCGTTGCGGTCCGCTCCGCTACCAGCTCGAGCGGGCCACCCACCTCCTCCGTCTTGCCGCGGACCTCGAGCGAGATCAGAACGGCGCCCCGGTTCGTGAACTCGGCACGGACTTCGCCGTTCTCGAGCGCCTCGCGGCGCTCCGCCGCCTCCGCGACGGGCGGGAGCGCGGCGGTCTCGCTCGCGGGCGGAGCCGCCGGCAACGGCCCGGCGGCAGTCGGAGCCGGCGTCGGGGCCTTCTCGTCGACCGCGGGATTCGCGCTCTCGACCGGCGGCCGGGCGGCGGGAGCCGGCGGCTCGGGAGCCGGGAAGATGTACTGCCAGAGGAAGAGCACCGCCATCGACAGGGCGGCGGCGAACAGGAGACGGCGATTGTCCACTAGGTACGGTTCCTCGCTCGTTGCGGTGTTGCAGCTAAGGCAGATCGATGCCGCCGGCCCCGAACGGCTGGCAGCGCAAGAGCCGCCAGGCGGCGCGCGCGCCGCCGACGAGAAGTCCGTCGCGCAGCACGACGAGGCGGGCATACTCCGAGCACGTGGGTGAGTACCGGCAGGCCGGCGGCAGGAGCGGGGAGAGCCAGCGCTTGTAGGCTCCCAGGGCCGCCGCGACCCAGCGCCTCATCGCCGCTCTCGCGTCAGCAGGCCTTCGAGCTCGCGCGCGAGCTCGCGGGCGAGCTCGACGAAGCCGGCGCGTGCCGCTTCCGGCTTGAAGTGCACGACGAGGTCACCGGCGGGTAGGCGCGCGCGCGCCGGGAAACGCCGGAAGATCTCGCGCCCCCAGCGCTTCAGGCGGTGGCGGATCACCGCCCCGCCCACCTTCCGGCTGGCGGTCTGTCCGAACCGCGTCGCTTCACCACCGAGTCGCGCGTAGAGCAGGAGATAGCGCCCGCCGCGCCGCCGACCTTCTCGATAGCAACGCTGATACGCCGCCGTCTCGCGGAGCCGGTCGCTCCGCCCGAAGGTCTCGAGGTGCGGGCGGGACGGCTGCACCGCCGTCCCTAGACTGTCAACCGCTTGCGACCCTTGCGCCGGCGGCGCGAGAGGACCTTGCGGCCGTTCTTGGTGCTCATCCGCTCGCGGAAGCCGTGCGTCTTCTTGCGGCGGCGGTTGTTGGGCTGAAATGTGCGCTTCACGGTGCTCTACCTTTCTCGTGACAGGAACCGGGCCGCTCCGAAACCCCGGCGAGCGCCGGGCTACGGACTCTGGCGAGCCCTTGATTCTAGAGGACGAAGCGCGCCCGGGTCAAAGCGCCCGCACGCGAAGTCATGGCGGTGAGGGTGGGATTCGAACCCACGGTACCCTTGCAGGTACAACGGTTTTCGAGACCGCCCCGATCGACCACTCCGGCACCTCACCGTTTTCTTCGAGATCTTGGCGGAGAGGGTGGGATTCGAACCCACGATAGAGTTTCCCCTATACACGCTCTCCAGGCGTGCCCCTTCGGCCGCTCGGGCACCTCTCCGCGCTCGTCCTTCAAAGAACCTCAGCCTTCCCGGCGCAGGCCCGCGAAGAAGCTCCGCAGCAACGCGCCGCTCTCCTCCCCCAGAACTCCCTCGGCGACGCCGACCCGATGATTCAGCCGCGGATCGCGCACCAGATCGCCGAGCGAGCCGCAGAAGCCGGCCTTGGGGTCCCGGGCCGCGTACACCAGCCGGGGGATGCGCGCCAGCACGATCGCGCCGGCACACATCGCGCAGGGTTCGAGCGTGACGTAGAGCGTACATCCGACCAATCGCCACGACCCCTGCCGTCGCGCCGCCTCGCGCAACGCCAGCATCTCCGCGTGCGCCGTCGGATCCCCGGCCGTCTCGCGCCGATTCCCGCCCCGACCGACGACCTCGCCTGCCGGCGAAACCACGACCGCGCCGACCGGGACCTCGCCGAGCTCCCCGGCCTCCCGGGCGAGCCCGAGCGCGGCGCGCATCCAGACCCTGTCGAGCTCTTCCTCTGCGCCGTCGCCCGCCAAACCGGCGGATTCTAGCTCAGCGGCACCCGCTTCGGCGAGTCTCGGTCTCTCGGCTCGCTTTACAGCACCTCCGGCGCCGCGTACGATGCCCCCCGGCGCCGACCGCGGCGCGAAGGGTTCGGGTCCTGTGCACCGGACGGTTCCGAACCTCGTCAGGCCCGGAAGGGAGCAGCGATAAGGTCCTCGCCCCGGGTGCCGCAGGGGTGCCGGAACCCTTCGTGGCGCGGTCCGCGCCGTCACGTCGATGGCATACCAAGTCCTCGCCCGGAAGTGGCGGCCGCAAGACTTCGCCTCGCTGATCGGCCAGCAGGCGGTGGTCACGGCCCTCACCAACGCGCTCGCCGAAGGGCGGGTGGCGCAGGCCTATCTCTTCTCGGGCATTCGCGGCGTCGGCAAGACCACCGCCGCGCGCGTCTTCGCCAAGGCGCTCAACTGCGAGCGCGGCACCGCCGACGGTCCCTGCAACGCCTGCGTCCCCTGCCGTGAGATCACCGCCGGCTCCGATCTCGACGTGCTCGAGATCGACGCCGCCACCTACTCCAAGGTCGAGCAGGTGCGCGAGCTCGCCGAAAGCCTCAAGTACGGCCCGGCACGTGACCGCTACAAAGTGGTGGTGCTCGACGAGGTCCACCGCCTTTCACGGCAGGCGTTCGACGCGCTCCTGAAGATCATCGAGGAGCCGCCGCCGCGCCTCGTCTTCATCTTCGCCACCACCGAGATCGACGCGGTGCCCGCGACCATCCTCTCGCGCTGTCAGGAGTTCCACTTCCGTCGCGTGGCGAGCCCGGAGCTCGCCCAGCATCTCCGGGCGATCTGCTCCGCCGAAGGGATCTCCGCGAGCGACACCGCCCTCGCCCTGCTCGCGCGCGCCGGCGAGGGGAGCGTGCGTGACGCGGTCGCCCTGCTCGACCAGCTCGCCACCTTCGGACGCGGGACCGTCGACGAAGAGGAGGCCGCGCGCTTGCTCGGGGGGCTCGATCTCGCGCTCTTCGAGAACCTGCTCGCGGCGATCCTCGAAGGGCGCGCCGCCGACGTCTCGGCGCTGGCGCGCGAAGTCGAGGAGAATGGCTGGGACCCGCGCCAGGTCTACGCCCACTTTCTCGCCTACTGCCGCGACGCGCTCCACTTGGCGCTCGGCGACGCGAGCGCCGCCGCTGCCGCGTTGCCGAAGGACGAGCGCACGGCGCTCTCCCGGCTCGCCAGCGGCGCCGGCTACGAGAACCTCCTGCGCCTGCTCCATCAGCTCCTGTCGAGCGAGCTCGCCGTGCGGCGGAGCGACGCCGGCGCCCTGGCGCTCGAGCTCGCCTGGCTCCGCGCCGCGGAGCTCCCCAAGTTGGTCGCGATCGAGAGTCTCCTCTCCGGGACCGCGGTCGCGCCGCCCCCACGACCCGCGGCCCCCGGCCCGGCCCGCAAGCCCGCGGCGCCCGACCGGGCCGCGCCGGTGACGCAGGCGGAACCGTCACCGCCCCCGGCGGCACCGGCCCCGAAATCGGCCTCGAGCGCTCCGCCGGCGGGCGACGTGGACGGTTTTCTCGCCGCGGTGAGCGCGCGCCGCCCGACCCTCGCGGCGCAGCTCCAGGGGCTCGCCTCGCTCTCCTTCGACGCGGCGCGGCGGCGGCTTCTCATCCAGCCGCACGACGCGCTCGCCGCCGGTTCGCTCGCGCGCGCCAACAATCGAGACCAGCTCGACGGCGCCGTGCGGGCCACCTTCGGCGAGGATGCCGGCTGGGGCTTCGCACCGGTCGCGCCGCCGGCCCCCGCGCCAAGCCCGGCCGCGACGCCCGAACGTGCGCCGGCGCCGGGCGAATCGCCGGGCGAGGGCGCCCCCGGCGAGGATCCCGCGGCGCATCCGCGCGTCCAGGCGGTGCTGGACATCTTCGGCGGCGCAGTCTCGGAGATCTCCCCTGCAGGCGGCGACGAGGAGCCCCCGCGATGAACATCCAGAAGCTCATGAAGCAGGCCCAGCAGATGCAAGAGCGCATGCAGCGCGAGCTCGCGGAGCTCGTCGTCGAGGCCTCGACCGGCGGCGGCATGGTGGCGGTCAAGATGAGCGGCCACAAACAGCTGCTCGCGATCACCATCGATCCCGAAGTCCTCGACCCCGCCGACCCCTCGATGCTCCAGGATCTCGTTCTCTCGGCGATCAACGAGGCGATGCGCAAGGTCGACGAAGCCGTCCAGTCCCGCCTCGGCGGCCTCGCCGGCGGCCTGCCCGGCATGATGTAGCCCGGCGCCATGGCAGATCCTCTGGCGCGCCTCGTCGCCGAGCTCGCACGCCTGCCCGGCATCGGTCCCAAGACGGCGCTCCGGCTCGCGCACCACCTGCTCCGGCAGCCGCGCGAGCAGGCCGACGCGCTGGCGCGCGCCGTGGTCGAGGTGAAGGAGAAGCTCTTTCACTGCTCGCGATGCAACGCCATCACCGACCGCGAGCCGTGCGCTATCTGCGATGACCCAGCGCGCGACGCGGCGCGCCTCTGCGTCGTCGAAGAGCCCTTCAACATCCAGCCGCTCGAGCGCACCGGCGAGTACCACGGCCGCTACCACGTGCTGCTCGGCGCGCTCTCGCCGCAGCGAGGCATCGGGCCCGAGCAGCTCCGCATCGCGGGGCTCCTCGCGCGGCTCGAGGGCGTCGAAGAGGTGGTTCTCGCCACCAATCCGAACGTCGAGGGGGAGGCGACCGCGCTCTACCTCGCCCGGCTCCTGCGCGGCCGCGTCCCGCACGTCACGCGCCTCGCCTTCGGCATGCCCGTGGGAGGCGACATCGAATACACCGACGAGGTGACTCTCGGGCGTTCGCTCGCCGGGCGGCGCGAGCTGGCATGAGCGTCCTCGGACCGGCCTCGAGCGCGAGCGCTGCGTCGGAGACGTCGCTCGGCGAAGGGGACCTCCCGCCCCACGTCCTCGTCGAGCCTCCCGGCCCGGCGAGCCGGGCGATCGCCCGTCGCCTGGCGACGACCGAGGCTCCCGGCATCAACACCCTGGGCGCAGGCGACGAAGCGAGCATCGTCTGGCGCGCCGCCCGCGGGGCCAACGTGCTCGACGTCGACGGCAATCGCTACGTCGATCTGACCTCCGGCTTCGGGGCCGCGCTCGTCGGCCATCGCCACCCCCGCGTCGTCGCGGCCCTCGCGCGGCAGGCCGAGCAGCTGGTGCACGGCTTGGGCGACGCCATGGCGCACGAGCTCCGTGTCGCGCTCGCCGAGCGGCTCGCCGCGCTCGCACCGGTCGACGCACCACGCGTCTACTTCGCGGTCTCGGGAGCCGACGCGGTCGAGGTGGCGATCAAGTCGGCGCTGCTCGCGACCGGTCGCGGACGCATCGTCGCCTTCGCTCCCGCCTACCACGGCCTCACGCTCGGTGCCCTCGCGGTCACGTCGCGCGCGGCGTTCCGCGCCCCCTTCGCGGCCCATCTCCACGCCCAAGTCGAGCGCCTCCCGTTCGCCGCGCCCTTGGCGGACGTCGAGCGCGCCCTGGCACGTGACCCGGCGCCCGCCGCGCTGCTCGTCGAGCCGATCGTCGGCCGTGAAGGGGTGCTCGTGCCGCCGGCCGGCTGGCTCTCCGGCGTCGCGGCGCGCTGTCGCCGCTACCGGGTCCCCTGGATCGCCGACGAGATCCTGACCGGCTTCGGCCGCACCGGGACACTCTTCGCGGTGGACGCCGAAGCGCTCCGCCCGGACCTGCTCTGCTGCGGCAAGGCGCTCGGAGGGGGCCTCCCGATCGCCGCCGTGGTCGGCCGCGCCGAGCTTCTCGAGGCTTGGCGCGCGCCGGGAGAGGCGCGTCACACGGGAACCTTCGTGGCCCATCCGCTCGCCTGCGCCGCCGCCCTGGCGACGCTCGAGCTGATCGCGGAGGAGGATCTCCCGGCGCGCGCGCGCCGCTTGGGCGAGCGCCTCGCCGCCGCGCTCGCGACGTCGCTCCCCGCGGGCTTCGAGCTGCGTGGCCGGGGGGCGCTCTGGGGGCTCGAGCCCCTGTCCGCCGACGCGGCGAAGCGACTCCTCGCGGGGCTCGCCCGCGCCGGTTACCTCGCCCTGGGCGGAGGCCCCGACGGGCGCCTCGTCGAGCTCCTGCCGCCGCTCGCGATCACCGACGGGCAACTCGACGGCGCGCTCGCGACGCTCGGCCGCCAGATCGCGGAGCTCCCGTGAGCGGGCGCAGTCTCAAGATCGCCTTCATCGGCACGCACGGCGTCGGGAAGACGACCCTCTGCTACGGGCTCGCGGCGCGCCTCAAGCGGCGCGACGTGGCGCTCGACATCGTGCACGAGGTGGCGCGCCGCTCACCGCTGCCGATCAACGCCGAGACCACCGCCGCCGCGCAGCGGTGGATCCTGCACACCCAGATCGCGGAGGAGATCGTGGCCCAGGCGCGCTACCCGGTGGTGCTCTGCGATCGTAGCGTGCTCGACAACTACGTCTACTTCCAGCTCGCCGCCGGCGACGATCCGACGCTCGAGCGCCTCGTCGCGGCGTGGCTCTCGAGCTACGACCTCCTGGTACGCGTGCCGATCCTGGCGACCCCCCAGCCCGATGGCATCCGCGCCGCCGATCCGGCCTTCCAGCGCGCCGTCGACGAGCGCCTGGCGCGCGAGCTCGCGCGGCGCGGGATCACGGCCCTCGCGCTCTCGCCCGCCGAGCCGCACCTCTGGGTCGACCGGGTCGAAGAGGCCGCCTGGTTGCTGCTGGCGCCGCCGCAGCTCGATCTGCTCTAGACGGAGATCGGCGTCACCGCGCGCGGCCGCTCCTCCGGGTCGGAAACCGGATCGTCCGCGTAGTAGACCCGCTCGAGGAAGAGACCGGAGGGGGGCGCCGTGTGCTCGGCGGGTGAGAACCCCGGCGCCCCGTCGGGCGTGAGCAGCGCCGCGAAGGCGCCCGCCCCGAGCTCGCCCGCGCCGACCTCGACCAGGGCGCCCACCAGGCGCCGCACCATCTTCCAGAGGAAGTGCGACGCCTCGATGCGCACGAGCAGCAGGGCGTCGGCGCGCACGACGTCGCACCGCTCGACCACCACCAGCGTCGACTCCTGCTCCGTCGGCTTCTCGGTGAAGTGGGCGAAGTCGTGTCGGCCGACGACGCACCCCGCCGCCGAAGCCATCGCCGCGACGTCGAGCGCGCGCCTCACCCACCAGACGTAGCGCTTGGCGAGCGCCGTCCGGCGACTCGAGATCTGGTACAGGTAGCTGCGCTTGAGCGCGTGGTGCCGGGCGTGGAAGCGCGCCGGCGCGGGCTCCGCCGAGAGCAGGTGAACGTCGGCCGGCAACCGCTCGTTGACCTCGCGCGCGAGGTCCGTGGGTCGCACGGGTTTCTGCGTGCGCACGTGCGCCACCTGCGCGAGCGCGTGCACGCCGGCGTCGGTGCGGCCGGCGCCGCCCAGCTCGACGCGCTCGCCCACCACCTCCTCGATGGCGCGCCTGAGCTCGCCCGCCACGGAGCGTGCGTTCTTCTGCTCCTGCCAGCCGCGATAGCGCGTCCCTTCGTACTCCACCGTGAGGCGATAGGTCGGCATCTGCCCTCTCCCGCCGCCCGGCGCGGCCGGCGGCTCAAGCTACAATAGCCGCACCTTGCGTATCGCCGACCGCTTGGCCGAGCTCGCGCTCTTCTCCCATTTTCGGGCCGCCGAGCTCGCCGCGCTGGCCGAGTGCTGCGTTGGCCGAGCCTACGCCTCGGGCACCGCGGTCCTTCGCCAGGGCGAGACGACGGCGGACGCCTACCTGTTGGACCGCGGCGGCATCGACATCCAGCGCGCGACCCCCTATGGCCTCTTCACGCTGGCGCGCCTTGGCCCCGGCCAGCTCTTCGGCGAGGCGAGCTTCGTCGATACGAACGCTCGCTCGAGCGACGCGGTGGCGCGCGGCGAGACCCTGCTCGTCGCGCTGCCCGCGGTACCGCTCCGGGAGCTCCTGGAGCGCGACCAGCGGCTCGCGGTGGCGCTCTACTGGACCTTCTGGCGCAGCCTCTCCGCGAAACTCCGCCTCACCAACGATCAGCTGACGCAGTTCTTCGCTCACTCCTCGCAGCCCACCACGGCCCGGCCGCCGCTGCTCAAGCCGACCACCGGCGAATTCCGGGTCGACCTCAACGCCAAGCGCGACCTCTTCGAGGAGCAACGGCTCTCTTCGCTCGAGATCAACTTCCTCTCCTCGCTCTCGCGCGAGCGCAAGCTCAAGAGTGGGCAGGTCCTCTTCCACGAAGGGGACGTGGGCGACGCCATGTACGTGGTGCTCGAGGGGCGAATCCTGATCAGCAAGTTCATTCCCGGCGCGGGAGAGGAAGCCCTCGCCATTCTCGAGCGCGGCGACTACTTCGGCGAGATGGCCCTGATCGAGAGCGCGCCACGCTCGGCGGAGGCCAAGGCGCACGAAGGCGGCGCCGTGGTGCTCTCGATCCCGCAGGAGGTCGTCGCCGGCATCCTCGACATGCGCAAGGTCTCGTCGCTGCGCCTGCTCAGGATCCTCTGCGGGCTGGTGGCGAAGCGGCTGCGCGAGATCGACGACAAGCTCGTCGGCTGGTACATCCTGGCCGGCGGCGACGCGCCCAACCCCTCCTGAGCCGCGCTCAGAGCAACGCCAGGAGCTTGCGCGCGCTCGCCGCGAGCGGCAATGCGCCCGCCGCGTCGGGGGTGATCCAGGCGCTCTTCCCGCCGCATTCGGAGATTCCCTCGGGGGTCCAGGTGGCCTGCCGTGCGGTCAGCAGGTAGCGGTGCCGGGTGATCGCGTGCTCGAGGCGCGCCACGACGGCGCCGAGCCGCCAGGTCCCGCCCCAGCGTTCGCCCAGCTGGCGCTCCGCGATCGCTCGCCCGGATGCCCGCACCGACGGGAGCTCCCAGAGACCGGCGAGCTGTGCCGCGTCGTCCGGCCGCCGCACCAGCAGCAGCTGGTCCCTCCTCCGAACCACCGCGACCGTGAGCCGGACCCTGCGCGGCGCGGCCTTGGCGCGTGCTCGCGGGTAGGCCTCGGTCCGCCCCTCCTCGCGTGCCCGACACCCCCCCGCGAGCGGACAACTCTCACACCGTGGCGCCCGCGGCGCGCAAAGGGTCGCTCCCAGCTCCATGAGCGCCTGGTTCCCGTCGCCAGGTCGACGGGGATCGAGCAGGCGCGCGGCGCCCGCCAGCAGCCGCCGCCGCACCGCGGCGCGGGTCGGCTCGCCGGATTCGCCCAGCCGCCGCGCCATGACGCGGACGACGTTGCCGTCGAGCACCGGCACGACTTCGCCGAACGCGATGCTGGCGATGGCTGCTGCCGTGTAGGCGCCGATTCCAGGGAGCCGCGCGAGCTCCGCCGCGCTGCGCGGGATCCCCCCCGCCTCGACGACCCGGCGAGCCGCCGCGCGAAGGTGGCGTGCGCGGCGGTAGTAGCCGAGCCCGGACCAGAGCGTCAGCGCCTCCTCGTCGGTCGCCGCGGCGAGGCTCTCCGGGGAGGGAAAGCGGGCGAGAAAGCGGTCGAAAAAGGGAATCACCGCCGTCACCTGCGTCTGCTGGAGCATCACCTCCGAAACCCAGACGCGCCACGGTTCGGGGTGCTCGCGCCACGGCATGGCGCGGCGGTGAGCGTCGTACCATGCAAGCAGGGCTTCGGAGTCCACGATTGGGGGAGTCTACTCAGCGCACCTGGGGGAAAGAGCCAAAACGGCGCGCCTCTGCCAAAAACGGTTCGGCCCCGGATGAACCGGGGCCGAGAGAGACAACCGCAGGCGGGAGGTTCCGATTGGGTTGGTTTCGAGAGGCTCTACCCCTGTTGTCTAGGGGACTTAGATTGGATTCTAAGAGGGGTGGAGATCCAACCGGATCTCGGAACTTCTGGAAGGTTGAGTGGTGGAAAGTGGAACCTCCTCGCGCACGGTGAACACTCTGTTCTCTCGTCCTAGCAAAACAAATGCCAGGCCCCCCAGTATTCCCGCCGGCCCCGATCGCGCTCCCCTCCGTGGCGCGCTATCGTGCGCTTTCGGGGGTCCGACTTCGATGCGCCGCCTGCTCGCCCTGTTCCTGCTCGTCGCCGTCGCCGGTGCGCTGCTCACCGCGGCGGGCTACTGGTTGCTCGCCAACCCCCCAGCGCCCTTGGCGCGTCCCCGCATCCTCACCCTGACGCTCGACGGCCCGATCGCCGAGCACGACGTCTCGGCGAACCTGCCGTTTCTCCCCGCCTCGGAGCGGCTGACCCTGGCGACGCTCCACCGCGCGCTCGCCGCCGCGCGGGGCGACGCCAGTGTCCTGGGGCTCGCGGTCGTCATTCAGGACCCCGACCTCGGCCTCGCGAAGGCCCAAGAGGTGCGGCGCCTGCTCGGCACGTTCGCCGCTGCCGGCAAGAGGCTCGAGTGCTACCTCGACACGGCGGGGGAGGGTTCCAACGGTACCCTCGAGTACTACCTCGCCACGGCTTGTGACGCCATCGTCCTCGCGCCACCGGGCGAGATCAACCTGCTCGGCCTCTACCTGGACAGCCCGTTCCTCCGCGGCGGGCTCGACAAGCTGCGCATCGAGCCGAGCTTCCTCACCGCGGGGACCTACAAGAGCGCCGCCGAGGGATTCACCGGGACCGCGCATTCGCCCGCCGCGCGAGAGGCGCTCGACGCGGTCCTGGACGGCTTCTACGGCCGTATCCTCGAGGACATCGCCACCCGGCGAGGGGTCGACGTTCCGACGGTCCGCGGTTGGGTGGACGGCGCCCCGCACGGCGCCGAGGAGGCGCTCTCGCTCGGGCTGGTCGATCGGCTCGGCTACCCGGACGAGTTCCGGGCCGCGCTCGACGGCTGGGCCGAGAAGCCGCCGCGGCAGATCGATCTCCTCGACTACTCCCGCTCCGCGGCGCGACCCGCGTCGGGACCCGAGATCGCGGTGCTCTACGCCCAGGGAACGATCTATCGCGGCTCGGGCGGCGTCGACGCCTGGAGCGGCGAGCCGGTCATCGGTTCCGAGACGCTCGTCGCCGAGCTCGACCGGCTGGCCGAGGACGACGGCGTCGCCGCCGTGGTTCTGCGAGTCGACAGCCCGGGCGGCTCGGCGCTCGCCTCCGACCTGATCCTCCGCGCGGCCGAGCGACTGCGCGACAAGAAGCCGCTCGTCGCCTCCTTCTCCGACGTCGCCGCCTCGGGCGGCTACTACATCGCCGCCCGCGCGACCAAGATCGTCGCCGAGGCGACCTCGCTCACCGGCTCGATCGGTGTGGTCTCGGGCAAGCTCGCCACCGGGCGCTTCCAGTCCGAGCTGTTGGGCGTGACCCACGATCCGCTGGCACGAGGCGCCAACGCCGACCTCTATTCCTCGCTCGAGCCCTTCGCTGGCGAGCAGCTGGCGCAGATGCGCCGCCGCATCGACGCCGTCTATGCACGTTTCGTCGGCCACGTCGCGGCGGGCCGCGGTCTCGAGCCGGCGGCGGTGGAAGCGGTCGCCGGTGGCCGCGTCTGGACCGGCGCCGATGCCCTGGCGCGCGGCCTCGTCGACGAGCTCGGGGGGCTCGATCGCGCGATCGAGCTCGCGGCCGAGGCCGCCGGTCTCTCTCCCGACGCGGCGCACCCGCTGCTGCTCTTGCCGCGTCGGCACGGCTTCTGGGAGTGGCTCCGTGGGCTCCAACCCGAACGGCTCGACGCCGCGCGGCTCGCCGCACGCCTGCTCTCCGGCGCCCTGCGCGAGCCCTTCGAGCTCGAGTTGCCGGCCGCCTGGCGCGAGCTCGCCCGTCCGTTCTAGGACGCCGGCGTGGTGCGTGGCCGTGCTATAGTCGGCGCGACCCACCGTCGAGCCCCTGTGGCGCCCTGGCGGGAGATTTCCACAATTTGTGGAAATCCTGTCTAAATCCAAGTTTCGAGCGGACATGAACGGAACCCAGTGGCAGCAACTCCAGGAGCGCCTGCGCGCCCTGCTCGAACCGGAGGAGTACGCCACCTGGATCGCGCCCCTGAAGCTGCGCGAGGAGCACGAGGAGGGGGTCGTGCTCGCGGCGCCCAACGCCCGCTTCGTGCACACGCTCGAAGAGAGCTACCGCGAGACCCTCGATCGGGAAGCTGGACGCCTCTTCGACGAGCTCTTCTCGATCTCGATCGTCGCCGACGATGGCGCCTCTCCACGCCCCGCGGCGGCGCCGCCGCCGGGTGATCACCTGAACCCCAAGTACCTGTTCGAGACCTTCGTCGTGGGCAGCTCGAACCAGTTCGCGCACGCCGCCGCGCGCGCCGTCGCCGAGAGCCCCTCGCACAGCTACAATCCGCTCTTCCTCTACGGCGGCGTTGGCCTCGGCAAGACGCACCTCCTGCACGCCATCGGCCACCAGATCCTGAAGCGACACCCGGGGCTCAAGGTCCTCTACCTCACGGCCGAGCAGTTCGTGAACCAGCTCATCAACTCGCTCCGCTTCAAGTCGATGCACAACTTCCGCGAACGCTACCGTTCGATCGACGTGCTCCTGGTCGACGACATCCAGTTCCTCGCCAACAAGGAGCGCACGCAGGAGGAGTTCTTCCACACCTTCAACTCGCTCTACACGAGCCAGAAACAGATCATCCTCTCCTCCGACTCCTCGCCGCGCAACATCCCCTCGATCGAGGAGCGTCTGCGCTCCCGCTTCGAATGGGGCCTGATCGCCGACATCCAGGCGCCCGATCTGGAAACGAAGGTCGCCATCTTGAGACGCAAGGCGGATCAGGACGCGGTCGAGCTGCCCGACGACGTCGCCCTCTTCGTCGCCCACCAGGTGCGCTCGAACGTGCGCGAGCTCGAAGGGCTGCTCAACCGCGTCGTCGCCTTCTCGTCGCTCACCGGCAAGCCGCTCTCGCTCGAGCTCGCCAAGGAGACCTTGAAGGACCTCCTGCCCGAGGACGGGCGGCGGGCCACCGCTGCCGAGATCATCAAGTTCGTGGCCCGCCACTACGGTCTCAAGGTGAGCGAGATCAAGTCGAAGTCGAACGCCAAGCCGATCGCCTTCCCCCGTCAGGTGGCGATGTACCTCTGCAAGGAGCTCACCGAGCTCTCTTTCCCCGAGATCGGACGGCAGTTCAACGACAAACACCACTCCACCGTCATGTACTCGGTCGAGAAGATCCAGAAGCTGCGCGCGACGGACGCCGAGCTCGAGCGTACGCTCGGTGGGATGATTCGCCACTTTTCCTGAGCGCGGCGGAGAAGATGTGGAAAAAGCCCGCTAGCTCACCCCCACCTCGCAGTTCCACATCCCGTCCGCAGACCGATTTCCGCAGGACCCCACCGCCCTGAAGCGGAATCCTCGGGTGACTCCGCGGTTTTCCACAAAAACGCGGGCTCATACGACGACTACGGCTATGTTATTTTTCTTGTTCGCCAGTCCTCGTCAGCGAGGAATCTTCGGAGAACGCGACCATGGAACTTCGCCTACGGCGTGATGCTTTTCTCACGGAGCTGATGCCGATGCAGGGCATCGTGGAGCGGCGAACGACCATTCCGGTTCTCTCGCATCTCCTGCTCTCCGCCGAGGGGGATCGCCTCCGGCTCGCGGCGACCGACCTCGACGTCTCCCTCACCAGCTCCCTTCCGGCCGAGGTGAAGAGCGAAGGCGCGCTCGCCGTGCAGGCCAAGAAGTTCATCGAGATCGTGCGCTCGGCGGTCTCCGAAGAGATCCATCTGAAGCTCGCCGACGAACGGGCGCTCGAGATCCGGGCTGGCAAAGCGCGCTTCCGCATCCACGGACTTCCGGCGGCGGACTTTCCCAGCCTGCCGACGGTCGAGGGGAAACCCCGGCTCGAGCTGCCGCTCGCGGTGCTGCGCCGCCTGGTCGGAAAGATCCTCTTCGCCGTTTCGGGGGAGGATTCGCGCTTCCAGCTTTCGGGCGCGCTGCTCAAGCTCAAGGGGAAGAGCGTCGAGATCGTGGCGACCGACGGCTACCGGCTGGCGCTCATCGAGGCGCCCCTCCCAGTCAAGGTCTCCGGCGAGGACTCGGTGTTGGTCCCGCGCAAGGCGCTCCAGGAGTTGCTCCGCATGGAGAGCGAAGGCACCGTGGCCTTCCGGCGGGGTGAGCATCATCTCTCCTTCGCCCTGGGTGCGCGCGAGATGACTTGCCGCGTGCTCGAGGGGACCTTCCCCGACTACGAGCGCGTGATCGCGCGCGGCAACGACAAGAAGGCCACGGTGGAGCGCAAGGCGCTCGCCGAGGCCGTGCGGCGCGTGGCGATCATGACGGGCGAACGCAACCGCGGGGTCAAGCTCGAGTTTTCGACCGGCGAGGTGGCGATCGCCGCCGCGAATCCGGACCTCGGGGACGCGAGCGAGACGCTCGCCTGCGAGCTCGCGGGGGGCGGCGTGAAGATCGGGCTCAATCCCGACTTCGTAGGCCACTTCCTGGACGCGGTCGAGACGCCGAAAGTGCTGCTCGAGCTCAAGGACGAGAACAGCCAGTGCGTCGGGTCGCCGGTGCCCGAGGAGGGGGCGGAGCCCTCGGGCGAACGCTACCTCTGCGTGATCATGCCGATGCGCATCTAGAGCGGAGGCGCGCCGCGCTCCGCCGTCTCCACCCCATTTCCTTCCGCAACCTGCCGGCGGTCGCATGGTGCCCGGCGCCGGGCTGGTCGCTCGTGCGCGGCGCCAACGGGGTCGGCAAGACGAGCCTGGTCGAGGCCATCTACGTCGCGGCGACCGGCAAGAGCTTCCGGGCGGCGAGCCTCGCGGATTGCGCTCGGCGCGGGAGCGACGGCTTCTCGGTGCTCGCGGAGGTCGAGCGCGAAGGGCGATGGCTGCTCCAGGTGAGCCTCGAGAGCGGGGAGAAGCGTCGGCGCGTTCAGGGCCGAGAGGCGCCGCTCGGCGAGCATCTGGCCCGCCTGCCGCTCGTCGCCTGGACGGAGGCCGAGCACGACCTCGTCGCCGGACCGTCGCTCGCGCGCCGCCGGCTGCTCGATCGGGCCGACATGCTGCTGCGGCCGGCGGCGGTCGCCGAGCACGCGGCGCTGGCGCGCGTCCTCGCTCAGAAGCGCCGCCTGCTCGCGGAGGGCGGGAGCGGCCTCGAGGCCTGGAACGACCTCCTGGCGCCACTCGTCGTCCGCCGCGCGGAGCGCCGCGCGGAGCTCGCCGCACGTCTCGCGGAGGCACTCGCCACGCGCCTCGCCGAAGCGGGGGCCGACCTCGCCGCGCCACGCCTCGCTCTCCGGCCGTCGCCGGCGGTGGCGCTCGAAGGGGAGACCGCGGTGCGGCGGGCGCTCGCCGCCGCGGCGAGCGAGGAGCGCGAGCGGCGGCAGCCGCTGCTCGGGCCGCAACGCGACCGGGTGGAGCTCACCCTCGCGGCGGGTGAGGCGCGGCGCTTCGCGTCGGCGGGGGAACGGAAGCTGCTCGCGCTGGCTCTGCTCGCGGCGCTCGCGCGGCTTCTCGCCTCGGCGGGCAGGGCCCCGCTGGTGCTGCTCGACGACGCGGCAAGCGAGCTCGACGGGCGCCGCTTGGAGATGGCGCTCGCTCTGTTCTCGGGGGCGCCGCAGGTGATCGCGACCAGCGCCGGGGAGGGACTGTGGCCGAGCCCCGAGCGGGCCGTCGAGTGGCGTTTCGAGCCGGCCGGAGGAGGGCTCGCGGAGAGCCCCGGAACAGCGAGATAACCCAAGCCTTTTCAGAGACTTAGGACATTGTAACGAGGGCCCCTCTGTGATAGCGTTTCCGCTTCGGAAGCGCCTCGAGAATGGGGACCCCATTGGCCAAGAAGGAAGCGAGCTACACCGCCGAAGACATCAAGGTCCTGAAGGGGCTGGAGGCGGTGCGCAAACGCCCCGGCATGTACATCGGGGACACCGACGACGCCTCCGGTCTCCACCACATGGTGTTCGAGGTCGTCGACAACTCGGTCGACGAGGCGCAGGCCGGATTCGCGACCGCGGTGGAGGTCACCATCCACACCGACAACTCGGTGACGATCGAAGACGACGGGCGCGGGATTCCGGTCGACCTGCACAAGGGGGAGAACCGCTCCGCGGCCGAGGTCATCATGACCGAGCTCCACTCGGGCGGGAAATTCGATCACAACGTCTACAAGGTCTCGGGCGGACTGCATGGCGTCGGCGTTTCGGTGGTGAACGCGCTCTCCGCGCTCTTGGAGCTCGAGATCAAACGCGACGGCCAGGTTTGGTTCCAGACCTTTCGGCGGGGCAAGCCCGACGCGCCGATCGCGGCGATCGGCAAGTCGAAAAAGACCGGCACCAAGGTCCGCTTCGTCCCCGACCCGGAGATCTTCTCGGTCCTCGAGTTCAGCTACGACACGCTGGCGACGCGTCTGCGCGAACAGGCGTTCCTCAACAAGGGGATCAAGATTCGCCTCAAGGACGAGCGCACCGACAAGGCGGCGGAGTTCGTCTATGCGGGGGGTATCGCCTCGTTCGTCGAGCATCTGAACAGGAACAAGAACGCGCTCCACCCGAAGCCGATCGCCTTCGAGGAGGCGGCGGTGCGCGAGGGCGTCGAGGAGCGGTGCGAAGTGGCGCTGCAGTGGAACGACGGCTACGCGGAGCAGATCTACTCGTTCACCAACACGATCAACAACCACGACGGCGGGACTCACCTCGAAGGGTTCAAGGCGGCGCTCACCCGCACGATCAACGCCTACGCGCAGTCGGCGGGTCTCGCCAAGGCGCTCAAGGAGGTCTCGCTCTCGGGCGACGACGTGCGCGAAGGGTTGACGGCGGTGGTCTCGGTGCGCATCCACGACCCGAAGTTCTCCTCGCAGACCAAGGACAAGCTGGTCTCCTCCGAGGTCAAGGGGTGGGTGCAGCAGGTGGTCAACGACAAGCTCGGAACGTATTTCGAGGAGCACCCGCCGATCGCCCGCCGCATCATCGAGAAGTGCGTCGAGGCGGCGCGGGCGCGCGAGGCCGCGAGGAAGGCGCGGGAGCTCACGCGCCGGAAGGGGGCGCTCGACGCATCGTCGCTCCCCGGCAAGCTCGCCGACTGCTCGGAGAGGAACCCCGAGTTCGCGGAGCTCT
>CAYZBH010000040.1:0-35233 GCA_964476605.1 uncultured Thermoanaerobaculia bacterium | reverse complement strand
GCGTAACCAGCGCGCGCATGGCCTCGCTCGCGACCACGGTGCCGCAGAGGTCGATGTCGCTCGGGGGCCGGCTGGCGTCGTCGGGCTCGCCGCGAAGGCGGCTCGGACTCGGCTGTGTCCGGCGTTGCGAGCCGAGATGGCCGCGCACGGCCGCGACGAGCTTCTCGTCGTCCCATGGCTTCTCGACGTAGTCGGCGGCGCCGGCACGGACCAAGGCGACCGCGGTCTCGAGATGCGCCCAGGCGGTCATCAAGAGCACCGGCAGCCGTGGCGCCCGGCGCCGGATCTCGTGAAAGAGCGCGACCCCCTCGTCGCCCTCCGTGGCGCCGGGGGTGAAGTTCATGTCCTGGAGCACGAGTCCGACGCCTCCGGACTGGAGGCAGGCGAAGGCGGCCTCGGGGCCGCGCGCGATCACCGAGGGGATACCGGCGATCTCGAGCGCCAGCGCCAGGGCCTTGGCGACCCGCTCCTGGTCCTCGACGATCAGAACGTGCGGCATGCTCGGACGGGACGGTAGCTCGTTCGCCGCGGGCAGGCAAGACGGCCCCGCCGGGAAAGGGCCCCGCTGCCGGGGGCGAGCCTGGAGCTCGGGCTCACACCGTCCGGGTCGCGAGCGCCGGCGAGAGGCGGGAGGCCTTGCGCGCGGGCACTACGGTGGCCGCGACCCCGATCCCCCAGATCAGCAGGACTCCGGCGAGCGCGAGGACGGGGGAGAGCTTGCCCCCCGAGAACTGGGTGACCAGGACCAGATTGAGCGCATAGGCGCCGACGAGCCCGAGCGCCATCCCCAGGCCGGCGATCAGCGTGTTCTCGACCAGGAAGTGGAGGAGAATTCCCGCCCGCGAGGCGCCGAGGGCGCGCCGCGTTCCGATCTGCTTGGTGCGCTGCGCGACGGCGAAGGAGGTCGTGCCGAAGATGCCGAGCGCGGTCACGGCGAGCAGGAGCCCCATCAGGATCGCGAGCACCTTGGAGAGGAAGATGTTGAGCGAGTAGCCGCCCCCCTTGACCTCCTCCAGGGTGCGCACCGTCACTTGCCGTTCGGGTTGACTCGAGAGCAGCGCCGCGTCGAGGGCGCCGAAGACGCGATCTCGCTCGCCCGGTTTCGTGCGCACGAGATAGCTCATGGCGCTCTCCGAGGAGGGGCGACCCGGATAGATGACGATCCGGCTCTCCATGGGACCACCGCCATAAGGGGTGACCATGCGCGCGATCACGCCGACGACGACGTCCGGATACTCCTCGCTCCCGCTGTCGAGGAGCTTGCCCAGGGGTGATTCGCCCGGCCACAGCGCGTCCGCCAGATCGCGCGTCACCAGGCAGTTGAGGATCTGAGGCCCGCCCGTGAGGGGGACGTCGCTCTCCTCGAATCCGCGCCCCGCGACGATCTCGAGACCGAGCGTCGCGACGACGTCGGGGTCGGCCCGGTAGACGGGCGCGCGCACCTTGGCGCTGTCGGGCGCGCCGAGCGGCTTGAACTGCGACGAGCTGCCGCCGCCTTGGAGCGGCGTCGGCCGCATCGCCGTCGCCGCGAGAACGCCGGGCACTGCCTCGAGAGCCGCGACGTCGCGGCGCACCAGGTCGTCGCGGAAGGCGTCGTCGGCGTAGTCAGCACCCCACGGGCGGAGCGCCACCGAGATCAGGTTCGCTTCGTCCATGCCGCTGTCCCGGCGGATGCGTCCGCGCTGGTCGAGGATGAGCGCGATGCAGTTGAGCACGATGGTCGTCGTGACGGCGACCTCGAGCACGAGCAGCGCGACCTTGGTCTTGTTGCGGGTCAACGCCCGGAGAATCGGTCCGATCTCCATCCCAACCTCCTCACTGGAGCTTCAATTGCAGGGCCGGGGGCACGCGGCAGGCCCGCCAGGCCGGGTAGAGGCCGGAGAGCAGGCCGGCCAGGAGAGCGAGCGCGAGGGCTACGACGAACGTGAATCCGTTGGCGGAGAACATGCCCGCGACGCCCGCGAAGCCCGGCGCCAAACGGTCGATCCACCGCAGCGCGAGCGTGGCGAGACCGAGGCCGACGAGGCCGCCGCCCAGGCCGAGGAGCTCGCACTCGACCAGACGCTGGAGGAAGATCGCCGAGCGTGGCGCGCCGAGCGCGCGGTGCACGCCCAGAACCCCCGATTTGGCCAGGAACTTTCCCAACAGGAGCGCGGTGAGATTCAGGCAGCAGACCACCAGGAAGAGCACGGAGAGAACCACCAGACCGTTGACCGCCGGCGGGACCACGTCGCGGACGCGCATCCACTCCATGAGCGGCGTCACCCGGTTGTTGAGCGGCTTCGGAAAACGGCCGAGCGCCTTCTGAGAACGTGCGTAGTCGTCCACGAAATCCCGGTAAGCGGCGACGCGCGAGGGCTCGAGCTCGACCCAGTACTGGATCCAGTTGAACTCCGTGCTGTCGAGGACGGCGAGGTAGTCGTTGCGGGGGAATTCTCCCCAGGCGTCGGTGTCGCCCGTCTGCGTGAGGCCGATCCCCTCGTTGCGGATCATGTCGAAGGGAACGAAGAAGTCCCGCACGTCCCCCATGGCGTTGTTGATGACGTCGTAGTACTGCGGGATCGGGTGGTAGTGCGCGAGCACGCCGACCACCGTGTAGGCCTCCTTGCCGAGGCGGATCTTCTGGCCGACGCTGTCGCTCCCGCCGAAGAGCTTCTGATTGGTCGGCTCCGAGAGCACGACCACGCGCTCCTGCTTCTCGTCCGCCTCGCGCGACCAGCCGCCGCCGTAGCGGAAGGGGACGTCGAACATCGGAAAGAAGTCGGCGTGGCAGAGCCGGACGAACGCCGGGTAGGGACGGATCGTCTCGCTCTCCGGGAAGACGAAGGCCCGCGCCGTCGCGACGCCGGTGCGGTAGCGGGGGAGGCCGCTCGCCATCAGGCCCCGCATGTCGCGATACGTGACGTGCTTCGGCGGATCCCCCGCCTTGATGCCGAAGAACTCGCTCGCGGGGTCCCAGTTGTCGACCCGGACGTTGAAGAGGCGGTCGCTCTTCTCCGGAATCGGATCCTGCGCGACCACCTGGCGCACCGAGAGGAGCGCGGTGGGGATCGCCACGCCGAGCGCGATCGCGGCGACGGTGAGCAGCGAGAGGCCCGGCGTCGCGCGGGCGCTCTTCCAGGCGAGACGAAGGAAGTACAGGAACATCGCGGCCTCTCCTCAGCCCGCCACCGGGGCGCGCCCGGCTTCGCCCGTCGAGGCGCGGAGACGGCTCGCGGCGAGCTGGCGCGGCGGAATCGCGGGCATCTCCTCGCGCAGGTCGATCAGGCGGCCATCGAGGATATGGATCTGGCGCGCCGCGTGAGCGGCGCAGCTGGGATCGTGGGTGACCATGACGATCGTCGTGCCGGCGTCGTTGACACCGTGCAAGAGCTGCATGATCTCGTGCGCGGTCGACGAATCCAGGTTGCCGGTCGGCTCGTCCGCGAGGATCAGCCGCGGCTCGCCGGCGAGCGCCCGGGCGATGGCGACGCGCTGCTGCTGGCCGCCGGAGAGCTGCGACGGCAGATGGTGGAGGCGCGCCGCGAGGCCGACGCGTTCGATCGCCGACTCGATCCGGCGCTTGCGCTCGCCTCCGGACAGACCCCGGTAGCGCAGCGGGACGTCGACGTTGTCGTAGACGTCGAGATCGGGAATGAGATTGAAGCTCTGGAAGACGAAGCCGATCTTCTCGTTGCGGTAGCGGGACTGCTCGCGGTCCGAGAGGCGCGAGACGTCCCTGCCGTCCAGGAGGTAGGTGCCCGATTCGAAGCCGTCGAGCAATCCCGTGACGTTGAGGAAGGTCGTCTTGCCGGAGCCCGAGGGACCCGACACGGCGACGAACTCGCCGTCCTCGACGGTGAGCGAGATCCGGTTGAGCGCCCGCGTCTCGACCAGATCGGTGCGGTAGCTCTTGGTGACGTCGGTCATCTGCAGCGTCGGCATGGGGTCTCCCTCGTCGCGTGGCTGTTGCGTGGTCAGTCGCGGATCAGGACGGATTCGGCCCCCTCGGCGGCGCCGAGGTCGGAGAGCACGATCTGCTCGCCCTCCTCGAGCCCCTGGAGGATCTCGACTTCGGTCACGGAGACGGTGCCGACGACGATCGGCCGGCGGCGAGCGATCCCGTTCGCGACGACGTAGACGGACCGGCCGCCACCGCTCTCCAGGAAGGGGCCGCGGGGAACCTTGAGCACGTCGTTCCTGCGGTCGAGGAGCAGCCGGGCGCTCAGGCGCTGGTTCTGCCGGAGGCCCGCGGGCGGACCGCCATCGAACGCGACGCGGCCGGAGACCTGCGAGTTCTTGACCTCCGGCGCCACGCTCAGGAGCTTTCCCGGGACCTCGACGCTGCCGACCCGCACCAGCGCCGGAATCCCCGGCGCGACGTCGTCGGCGTAGGACTCGGGAATCGCGACCTCGATCTCGAGATCGGCGAGATCGACGACGCCGACCAGCGGCTGACCGCGGACCACGGCGTCGGCGTCCTGGACCGCCACGGTCGCCACCAGGCCCGAGAACGGGGCGCGGATCGCGAGCTCGCCGATCTGGCGCTGAACGTCGGCGACGACGAGCCGCTGCCGGTCGGCGCGTGCTCTGGCGTCGCGGACCTGGAAGTCGAGCATCTCGCGCTCCAGGTCGACGCTCTGACGGGCCTGATCGAGCTCGAGGGTGCGAATCGCCAGCGTGTCCCGCGCCTTTTCGCGGTCGATCTGGTTCATCAGTCCTTCCGCCGCGAGCCGCTCGGCGCGCTCGACGTCGCGCTCCGAGGCGTGGAGCTGCACCTCGCCGAGCGAAACTCGCTGCGCGTTCGCCAGGTTCTGCTGGCGGGCGGAGATCTCGAGACGCCCGACCTCGGAGAGGATCGCGTCGAGCGAGGCGCGCTCCTGTTGGAGCCGGCTCTCGAGCTCGGGGCTCGCGACTTCGGCGAGCAGGTCCCCGCGGGCGACCTGCTCGCCCTCCCGGACGCGCAGCGTCACGATGCCCGCGGCGGGGCTGAAGAGCGTCGGACGCGAAGCGGCGACCACGCGGCCCTGCGCCGCCACGTCGTGCACGAGCTCGCCGCGCGTGACGGTCGCGAGCCGCAGCCGGTCGCGCTCCACCGCCTGGTCGCCGGCCCGCCAGCGCGCCGTGAGCGGGGCGAGCGCCAGAAGTGCCGCGACCGAAGCCGCGCCGGCGGCGACCACCCAGAGGGTCCGAGGGCGGCGCCGTCGTTCGATCGGCGTGTCCATCGTGGAGGCGTCGCGGAGACCCGGCGTCATGCCCGCATCGAAGAGCAAGGTGGAGGCCAACTTCGTGGCCGCCGGAGATTCGTCGCAACTCGTTGAGTTCAAGAGACGAGAGAGAACACCAGGGGAGAGCGGGCCGGACACGCGTCCGGCGCCGGCCGGTCAGCTGTCCGGCGGCCGGCCCGGTCGGACATCCTCGACCCCTCGGTCGCGAGGCGATCGATCCCGGCGGTGTCTCAGAAGTGGAGCCGGAGCTCGCCGAGCAGGGAACGTCCTCCGAGATCGACGCCAGGGGGAGCGGCCGGGCGTTCCGCGGAGAGCTCCACCCACTCCACGATCGCGCTCCAGCGCGACGCGAGCTGGAGCGCGGTCGCGAAGGTCCAGGATTCCCCCCGCTCCCGGTTGTCGTCGAGCGGCGTGGCGTCGCGGTCGTCGACCCGGAAGTGGTCGTAGCGGAGAGTGGCGCGCACGCGGCCGATCTCTCGGGAGGCCATCAGGTAGAAGGTGTCGAACTCGATGTCGACGGCGGCGCGTGCGCCGCTTCCCGGCGGCGGCACGCCCATCAGACTGAACCCCGTGCCCCACTCCCCGAGGAGGCGCAGCCCGGGAAGGGGCTCGACCTGGACGCCGAGCCAGCGGAAGTCGGTGTCCCAGGCGTACTCGTCTCCATGCAGGCGGCGGTCGCCGCGGTTGAGAAACGCGGTGGCGTGCACGCGCGCGCGGCCGCCGGGAGCCTCCCAGCCGGCGCGCCCGGAGATGCCGAGCCGCCCGTCGAGATCGTTCTCGAACGGCGTGGATCCGCTCCGCGACTGGAGCGGGAAGTTGACGGCGAAGCCGGGGACCGGAGGGATCGGGATCGACCGTCCGATCGGCGTCGGCCGGTCGTGCAGGGCGAACCCGCGCCAGGCGACGAGCGCTCCGGAGGAGTCGTTCCCCCCGAAGAGCGTGGCCGCGACGGAGAGGCGATGATCGCTCCGGGTGGCGCGGGTCAGAGTGAAGTCGATCCCGGTCGGGCGCACCTCCTCGGCGACCCAGGAGTTCAGCGCCGAGAGGGTGATCGTGTAGGGAGACGTCCAGAGAGGGTCGACGTTCTCGAGCGAGACCGGGAGGAAGAAGCTCCCCGCCCGCGCGCGGACCGACCAGCGGGCGTCGAGATCGTGACGGAGCTCGACGAAGGCCTCGAGGAGGCCGGAGCCCGACGAGCTCGCGCGCGCCCGGGCGTCGCGGCGCGCCACGCCGTGAACGAAGAAGCGCCAGGACGGGGAGGGCTCCCAATCCAGGGCGAGACGCGTCTCGCCGATCCAGAGAGCGTCCCGGGAGTCGGCCGGGGCGCCGCCCGCGAGGCGCTTGCCGAATCCGCCGTCGAGAAAGCTCGCCGGCGCGTCGACGACGCCTCCGCCGAGGCGGAGGAAGCCGACGAGCGAGGGGGGCTCCACCGCTCCGGCGGACCATGGCGTGGTCCCGGCGAGGGCGACGAGGCAGGCGAAGCGGACGGCGGGCCGGAGGAGTGCGGAGATCATCCTGGGAGTTTCGATGCGTGAGGGGGCGCCTCGTTTCGCTCCGGTCCTTCTCCGGCGTCCTCCGGGCGGGCTACCAGCCGCGCCGCCGTCGGAGCTCGGTGATCTGCGCGACGTGGTGGCGGCCGTGCCAGGCGTAGAGCGCAAGGCTCTCGGCGAGGGTCCACGTCGTTCCGGTGGCACCATGGACGAAGGTGCGCGCGTACGCCACTTCGGGAAGGGCGCCGAGGAACGCGAGCCAGCGCGCGTGGAGCGCGTCGAGAAGAGCGCACGCGAGCTCCGGGTCAGCGTGTGCGATCTCCGGCGTCATGGCCCAGGCGGCCTCGTCGTAGGAGCGGATCGTCGGATTCTCCTCGGTGACGCAGAGGCGATGGCGGACGTACGCGTTAGCGTGGCTGTCGGGCAGATGGAACGCCACCTGGCGAACCGTCCAGCCGCCCTCGCGATAGGGGGTATCGAGGGCGGAGCCCGAGAGTCCCGCGAGCGCGCGCCGGAGCTCGGCCGGGCAGCCCGCGATCTGGGCGAGAGCCTCCCGGCGCTGGGCGGGCGAGAAGTCGGCGGGCGGGACGAATTGGCCGATCGCGTACCGGGGGTCGCTCATGGCTCACCTCCGCGGGGAGACTAGCGCAGCGCGCGCGACCGGGCGGCTCAGGCCGGCGGCGGCAAGTCGACCACCGGCCAATCGCCGAGGACGAGCTCCCGTTCGGCGAATTCGTAGACCACCACGCGGATGCCGTCGACGCGCGTCGCGTCGCTCGCCAGCTGACGGGCGAGCTCGCGCCGCGGATCGCTGCCGCTCTCGGCGGGGACGAGCAGGTGGTCGACCGGCTGGCGCAGGGCGTAGCCGAGCTGGTGTGGAAGACCGGCGTCGTGACCGTAGCCGCAGAATCCGTTCTCGTAGATCTCGCTGTAGCTGTCGCCGAGCAGTAGCACCTGCGCTTGCCAACCGCGCGCGAGCAGCGGCGCGGGGTCGAGCCCCGAAACGGGGTGAGTCTCGACGATCTCCTCCCAGGGTGCCGCGCGCTCGGCCGGCAGGCTCAGGAGACGCACGAGGTCGGGGCGGCCGCGCCCGTAGGCCACCCCGCGGGTCGGCGCCATGCCGGGTGCGGGAGCGAGGCCGTAGGCGCTCGCGAGGTGCTCCGCGAGCGCCTCGGAGGCCGCCTCGGCCGCCTCCGGCCGCCAATGCGAATCGCCGCGCAGGAAGAGGACGCCTCCCTGGCGGGCGCGGGCGGCGAGCGCCGGCACGACGTCGAAGAGGTCCACGCCGTGGCGCGCCAGCAGCGTCCGGAACTCTCCGAACGAACGGTTGCGGGGGTAGGCGATGCGATGCGTACCGTTCCCGACGAGACCCTCCGGCGCGAAGGTCGTCTTGCCGGGAATGGGCACGACGACCAAGGCGATGTGGCGGCGTTCGAGGGAGCGGGCGAGCGCCACGATCGCGGCGACGGGGTCACGCTCTCGCCGGACATCCTTCGAGCCTCCGCGTGCGGGGGGGAGAAAGCCGGGGCCGATCACGGCGGCGATCTCGGGCTCGAAATAGAGCCAGTCGTTGCTCCCTCTCCGGACCTGCTGATTGCCGTATCCGCCGTGATCGAGTAGCCACTCCTGGACCGTGGGTCGCAGACGCCGGGAGAGCGCGCCCTCCTCGGCGATCGACCGCTCGCTCGTCGCGAGCTTCTCGGCGAGGAGCTCGTCGGCCGAGAGCAAGCCATCCTCCCGGGCCGCCGCGGAGATCTCCTGCCAGGCGATGGGACGCCGGTCCCGGCGCGTCGGAGCCGGGGGAAACCACCACTCGGCCACCATGGCCAACGCCAGGAGGGCGAGGAAGAGGACCGTGGCAAGAGCCGCGGCGGGGCGCGCGACGCGCGTCGCGGCCATCTCGAGGCTGGCCTCCTGCTCGCGCGCCGGGGGAGCGGTTCCGGAGCTCATGCGGGGGTCTCCGAGTGCCTGGCCTCAGGAGTGCCGGCGCTTCAGCCGGCGGAGGGTCGATTCCTTCCAATCGACGGTGGCGAAGGCGCGCGCGGTGACTTCGTAGATGACCAGACGCTTGCCCTCGAGAATGGATCGGTCCATGCGCAGCCAGCCGATCCGATCCTCGAGCGCGTTAGCGCCCAGCTTCGCCAGACGGCGGACCGGCCGGTCGAGGTGAAAGGCGAGCTGCTCCACGAGGCCGGCTCCCCCCGCGAGTCCGGGCGCCGTGGTGTAGACGATGGAGTAGCTGTCCCCGAGCAGCAGGATGTCCGCCGCGGCCAAGGAGGCTTCGAACGGCGTGCCATCGGCGTTGAGGACCTGCTGGACCTCGACGCGCTCGCGCTGGAATCGGGTCGGGAGATCGCCCAGACCCAAGAGCCGCTCGAGATCCCCCTGGAAGTCGAAGGGAGCCGGACGGCGCGTCAGGCCGGCGGGTGCCGCCCGAGGCAGGCCGATCTGCCCGGTGAGGAACTCCGCCAAGGCCGTGGCGGCGACCTCGACGCCGCGGGGGGACCAGTGCGTGTCGTTCGCGAGATAGACCTCCTCCCCGGCACGACGCGCCGCGCGAAGCTCCTCGAGGGCGTCGAAGACCGGTAGGCCGCCGGCTGCGAGCCGCGCGAGGAGCTCCCGATAGGAGGGGTTCTCGGGGGCCGATTCCGCCGTGAAATCCCGCCGGGCGAGCCCCTCGGGCTCGATCTGCGACTTCACGGGGATCGGAAAGAAGACGAGCTGGATCTCCTGCTCGGCGAGCTCGTCGCGGAGCGCGAGGAGCGCCGGCACGGGGTCGGGATGCTCGGAGGGGAAGCGCGTCTGGCCCTCGCGGCGACGCTCGAGCTGTCGCGGATCGAGGAATGCCCTGCCGGTCACGTAGTCGAAGGCGTTCGAGAAGTAGAGTCTCCCGGAGCCTCCCACCAGGACCTGCGTGTTGCCGTAACCGAGGCGCTCGGCGAGCAGGCGCTGAGCGCGAGGACGCAGATACCTCGAGAGCGCGGAGTCGCGGCCCGTGCGGTCCTCGAGCGCCGCGAGGCCGAGCCGGAGGACGCGGTTGGCGGCGAGCGCCCCCTCGCTCCGCAGGCTCTGCAGGAGCACTGCGGCCGTGGGGAGGCTCTCGCGCGCCGCGAGGAAGGAACCGCCGCGTGCGAGCGACTGGAGCTCGCGGCCGACCCCGATCAGGAGGAGGAGCAGGAAGAGGGTGCTCGCGACGGCGGCGCCCGCCATGGAGATTCGGGACGCCGCCATCTCGGCGAGCGCGGCCTGCTCCCGGGTCGGGAGGGGATCGGGGGAGCGCATCAGAAGATGAAATAGATGAACGGGTTGTAGTCCTGCGTCGCGAGCGCCGCGACGGCCAGCAGGAAGAGGGCGAAGACGGTCACGAGGCGCACCGGTCCGAGGTCGCGCGTCCACGTCCAGCTCTGCGGAGCGAGCCAGACCACGGCGGCGGCGACGAGGAAGCTCGCCAGGAGGTAGGGGCTCCAGAGGAGGCCCGACAAGAGTGGGGCGGCGGCCGCCGGGTGGCCGAGGCCGACCATCCGGCCCAGCATGGCGAGCGCGGTGGTGAGATCGGCGGCGCGGAAGAAGACCCAGCTCACCAACACCAGTCCGAAGGTCGTCGCCACGCGCAGCGGCTTCGGAAGCCAGCCGTAGAGCCTCTCCGGGCCGACCTTGCGCTCGATCGCCAGGAGCGCGCCGTGATAGCCCCCCCAGACGACGAAGTTCCAGGCGGCGCCGTGCCAGAGGCCCCCCAGAAGCATGGTGAGCGCGAGGTTGACGTAGGTCCGCGCCTCGCCCTTGCGGTTGCCGCCCAGCGGGATGTAGAGGTAATCGCGCAGCCAGGTGGAGAGCGACAGGTGCCAGCGGCGCCAGAACTCGGTGATCGATTGCGCGTGGTACGGGCTGTCGAAGTTCTTGGCGAAGACGAAACCCAGCATGAGACCGAGCCCGATCGCCATGTCCGAATAGCCGGAGAAGTCGAAGTAGATCTGGAAGGCGTAGGCCACGACGCCGTGCCAGACGTCCATGGCGAGCGGTGCCGCGGCGTCGAAGACGGTATCCGCGATGCGGCCACACGGGTTCGCGAGCAGCACCTTCTTGGCGAGACCGACCGAGACGAAGGCGACGCCGCGCGCGAATTTCGTCAGCGTGTGGCGGCGCTCGGCGAGCTGGTCGGCGACCTCCGAGAACCGGATGATCGGTCCGGCCACCAGCTGCGGGAACATGGAGACGAAGCAGGCGAAGTCGACGAAGTTCCTGAGCGCCCGCGCGTGGCCGCGATAGACGTCGATGGCGTAGCTCATCGACTGGAAGGTGTAGAAGCTGATGCCGAGCGGCAGGGTCACGCGGATGGCGGAGGCGACCACCGCGCTGTCGAGGCCCAGGGCTCCGGCGACGCCGTTCCAGCTGTCGACGGCGAAGTTGAAGTACTTGAAGAAGCCGAGGAGCGAGAGGTTCGAGATCACCGAGATCGCGACCGCCAGCCGCTCACGACGCCCGCGCGGCCCTCCCTCCGGCAGCAGTGGAACTTCTCCGCGCGCCCAGGGCGTCGTGCGCACGAGGATGAGCCCCGCCGTGTAGTCGATCGTCGTCGACACGAACAGGAGGATCACGAAGGCCGGGTTGGTCCAACCGTAGAAGAAGTAGGAAACCAGCGTCAGCACGAGGTGCTTGAGCCGCCGGGGGGCCGCGTAGTAGAGCGCCAGCGCCGCCGGCAGGAACCAGAAGAGGAAGAGTTGAGAGCTGAAGACCAAGCGTCAGGGCTCCGCGGCCGGGCCGAGGTCGAACCAGAGCGGGGCGTCCTCGCTCTCCGGTGGCAGATCCTCGGCGAGATAGAAGGGTTCGAGCTGGGGTTGGTCGCCGAAACGTTCGAGGGTGAGCCGGCGGATCTCGCCGACGGAGGGCGCCGGCAGCGTCCGGCCGTCCAGGATCGCCCAGCGCGCGACCCGGAGGAGACCCTGATCGAGCGGGGAACCGTCGAGCTGCCGCGTCGTCCGCCAGAGGTCGACCGTCAACGCTTCCCGATAAGGGGAGATCCGGTCGAGCGATGGCGGCGACGTCGTGGCCACGAGCTCAGCCTCGACGCGGAGCCGTGCGACTTCGCGCGTCGCCCGCTGCAGGCCCTCGATGCGGGCCTGCTCGGCGGCGATCTCCTCGTCTCCGAGCGGCCGGTTCCAGATCATCACCTCCGCCAGAGCGCCGCGCCAGCGCGACGGATCGCCGGGCTCCGCGCCGAAGGAGAGCGCGCGCGGGCGCCACGCGTAGAAATCTCCCGGCACCGCCCGCGTCTCACCCGCCGGGCGTCCGGCCCGAAAGACGCGCAAGCGACCCGGCGAGAACGCGAGCGCCCAGCTCTGCTCTCCGGGCTCCAGCGCTCCCAGCGGCACCACGGCCCCTTCGCGCGGCGAGTCGGAAGTGCGGAGGACGAGCTGGAGCTCGCGCCTCTCCTGTCGGAGGACGAGGTTCCGCCCGCGCGCACCATCGGAGAGCGCGAGAATCGGTGCGCTCTGGTCGAGCGAAACGGGGCGCAGCAGGAGGGAGAGCGTGAACTGGTGGGTGGCGGCGAGTCGCTCCGAGAGACGGCGCGATCCGTCGTCGGTGGCACGAAAACTCCCTCCGGCCAGTGCCATCGCGCGCGTCCGGTCGTACCAGACGCTTCCTTCGCCGCGCAGGACTTCGCTGCCACCCTCGGGGTCGAGGCGATTCGCGTGGTCGGAGCGCCGCCAGAGGTAGGCGAGCCGGTCCGCCGCGATCGCGTCGTCGCCGCCCGCCGTGGGCCGAGAGGGCACGACCGCGGCCGGGGGTTCGCGCGACGAGGGGGCGCTCGCGGGATCCCGGTGGATGACCGGGTAGCGATCGACGCCGGGTGTCGCCGCGAAGGCGACCGCCTGCCCCAGGGGGAGCAAAGTCGCTGGATCGAGCTCCACGGCGAACAGGTCGTAGTCGGCGCGGAAGTGGTCGTGCTCGCCATCCGAAGCGGCGAAGACGAGAAGTCTCGCGTCGGAGGCGAGCGCCGGGAAGTAGAGATAGCCGCGGCGAGGGGGGAGCCGTGGGTCGTTCTTGCCGAGGATCGTCCAGGTGCGGCGGCTGGCGAGATCGATGGCGTCGATGGGCCCTCCAGCGCCGGCGGACCAGACGGCGCGGCGGCCGTCCGCCGAGAAGAAGGGCTGGCAGCCTCCGAGCGACGGGCGCAGGGCGACGCGACCGTCCCCGCGAAGATCCGAGAAGGTGGGGGTGTTCCCGGTCGCGATCTGGCCGCCGGGCGCGATCAGCCACCCCTCGCTCCCGACCGGTGCCTCGGCGAGCAGGCGCGAAGCGCCGGTGGAGAGAGTGAGCAGGCGCGTGCGGTTCTCGCCGTCGAGGTAGAGCAGGTGGTCGGCGTCCCAGAAGAGCGCGGCGCGATGCTCGCCGTAGTGGCGCGCGCTCTCGGCGAGCACGCGGTCGCCCGTGCCGTCGATGGCGATGGCGTGCAGGGTGCCGGCTTCGGTGCTGTAGCGCTCTCGCCCCGCCGGGAGGCTCAGGTAGACGACCTGTTCGCCTGCGGGCGAGAGCGCGGCGCAGCAATGGTCCCTGCCGGCCTCGACCGGCGTGAGAGGTTCGGCGCCGCCGCCGAAGCGCTGCCGAAAGATGCGGAAGGACCCCCTCCCGCCTCCAGGGTCGAAGTTGGACTCCCAGACCACGACGCCCCGGCCGAGCGACGCCGAAGCGTCGGTCACGGGCGGCGATGGGGCCAACCCTCCGCCGCGGGGAGCCGTGCCGTCGCCGCAGGCGGCGGCGGTGGTGCCGACGAGCAGCGCCACCGCCGACGCGAGGCGGCGGGCGCGCGAGGGGCGGACCGGGGGGTGGGCCGAGATCACGGCGCGGCCTCGCGGAGGCGTCGCGGCGGCGGGAAGGTCGGTGACGCGGCCGGCCAAGAGCTCACAGACCGGTGACGCGCACCACTTCTTCGAAGGTGGTGACCCCTTCGGCGAGCTTGCGCAAGGCCGACTGCCGGAGCGTCCGCATGCCGTTCTTGACCGCCTCGCGCTTGATCTCCGGCGCGTCTCTTCCGTCGACGATCAGCGCCTTGACGGACTCGTCGACCGGCAGAATCTCGAAGATGCCGCTGCGCCCGAGGTAACCGGTGCCTCGGCACTCGTGGCACCCCTGCCCCTCCTTGACCCTGATCTTCTTGCCGGTGGGGACCGTCAGGCGGAGGGAGGAGGCTTCCTCGGTCGAGAGCGACCGCTCGCCGGTGCAGTGGGGACAGATCTTGCGCACCAGTCTCTGCGCCATGGCGCCGATCAGCGTCGAGCTGATCAGGAAGCGCTCCACGCCGAGGTCGATGAGGCGGCTGATCGAGGTCGCGGCGTCGTTGGTGTGAAGGGTGGAGAAGACCAGGTGGCCGGTGAGCGCCGCCTGAATGGCGTACTGCGCGGTCTCGCCGTCCCGGATCTCGCCCACCATGATGACGTCGGGATCCTGGCGCAGGATGTGCCGCAGCGCGGTGGCGAAGTCGATGCCCACTTTCGCCTGCACGGCGGTTTGATTGAACTCCTCGAGGACCATCTCGATCGGGTCCTCGATGGTGGTGATGTTGAGCTCGCGGCTGGCGATCGACTTGAGCGCCGAATAGAGGGTGGTCGTCTTGCCGGAGCCGGTGGGGCCGGTCACCAGAATGATGCCGTGCGGTCGCGAGATGAACTCGTTGAAGGTCAGGAGCTCCTCGGGGTAGAAGCCGAGCCCCGAGAGGTCCTGCATGAGGACGTCGGGATCGAAGATGCGGAGCACCACTTTCTCGCCGAAAGCCACTGGCAAGGTCGAGACGCGGAGCTCGATCTCCTTGCCCGCCCGCATCGTCTTGACGCGACCGTCCTGCGCGCGGCGCTTCTCGGCGATGTCGAGGCGGGACATCGTCTTGATTCGCGACACGATCGCCGCGTGCACGATCTTCGGAATCGTCTGGATGTCGTGCAGGACGCCGTCGATGCGGAAGCGGATCAGGCAGAAGTCGCGCTTGGGCTCGACGTGGATGTCGCTCGCCCGCGTGTCGAAAGCGTGCTGGAGCATGAACTCGACCGCGTTGACGATGTGCTGGTCGCTCGATTCGATCTCGGCCTCGCTCTTCATGCGGACGAGCTGCTCGAGGTTGCCGAGATCGATGCCGGCCTGGAGATCCCGCTCGGCGCGCTTGACCGAGTGGCGCAAGCCGTAGAACTCGGTGATCGCGCGCAGGATGTCGGGCTCCGAAGCCACGACCAACTGGAGCTCACGGCCGGCGATGCGGCGGAAGGCGTCCACGCCTTCGATGTCGTAGGGGTTCGCGCACGCGACCTTGAGCTTCCCGTTGGCCATCGAGAGCGGGATCATGCGGTGCCGCTTGGCGAAAGGCCGGGAGATGCGCGACTCGATGAGGTCGGCGTCGAGCGAGAGGGTATCGATCCGTACGTGCTCGAGGTTGGACTCGGCGGCGATCGCGCGGGCGATCTCGTGCTCGCCGACGAGGCCACCCTCTTTCCGGTTCGGAAACCGGAAGCTCGAGACGAGATCGTAGGCGACCGCCTTCTGCTCGTAGGTGGCGGCGCTCCGGACGCGCGTCGGGAGCTGGCGCGCCTCCTTCTTGACGGCGTCGGCCTCGGACTCGTCGATCAGCCCCTGGCGCACGAGAAGGTCGGCCACGAAGGCGGGGGAGAGCGACATCCGGGAGAGTGTAACGGAAGCCGCCGCGGGCGGCGAGGAGATCCCGGCAGAGGCCGGACGCGCGATAGATTCCCGGCGCCGTGATCACCTCCGCCTTCTCGATGGCCGCCGGAGCCGCGTTCGGCTGGGCCCTCTACGATCTGGTCCGCCGGGCTCTCGCGGGACGCCTCGCCGCCTGGACCCTGGTGGTGGTTCTGACGGTCGGGGCCCTGCCGCCGCTACTCCTCTGGGGAGCCGTCGCCGGGGATTGGCGCCTCGAGGCGGGCTACTGGGCCCCGGCGCTGGCATCCGTGGCGCTCAACGTGGCGGCGAACTTCTGCTACTTCCGCTCCCTCCAGCTCGCGCCGCTTTCGGTCACGCTGCCGATGCTCGCCTTCACCCCGCTCTTCGCCTCCCTTCTCGGGGCGGCGCTCCTGGGGGAGTCGCTGGGTGTCCGTGGGACGATCGGTGCCCTGCTGGTCGTCGCCGGCGGTCTGACGCTCGGCCTGCGCAGAGGCGCGGTGGGCTTCGAGGCCGGCGGCGGTCTCATGCTCGTGGTGGCCTTCCTCTGGTCGGCGACGCTCCTGCTCGACAAGCGAGCGCTCGCGGCCGCCAGCCCCGAAGTGCACGCCCTCACGCTCAACGCCGGGGTGGCGCTGGGTGGTCTGGTGGTGCTCGCCGCGAGCGGCCGCCTCCGCGCGCTCGGTCTGGCGCGCGCGAGCCTCCCTCTGGTGGGTCTCGCCGTGCTGGTGGGGGCCGCGGCGCTCGCGCTCCAGCTGCTCGCGCTGAGAGCTCTGCCGATGGGGGTCGTGGAGACCCTGAAGCGGGGGGTGGGCGGTTTTTCCGCCGTCGTCTGTGGCCGTTGGATCTATCGCGAGAGACTCTCCCTGCGCAAGATCGTGGCGGTCGTGCTGATGACTCTCGGCGTCGCCGTGCTGCTGCTCTGATCGACCCGCCGGCCGAACGCCTGGCACCCTATAATGCGCCAGTGCGCGTGCGGCTCCTGATGGTCGCGGCTTGCCTCGGATCGGCGGCGTTGCTCCAAGGCGCTCAACTGGCCGATCCCTTCGCCGCGGGTCGCCCTTTCGTGCGCTCCTTTCGCGACCGGGACGGTTTGCCGCAGAACACGGTGCACGCCCTCCTGATCGATCGACAGGGCTACCTCTGGGCGGGGACTCAGGACGGCGCGGCGCGCTACGACGGTCGGCAGTGGCGACGCTTCGATCTGCCCAACCGGGGTCGCTCCAACTTCGTGCGCGCCATGCTCGAGAGCGAGGACGGCAGTCTCTGGTTCGGCACGCAAGCGGGGGGGCTCGCCCGCTTGCGGGACGGAGACTGGACGAGCTACGAGCCGGGATCGAGCGGACTGCCCGGCTCGCGCGTCAACGTGCTCGCCGAGACGGCGATGGCCGATGGCTCGCGAGCGCTCTGGATCGGGACCTTCGCGAACGGCCTGGTGCGCTTCGATGGCGACACCTGGACGACCTACGGTTCCGCGGCGGGGCTGCCGAACTCCGAGGTCTGGGCTCTCCTCCCGGCCCTCGAGATGGGCGAGCCGGTGCTCTGGATCGGGACGGGAGCGGGCCCGGCCAGGCTTCGTCTCGCGGACGGGTCGATCGATGTTCCGGCGGGCGCTCCGCATGCCTCGATCAGCAGCCTCATCGAGACCGTCGCGGCCGATGGGCAGCGAACGATCTGGATGGGAACTTACGGCGAGGGCCTCGTGGCGTTCAGCGGCGGAGGATTTCGCAGCCTGCGGGAGCGAGAGGGCTTGCCGGGGCTCTTCCTGACCGACCTCGCCCCGAGCCCTTCGCTGGGCGGCGAGGCCTTCTGGATCGCGCTGGACGGCGGGGGACTCGCGCTCCACCGCGACGGCAAGATCGACGCAGTCGACCTCGCCCCCGAGCTGAGCTCGCGGGCCGTCTACACCATCCTCGAGACGACGTCCGACCAGGGCGCGCGAGCGGTCTGGCTCGGCACGCGCAACAACGGTCTGATCCGCATGTCCCGGGGCTACTGGAGGCGCTACCAGCCCTTCCCGGAGACGCCCGACGTGCCGGTCGCCGCCATCCTCGAGACGGAGACGCCCGACGGCTCGCGGGAGCTCTGGCTGGGCACCGACGGCTATGGCCTCACGGTCTGGCGGAAGGGCGTCTGGGAGCGGATCGACGCGCAGAGCGGCGCCATCGGTCGCGACAGCGTGACAGCCTTGGCGGAGACCGACGAGTTGCCCGGCGAGCACCTGCTCTGGGTGGGGACGCGCAACGGCGGCCTCTCGAGCTTCGATGGTCGCCGGTGGCGGCGGCACGACACGGCGAGCGGTGCCCTGCCCGGGGACCTCGTGCAAGCTCTCCTCGAGGGTTCGGACGGCAGCGGACCACGTCTCTGGGTGGGAACGCGGACCGGTCTCGCCTCCTTCGACGGGCGCGGTTGGCACCGGCCCGTCGCGGAGGCTCGGTGCCCCGAGGACTCGATCCTCGCGCTCCGCGACGAGGTGATGAGAAATGGAGACCGGCGCCTCTGGATCGGCTCGGCCTCGGGCCTCTACCTGAGCGAGCGGGGGCGCTGTCGCGAGGTGGCCGCCGCCGATCGGCTGCCGAACCCGGCGGTCCAGGCGCTCTACGTCCAGACGGAGCCGGACGGAGCGAGGACGCTCTGGATCGGCACGGACGGCGGCGGCGTGGCGCTCCTGGACCTCGAGGCCCCGGAGGCCCGTCCGCAGGCGCTCTCCCAGCGGGGGCCCGAGGTCCCCAACGGCACCATCTACTCGATTTTCGGGGACCGTGAAGGGCGCATCTATCTCCTCACCAACCTCGGTGTCACGCGTCTGACGCCTCCCGGTGTCGGCGCGACCTGGCGCCAGGAGGAGTTCACCTCCGAACAGGGGCTGCCGCTCAACCAGGGGAATCGAGGCGCCAGCTTCGTCGACGCCGACGGGCACCTCTGGGTCGGGACGGTCGGTGGAGCCGCCGCCTTCGACGCCGAGCACGAGCCGGTCGACCGGACGCCGAAGCGCCTCGACCTCGAGGCCTCGCTAGCCCGCTGCGAGACCTGTCCGGTGCGTCCGCGGTCCGTCCTCGCGCACGATCGTGGGGACATCGTCTTCCGCTACTCGCTGCTCAGCTTCTTCGCCGAGTCCCTGACGCGCTATCGCACCGAGCTCGTGGGGCACGATCCGCAACCGTCCGGTTGGTCGCCGGTCGCGCAACGCGAGGTGACGGCGCTCGCGCCGGGTGCCTACACGTTTCGCGTCTGGGGACGCGACTCGGAAGGGAACATCGCGGGGCCGCGCGAGCTGGAGTTCGTGATTCGCCCCGCGCTCTGGCAGACCGCGACCGCTCGCTTCGTCATGCTGGCCGCGCTCGCGCTCCTGATCTGGATCGTCCTCAGGCTGCGGACGCGCGTCCACGAGCGACGCGAGCGAGAGCTGCGCGACCTGGTCGAAGCGAAGACGCGCCGGCTGCAGCGCGCCAACTCGCTGCTCGTCGAGCTCTCGTACGTCGATGCCCTGACCTCGGTCCCGAATCGCCGGCGCTTCGACGAGCTCTTCGAGGAGGAGTGGAAGCGCGCCGTGCGCTCGACCGTGCCGCTCGGTCTCGTGCTGGTGGACATCGACGCGTTCAAGGCCTACAACGACGAGTTCGGGCACCGGGAAGGGGACGAGTGCCTGCGCCTCGTGGCGTCGGTGCTCGCCGACGGACTGGCGCGCAGCGGCGACACGATCGCCCGCTACGGCGGGGAGGAATTCGCCGTCGTCCTCCCGTCGACCGATGCCGTGGGGACCGTGCAGGTGGCCGAGCAGCTGCGGCGGCGTGTGGAGTCGCAGTGCGCCGTTCGGCCGGGAGGAGCCCGACGCCAGATCACGGTGAGCTGCGGTGTCTCGGCGGTGACGCCGGCGGTCGGGCAGGAGCCCGGCGAGCTGTTCCAGCGCGCCGACGAGGCGCTCTATCGCGCGAAGCGCGCGGGCGGGAACCTCTCGGTCAGCGGTTAGCCGGCGCTCGGCCGGGGCCAGTGCTCCGTGAGCTCGCGCGAGGCGGCGAAATGCGCGAGCAGCTCTCGCATCGAGTCCCCGCCGAGCTTCTCGACGAGAGCGTCGGCGAGCACGAGGGCGAGCATCGCCTCCCCGATCACCCCAGCCGCCGGAAGGGCCGTGACGTCGCTGCGTTCGTACTGCGCCGCGTGGGGCTCCAGCGTGTCGAGGTCGACCGACGGAAGACCCTCGCGCAGGGTGGAGATGGGCTTCATGTAGAGGGTCGCGACGACGTCTTCGCCATTGGTGATTCCCCCCTCGAGTCCCCCGGCGCGATTGGTGGGACGCCGGAAGCGCCCGCTCGGGTCGCGGGTGATGGCGTCGTGCGCGGCGCTGCCGAAACCGGCGCTCGCCTGGAGCGCCGCGCCGAGCTCGACCGCCTTGACGGCCGGGACCGACATCAGGGCTTGCGCGATCCGGCCATCCAGCTTCGCGTCCCAGGAGACGTGCGAGCCGAGACCGACTGGGACGCCGTGCGCGATCACGGTGACCGCGCCACCGAGCGTGTCGCCGCGCTCCTTGGCGGCGTCCACGAGGGCGACCATCTCGGGCTCGAGCGCGCGATCGACGGCGCGCAGTGGGGAGCGGTCGTCGACGCCGCGGACGTCGTCCCAGGAGGGGACCGGGGCGCCGGCGCCGATCGGTCCCAAGGAGCGCACGCCGCTCCCGAGCTCGACTCCGACCTCGCGCAGCAGCATCTTGGCGAGGGCGCCCGCGGCGACCCGAGCCGCCGTCTCCCGCGCCGAAGCGCGCTCCAGGATGTCCCGCAGGTCGCGACGAAGGTATTTGAGGCCGCCCGCCAGGTCGGCGTGGCCGGGGCGGGGTGCCTTCAGCCGGCGTAGCTCGGCGAAGCCCGGGTCGATCGCCCGGGCGTCCATGGCGCGCTGCCAGTTGATCCAGTCGCGGTTCGCGATCCGGAGCGCGACCGGCGAGCCGAGCGTCTCCCCGGCGCGCACGCCCGCGGTGATCTCCGCCTCGTCCCTCTCGATCTGCATCCTCCGCCCGCGCCCGTAGCCGTGCTGACGGCGGGCGAGATCGCGCGCGAGCAGATCGAAGTCGATGGCGAGTCCGGCCGGGAGGCCGGAGAGGATCGCCGTCAGCTGCGATCCGTGGCTTTCGCCGGCGGTGGTGAGCGCGAGTCGGCGGAGCAAGTTGGGAGGAGTCTAGCAGCGCCCCGAGCGCGGCCTCAGTCCGCTCGGGTGGCGGGGAGGAAGCTCTCGAACGGCGCCTTGAGCTCGGGAGGAAAGCGCGCGGGCCGGCGGCTCGCCGCGTCGACCCAGATGTGCTCGGTACTGCCGGTGGCGAGCAGCAGCTCGCCGCGGTGCACCTGATAGGCGAAGACGACGGCCCGGCTTCCGACCCGCTCCACCCAGCAGGAGACGCGCACCGTCTCGCCGTAGCGTGCCGGGGCGCGGTAGGCCACTTCGACGCCGGTCACCAGGAGGAGGAGACCGCGCTTCTCGATCTCGGCGTAGTGAAAGCCCGCCTCCAGGCAGAGCCTCGTCCGCGCGAGCTCGAACCAGACGATCCAGTTGGCATGATGGACGACGCCCATCTGATCGGTCTCCGCGTAGCGGACTTCGACCTCGACGTCGGCGTGACGGGGGGGCTCGGAGCGCATCGCGCGGGAGCTTATCGGAGCCGCCACCGGCTTGCGGTATTCTTCGTGTTTCCGGAAGGTTGCGAATTCACCGAGCGAAGCTCCTTGCCCCTCTACCCTTACCTCGATCGGCTGCCCAGGCTCGGCGCGCGGGTCTTTCTGGCGCCGTCGGCCGAGCTCGCCGGCGCGATCGAAGTGGGGGACGACAGCTCCTTCTGGTTCCACACCGCGGCGCGCGGCGACGTCAACTGGATCCGCGTCGGAGCGCGCACGAACGTCCAGGACGGCACGGTGCTGCACGTGACGCACGAACGCTTTCCGCTCGCGATCGGCGACGACGTCGTGATCGGCCACAGCTGCATGCTCCACGGCTGCACGCTGGAGGACGGGTGCCTGGTGGGGATCGGCGCGCGCGTCCTGGACGGCGCGGTGATCGAGACCGGTGCCCAGGTCGGGGCCGGAGCGCTCGTGCCGCCGGGCATGCGTGTCCCGAGCGGGAGCCTGGCGCTGGGGGTCCCGGCCCGCCTCGTCCGCGAGCTCTCCGCCGGTGAGCGCGAGGAGATCCGCGAGATCGCGCGGCGCTACGTCGGCGTCAAGGATCGCTATCTCGCGGCGTTGGGGAGGGGGTACTGATGGCTTCGCGCTTCCGAGCGCCCAAGGGGACGCGCGATCTCCTGCCCCCCGAGACCGCCCTTTGGGCGGCGGTCGAGGCGACGGCGCGCGAGGTCTTCGACCGCTACGGCTTCCGCGAGATCCGCACGCCGCTTTTCGAGGAGACCGAGCTCTTCGCGCGGGGCGTCGGCGAAGGGACCGACATCGTCGGCAAGGAAATGTACTCCTTCACCGACAAGGGGGGGAGAAACGTCACGCTCCGCCCCGAGAACACGGCCTCGGTCTGCCGCGCCTACGTGGAGCACGGCATGCAGCAGCTGCCGCAGCCGGTGAAGCTCTTCTACATCGGCCCGCAGTTCCGCTACGAGCGGCCGCAGAAGGGGCGCTACCGGCAGTTCCACCAGATCGGCGCGGAGCTCCTGGGCGGGCGCGGCGCCGAGGCCGACGTCGAAACGCTCCTGCTCCTGGTCGCGTTCCTGGGCGAGCTCGGCTTCGGAGATCTCAAAGTTCTGCTCAATACGGTCGGGGACGAAGCGTCACGCGCCTCCTATCGAGCAGCGCTGTCGGACTTCCTGGAGCCGAGAAAAGACCGACTAGGAGAGGAGAGCCGCCGGAGGTTATCGACCAATCCGCTCCGCATCCTCGACTCGAAGAATCCCGAAGAGCAGGCACTCCTCGACGGCGCTCCGGCGCTCGGCGACCATCTGACCGACCGCGGGAAGGCGCACTTCGCGACGGTTCTGCGGGCGCTCGAGCGCTTCGAGGTCCCCTACGAGGTGACGCCGCGGCTCGTGCGGGGGCTCGACTACTACACCAACACGGTGTTCGAGATCGTCTCGGAGGGGCTCGGCTCCCAGAACGCCATCTGCGGCGGGGGCGCCTACGAGGGGCTGGTCGAGGAGCTGGGCGGTCCCGCGACCTACGGCGTCGGCTTCGCGATCGGCGAGGACCGGCTGCTCGATGTCCTCCCTACACCCTTCCGAGACAGAGTGCTCGGGAGATTGGCTCCCGTTCGGATCCACCTAATGGGTAGCTATCGCAAGGCGACGGAGGAGTCTCGCATGGCGCTACTCGACCTCCTCCAGAGGCTCAGAAGCGGCGGGATTCCAGCAGTGGAGGCGAGAGGTGCGCAGGAGCCCATGGACGAGATCCTTGGCGTGACCGCTGCGCGCGTCTTCCTGGGGGATGACGAGGTGGCGAGCGGAAAGCTCACCGTTCGGTCGCCCGGCTCTCGGGAGCTTCGGCAGGTCGATGCGGCCGAGCTAGTGACGGAACTCCGGAAGATCTACTCCTAGGTGAGCTTCTTTCGTTTCTGATCGGACGAGCGAATGGCTTTCGAGGTGATGCGATGAAGCGGACGGGCGCGGGCGAGCTCCGGCGGGAGGACATCGGCAAGACGGTCAAGCTGCAGGCCTGGGTGCAGCGGCGGCGGAACCTGGGAGGCGTGCTCTTCCTCGATCTCCGGGACCGCAGCGGCGTGGGGCAGGTGATCGCGCGGCCCGACCACTCGGACGAGGCGACGGCGGCGCTCGCGGCGCTCGAGCCGGTGCGCTCGGAGTGGGTCGTCGAGGTCGAAGGGACGGTGATCCCACGCGCGCCGGAGGCGGTCAATCCGCGCATGGCGACCGGCGAGGTGGAGCTCCTGGCGCTCCGGGCGGAGGTGCTCTCGAAGAGCGACCTCCCGCCGTTCGGCGTGGACGGCAAGATGGATGCGCTCGAAGACACGCGACTCAAGTACCGCTTTCTCGATCTGCGGCGTAGCGACCTGCAGAAGAACCTCATGCTGCGTCACCAGATCGCCTGGGAGGCGCGGCGCTACTTCCACGCGCAGGGTTTCCTCGAGATCGAGACGCCGATCCTGACCAAGTCGACGCCCGAAGGGGCGCGCGACTACCTGGTGCCTTCGCGCGTGCATCCCGGGGAGTTCTACGCCCTGCCGCAGTCGCCGCAGCTCTTCAAGCAGTTGCTGATGATCTCCGGCTTCGAGAAGTACGTGCAGATCGCGCGCTGCTTCCGCGACGAGGACCTGCGCGCCGATCGCCAGCCCGAGTTCACGCAGATCGACCTCGAGATGTCCTTTCCGACGGAAGAGGAGGTCTACGCCCTGATCGAGGGGCTCTTCGCCAGCATCTTCCCGCTGGTCGGAGTTCATCCCCAGACCCCATTCCGGCGCATGGCCTACGCCGAGGCGATGGCGCGATACGGCGTCGACCGCCCCGATCTGCGCTACGGCGCCGAGATTCGGGACGTGACGGTCGTGGCCGGAGCCACGTCCTTCCGCGTCTTCCAGCAGAGCGCGGCCGAGGGGGGAGTCGTGCGGGGCCTGCTGGTGCCCGGAGGCGCTTCCGCCAGCCGCTCGCAGACCGACTCGTGGGGGGAGCTCGCCAAGAAGCTCGGTCTTCCCGGCGTTCTCCTCCTGCGGCGTGCGAACGGTGAGCTCGCCTTCTCGGTCAAGCAGGGATTGCAGGCTGCGGAGCTGGAGCGGCTGGCCGACACGATGGCGGTGGGGGAGGGCGATCTGGCGATTCTCGCCGCCGGCAAGGAAGCGGTCGTCTCGCCGGCGCTCGGAGCCTTGCGCTCCGAGCTCGCGCGCCAGAGGGGGTGGATTCCGGAGAACCGATGGGAGTTCGTCTGGGTGACCGACTTCCCGCTCCTCGAGTATCACCCCGAGGACGGCCGCTGGTACTCGACGCACCACCCCTTCACGAGTCCGGATCCGCGGGATCTCGAGCGGTTGGAGAGCGACCCGGGCTCGGTTCGCGCGCGCGCCTACGACGTGGTGCTCAATGGCACCGAGCTCGGTGGCGGTTCGATCCGAATCCACGACCCCGAGGTGCAGGAGCGGGTCTTCCGCCTCCTCGGCATCGACGCGACCGAAGCGCGAGCCCGCTTCGGCTTCCTGCTCGATGCGCTCCGTCTGGGAGCGCCGCCGCACGGCGGTCTCGCGCTCGGCCTCGACCGCCTGGTGATGCTCATGGCGGGCGCCACGTCGCTGCGCGACGTCATCGCCTTCCCGAAGACCGCCTCCGCGACCGACCTCATGACCGACGCGCCCTCCGCGGTCGACGCGCGCCAGCTCGCCGAGCTCGGGATCTCGGTTCTCGCCTCGGCGAAGGACTAGTTGCCCGGTGCGCCCGAACCTGGAGGAGCCGCTGCACCTCCGCCATCCGCGCGGCGTCACCGAGATTCTCTGCGGGGCCGGTGCCTTGGAGCAGGCCCTCGAACGACGAGGGGAGCTCTTCTCCGCAAGGAAGCTCTTCGTCGTCTCGAGCGAACGGGTCCTCCGGCTCCACGGGCGACGGCTCGAGGCTCTGGGATCGAAGGCTGCCTCCCTTGCAGTGCTCGAAGTTCCGGAAGGAGAAGCCGCGAAGACCCTGGCGGAGGCGGGGCGACTCTGGGACGGGATGCTCGCCGCCGGTGGGAGGCGCGATTCCCTGGTGGTCGCGTTCGGCGGCGGGAGCGTCGGCGACCTCGCCGGATTCGTCGCCGCCTGCTTCCTGCGGGGCGTGGGCTTCGTCCAGCTCCCCACCACGCTTCTCGCGCAGGTGGACGCCGCGATCGGCGGCAAGACCGCGATCGACCTGCCGGGGGCGAAGAACGCGGTGGGGGCTTTTCACCATCCCGAGCTCGTCGTCTGCGAGACCGGTCTGCTCTCCACGCTGCCGGTGGCCGAGCGGCGCGGGGGGCTCGTGGAAGCGGCGAAGATGGGGGCGTTGCTCGATCTCACGCTCCTTTCCGTCATCGAGAGGGATCTCGACCGTCTTCTCGCAGGGGACGCCGCCGCCTCCGCGCCGGTCGTGCGGGCCGCCGCGGCCGCCAAGGCCGCGGTCGTCGAGCGGGACCCGGACGAGCGCGGCGAGCGCCAGCTCCTGAACTACGGTCACACCCTCGGCCATGCGTTCGAGTCCGCCGCGGGGTACGGGACGTTGGCGCATGGCGACGCCGTGGCCTGGGGTATGCGCTTCGCCGGGCGGCTGGCGCGCCGGCGCGGAGCCGACGGTCCCTTCCTGGACCGCCTGGAAACGCTGCTCGATCGGCTGCGAATCCCGCTGCCCCCGCCGCTGCCGGCGGAAGAGCTGCTCGCCCGCATGGCGCGGGACAAGAAAGCCAAGGCCGGCGGTCTCACCTGGGTGCTGCCGATGGAACCGGGGCGTGGGGAGCGGCGTACTGACGTCTCCGAGGCCGAATTGGAGCGCGAGCTGTTGGCTTTCCTGGGTGATCTCGAGCGTCGCCGGGCGCCCGTATAATGCCAGCTGGTACCGGCCGCGTGCGCGCGGCGGCGCCCGACACCATGGGAACCCGCAATCCACTCTCCCGGCGCTTGAAGCTGCGCCACGTCGCCTTCCTGCTGCTGTTGCTGTCGGGGGCGATTCCGCTCACGCTGACGAACTGGAAGCTGATCGCGGAGAACCGCGAGCTGCTGGAGACCGAGGAGCTTTCCTCGCTCACGGCCTCCGCCCAGTCGCTGTCGAGGCAGCTCGACGACTCGCTGGCGGGCGCCAAGCGGGAGCTCGAGTTGCTGGGGGCCGGTCTGCTCGCGCCCCCCGGTGCCGCGGGCATCGAGGAGCGGCTGCGCGAGCCCTGGGTGAGCGACTACCTGCAGCGCTTCGCGAGTGGCCCCTTTCAGCCCGTCGCGCTGAGCGTCCTGGATCGCTCCGGGGTGGGATGGAGGCTCGCGCCTCCCGACCTCGTAGCGGCTCCCGTCGCGGCGCTCGACGAGGCCTACCACTTGGCGTCGTCGAGTGGTCGCGCGAGCTTCCGCTTCGCGGTGCTCGAGCCGGGCGACGATCCGGTGGCGGCGCTCGCGGTTCCGGTCGCCGGCAGGAGCGGCGAGCCGGCGATGGTCGTCGAGTCCCTCCTCCGGCTCGGCCTCATGGAGGCCATCTTCGAGCGGGAAGCGCGCGGTGACGTCAAGGTCTTCCTGATCGACCGGGACGGCAGCTTGCTCTGGTCCCGCGGCGCGTCGAACCAGGAGGTGCGGGCGCTCGGGGACTCGAATCTGGTGCGCGACTTCGCGAAGAAGCCGCTCAGCTTGACCGCGCGCTACACCTTGCGAGGTGTGGGCAATCCCGTCGAGCTGCTCGGGCAGGTCAGTCCGGTGGAGGCGAGCGGCTGGGGCGTCGTGGTGCACAAGCCGGTCGCCGCCGCCTTCGAAGCGGCTCGCAAGATGGTCTGGAGCGCGGCGCTCGCGACCCTCCTGCTGCTCGCCCTCGCGATCGTCTTCGCGGTCGTGGCTTCGCGCTGGATCGGTCAGCCGATCCTCCACCTCTCGGAGACCGCCCACGAGATCGCCGCCGGGAACTTCGGCAAGCGACTCGAGGAGCATCGCGTGGTGGCCGAGCTCGCGGATCTGGCCACCGATTTCAATCGCATGAGCGGGCACGTGCAAGAGCACGTCGAGAAGCTCCGCGAAGCGGCGCGCCACAACCGCGAGCTGTTCATCGGATCGATCCGCGCGTTCGCGGCCACGATCGACGCCAAGGACCCGTACACGCGAGGCCACTCCGAGCGCGTGGCGGAGCTCTCGCGCAAGATCGCCCGCGCGATGGGGATGAACGAGGAGACGATCCACAAGCTCTGGATCGGCGCGCTCCTGCACGACGTCGGGAAGATCGGCGTCGAAGATCGGATCCTCAAGAAGGGCGGCGTGCTCACGCCCGAGGAATTCGAGCAGATGAAAGCGCACCCGACGATCGGTGCCGAGATTCTCCAGCCTATCGAGCCGTTACGCGAGATGCTGCCGGTCGTGCTCTGGCACCACGAGAACTGGAACGGCCGCGGTTACCCCGACGGGTTGCGCGGCGAGGGCATTCCTCTCATCGCGCGCGTCGTCGCGGTCGCCGACTGCTACGACGCGATCACCACGAACCGCCCCTACCAGGCGGCCTACGAGCCCCGTTATGCCGCGGAGCTGATCACCCAGCTCGCCGGCTCCCGCTTCGACGCCAAAGTGGTGACCGCGTTCCTGCGCGCGTTCGAGGGTGGCGAGCTCCATTTCGACGTCAACGATCGAACGCGGCCCGGCTTCGAGGTCGAGCTGCCGATCGCGGCGAATATCTGAGGCGCGGAGGGAGAACCGGTGCCTTTCGAGTACATCCTGGCGAACCTGCTGGCGGAGAACGACGGCGCGGTGGGCGTGCTCTTCCTCGACGACAGCGGGGAGACGGTCGATCTGGCGTGCTCCGAGTTCAGCCCGTACCAGATGCGGGTGGTGGGCGCCTACGTCGGCATCTACCTGCGTCAGACGGAGCGCTTCCTCGATTCCTCGGAGCTCGGCAGGCCGCTCTGGTTGCACATCGAGAAGGACAACCTGCACCTCTACGCGATGCCGCTTCCCGAAGGCTACTACCTCGTCCTGGTGCAACGGCGTCCGGCGCTCGCAGGGCGCACCCGGCGGTCGATGAAGAAGGCTTGCGATCTGCTCCATCACGAGCTCTTCGCTCGCCACTGAGGGCGTCGGGACGGTGGCCACGGAAGAACCGGCGCGGCGGGGCCTGTGGGGGAAGCTCCGCGCCGGCCTGGCGCGGACGCACGAGCGCTTGACCGAGCGCCTCGGGGATGCCCTGGAGCGCCGGGCCTCGCTCGACGACGTGACGCGCAACGAGCTCGAGGAGGCGCTGATCGGCGCCGACCTCGGGATCGAAACCACCGAGCTCCTGCTCGCGCGCCTGGGCGAACGCCTGCGCCGCTCCGACCTGGAGGAAGCGCGGTTGAAGAACCTGCTCGCCGAGGAGATCGCACGTCTGCTCGTCGAGGGAGTGCCGCCACCAGCTCCCGCGCGGTCGCCGCGGGTGACCCTGGTCGTCGGCGTCAATGGCGCCGGCAAGACGACCTCCATCGCGAAGCTCGCGCGGCGCAGCCAGGCGTCCGGAGAGCGCGTCCTCCTCGCGGCTGGCGATACCTTTCGCGCGGCGGCGGCTGAGCAGCTGGCGGTCTGGGGGGAGCGCCTGGGCATCGAGGTGATCTCGCAGGCGGCCGGCGCCGACCCGGCCGCGGTCGTCTTCGACGCCCTGCAGGCGGCGCGCGCGAGGCGTGCCGACCACCTCATCGTGGACACCGCCGGACGGCTGCACACCAAGGCGCACCTCATGGCCGAGCTCGCGAAGATCCGCCGCGTGGTGGAGCGGGAAGCCGCGGGCTGGGATCTCGGGACCCTGCTCGTGCTCGACGCGACCACCGGGCAGAACGCCCTCGCCCAGGCGCGCGAGTTCCTGCGCGCCGCCACGGTGGACGGCATCCTGCTCTCCAAGCTCGATGGCACCGCGAAGGGGGGGATGGTGGTGGCGGTGCTGCGGGAGCTCAAGCTGCCGGTGCTCTACCTGGGAGTCGGAGAAGGGGCCGACGATCTGGTCGACTTCGATGCGAAGGAGTTCGCGGCTGCCCTCGTCGCGTGAGCTCCTGCGCCGGGCGCTCCGCCTCGCCGAGCGGGGGCGCGCGACGACGGCTCCGAATCCGCGGGTCGGTGCGCTCCTGGTGCGCGCGGGCGAGGTGGTCGGCGAGGGATTCCATCGTCGCGCGGGCGAGCCCCACGCGGAGGCGCTGGCGCTCGCCGAGGCCGGGGAGCGGGCGCGCGGCGCAACTCTCTTCGTGAATCTCGAGCCCTGTTGCCACTTCGGGCGTACCCCGCCCTGCGCCGATGCCCTGATCCGGGCGGGCGTGGCGAGAGTGGTGGCATGCCACCGCGATCCGGACGCGCGGGTGTCGGGCGAGGGATTCTCGCGGCTCCGCGCGGCCGGGGTCGCGGTCGAGGTGGGGGAGCTCGTCGAGGAGGCGGTGCTCCTGAACCTCCCCTACCTCGCGGCACGAGGCCTGGGGCGCGTGGCCGTGACGCTCAAGTGGGCCATGTCCCTGGACGGAAAGATCGCGAACGCGAGCGGCGAGAGCCGCTGGATCTCGGGTCCGGCGGCCCGGCGCTGGGCGCTCGGTCTGCGCGAGGAGCACGACGCGTTGCTGGTCGGGGTGGGCACGGTGCTCGCCGACGATCCGCGGCTCGATCGGAGACTCGGTCTCGCCTCCGGGGCTCACCTCCGCGTCGTCCTGGACCGGCGCCTCCGGACGCCTCTGGAGGCGCGGCTCTTCTCGTGCCCCGGTCCGCTGCGCATCTACACGGAGGCTGACCCGAGAGGCGAGGCCGCCATGCGGCTTCGGGAACGCGGCGCCGACGTCCGGGCGATCGAGAGGGTCACGCCCGACGTGGTGCTCTCGGACCTGGCGGCCGAGGGCGTGCAGAGCTTGCTGGTGGAGGGGGGGAGCGAGATCGCCGCCTCCTTCGTGGCGGCCGATCGTTTCGATCGCGTGGTGGCCGTGGTGGCGCCGATGTTGATCGGCGGAGCGACCGCGCCCACGCCGCTCGGCGGTCCCGGGCTGGGGGCGCTCGAGACGCTGCCGCGGCTCGAGCGTCTCGCAGTTCGCAAACGCGGAGGGGATCTCCTCATCGAAGGGTGGAACAGCCGATGTTTACCGGAATTGTCCTCGAGCGTGGCCGGCTGACCGCCGACCCCGCGCCGTCTCCGCGCGGCGGTCTGCTGCTCTCGCTCGCCACGTCGCTCGAACTGGGGGAACGGCTCGCGGTGGGCGCGAGCCTGGCCGTCGCCGGCGTCTGTCTGACGCTCGTCGAGTGGCGGCCGGACGGTTGCGCGGTCGAGCTCTCGCGCGAGACGATCACGCGCACCCGCCTCGGGCACCTGCGAGCCGGCGACGAGGTCAATCTCGAGCCGGCGCTGCGGCTCGGGGACCCGCTGGGGGGGCACTGGGTGCAGGGTCACGTCGACGGCTTGGCGGAGCTGCTGCGGCGCGACGACCGGGAAGAGCACAGCGAGTTCACCTTCGCGATTCCGCGCGGCATGGCGCCCTATCTCGTCGAGAAGGGATCGGTAGCGCTCGACGGGGTGAGCCTGACGGTCGCCGCGCTCGACCGCGAGAGCTTCCGTATCGCTCTCATCCCCCATACCTTGCGCGTGACCACGCTCGGCGAGGCGAAGCCTGGCGAGGCGCTCCACTTCGAAGCGGACGCGCTCGCCAAGTATGTCGAGCGGATCCTGGCGCTCCGATCCGAGAGGAGTCCGGAGGGCTCCGCAACCTCGTGACCTGGCGGTTGCTCGAGCCCCGCCCTTCGAACCTCTGGCTCCGCCTGGCGCCCCGCGCCTGGCGCGCGGCGGAGCGTCCTTACCTCGATCTGCCATCGCGCTCGATCGTCTGGCCCGCCCCGGCCCGCGCCGCGAGTGCCCTGCCGCCGCTCCCCTCGTCCGAGCACGTACACGACGTCTGCCTCCTGCCGCCACTCGAGCCACGTGGGGCGGCGGACAAGGAGGCGCTCGCGCGGGCCCTCGTCGCGGGCGGCGGCTTCGTGCTCGACCATCGCTTCTCCGCGGAAGAAGCACCACCCAGCCCCGGCGTGCAGCTCGTCTCGGACCTGCTCGCGGCGTTGCTCGCGGGCGAGCTCGACGCGGGCGCGACCGTGGCGGCGCACGCCGTGGCGCTGGTGCCGCTGCTGCCGGTCGTGAGCTCGGGAGAGGCGACCTGGCTTCCGGTGCTCGAGGGCCTGCGGACGCGATCTCCGCGCGCTGTCCTCGGCGTTGCTCCCGCGCTCTCGCCGGCCGACCGGCGCGAGCTCGTGGGAAGACTGGGGGAGGAGAAGTTCGAAGCGATCCATCATGCCGAGCGCGACCCCGCCGGGATCGAGCGCGACTTCGCCCGCGCCGTGGCGTCCGCGGGTCTCGAACCCTTCTTCGATCGCCCCTTCCCGCCGATGCCGCCTCGGGCGGCGCGCAACCGGGAGATCGCGACCGCGCTCGCCCTGGCCGGCGAGCTCTGGCTCGCGCTCGGTCGCAGCGAGGGCGAGGGCGTGGCGATGCTCGCGGCCGCGCGTCATGGCGAGGCGACCCCGCGCGATCTCGCGGCGCTGGCGCGGGAGGGGCAGCTCGGGTTGCTCCGGGTCTTCTCGCCGCTCGCCCGGCGGCTGGTCGAGGAGCTCGCGGAGCGCGGGCGGTCGTCCCTGCTCGAGGAGCTCCGCGCCGGCTATCTGGGAGCCTCCGAGACCAGATGACGCGCGACCTCGGAATCTACGTGCACGTTCCCTTCTGCCGCACGCGCTGCCGGTATTGCGACTTCTACCGCGTGGGGGAGAACCGGCCCCGGATGGAGGCCTTTCTCGTCGCGCTCGCCAGGGAGATCGAGGCTTGGCGGAAGCTCCACGAGCGCGAGGTCGTGACCGTCTTCCTGGGGGGCGGGACGCCGTCGCTGCTCGCGCCGGAGGAGATCGGAGCCATCCTGCGGCACCTCTGCGACCGCTTCCGGTGGACCGACCCGGAGATCACCGTCGAGGCGAATCCTTCCGATCTCGATCCCGACCGCTTGCGGGCGCTCCGCCTCGCCGGCGTGAACCGCCTCTCGATCGGCGTGCAGTCCTTCTCGGATCGCGAGCTCGCCCTGCTCGGGCGCCGTCATGACGCTGCGCGCGCCGCCGCGGTGGTGGGATGGGCGCGCGCGGCGGGCTTCGAGAATCTCTCGCTCGATCTCATGCTGGCGATTCCGGGCCAGACGGAGGCCAGCTTTCGGCGCTCCCTCGAGCGCGCCGTCGAGCTCGCTCCGGATCATCTGAGCCTCTACCTGCTCGAGGTGCACGAAGGCTCCGAGATGGATGGCCTCCGGCGTTCCCGGCCGCGGCTCTTTCCGGGAGAAGAGGCCGCGCGCCGGCGCTATCTCGCGACCCGCGAGCGTCTTCTCGCGGCGGGCTACGAGCACTACGAGATCTCCAACTTCGCCCGCCCCGGCCGCCCGGCGCGCCACAATCTCCGCTACTGGCGAGGGGAGGACTGGCTGGGGCTGGGCCCGGCGGCGCACTCCTCGGTCGACGGCCGCCGCTTCTGCCACCCGGCCGACCTCAACGCCTGGCTCGCCGACCCGGAGGGCGTGGAGGATCTGCCGGGGGATCCGGCCCTCGAACGTCTCTTCCTCGGACTGCGCTTGAGCGAGGGGGTCGGACCGGAGGAGCTCGCGGCAGCGGGTCTCGGCGGAGAGGAGCTCGAGCGCCGGCTCGCGCGACTCGCTCCGTTCGTCACGCGCTCGGAGGGACGCCTGCGCCTGACGCCCGAGGGGTTCCTCGTCTCCAATCCCGTGCTCGCCGCCCTGCTTCCCTAGGAGGTTCCATGACCACCGTCGATCTGCGTTCCGACACCGTGACCCGGCCCGACGCCGAGATGCGCCGTGCCATGGCCGAGGCCGAGGTGGGAGACGACGTCTACGGCGAGGATCCGACCGTCCGCGCGCTCGAAGAGGAGGGGGCGGCGGCGATGGGGAAGGGCGCGGCCCTCTTCGTCCCTTCGGGCATCATGGGGAACCAGATCGCTCTCGCGCTCCACGCGGCGCGCGGCAGCGAGGTGCTCTGCGACGCGCGCGCTCACATCCTGCTCTACGAGGTGGGCGCGATGGCGGCGATCTCCGGACTGCAGGCGCGTCCGATCCCGTCGCGCGACGGTCTTCCGGAAGTCGAGGAGGTCGCGGCCGCCTACGTCGCGCGCGGCGGCTACCGGGTCCCCTCCGGCGTCCTGGAGCTCGAGAACACGCACAACGTTGCCGGAGGGCGCGCCTTCACGCCCGCGCGCCTCGCGCCCCTGCTCGCCTTCGCGCGGGATCGGGGCCTGCCGACCCATCTCGACGGGGCGCGCATCTTCAACGCCGCCGCGGCGCTGGGCGCGACGGCGGGCGAGCTCTCGAGCGGCTTCGATTCGGTCATGTTCTGTCTCTCGAAGGGGCTCGGGGCGCCAGTCGGGTCCCTGCTCTGCGGCGAGCAGAGTTTCATCGCCGCGGCGCGCGAGCGCCGCCGCATGCTCGGGGGCGCCATGCGCCAGGTGGGCGTGCTCGCCGCGGCGGGTCTCGTCGCGCTCCGACGCGGTCCTTCACGGCTGCCCGCGGACCACGAGCATGCGCAGCTCCTGGCGCGCGCGATCGCCGAGCTGCCGGGACTCGCGATCGATCTCGCGAGCGTCGAAACGAACATCCTCGTCTTCGAGGTGCGACCGCGCCCCGGCGGGATCGCCAATCCATCGACCTGGTGGATCGAGAGGGCGCGCGCCGAAGGGGTGCTCGCGAGCCCGCTCGACGCCCGCCGGGTGCGGCTGGTCACCCACCGGGATCTCGATCGGCCGGCGATCGATCGCGCGATCGCCGCCATCCGCCGGCTTGCTGCCTGAGCTCCGGTTGACCGCCCTTTCCACGCCTACCTAAAATGGATGGTTCCATGATCACCACGAGCCCCTCCATTCGCAGGCTACGCGAGCACGTCGGGGAGACCGTCGAGCTCCGCGGCTGGCTGGTCGCCAAACGGTCCAGCGGCAAGATCGGTTTCCTCCAGGTCCGCGACGGCAGCGGCACCATCCAGGCCGTCGCATCGCGCGCCGATCTCACCCCGGAGGCGTGGAGCGACGTCGAGCGCGTCACCCAGGAATCGACCGTCTGGCTCCGCGGTCTGGTGAAGGAGGACAAGCGCTCGCCGCTCGGCGTGGAGATCCAGCTCGCCGACTTCCGGGTCGACTTCCTCACCCAGGAGTTCCCGATCACGCCGAAGGAGCACGGAACGGCGTTCCTGATGGAGAACCGGCACCTCTGGCTCCGCTCCTCCCGACAGAGGGCCGCGCTCCGGGTGCGGAGCGAGGTGGAGCAGGGGATCCACGACTTCTTCCACTCGCGGGACTACGTGCGCATCGATTCGCCGATCCTGACGCCGGCGGCCTGCGAAGGGACCTCGACGCTCTTCGCGACCGACTACTTCGGCGACAAGGCCTTCTTGTCGCAGTCGGGGCAGCTCTATCTCGAGCCCGCGATCTCGGCCTTCGGCAAGGTCTACTGCTTCGGCCCCACCTTCCGCGCCGAGAAGTCGAAGACTCGCCGCCATCTGATGGAGTTCTGGATGGTGGAGCCGGAGGTCGCCTTTCTCGAGTTCGACGGGCTCTGCGACCTGGCCGAGGAGTTCGTCGTGAGCCTCACCTCGCGGGTGCTCGACCGCTGCGCCGAGGAGCTCCGGGTCCTGGAGCGCGACACGGCGCCCCTCGAGCGCGTGGTCGGGCCGTTCCCCCGGATCACCTACAGCGAGGCGATCGAACGGCTGAACGCCAAAGGGAACCCCATCGCCTGGGGAGACGACTTCGGCGCCGACGAGGAGACCCTGATCTCCGAGGACTTCGACCGGCCGGTCATGGTCTCCCGCTTCCCGACCGCCTTCAAGGCGTTCTACATGGAGCCGGATCCGGAGAACCCGAAGGTCGTCCTCGGGCTCGACATCATCGCGCCGGAGGGCTACGGCGAGATCATCGGCGGCAGCCAGCGCATTCACGACCACGACTTCCTGCTGCAGCGCATCCGCGAGCACGACCTGCCGGTCGAGGCCTTCCAGTGGTACCTCGATGTCCGCAAGTACGGCAGCTGTCCGCACTCGGGCTTCGGCATGGGCCTCGAGCGCTTCGTGGCCTGGATGTGCAAGCTCGACCACCTGCGCGAGACCATCCCCTACCCGCGCCTGCTCTACAAGATCTACCCCTGAGCGCCCGCCGAGCGGAGGAGCGCCGCTCGGAGCTGCGTCACTCCCCGGTTGCCGGTGCTCCGCGCTTGAGCAGCACCAGGTTGCGCGCGTAGAGGAAGGGGAGGAAGGCGAAGGAGA
>CAYZBH010000039.1:6118-36959 GCA_964476605.1 uncultured Thermoanaerobaculia bacterium | reverse complement strand
CGAGAGCGTCGGAATCGCGAGCACCGAGGGCTCCCCGAGCGCGATCTGTCCGGGACCGCTGACCGTGAGCGTGTAGTCCATCCCGTCCTGCGCGAAGGTGTCCTCGATCACCACGACGAAGTACCGCACACCGGCCGAGAGGTTGACGTCGAGAGAGATCGGATTGGTGTTCGACGCGGCGATGCAGGTCGAAGCGGCGTTCGCCGGGTCGAACGAGTCCATCAGGACGTAGACCGCGGATTCGGCGCCGGGCTCGTCCACGTGGTAGAGGCCGTCCACGCCGACGGTGAGCGGATAGGCGTCGTAGAGCACGGCGAAGGCCACGTAGCCGCCCGTGCAGTTGGGAGTCGTGATGAGCGGCGTCTGCGGTAGGGTCTGACCGCCGGGGACGAGGCTCCCAGAAACGGTCTGCGAGTAAGGTTGAGCAGCGGCGGGCAGGGAGAGGAGCAGGAACAGGAGCGCGAGGCAAACGCAGAACTTCGACGTGCGGAACATGAGGCCTCCGTTTGGGTTTGGTCTGGAAAATCCCCTGGCTATATGTTACCAGACCATGTCAAGAGCCCCCGAGTCGAGTCCGGAAACCGAATACGAGCTCCGAGACTCTGCGGAGTCGTAGCAGGCGAGATCGCACCGAGGAGCGCAACGGAGGCGTGCCCATGCAGGAAGCCCCTTTCGACGCCACGACGCGGTCGTTGATCGACGCCGCGGAAACTCTTCGTGCCGAGGACACCACGATCTCCGGGACGATCCGGCTCCTGCGATCTGGAGAGGAGTGGCTGGTTCTCGAGGAAGCTCCCCGGGGGCGCCTCCTCCTCAGGCGCTACGCTGATCGCGCGGCGGCGGATGCCTTCGTCGACCGCCGCCTCGCGGCCTACGACCGGATGTGGGACGGCTGCGGCTGCAAGATCGACTACGACGAGCCATGAGCCCTTCCGCTGCGTCAATACGCCACATCCGGATCACCTCGCCGCGCTCCTAGAATCACGCCCCACGCGGGCGACAGCGACTTCTCGCTGTGCGCCACCCAGCTCGACAAGGAGGTCGACATGTCCGGCAAGAGGATTCTCGGCATTTTGGTTCTCTTCACGGGAGCCGCCGCGATCGTCGGCGCGTCGGCGCCGGCGCCCGGCGACCCGATCGCCCGTGGCAAGCAGCTCTTCCGCGAGGCGCAGTGCGAGACATGCCACTCCCTCACCGCGATCAAGAGCCCACAGCAGGCCGGACCGGCGCTGCTGGGCGTCACCTCCCGTCCCGGACGGACGAAGGAGTGGATGGTCAAGTGGATCTCCGAGCCGGACTCGATGCTCCAGAGCGACCCGCTCGCCAAGAAGCTCCTGGCGGAGAACGCCAACGTGCCGATGACGCCGATGCTGAAGATGATGACGCTCGGTCCCGACGGCAGGCCCGACCTCGCGGCGGTTCGCGTCAAGGCGGAGGCGCTCTACGCGATGCTCAAGGACAATGACGCCAAGGCGAATGGTGGAAGCGCCGCTGCGCCTGCCGCGAAGCCCAAGGCGAGCGGCGGCTGAGCGCGTAGACTCAGCCGGATGGCGGCGGCACGGGGGCGTGGGGAGAGAGACGGAGAGCACGCGACATCGGACGTCGCGGTAGAGCTCCCGGACGGTGGCGATCGGGCGGCGACCGCCGCGGTCGGCCTCCACTGGCTCATCCGATTCCGCTGGCTGGTCCTGGTCGGAATCACGGCGTTCCTCCTCCTCACCCCGACCCTCCTGGGGAGGATCGCGCCGCGCTGGCTCGCGGCGCTCCCGACGGTCCTCGTTTTCAGCAATCTCCTCGCGCTCGCGCCCTGGCTGCGCGCGCGCCTCGCTCCGGCACCCGTCGCGGGGGGGCTCCTGCTGCTCGATACAGCGCTCTTCACTCTGCTGTTCGCAGGCACGGGTGGTGCCGCCAATCCCTTCACCATCCTCTATCTCGTCGAGATCGTCTTCTCGGCGCTGGTGCTCCGGCCGGTCTGGACCTGGATCGTCGCGCTGGAGAGCGTGATCGGGTTCTCGCTTCTCTTCGTCCCCTGGAGTGTGGCGGATCCGCATGCCGGACACGTGGGCGACGGCGCCGGGAGCTTCTCGTCGCATCTCCGGGGAATGTGGCTCGCGTTCGTGGTCGCGGCGATCGCCACGGCTCTCTTCGTCACCCTGTTGCGCCGGGCGCGCGACCGCCGCGCGCGCGAGCTCGAACAGCTCAGGGACTTGGCGACGCGCTACGAGCGGCTGGCGACCCTCTCGACCTTCGCCGCCGGGGCCGCGCACGAGCTCGCCACCCCGCTCGGTACCATCGCCCTGCTCGCGGCCGAGGTTGGAGGAGGAACGCCCGCTCGAAGCGGCCCGGAGTCACGACAGCTCCTCGCCTCGTTGCGGCAGGAGGTCGCGCGTTGCCGCGCGATTCTCGACGACCTCGCCGGGCGCGCCGGCGAGACGGCTGGCGAGCCGCTCGCGGAAGTCGGGGTCGACGCCCTTCTCGAGGCGGCGCTCGATCGGTTGAGCGGTGGCGAGCGCGCGCGCGTCCGTATCTCGGCTGCGACCGAGAAGCGCACCGTGCGGGTGCCGGAGCGCGCGATGGCGCGGTCGCTCGTCGCGCTGCTCCGGAACGCCTTCGACGCCTCGCCCCACGCCGCGGTGGTCGAGCTCCGGGTCGAGCCGCGGCAGGATGGGCTGCTCTTCGAGGTTCTCGATCGCGGGGCCGGCCCTCGCGTGGGGCTCCCGGAACGGGTTGGTGAACCCTTCCTCACGACCAAACGTCCCGGTGAGGGGCTCGGGCTCGGCCTCTTCGCGACCCGGCAGCTCACCGTGCTCCTGGGCGGAGAGTTCCGCTTGAGCGAGCGCCCGGATGGCGGCGCCAGAGCCGCGATCTGGATTCCGGCGGCGGACTCTCGGCCGGGAGCGAGGAAGTGACGCCCGAGCGGGCGGACCCGCTTCTGCTGGTGGAGGACGACGCCGTTTTCCGGGCGACTCTGGGTCGCGCTCTGGCGGCGCGAGGGTTCCGGGTGGTCGCGGCTGCGAGCGCTGCCGAAGGGCGCGCGGAGGCGCGGCGGGAGACGCCCTCCTTCGCGGTGCTCGACCTCAAGCTTCCGGACGGTTCCGGCTTGGCGCTCCTTGCGGAACTTCGCCGTGATGCGCCGGAGCTCCGGGCCGTGATCCTCACGGGCTGGGGTTCGATCGCGACGGCGATGGAGGCGATACGACTGGGCGCGGTCGACTTCCTCGCCAAGCCGGTGGACGTGGACCGTGTCGCGAGTGCGCTCCGCGCCGAAGCCGCGATGCCGGCCGTGGGGAGCGTCCCCTCGCTCGATCGGGTCGAGTGGGAACACATCCAGCGCGTCCTCGCCGAGTGCGGGGGCAACATCTCCGCCGCGGCCCGCCTGCTCGGCATTCACCGGCGCTCCCTGCAACGCAAGCTCGGGAAGCGCCCCTCGGCGCGATGAGGAGGTCCTCCGGCTGCGACCATTCGTCGCAGGACGTCAGGAACCCGAGGCGATAAGCTCCTCCGACGAGATTCGCGACGCCACGGAGCCGCGGAATGCGCGGTCGGGCGCCGCCTTCCAAGGAGACCTCGCATGCTCCGATCCCGATTGACCGCCGCTCTGCTGGGCGGCCTCGCGCTCCTGGCCGTTTCGGCGCCGCTTGCCGCCAAGATCAACGTGGTCGGTCCCTGGGCGCGGCTGCAGCCCCCGTCGGCCGAGATGTCGGCCGCCTTTCTGGTGCTCCAGAACGATGGCTCGGAGGCCGACGCCCTCGTCGGTGCTTCGTGCGATTGCGCGAAGGTCACCGAGCTTCACGTGATGCAGGAGGTCGACGGCAAGATGACGATGCGTCCGGTGGAGCGCTTCGATATCCCCGCCCGGGGTCAGTTCGAGCTCCGCCCCATGGGGCCCCATCTGATGCTGATCGGCCTCACGGAGCCGCTCGCGGTCGAGAAGCCACTCAAGATCCGCCTCCGCTTCGAGCACGAGGAGGAGCTCGAGGTACTCGTGCCGGTGCGCGATCCGCGAGCGGAGAAGGCGATTCCTTGAAACGGACCGGGCTCGCGCGCCGCGTCGCCGGGTCCCTGTTGGCGCTCCTGTCCGCGGCCGGTTGCCGCGATCAGACGGGGGAGCTCGCGCCACTGCCGATCGGCGGCGAGATCGAGCTCGCGACGGCGGGGGGTCCCTTCAGGCTCTCCGAGCATCCGCGCGAGGTCAAGCTCGTCTTCTTCGGCTACGCGAGCTGCCCGGAGGTCTGTCCGACGACGCTCGCGCGCGTGGCGCGCGTGCAGGCGGCCCTGGGGACGCGCCGCGAGGAGCTCCTCGCGGTCTTCGTCTCGGTCGATCCCGAGCGCGACACGCCTGAGCGGCTGGCCGAGTTCGTCTCCTTCTTCGGGGTCCGGGGAGTCGGCGGGACGTCGACGCCCGAGCGCATCGCGGCGCTCGCCAGAGCATATGGCGCTTCCTACGAGAAGATCGAAGGACCGACCGCCGCGAACTACCTCATCGACCACTCGACTTTCCTCTACTTGCTGGACCGTCGGAACCGGGTGCGCCGTCTGGTGCGCAGCTCGGATCCGCCGGAGCGCATCGCGGGCTGGGTCGGCCGGCTCCTGGACGAGCCGGACGCCTGATCCCCGTTCAGCTCAGGCGGCGCGGCCGAGCAGCCACTGCTTGAGGGCGGCCTTCGGCGCGGCGCCGACGACGCGGTCGATCTCCTTGCCCTCCTTGAAGAGGATCATGGTGGGGATCCCCTGGATGTAGAGCGGCGAGGCGATCTCCGGGTTGTCGTCCACGTTCACCTTGGCGATCCGGACGCGGCCGGCGAGCTCGGTCGAGAGCTCCTCCAGGATCGGGGCGATCATCCGGCAGGGTCCGCACCAGGGGGCCCAGAAATCCACCAGCACCGGGACCGAACCGCCGATGCTCTGTTGAAACGCCTGGTCGCTTTCGAGCTTCTCGATCTGCTGCACGATGCGTCTCCTCGTGGTCGTTCGCTGGGGCGCCCCGACCGGGTGCGCTCGCTAGGGGAGAGACAGGGTGGCGCTCGAAGGTTCCCGACCGGCCGCTCCGGGCGACCGCTCAGCCCTCCCGGCCGGCGGCCAGGATGCGCTCGCGGAGCTCCGAGGGAAACGCCTCGCCCGCGAAGGTCACGCAGGCGGCGCCGGCCAGGTCCAGCGTTTCGAGGAGGTTGCGACAGCGGGCGCAGAGCGCGGCATCGGAGTAGCCGAAGGGGACCCTCCGGTCCATGGCTTCCAGCTTGGCGTGCAGCAGATCGAGGCAGACTCGCCGGGCGTGGCTGGCGGGCTGGCCAGGTCGTTGCGGCAGCCCCTCAGCGAGCACCTGGCGGAGCTTCAGCCGTGCACGGTGGACGCGGGTCTTGACTGTCGCCTCCTTGATGCCGAGCACCGAGGCGATCTCGGCGGTGGTGAGCTCGGCGATGTCGGCGAGGACGAGCGCTTGGCGGAACGCGGGGGGCAGCGCGGAGACAGCCCGCTCCACGAGCTCCCGCGCCTCGCGACGCAAATGGGCGCTCAGAGGATCCTCGCCCTCGGCCGGCAGTTGGGGCACGTTCCGTCCCGGCCTCGGTTCGAGCTCGGCCAGCGACTCGAGCGGCTGGAAGTGGCGGGGCTCGCCGGCGCGTTTTCGGTGCAGGCGCTGGCAGGCGTGGCGCGCGATCGCATAGAGCCAGGCCCGAGCGCTCTCGGCGCGCTCGAGCTGCCGGAAGGCGCGGGTTGCCAGGGCGAAGGTCTCCTGGGCGACGTCCTCGGCGTCCGATCCGTCGCCGCAGGTGCGGCGGAGAAAGGCCAGGAGGCGGGCGCCTTCGGAATCGATCAACCGGGTCAGCGCCACCCGATTCCCATCGGAACGTTCGCCGCCGGCGATTTTCGGGGGGCGCGCGCGCCGTCGCTTCAGCTCAACCATTTCACGGCGAGGAAGCCGACGATCCCGGTGACGGTCAAGGCGAGCAGGGCCCACTCGAGACGCTCCTCGAGGAACGGTCGCACCCGGGTTCCGAAGCGCCCGATGAGCCCCGCCACCAGGAAGAAGCGCAGCGGGCGACCGATCGCCGAGGCGAGGACGAAGGCGGCGAAGTGGAAGTGGAACCAGCCGGAGGCGATGGTGAAGACCTTGTAGGGGATGGGCGTCACGGCGGCGACGAGGACCCCCCAGAAGCCGTAGGTCTCGTACCAACCGGCGACTCGCGCCATCAGGGCTTCGCCATGGTAGAAGTCGACGATCGGTTTGCCCACGGTGTCCCAGAGCGCCCAGCCGAGGAAGTAGCCGAGCATGCCGCCGAGCACCGAGGCGATCGAGCACCAGAGCGCGTAGCGCGCCCAGCGGCGGGGCGTCGAGAAGGTGAGCGCCATGAGCAGGACGTCCGGTGGGACCGGGAAGAACGAGGATTCCGCGAAGGCGAGCGCCACCAGCGCCGGCCCGGCATAGGGCGTGGCCGCCCAGTGCAGCGTCCAGAAGTAGAGCTTGCGGATCGGATTGCGCGCGCGGCGCGCCTGGTCCATCGCGGAAGCGGGTGGCGTTTCGACGAGCTCCGGTCGCATGGCGGCGGCAACTTCACCAGAAACTGCCGGGCGGAGGCAACCGGGGATGGTCTCTCGATCGTGGCGACCTCGCCGCTGGTCGCGGGAACCGGGCTGGGGATGCATGTCTCTACCTCGGAGCGAAGCGGCGGGTCACCCGCCCGGGAGAGGAGAGGCATGGCAGCGAGCGGTGCGAGGGCGAGGCGCAGCGGGCGTGCGGCGCAGGTCGTGGAGCTCGGTCCCGAGGAGGTCGAGCGCCTGCGGTCGAGGAAGGGAATCCGTCTCGTCGACGTACGGCAGGCGTTCGAGCACTGGCTGGAGAGGATTCCGGGCTCCGAGCTGCTCCCGCTCGGCTCGTTCTCCCCCGATTCGCTCGCGAACGCCGACGGCGAGCTCGTGCTCTATTGCCGCTCGGGACACCGATCGGGGGTCGCGGCGGCGGAGGTGAGCTCGGTCTCCGGGCGGCCCATCCGCCACCTGGCGGGTGGCCTCCTCGCCTGGAAGGCGGCGGGCCTCCCCACCGAGCGCTGGGGGTTCGGCCGCAGCTCGTGATCGCCGCCGCCGCGGGTGCGCTGGCCTTGGGGCTCTCGCTCGGATTCCTCGGTTCCGGTGGCTCCATCCTCGCGGTGCCGATCCTGGTCTACCTGCTGGGTCAGGAGCCGAAGGTCGCAATCGCGGGCTCGCTCGCGGTGGTGGGTGCGGTGGCGCTCGTGGGGGCGCTGGATGCGGCGCGCCGGCGGGCGGTCGCCTGGCGCGCCGTCCTCCTCTTCGGGCTCGCGGGGATGGCCGGAAGCGCTCTCGGCGCCTTCGCCGGCTCGCGCTCGCGGGGCGCCGTGCAGCTCGCCGTCTTCGGCCTGGTGATGCTCGGGGCCGCGATCGCGATGGCCGTTCGCCGCCTGCCGACCAATCCGGAAGTCGCCTCCGCGCGGCGCTCGGCGCCGGCGATGGCGTTCGACGGGCTGCTCGTCGGTCTCTTGACCGGCTACGTCGGGGTCGGCGGCGGCTTTCTGATCGTGCCGGCACTGGTGCTCCTGGGCGGGCTGCCGATGGCGCTTGCCACCGGCACCAGCCTGGTGGTCATCGCGATGAACGCCGGGACCGGCTTCGCGGGTCAGCTCCTCTCCCATCGCGGGCTCGCGGGGACCCTCGACTGGCCGGTGCTCGCCGGGATCGCGGCCGTAGGGGCCCTCGGAAGCCTCGCCGGGCGGCGCCTCGCGGGGCGCTTCGACGAGCGCGCGCTCCGGCGCATCTTCGCCGTCGCGCTGGTCGCCCTCGCGCTCTTCGTCCTGCGCGACGCGCTCCCCGAGGCGCTCGCCTGCCCGCTCCGGGCCGCGGTCGGGGCAGCAGCTCGCTAGGCGCCGGGCGGGGGGCGCGCGCGGAGCGCGCAATCGAAGGAGCTCAGATCAGCGCGAGCGCCCGCTCGGAGGCGAGCTCCGCGCGGGCGGCGTCGCCGGTGAGCGCGACGCCGAGCTCGATCAGTCGCGCGTGAATCTCGCGGCGGCTCCCTTCGAGCCGGACGCAGACGAGGCGCGGCAGGGCCGCCGCGCGGCCGGCCGCCCGGGTGGCGAGCAGTTGCGCCTTGTTGCCCAGCTCGCCGAGCTCCTCGGCGACCGGGACGATCAGAGTGTCGACGCGCTGACCGATCGCCTGGAGGTAGCTCTTCAGGCGCTCGGGCGCGTCGGCCAGGGCATGGATGCGTTCGAGCCCGTCGTGGCCCAGATGGGCGAGCTGCTCGCCGGCGGTGACCACCTGGAGACCCAGGTCGCGGCAGAACTGCTCGAGCGAGCGTCGTAGCCGCGGATGCTCGACCGTCGGCGCCATGGCGATCGTGGCTTCGGTCGCCGGCGCCTCGTCCGAGGGCGATGGCGCGTAGCCCTCGGTGGCCATCGCGTCGTGCCAGCACTGCGTGGAGAAGGCCCCCTTGAGGCGTGGGATCCAGCGTCGGACGAGCTCGTGGCCGGAGACCTCCGAGACCAGCTGCCGGAGCGCGCCCTCGATCGCCGGGCGGTCGGGGAGGAGCCCCTGGCGGAACTCCGGGCGGAGCCGCCGGTGGCGGCGGCGCAGGCGACGGATCGTGGTCGCCACCTGCCGCTCGACGGTGCGCCGCAGCCGGTCGTGCGCCGCCACCGCGCGCTCGAGCAGCCCCTCGACCCGTCCGTACCCCTCGAGCGCCGCCTCGCGGTAGGCGTGCGAGGCGAGCGTCTGCGCGGTGAAGCGCTGGAAGTGCCACCCCTTCACGGCCATCCGGATCGCCTCGGCGAGGAGACGCGGTCGAGTGAAGAGGGTGTGCGCCAGAAACGCGGCGTAGGCTGGACCCTGCGGCGAGAGAAGCTGCAGGCGTAGGGAACGGAGCGCGGCGACGAGCTCGGAGCGCGACGGCCGGCGCGCCGTCTTGGGTCCCCGCCCGAGGCGGCCGAGGAGCGTCCGGCAGCGCGCGAAGTAGGAACCGAGGTCGGGGCCGTAGAGCGTCGACAGGACGCGTCGGTAGCCCTCGACCAGGACGTCACGGTCGAGCTCCGGCACGAAGTTGAGAGCGATCTCGACGTTGTTGCCGGTCGACTCGGCGACCAACCGCCCCTCGCGCTCGAGCCGCGCGTAGAGGTTGGTGCCGCGGAGCGCCGTCAGCAGTCCCACCATGGCGATCGGGATCCCCGCGCTCTGGATGAAGCGGACCTGCGCGTCGAACACCTCGGGGCCGTCGCCGTCCAACCCGAGGATGAACCCCGCGGTCACCTCCATGCCCTTGCGCTGAATCGCTTCGACGGCGTGCAGCAGGTAGTCGCGGTCGTCCTTGGCGGTGTTCTGCAACTTGTTGGTGCGCTGGAGCGCCTCGGGGTTCGGGCTCTCGATCCCCAGGAAGACCATCGAGAAGCCGGCGGCGACCATCGCGTCCATGAGCGGCTCGTTCTTCGCCAGGTTGACGCTCGCCTCCGTGTAGAGATCGAAGGGGTAGCCGCGCGCGCGCTGCCACTCGGCGATCGCCGGCAGCAGGCGCAGGGCCTCCTTCTTGTTGCCGATGAAGTTGTCGTCGACCAGGAAGAGCGAGCCGCGCCAACCGAGAGCGTAGAGGGCCTCGAGCTCGGTCACGATCTGCTCGTTCGACTTGGTCCGCGGCACGCGCCCGAAGAGCTTGGTGATGTCGCAGAACTCGCAGTCGAAGGGGCAGCCCCGCGAGAACTGGAGCGCCATCGAGCCGTAGGCCGAGAGGTCGAGCAGATCGAAGCGCGGCACCGGCGTCGAGGTCACCGCGGGCTTCGCCTCCGGGCGATACTCCCGCGCCGCGCGGCCCGCCGCGAAGTCCGCCAGGAAGCGCGGGAAGGTCTCCTCGACCTCGTCGAGCAGGAAGTGGTCGGCCCCGACGATCTCCGCGGCGAAGGAGGTCGGATGGGGGCCGCCGACCGCCACCGGCTTTCCGAGAGAGTTGCAGCGGGCCAGCACCTCGCGCAACGAGCGTTGCTGCACCACCATCGTCGAGGTGAGCACCAGATCCGCCCACGCGAGGTCGGCGTCGGCGAGCGGTTGGACGTTCATGTCCACCAATCGCAGCTCCCACGACGGAGGGAACATCGCCGCGACCGTCAGGAGCCCGAGAGGCGGCATCGAGGAGCGCTTGCCCACGAACTCGAGCGCGTAGCGAAACCCCCAGTAGGAGGGTGGAAATTCCGGGTAGACGAGCAGCGCGCGTGGCATCGGGGTGGTCCCTCTCCGAGGCCGAGCCTCGAGGGCCGGCGATCGAGCCGGCGAAGTCCGCAGGCAGGGTACGCGCGTCAAACTGCGATCGCAAGGTCGCGGAACGCTGGTGACGCACTCCTGACACGATTGGGACGGATCCTTGACGAAACCGTTCCCGAGCGGCGCCGGCCGCCCCATAGCGCTCGGGTGGGACTCGACACTCGACCCGAATGGAGGAGGTGAATTCCAGACTGTTGAAGATCCCTCAGTAGCCCTCGCCCTCCGCCGCCGCCTGCACCTTGCCGCGATGGAGGCGGAAGAGGAAGGCCACGTAGACGATCGCGAGGACGAAGCCGACCGGCCACCACCAGAGGCCGCGGAGGAGCGACGTGGGGCTCGCAGCCGCGTTGAGGGCGGTCAGCGTGAGCGCCGGATCGCGCGCCGACTTGAGCATGGTCGGGAAGATCGACGCCGCGGTCGCCGCCAGGATGCCGAGCAGAAAGGCCGCGGAACCGAGGAACGCGGCGAGATCGCGGCCGCCGCGACGATGGACGAAGCTCATGACGATCCCCACCAGGGCGAGGGCCGTCGCGAGCCAGGCGAGCGGCCGACCGGGGATGCCAGCGAAGACCTCCGGCGCGACGCGCGCCGTGGCGGCGCTCGCCGCGATCCAGAGCACGATCACCGCCGGGAAGAGCCGTGAGGCCCAGGCGCGGCTCCGCTCGTGCACCGCCCCGTCGGTCTTCCAGGCGAGGAAGAGCGCGCCGTGGTGGAGGATGGCGACGAGCGCGAAGACTCCGGCGAGCACCGTGAACCAGTCGAGGATGCCGAGCGCCCCGCTGGGGGAGAACGAATCAAAGAGCGGGAGGGCGAACCACCCGTCGCGGTCGAGTGGCACGCCGCGCAGGAGATTGCCGAGCGCGGCGCCGAAGAGGACCGGCGCGAGCGTCGAAGCGAGAAAGAAGGTGCCGTCCCAGAAGCTGCGCCACATCGAGTCGCCGACGTGCGAGCGGAACTCGATCGCGATCCCGCGGAGGATCAGCACCCAGAGCACCAGCATGATCGCGAGGTAGAAGCCCGAGAGACCGGAGGCCAGCACCTTCGGGAAGGCGAGGAAGAGGACGCCGCCCCCCGCCAGGAGCCAGACCTCGTTGCCGTCCCAGAAGGGACCGATCGCGGCGAGCACCTGGCGGCGCTCGCGGTCGCTCTTCGCCACCGCGAGGTGGAGCGCGCCGGCACCGAAGTCGAAGCCGTCCATCACCACGTAGACCGCAACCATTACCGCGGCGAGCCAGAACCAGAGCATCTCCATGGCGGTCTCCTCAGTGCCCCGCGGAGGTTCGGACCGGCACGGTGACCGGATGCGGGTCGAGCGGATGCGGGCCGTGCGCGACCTCGCGCAGGACGAGGATCACGAACAGGACGCCGAGCACGAGATAGAGCCCGGCGAAGCCGAGCGTGGTGAAGAGCGTCGACCCCCCGTGCACCGTGGGGGAGCCCCCGTCGGCGGTGCGCAGCAGGCCGTAGACGAGCCAGGGTTGGCGACCGAGCTCCGCGGTCATCCAACCGGCGGTGTTGGCGATGAAGGGGAAGGGAAAGGCGAAGGCGAGAACCCAGAGCAGCCAGCGGCTCGTGGCGAGCTTCTTTCGGAGGAGCTGGATCGTCGAGAGGCTCATCACCGCGATGAAGAGCGTGCCGAGTCCCACCATCACGTGGAATCCGTAGTAAAGGAGCTCGATGTTCGTCGGCCACTCGTCCTCGGGGAAGGCGTCGAGGCCACGCACGTCGGCCGAGAAGTCGCCGTAGGCGATGTAGGAGAGCATCGCCGGCAGCTGCAGCGGGTTGTCGAGCTTGCGCTGGGCGACGTTGGGCTGTCCGATGACCGCGAGCGGAGCGCGCGGCCCGCTCTCGAAGCGCCCCTCCATGCCGGCGAGCGCCGCCGGCTGGTGGTCGGCGACCAGGCGGCCCTGCACGTGGCCGGTCGGCATGGCGACCAGGACCGACGCCACGAGGCCGACCAAGACGCCGGTCGCGAGCGAGACGCGCGCCGCCTGGCGGTGCTCGCCGCGCAGCGTCCAGAAGGCGCCGAGCGCGGCCATCGCGAAGGCGCCGGTGACGACCGCGCCCATCATCGTGTGGGCATACTGTGCGAGCGCCCAGGGGTTGAAGACGAAGGCGGAGAGGTCGGCGAGCTGGAAGGTGCCGTCCGCGCCGAGCGCGTGGCCCGCGGGGTGCTGCATGAAGGCGTTGGTCGCGACGATGAAGTAGCCGGAGAGCCAGCTCCCCACCCAGAGCGCGACCGCGGCGAGGAAGTGATTGCGCTCGCCCAGTCGCCGCTCGCCCCAGACGAGAAGCGCCAGGAAGCTCGATTCAAGGAAGAAGGCGAAGATCCCCTCCATCGCCAGGGTCTGGCCGATCACGCCGCCGGTCTTCGCCGAGAAGAGCGCCCAGTTGGTGCCGAACTGGAACTCCATCGGCACGCCGGTGACGACCCCCATGGCGAAGGAGAGACCGAAGATGCGCACCCAGAAGCGCGCCGCGTCGCTCCACTCGGGGCGCCTCGTGCGGAGGCCGATCCCCTTGAGGAGGACGATCAGGAGCGCCAGCCCCATCGTGAGCTGGGGAAAGAGGTAGTGGTAGGTGACGGTGAAGCCGAACTGCAGGCGATGCCAGAAGAGCGGGTCGGTCATTGCGGGCGCCTCCACGCCGCCCCCCGGAAGCGAGTCTATGGCGGAACGGCGGGCCGAGGACCTCCGCCGCTCAATCGCAGTGGTCGGCGTGCGCGCGGCCGGAGATCGCGGCGCCCTCCTCGTTCTCGCAGTCGAGGTCGAGCGTCACGCGCCGCACCCGGACGTCGTTGACGATCCAGCCGGTCTCCTCGAGCGAGCTCTCGAAGGTCTCGCATTCGTCCCGGAAGAAGAGCACGGTGCGATCGAACGGGGCGTCCCGGTCGTAAACGCGGACGACTGGGCCGTCCAGAGGATCGACCACCAGGCGCACCACGAGCCCCGAGCGCTCGTCGGTGAGGTCGACGCCGAGAAAGAGCTCGCGGTCGCCGGAGGTGCAGGAGGTCGGGGCCACCGTGCCGCTCGCGCCCCCGGGCGAGGTGATGGCGAACTGCCCGAGCGCGGAAGCCGATCCTGGGCCGCTTCCCGCCTCGCCCGCGACGGCGGCGGGATGGACGGAGAGGCAGCCGAGCGCGGCGATGGAGGGAGCGAGGGTGAAGGCGAGAGCGGCGGCGAATCGGGGCGGGATCATCGGGATCTCCTCGGCGCCGAAGCCTACGGCGAAGGGCACCGGATTAGAATGCCGGCGTGCTACTGACCTCGACCCAACGCAAGCGCCTCCGGGGCTTGGCGCACGATCTCCACCCCGTGGTCCAGATCGGCAAATCGGGACTGACCGACGCGGTGATCGCCGAGCTCGATCGGGCGCTCGACGACCACGAGCTCATCAAGGTCCGCTTCCTCGCCGGCAAGGAGGCGAAGGCGGAGCTCGTCGCGGAAGCGGTCGCGCGCCTCGATTGCGCCGAGGCCGGACGGGTCGGCCACGTGGCGATCCTCTACCGCCAGCAGCGCGACCCCGAGAAGCGGCGCGTTCCGCTCGAGCCCTCCTGACGCTCGATCGCCGTCGTCTCAGCTCGCCGCGTCGGCGAGCGGCGAGGCCATGGCGAGGAAGGGGCGGAGCCGCGGCTCGGTGAAGACCGCCGCGGCCTCGGCCGCCGCCGCGCGGTAGGCCTGGGTTTCGGCCGCTCGGATCCCCGGATCGGAGATCGCCTCCACGAGCTCGAGCTCGATGCGTTCGAGCTCCTCCTCGAAGACTCTCGCGATCAGGTGATCGTCGACTTTCATTCCCTCTTCCAGCGCCACCCGATGGTGGAGCCACTGCCAGACCTGGGCGCGCGAGATCTCGAGGGTCGCCAAGTCCTCCATCAGGTTGTCCCAGGAGACGCAGCCGACACCCTCGCGCCACCCCTTGAGATAAGCGATGCCGACCCGCACGTTCTTGGCGAGGCCGGCGAGCGTGCGCGGTCCACCCCCCTGGGGGAGGAGATCGGGACGCTCGCCCGGGTCGGGCCGGGCACCGAGCTGATTCTCGTCGGGGAACGCGGAGAGCGCGGGGCCGATGAAGTAGGGGTGCGAGACCCAGCAACCGTCGTGTCCGATCGAGCGCTCGAAGCGCTTGTCCTCGACCACCTTCGCGGTCTGCTCGGCGCGGAGCTCCGCCGTCTTGCCGGGGGTGAAGGCGGCCATGCCGCCCATCCCGAAGGCGCCGTGCCGGTGGCAGACGCGGATCAAGTTCTCGGCATAGGCCCGCATCCAGGGGCGTCCCATGCCGATCGTCGCGCGGTCGGCCAAGATGCGGTCGGGGTGCGCTTTGAGCACCTTGATGTCGCTGAAGATCTTGTCCCAGCGGCCGACGTTGAGGCCGGTTCCGCGCTCGCGGATCTCCCAGAGGATCTCCTCGACCTGGAAGGCGGCGGGCAAGGTCTCGATGAGGAAAGTGGCACGGAGCGTTCCCCGCTCGAGCCCGAGCTCCCGCTCGACGGCGGCGAAAAGGCGGTTCCACCAGCGCGCCTCGAGGTGGTGCTCGGTCTTCGGCACGTAGTACTTGGGAGTCTTGCCACGCCCGATCAAGGTGCGCGCCGTGTGGTAGGCGGCGAGCGCGAGCTCGAGCAGGCCGCCCGCGACCGGCGCGCCGTCGATCTCGAGGTTGGTCTCGGTCAGGTGAAGCCCACGGACCCGCACCATCAGGAGGGGCATGTCGTCGGGATCGAGACGATAGGTCTTGGCGGGCGCGCCGCCGCTCGCCGGCTGCTCGAAGGAGAGATCGCCCGCGGCGGCGCCGATCAGGTTGTCGATGCCCGCCAGGAGCCCGGGCCAGGTCGGCCGCATCGAGTCCTCGAAGTCGAGCATCGCGGCGTCGGCCCGGAGGCCCTCGTCGTTGCGCGAGAGCATCTGGATCACCATCTTGCGGCTGTTGATCGGCCCGGTGATCTCGACGCGGCGGCAGAGGAGATCAGGCTGCAGGGGCGCGACGCTCCACTCCCCGTGTGCCTCCGGAAGCGCGCCGGGAGGGAGGTAGCCGGGCAGACCGCCGTCGTCCCACTCCCGCTCTCGCTCGCGTCGCGCCGCGAGCAGCGCCTGGCGCTCGCCTTCGAGCTCGCGATGGAGCCGGGCGACGAGGGCGACGAGATCCTCGGGAAGGAGGCGGGCGGCGTCGGGGGTCCAGGCGGCGCCGCAGACGTCGACGCCGGAGGCGAGCGGACGGAAGTGCTTCGCGGAATGAGTCATGGCGAAAAAATGATAGCGGAGAGCGGGCGCCGGGGCCCGGTCCAGGTCGCATAGACTGGGGGGCCGGCGCACGGGAATGATCCGGTCGCCCGGGCTGTTCGTAGAGTTGGACGGGAGGAGTCTCGACGATGATGTTCGACCCGATGTATCTGCTCTTCATAGCCCCGGGGCTCGTGCTGTCGCTCTGGGCGAGCTTCCGCACCAAAGCGGCGTTCCAGAAGTACTCGAAGGTGCGGGTGGCGACGGGTTTGACCGGCGCCCAGGCGGCGCAGAAGATGCTCGAGGCCGCCGGCATCCTGGACGTCAAGATCACCCCCCACCAGGGGATGCTCTCCGATCACTACAACCCGGTGACCAAGACCCTGGCGCTCTCGGAGGGGGTCTACGGCGTGCCGTCGATCGCCGCCGTCGGGGTCGCCTGCCACGAGGCGGGGCACGCCATCCAGCACGCGACGAAGTACGCGCCGCTGGGCTTGCGCTCGCTGCTCGTCCCGACCGCCAACATCGGCTCGTCGATCGGCTACATGGTGATGATGTTCGGCTTGGTCGTCGGCGCGATGAAGCTCTTCCTCTTGGGCGTCGTCCTCTTCTCGATGGTCATTCTCTTCCAGCTCGTGACCCTGCCGGTCGAGTTCGACGCCTCGGCGCGCGCCAAGAAGCTCGCGGTCGCCAACGGCATCGTCCTCCCGCAGGAGCGCGAGGGGATGGACCGCGTTCTCGACGCCGCGGCCCTGACCTACGTCGCTGCCGCCATCTCCAGCCTCCTCACCCTCCTCTACTTCCTCTTCCGCTCCGGCCTCCTGGGAGGGCGTAGCAGGGACTGAGAGGCGTCGCGCCGAAGCCGCGCCTCGCAGGGCCGCAGGCTCCTAGGAGTCCAATCCCAAGCGCTTCATCTTGAGCGCCAGGCCGTTGCGGGTAATACCGAGGAGCCTGGCGGCTTGGGACTTGTTGCCCATGCACGCGTGGAGGGCGTCGCGGATGGCGTCGCGCTCGACCTCGTCGAGCCGAATCTGGAGGGTCCCGGAGGGGGCTTCATGGGGGTCCTGGCGCGTCTCCCGCTGCGCCTCGCCTGCGGTGGATGTGCCCGCCGTGGTCTCGGGCCCGGAGGCCTGCTCGACCGCGTATCGGATGGTGCCGAAGTGATCGCTCTCGAGCGAGCTTCCATTGGGAGCAAGGAGCACGGCGCGCTCGACCTCGTTCTTGAGCTCCCGCAGGTTGCCCGGCCAGCCGTAGGCCGAGAGCAGATCGAGCGCGCGGCGGCTGACGCCGAGGATGCGCTTGCCGTAGCTCTCCGCGGCGCGCGTGGTGAAGGCGAGGACCAAGGCGGGCAGGTCCTCGCACCGCTCGCGTAGCGGCGGCACGTGGAACTGGAGTCCTTTGAGCCGATAGTAGAGATCGGCGCGGAAGCTTCCCTCGGCGACCCGGCGGGCGAGCTCCTTGTTGGAGGCCGAGATGACGCGCACCTGGACTTTCCGCGGCTGGTGCGCTCCGACCGCCAAGACTTCCCGCTCCTGGAGGACGCGAAGCAGCTTCGCCTGGAGCGCCTCCGGCATGTCGCCGATCTCGTCGAGAAAGAGACTTCCGCCTTCGGCCCTGACGAAGAGGCCGGGACGCGGATCGACCCCGGTCGCGACCCGCGCCTCGACGCCGAAGAGCTCGGCTTCCAGGAGGTCGGAGGGAATCGCCGCGCAGTTGACCGCGACGAAGGGGCCCTTCGAGCTCGGGCCGGAGGCGTGCACGCAACGCGCGACGAGCTCTTTGCCGACGCCGGTCTCGCCGAGGATCAGCACGTCGAGGGAGCTCCGGACGGTGGCGCGCAGGCTCTCGAGGAGCCCAGAGATCGAAGCCGAACCGCCATGGACGAAGTCCGTCGGCAGACGAAGAGGGTCATCCGAAGGTCCGCCCGGTTCTTCCGGGGATCGACCGGTGCGGCCGGCCGGGGCGAGCTTCTCCGTCAGGTAGTCGAAGAAGTCGAGCTTCCAGCCCAACGGCTTTCCGAGCTCCTGGTGCAAGAGCGCCACGAGGACGCGCGCGCCGTCGCTGCCCGTGGCGCGCCGGGCGAGCGCCGTCGAGCCTTCCGGAAGCGTTATCCAGGAGTCCTCTTTCGAAGAAACGTCGGCCGCCCGGGCGGCGAGTTGCCGGAGCGAAGCTGCGTCGGCGACGCGGCCGTCACACGCCAGGACCGCGGGCTCGCCGTCGTCCCTGAGCGCGAGGAGCACCAGCCCCTCGGCCGCGAGGGTGGCGCGCGCCTCGCCCAGGAGCTTGCTCTCCGAAAGAGGTCGCGAGGACGATTGGTCGGCGCGCTCGAGCCGTCGAACGAGCGCGAGCGCGCCGCCCGGAGTCGCCTCACCGGTGCGCGCGCGCAAGGAGTCGGTCGCGCCGTCAACGACCCGCCGTAGGGGCGGCGGCGTGGCCGGGGGGAGTCGCAACACGATCTCGCCGTCCGAGGAGGGCATCTCCTCGAGCCGCAGCTCGGCGCGACCGATCTGCAGCGCGTCTCCGGGTGCGAGCACGATCTCGCTGTAGCGCTGGTCGCCGCGTAGCAGGCCGTTCTTCGATCCGAGATCCTGGAGGTGGATGCCCACCGGATGGCGGCGCACCACGGCGTGCCGGCGCGAAACGCCCGGGAACGGCACCACCCAGTTGTTCCCCTCCGCCGCCCCGAGCGTCGCATGCTCGGCGGGTGGACGGAAGAAGAGCGCGTGATCCTCGAAGCGGACGGCGATGCGCAGCATGCTGGGAGATTCCGCCGCGCATCTTCGCAGCAGGAGCGCCGCGATCGCAATCCCCCGATGGGGTGGGTCCGAGGTGCACGTCGCGAGCGCGGTGACGCGGGGCTACTCCAGCGTGATGCGCACCTCCTGGCCGTCGTCGTGCGCTTCGATCCGGAGCTCGCCCGACTCCAGGGCGCGCGCGATCTCGCTCGTCGCCACGTCGCCCCCCGCGAAGAGACAGCGGGCGAGTGGCCAGGGGAGCGTGAGATCGGCGTCGTCGCCGTCGTGACCGCGGACCTCGATGTCGACCAATCCTTCGTGCCGATGCGCGCGGACGACGTCGCCGTCGTCGTTCCGTGCCATGCCCCGCGCCCCCTCGCCGTCACGCTCGAGATCCGCGACCAGCGCGCGCAGCGCCGGCTCGTGATCGCCGTCGCAGGTGACCCGGGCCGGCGTGAAGGTCCTCACCAGACCGGCGAGGAATCCTCCGCCGATCGTCAGGTCGAGATGGTCCTCTCCGTGCCGGTCGTGGACTCGGATGCGGAGGGTCGGCGAGTCGGCCGAGGCGGTGGCCGGCGCGAGCGCGATGCCGAGAGCGAGGGCGGCGGTGGCGAGAGCGAGATGGCGCATGGCAAGTCTCCTCTGGTGCTCCTGGGAGGCCCTACGACCCCTCGCCGGGGGAAGTTTCAGCGTGCGGCGTCGTGCAGAGCGCCCGGACGCGGCTGGGGTTGCGAGTAGACGATCCACCCCGGGACCTCCCCCAGGCGGCGGCTCTCGGCGCCGAGAGCGGCGAGCTCCGCGAGCAGGATCGACTCCGTCTTCCGCGACACGAGGACGATGGTCGAAGGTTCGCGCTCGTCGACTTCGTCGGAGAGCTTCTGGATGACCGGACGGTAGGAGGGCCCCACGTCCTGGCTCGGTAGGGTCGCGAGCTCGACTCGTTCGAGCTGGGTGTCGAGATAGAAGCCGAGGCTATAGATCGGCTTCCGGTTGACGAAGACGACCTCCTCCGGCGGTGCGGTCAGGAGCTGGCGGAGGTGCTCGGCGAGCCGCCGGCCGTCGCGATCGGTCGCGTAGGTGGCCGCAGAGGCCTTGACGGCGAGCAGCAGGAGCACCCAGACGGCGAGGGCCCAGCGCGCGCGCCGCCGAGCGAGCAAGTCGGCCGGCAACGCCCGGGCGAGCCCGAGCGCCAGCGGCGGAGCGAGCGGCAGGAGATAGAGCGGCAGCCTCGACTTGGCGAGGCAGAAGATCGCGAACGGGATGACGAACCAGAGGGCGATGAAGAGAGCCCGCGGGTCGCGTGCGAAGCCCGGCGAGCCCTTCCGGAGCGAGCGCAGCCGGCGGAAGATCCAGACGAACGCCCAAGGAGCGACTCCGAGGAGCAGCACGGGCGGGTAGGTTCGCAGGAGACCCAGAAACGTGGCGTTGCGGTCGAATTCGTCGGAGGCGACCCGGCCGACGACTTCGGAGCCGACGAGGTAGCCGAGCAGGTCCGGTCGCACCGCGAGCTGAGCGGCATACCAGCCGAAGGCGAGCCCGGCGAAGAGTAGAAGGCCCAGGGGCGAGAAGAGGCGGCCGAGCGCCCTGGCGCGGTCCTTCCAAGCGACGAAGACGAGGATGGCGAGCAACGGGAGGAGGCCGGGTGGACCCTTGGTCAGGAAGGCGAGGCCGAATCCGGTCCACATGAGCACGAGGGCCGCGTGCTTCGGCGCGGCCTCGAATCGCCAGCTCGCGAAGCTCGCCACCGCGAGTGTCTCCGCCGCGGCGAGGAGGGTGTCGGTGGAGACGATGTTGGCGGCGACGAAGGGCAGCAGCGACGTCGCCTGGATCGTCGCCGCCAGGGCCTCCCGCCCCGGAGCGAGGCGGCGCGCGAGCGCGCCGACGAGCAAGACCGTGGCGGCGAACGCGAGCGCATTCGGCAGGCGCGCCGCCCACTCGCTCCGGCCGAGCAGAGCGATCGAGCCGCCGACCAGCCAGTAGGTGAGCGGCGGCTTGGAGAAATGGGGCGTCTGGTGGTGCAGGTAGGGCGTGAACCAGTCGCCGCTCCTCACCATGTTGAGGGCGACGAGGGTGTAGCGACCCTCGTCGGGGTCCCAAATGCTGCGGGTGCCTTGGAAGGCGAGCGCGAACGCGACGAGCGCCAGGATCGCCAGCGTTCGGGCGCGCCGGGGCCGGGGATCCCGGCGTCCGGCGTCGAGAGTCTCCGTGTCGCTCAGGTCGCTACCGATTCTTCTCCCCCCGTTCTCAGTGATCGACCGGATGTCCGATGCGCCCGACGAGCTCGGAGAAACGCCGCTCGAGGTCGGCGGCCGTCCTCGCCTCCACCACCAGGCGCAGGAGAGGCTCCGTGTTCGACGGACGCACGTTGAACCACCAGTCGGGATACTGCACGGTGATGCCGTCGAGCCAGTCGACCTCGCCGTCCGCGTAGGCGGCCCCGAGCTCCTTCATCTTGGCCGTCTTGTCGTCGACCTCGAAATTGGTCTCCGGGCTCTTGGCGTAGCGCGCGAGCGGCGCCACCAGCTCGGACATCGCCTGGCCCGAGTTCCAGAGCAGGTTCAGGATCTCGATCACCGCGAGGATCGCGCAGTCCGCGTGGTAGTTGTCGCGGAAGTAGTAGTGCCCGGCGAGCTCGCCGCCGAAGAGGCCGTGCATCTTGCGCAGCGTCGCCTTCATGAAGGAGTGGCCCACCCGCTCGCGCACCGGGATCCCGCCCTTCTCGCGGATCCACTCGGCGGTGGCGCGCGAGGAGCGCAGATCGTAGAGCACGTGCTTGCCGGGCTCGCCCGCGAGCAGCTCGCCCGCGATCAGGGCCGTCGCCAGGTCCGAGCCGATCGGTTCCCCCCGCTCGTCGACGAAGGCGGCGCGGTCGAAGTCGCCGTCGCAGGCGACGCCGAGATCGGCGCCCGTCGCCCGCACTCTCGCCTGCAGGTCGCGCAGGTTCTCGAGCTTGAGCGGGTTCGCTTCGTGGTTCGGGAAGGTGCCGTCGAGCTCGAAGAAGAGGGGAACGATCTCGACGCCGAGCGCGTCGAAGATCGGCTGGTCCACCACGGCCATGCCGTTCGCGGCGTCGACCACGATCTTCAGCTTGCGAGCACCGGCCGGCCGCTCGAGGAACGAGAGCACGTGCTCCCGGTAGGCGGTGAAGACCTCGCCCCGCGTCACCCGTCCGGGACGCTCGGCGCGCGGGAGGTCTCCGCTCTCGACCGACCGCTCGAGCAGCGGGATGCCGTGGTCGCCCGAGACCGGCTTCGCATCGCGCTTGCTGAACTTGAGCCCGTTGTACTCGGCCGGGTTGTGCGACGCGGTCACCTGCACGCCGCCGGCCGTCCCGAGATGGCCGATGGCGAAGTAGTTCATCGAGGTCGTCGCGAGGCCGATGTCGACGACCTCGAGCCCCGCCGTGGTGAGGCCCTCGACGAGCGCCGCGGCGAGCGGTTCCGAGGAGGGGCGCATGTCGCGTGAGACGACGACGCGGGCCCCCGCCGCGAGGTCGTCGTCGTCGAGCACGTTGCGAAACGCCTGCCCGATCCGCCGGGCGAGATCCTCGTCGAGCTGGGTGGGATAGATCCCGCGAACGTCGTACGCCTTGAAGATGCCGGCCATGGATCGCCCCTTCGCCGGCCGGAAGCGACCGGGGCTCGAACGATATCAGCGCCGCTCGCGCTCAGGCGGTGGTGAAGACGCGGTTGCGCCCCGCCGCCTTGGCGGCGTAGAGGGCGAGATCGGCGCAGGCCACCAGCGCCTCGAGCGTGGTCGCGTGCTCGGGGAAGGCAGCGACCCCCGCCGAGAGCGTGCAGCCGAGCCCGGCGTGCCGGGCGGCGAAGCCGAGCTCGGCGAAGGTCTCGCGCAGCACCTCGGCGCGACCAGCCGCCGAGGGGGCGTCCGTCCCCGGCATGGCGATCAGGAACTCCTCGCCGCCGTAGCGGCAGGCGATGTCCGAGCGTCGCGTCTTCGCGCGCAAGAGGAGCCCGAGCTCGCGCAGCACCGTGTCTCCGGCGGCGTGACCGAAGCGGTCGTTGAGGTTCTTGAAGTGATCGAGGTCCAGGAGGACGAGAGCCAGCGACTCGCCGGTCCGCTCGGCCCGGGAGAGCTCCCGTCCCAGCGTTTCGTCGGCGTAGCGGCGATTGAAGAGCCCGGTCAACGGATCGCGCACCGCCTGCTCGCGCAGCGACTCCTGCAGTGCCTGATTCTCGGCCAGCTTCTCTTGCAGCAGCCGGTTGGCCTCGAGCAGGTCGCGCTCGAAGCGGAGCTTCTCGGTCACGTCGCGTAACAGGACCATCGTTCCGGCGCCCCCCCGGGGCCCCTCGAATCGGGAGACTTCCGCCTCGAGCGCGCGCTCCGGGTCGTGCTCGGCGGGCAGCTCCACGCGGATGCGTTGCTCGTCCCGCGGCAGGCGAACGAGCAGCGGCCAGGGCGCCAGCGCTTCGGAGAATCCGTCGCCGGGTCTCGGCGGCCTGTCGCCGAAGAGACCGCGCGCGGCGGGATTGAGCTCGATCAGGCGGTTCTGAGAGTCGAAGAGAAGAAGTCCGTCGTTCAGGCTCGAGACCACCGCCGCCTGCGCCTCGGGCACGAGATCGACGAGGCCGAGGCGGAAGATGGCGAAGCCGCAGACCACTCCCATCGCGGCGATCGACAACGGCGTCGGGTCGAGCCCGGAGACGGGGAAGAAGCCGAGGATGTAGCTCGCGTTGGCGGCCCAGGGGAGCGCCGCCGCGGCGAGCAGAGTCAATGCCTGGAGCCGGAGGGCGCGTGGCAGCCGCCGGGCGGCTCCGACCAGCCTGACGGTGCCTAAGGCGAGACACCAATAGCTGTAACCGACGACCCCGATCCAGAATCCGGGGCCGCGCTCGTAGACCAGCAGGTGCGGCGCCCCCTCCACGGGGTGGAATCCGGGCCAGATCCAGCCGTGAAGACGATTGGTCCAGGCGAGCCCCAGAGTGAGCGTGGGAATCACGAAGTAGGCGAGCCACCGGCGCCCCCTCGCAGAGGCGGGGTCGCGGCGCGCGAAGGCCTCGGCGAACAGAGCGAAGAGAGGGGGGGTCGCGAGCGTGCCGAAGTACTGGATCTGGGACCAGAGGATCTTGGTCTCGGTCTCCCGCGCGACGAGCTCCGCCGCGGCGCCGAAGGACCAGAAGGCGCTGGCCGCGAGGAGCGCCGCGAGCGGCCTCCCCCCCGGAACCTCCCGCCGGCGCGGCCAGACGAGAGCCGCGGTGATCGAGGCGATCCACCCCGCGACGGTGGCGAGCAGCGCAAAAGAGGAGACCTCGAAGCCCATGGTCGCGAATCCCGGCTCTGGAAGCTACCAGAGCCCGAGTGACCGGGTGAAAGCAGAACGAGGGGCCCAGAGGGCCCCTCGAGCGATGCGGATCCTTCTCGCCGGGCTTCGCGCCCGGGTACGGCTACCGCCGGCGCAGCAGGAGGAAGGCGGCTCCGGCGAGCAGCAGGCCGAGCAGCGCGAACCCGGCCTTCGAGAGGGTCGGGATCTCGAGCACGGTGGGCCCCGGCTCGACGCCACCGGTCGGCTGGCAGGCGGTCACCGTGACGTCGTCGATCTGCCACCACCAATCCCAACCCGAGACGTAGTGCCAGCGCACGATCGCGCCGGCCTGTCCATCCCCGGCGAAGGGGGCGGAGAAGGAGCGTGGGCCGCGTGCGGAGCCGGTCCAGGTGTAGATGTTGCTCCAACTCGAGCCGCCGTTGGTGCTGAGGTCCAGGGTCGCGGTATCACCGAGGCGGTAGTAATCCAGATTGAAGGCCACCTCGGGCGCGACCAGGTTCGTGAGGTCGATCGGAGGGGTCCAGATTTCGGCGTTCATCGAAACGCTCGAGCCGCAGTTGTCGGAATCGGCGATCGCGAAGAGACCGCTGGCGCCGGTCAGGTTGCCGCGGGCGCCCGGGTCGCTGTTGTTCCAGCCGGGATAGCCGTTCCCGCAGCCCGACGTGCTGTTCGAGACCGTCCAGCCGGCCGGCGGGAAGCTCCCCTCGAAGCCCTCGGTCGAGAGGACCATGATCTCTTCGTAACCGTCCGGGCACCGTGGCGGCGGCGGCGGCGGCTCTCCGATCTGGATGAAGTCGTAGCGGATGTTACCCGTCGCCGCGCCGCCCGAGACGGCCTCGAACTGGAGAGTGACGTTCTGACTCGCGTACGCCGCGAGCGGGAGAACCACCTCGACCCAGCTCGGGAAGGTGTCGTTCGCCACCGTCAGCGGAAGCGTCCACATGATCGTCCCATTGACCCGGACGTAGGCGAAGTCGTCGTTCACCGGATCGTCGGGGTCGGGGCGGTAGGACATGTACCAGAAGTGGAGGTTGTTGTCGGTCGCCGGGACGGGGATTCCCGCCTGGCTGACCGAAGACGACGTGGCCACGCCGCCGCAGTAGCCTCCGGCCCAGAAATCCAAGGAGCCGTCGTAGGCGCCCGCGCCCCACGCGCCACTCCAGTCGCCGATCCACTCGCACGCGGAATTGGTGACCTCGGTCCAAGCCGAGGTCGGCGGCGGACCGTTCTCGAAGCTGCCGTCGTTGATCAGGGTCTCCGGCAGCCGCGGCGGTAGCGCGCGGATCACGCCGCCGTCGATCGCCGGAGCGGCGGTGGCTGAGAGGCGATTGGCGGGCGCTGCAGCTTCCTGCTTGGCCCAGGCCGGCGACGTGAACGCGACCAGACTCAGCGCGATCAGCAGCAGCCCCAGGGCCCGAAACATCGTCTGCTTTTTCATGAATGCCCTCCTCGAGAGCGTGCTCACGTCCGGAATGTCGTGAGACGGTCTGAAACCAGGCTCAGCCGTAGACGGACGGAGGTAGAGGAATTCTCGGTCGGGCGTTCGTTTGGGGCCCCACCCGGCTGGGTGGGGTTTCAGGAGGCTCTCGTCAGTCCGAAGGAGAACTCTAGACCGTCGATCGTCGTCTCGAGCTCGCCCGCCCCCGGGGCGAGCTCGACGGCGAGGGTCTCGCCGGAGATCCAGTCGCGATGGATCTCGATCGCGGCCTCGATCTCCGGTGCGGCGCAGTAGCGGACCCGGATCCGGTCGGCGTAATCCAGCCCCAAATCTTTGCGGGCGCTCTGGATGCGGTTCACGACCTCGCGGGCACGCCCCTCGGCGACGAGCGCCGGGGTCAGGTGGGTGTCGAGCACCACGAGGAGCTCGCGATCCCCGGCGGTGGCAAGCCCTTCCTTCTCGATCAGCCGCACCTCGAGCTCCTCCGGAGCGAGCTCGATCGACTCCCCCACGACGTCGACGATCACCCGGTTGTCGCGCTCGAGCGCCTCGGCCAGCGCGTCGCCCTCGGCCGCGCCGAGCGCCGCCTGCACGGCCTTCATCTTCCCGCCAAGCCGCTTGCCCAGAGCCCGGAAGTTCGGCCGCACGTCGTGGGTGACGAAGTCCCGGCGCCGCTCGGCCCAGCGGATCTCCTTGACGTTGAGCTCGTCGAGCACCAGCTCCCGCACGCGCTCGGTCTGACCGCGCAGATCGACGCCGAGTGCCTCGGGAGCGAAGACCAGGGTCGCGGAGGCGAGAGGTTGCCGCGTCTTGAGATCGTGCGAGGCGCGGGCCGCCCGGCCGAGACCGACGATGCGCTTGGCGAGGCCCATGGCCTGCGCCAAGAGCAGCGTCGAGTCGCCGGCGCGATCGAGCTGGCGGAGAACGCCGAACGAGTGAGGCCAATCCGTCAAGTGAACACTCGGCGGGATTTCGCCGGATTGACTGGTTTCGAGGTGCGCGTAGAGGGAATCGGCCAGGAAGGGCGTGAAAGGAGCGATGAGCCGGCTGAGCGTCGTCAGCACCTCGTAAAGGGTCTGGAAAGCTGCTTCCTTGTCCGACCCTCTCCCGTCGACTGAGGCCCAGAATCGAGCGCGGCTACGGCGGATGTACCAGTTCGTCAGGTCCTCGACGAAAGCCTCGAGGTGCTTGGCCGCGTGGACGATCCGGTAGTTGTCGAGCGCGAGCGTCGTCTGGTCGATCACGTCGTCGAGCCGCAGCAGGATCCAGCGATCGAGATCGCCGCGCGCGGCGTAGCTCAGGCGCGCCGCGGAGCCGGGGCGCCAGCCGTCCAGGTTGGCGTAGATGGTGAAGAAGGAGAGGGCGTTCCAGATCGGGAGCAGGAAGCCCTGCGCCGCCTCGCGCACGAGGCGCGCCGAGAAGCGGGAATTCTGCTCGGGATCGTTGACGTAGAAGTACCAGCGCAGGGCGTCCGCGCCGGCCTCCTCCATGACTCCCATCGGTTCGACCACGTTGCCGAGCCGCTTCGACATCTTGCGGCCCTGCTCGTCGTTCACGTGCCCCAACACGATGCAGTTGCGATAGGCCGGAGCATCGAAGAGCGCGACCGCGAGCACGTGAAGCGTGTAGAACCAGCCGCGGGTCTGATCGACCGCCTCGGCGATGAAATCGGCGGGAAAACCACGCAGCGGACCGAACCGAGCGTCGGGCTGGATCTCGGCCTTCGGAGCGCCCGTGTAGTGATGCTGCGCGAACGGCATCGAACCGGAGTCGAACCAGGCGTCGATGACGTCGGGCACGCGGCGAAAGGTGCCGCCCTCGCACGCGTAGCAGGGCCAAGTGACGTCGTCGATGAACGGACGATGGGGGTCGAACTGCGCGCGATCGTAGGGGTCCGCCGGTCGCTCCGCGCGCGGCCGCCCGGACTGCTCGAAGAGCTCCTCGAAGGAGCCGACGACGACCGGCTCGGCAGCGCAACCGTCGCACTTCCAGATCGGCAGCGGCGTGCCCCAGTAGCGGCTCCGCGACAGCGCCCAGTCGACGACGCCCTCGAGCCACTTCCCGAAGCGCCCTTCGCCGACGTGGCGCGGATGCCACTGGATGTTCGGTGGCCGGTTCCTCTCGACCAGCCGGTCTCGCAAGGCGGTCGTGCGAACGAACCAGCTCTTCGTCGCGTACTGGAGCAGCGGCGTGTCGCAGCGCCAGCAGAACGGGTAGCTGTGCCGGTGACGCTCGTGGTGGAGGAGGAGCGAGCGCTCCTTGAGGTCCCGGAGGATCTCGCGGTCCGCGTCCTTGAACCAGAGCCCGGCGAACCTCTCGATGCCGGCGCGGGCGGAGATCTTGCCGTTGGGCTCGACGGTCTGGAAGAGCGGCAGACCGTACTTGACGCCGGTCGCGTAGTCGTCGGCTCCGAAGGCGGGAGCGGTGTGCACGAGGCCGGTGCCGTCGGTCGCGGTGACGTAGTCCGCAGTGACCACCAGCCACCCGTCCGCGTCGGACGGGGGAGCCGGAAAGACGCTTTCCGGGCGGGTGTCGGCCGGGTCGGTCGGGAACGGGCGGTCGTAGCGCAGGCCGTGGAGCGCGCGGCCCGAGACGCGCGCGAGGGCCGGCTGGTCCCGCAGATCGCGCCGCTGTCGCTTGCCGTCGGCCTCGACTTCGTAGGGAATCGGGACCTCGATGGCGTCCGCGAAGAGCAACCGGGCGCCCGGCCGCGTCGGGTGCTCGACGATGCGGTAGACGAGCTCGGGATGGACGGCGAGCCCGGCGTGGCCGGGCATGGTCCAAGGCGTCGTGGTCCAGGCGACGAGGTAGAAGTCGGTCGGGACGGTGAGCTCGCGCCGCTCGATCGTCTTCAGGTGCTGGCCGGGGCGGGCGGGAAACAGGACCCAGATCGACGGATCCTCGACCTCCCTGTAGTTCTGCGCCACCTCGTGCGAGGAGAGCGTGGTCCCGCAGCGCGCGCAGTAGGGCTGGCTCTTGTGCCCCTCGTAGAGCAAACGCCGTCCCTGACCGTCCACGTCGTCCCAGAGTGTTCTGAGCGCCCACCAGACCGACTCGACGTACCGGTTGGCGTAGGTGAAGTAGGGCTCGTCGAGGTCGACCCAGTAGCCCACGCGCTCGGTCATCGCGCGCCACTGCTTCTCGTAGGTCATCACCGACTCGAAACAGGCGCGATTGAAGCGCTCGATCGAGGCACGCGGATCGCCGGGGACGATCTGCTCGATGTCCCTCTTGCCGGCGAGCCCGAGCCGTTTCTCGACCTCGATCTCCACCGGCAGCCCGTGCGTGTCCCAGCCCGCCTTGCGGGCGACGTGGCGGCCGCGCATCGTCTGGAAGCGCGGGAAGAGGTCCTTGACCACCCGCGTCACGACGTGACCGACGTGGGGGACGTTGTTGGCGGTCGGGGGCCCTTCGTAGAAGACGAAGTCCTCACCCCCGCGCCGCAGCTCGAGCGAGCGCTCGAAGACGCGGTCGCGCCGCCAGGTCTCGAGCCGCTCCACCTCGAGACGCGGGAAGGGGTAGCCGCCCGGAACCGGCGGGAAACCGGCCTTACTCATGCCGTGGGGAGTCGCCGCGCGAAGAGGGCCAAGCGCTCGGCGGTCTCGCCGGCACCCTCGGCGTGGGGCGCGGCACCCGCACCCTCGAGGACCTCGATCTCGCCGTCGGGAAGGGCGGCGAGCCAGAGGTCGGCGGACTCGACCGGCGGGCTGACCGCTCTTCTCCCCCAGACCAGCAGGGCCGGAACCCCGATCCGCGGCAGCAGATGGGCCACGCGATGGTTGAGGTAGCCCGCGAGATAGGCGGCGAGCGCGGAGCGGTTGGAGGGGTCGTGGGCGCCTCGATAGTGGTGGTCCACGAGCGCCTCGGTGGCGAGCGCCGGATCGGCGAAAACCTCCTCGCGCAGATGGTGCTCGATGCCGCGGCGACTGGTGTAGACGTTGAGGGCCGACGTGCCGAAGACGGGGAGTCGGAGCAGGCGATGGATGATCGCGTCCTTGAGGTCGGGCTCCTCGCCGGCCTGGTCGATCCCGATCGGGCAGCAGAGGGCCAGGCCGCGGACGAGCTCGGGGTGATCCACGGCGAGCTGGATCGCGTACGCCGCGGGGAGGCCGGCGGCGACCAGGAGCGCCCGGCGCCTCACGACGTCGTTGAGAAAGTCGATGAGGAAGTCGATGTAGAGCTCGCCGTCCAACGACTCGCTGGGCCGCGCGGAGCGTCCCCAGCCCGGGAGATCGGGCACGAAGACCTGGAAGTCCCGCGCCAGGAGCTCGGCGACGCCGCGCCACTCGAGGCCGTCGTGCCCGGGGCCGAAGGAGTGGAGGAGCACGATCGCATCGCCCGCCCCGATCCGCTGGAAGACGACATCGGCGAGATCCCAGGCGTAGCGGTGTCGGCGTCCCCAGGTCGCGGGTTCGACGCGGCGGGCCTTGCGGGCGATGGCGGCGTTGATGAGCGCGGGCACGCCGACCGCAGCTCCGCCGATCAGCAGTCCCTTGAGGATGCGTTTGCGCCGCCGCCGCCGCTCCTCTTCCTCGGAGGTCCAGGCGGTCATGGGAGCGAGACTTTATCACGCGAAACCAATGGCTTGCGGAGAGTTAAGATGCGGCGGAGGAGGCCTGCGATGCCCGTACTGCCGATCGTCCGGATGGGCCATCCGGCGCTTCGCGCGCCGGCCGAGGCGTTGCCCGCCGGCCGGCTCGCCGAGCCCGAGGTCCAGCACCTCATCGACTCCATGATCGAGACCATGCGCGAGGCGGAGGGGGTCGGGCTCGCGGCGCCGCAAGTCGGTCTGGGATGGCAGCTTTTCGTCTACGAAGCCGAGGACGAGGAAGCTCCGGAGGCGGGCATTCCGCTCCACGTACTGGTCAACCCGATGGTCGAGCCGACGGCGGGGGAGCTCGTCTACGACTGGGAGGGGTGCCTCTCGATCCCCGATCTGCGGGGCCTGGTCCCGCGCCATCCGAAGGTCCGCGTGCGGGGCTTCGACCGGCACGGCAGGGGCCTCGATTTCACCGCCGAGGGCTTCGAGGCTCGCATCATCCAGCACGAGTTCGATCACCTGAACGGCATCCTCTTCCTCGATCGCATGCGCGATCTCCACTCGCTCGCCTTCTACGAGGAGTGGCAGGAGTACCTGCGCGCCGGCGACACCCCTCCACACTCCGGCAAGGCGGAGTAGTGGGTCTGAAGGTCTTGATCGCCTGGGCCGGCCGCCACAGCCCGGAGCCCTGGGAGTCGCTCTGCGCGGACTACCGGCGACGCATCACCGCATGGATGCCGCTCGAGGAGCGCGCCGTGCGGGTGACCTCTGGTGGCACCGACGAGGCACGGCGCCGGGAGGAGGGGGCGGCACTCGATCGCGTGGTGCCCGCGGGGGCGCTCCGCATCGCCCTCGACGAGCGAGGTGTCGAATGGACCTCGGAACGCCTGGCGAGCGAAGTGGAACGCTGGCGGGCGGAGTGGCCGCGTCCGGTCGTCTTCTTTCTCGGCTCGGACCTCGGGCTCGACCCCGAGCTGCTGCGCGGCTGCCGGCTCCGGCTGGCTCTCGGCCGCATGACCTTGCCGCACCACCTGGCGCGCCTGGTGCTGCTCGAGCAGCTCTATCGCGCGCTTTCGATCGCCGCCGGAATCAACTATCATCGCCCGACGTTGTAAGACACTCCCCGCCGGATGGGGAACCTATTGCGAGGAGACGTCGAAGTGGCGCGCAAATCGGCCCGAACCTCGAAGTCCACGACCCGAAAGAAGAGCGCCGCCAAGCCTCGCGCGGCGGCCGGCAAGCGTTCGCCGTCCAAGCCGAGAGCGAAGGCGAAGGCGACCTCCAGCAAGTCCAAGGCGACCGCCAAGAAGGCGGCTGTCGCTCGCCCGGCCAAGAAGTCGACCCCTCGGCGCCCCGTCGGGAAGGCGGTCGCCAAGAAGCCGGTCG